>NZ_JABXKP010000064.1 GCF_017114985.1 Nostoc sp. JL33 | reverse complement strand
TGATTACAGAAGCCGACACTGTACTTGGTACTCCAAGTCAGTGTGGGTAGTTCACTCAGTTATATCCTCTGGTAATTGAATATTTCCAGAACTATCTGAAAAATTGATTCACCATCTAGTACAGTGGGCGCGTAAATAAACATACCATTTCAAATAGCGCAAGAGCTTGGAATACAGTTATGCGTGACTTTTGACTTTTGACTTCCGCCTTGCGGTACTAGTAGTCTGCCAGATTAATTTTGATCAGTTCGTAGTGGGTGGCTCTAACCCTCATCTCAGAAGTAAATAGAGCAGCAAAATCACAAAACTATTATCTAGCAAGCATTCCAGATTTATTTGTGTTTTTTTTACTTTCAATGTTAGTTTGCCAGAATTTTAGGGAATTCTATAAATAAGCATGGGAATAAAACCTAATGGCTGTACAACAAAGACAACACGGTAGCTTTTGCTACCGTTTACTAATTTTTTGAGATATGATCATCTTCACAAATAGGAAGAGGAGCAGGGGGAGTGGAAAAGAGCAAGGCGCAATCCCCCCATTCCCATTCCCATTTAATGAACAGTCTGCGCTAGGGTAGGAATTGAAACTCAATTTGTGATTTCCTGTGCTTCCCTGTAAACGTCCAGCTGTATTTCTAATTTGGGCTGTTCTAATCACTTCGTTAACAGCCTGTGCTAACAATCCAGTCGCCAAAAACCTTGAGGAATCTTTGGCGGCAGATCCGAAGCTGCAAACCAATCCAGTTGTCTTTGGAGAATCTCAGGGTAATCAAGCGCAAGCACAGCAAAACGAATCAACAATTCAGTTACCAGCTGATTTTCCCAAAGATATCCCCCTATATTCCAATGCCAAACTACAGGAAGTTACACCTGCTAGCGGTTCAGAAAACAGAGTCTCAACTCGTTGGTTGAGTTCTGATCCCAGCAACTTTATTGCTAGCTTTTATCGCAGCCAGTTTCAAACAAATAACTGGCAGATTTTGCAACAGCCAACAGATGATGCCGGAGGTGGCTTTGAGGCACGTCGTAATGATTTGCTGTTGAAGGTTTCCATTCAGCCTAAATCAGTTACTAACGCCACACCCAATCAACCCCAAACAGCCACTGAATTATTGATTCAGTACGTACCGAATAGTACTGCAACGGCACAACCTACTCCAAATACAAATCCTAACGAAACTACTAACGCCGTTTCTCAACCAGGTAATCCCCAGTTCATTGGCCCGGTATCACCCGCAAACTTGACAGCACAGCCACCAAGCACCGCTAATAACCAAATAACTCTTACAGCCACACCTGAATCTCAGGCATTCAACGATCTCAATAAGGTACCGCAAGAATGGCGGCAACATATCCAAGACTTAGCTGCATTAGGTGTTTTGTCTGTGGAACCAAAGGCAACTAAGAGCAACTCTACTAGCACAACTAACCAGTTTGAACCCAGTAAAATCGTTACACATCGGGAATACGCCCGTTGGCTAATTGCTGCTAACAATGCGATGTATGCCAGCAATCCCGCTAAACAAATTCGCTTGGTATCAGAAAGTACTCAACCAGTTTTTGGTGATGTGTCGGCAAAAGACCCTGATTTTCCAGCAATTCAGGGATTAGCCGAAGCTGGGTTAATTCCTAGTCCTTTGTCTGGAGATTCTACAGCAGTTTTGTTTCGTCCTGATGCACCCCTAACGCGGGAACAGTTGCTGCTGTGGAAATTACCCCTAGATACTCGCCAAGCTTTACCCTCTGCTAACTTAGATGCAGTTAAACAAACCTGGGGTTTCCAGGATGCAGCGCGAATTGACCCCAAGGCTTTAAGAGCAGTGTTGGCTGATTACCAAAATAGCGAACAATCGAATATTCGGCGGGTGTTTGGTTATACGACTCTGTTTCAACCCAAAAAATCAGTAACTCGTGCTGAAGCTGCTACGGTTTTGTGGTACTTCGGCACTCAGGGTGAGGGTGTATCGGCTGCTGAAGCTTTAAAGTTAAAGCGCGGTTAGTCTCCCTATACCATAAAAGTGGAGGATTACCATCCTTTAATATGTAAATTTTGCCATTTCTCTGTAATATACCTATTTTTTCTCAATAAATTGTAAATCTAAGTATTTTCAGCGTTTTTACCTGTGTTTGATGAACTTTTGGGGCATAGTTAAGTAAAACAACCTAAATGAACTCAATAGACGTACTTAGTTTTAAAGTAAGTCAAACGACAATTTGTCAGACTATCACCCTTTCATTACTTTTAAACAAACTAAAAAATACCACAGGTAAAACGAATATGAAAAAACAAGCTGTAGCAGCAGGATTTGTTCTATTTTCTTTCATGTTGCCGACCAAAGCCTCGGCTGCGAGTTTTGATCAGCTTTATGTATTTGGTGATAGTCTTTCCGATACAGGCAATATATATAATGCTACGGCTAAAACATACCCTGCAAGCCCACCTAACTTTGAAGGACGTTTTTCCGATGGGCCGCTCTGGGTAGATTATCTCGGAGATCAGCTAGGATTAAAGCCTACTTTATTGACTACTATTGCTTCCACACCTCCTACCCAAGGGATAAACTTCGCTTTCGGTGGTGCTGGCTCTGGTTTAGGTAATGCTGTAGTTCCCAATCCAAATTTACCGGGAGTACTCAAACAAGTCCTTGGTTTTGCTGGAACTCTGAAAGCAAATAATCAAACTGCTGATTCAAATGCACTTTATACATTGTGGGGAGGTGCAAATGATTTCTTTTTTCTCAACCCCAAAGACTCTAGCACGCCAATCAATAATATATCCCTGGCGTTGAATACTCTGGTAGGAGTGGGCGCGAAAAATATTTTGGTGTTTAACTTGCCAGATTTGGGACAGCTACCAGCAGCGAAAATCAACGATCGCAACCCTACAACTCTTAGCAAATCGACTAATGAGTTTAACTTAGGTTTAGCAAAAACTGTGAGCGCTTTGAGTCAAAACCCAAATCTCAACATCTTCTCTGTTGATACTTATTCTTTATTTAATCAGGCAAGTGCATTAGGTTTTACGAATGTAACCGAGTCTTGTCTATCTAGGCTAGATATATGTAACCCAGGTAACAACAAGTTTCTCGTCTGGGACGGTTTCCACCCAACCACGGCTGCTCATCAGGTGATAGCAGATGCAGCACTGGCGGCGATTGAGGCTAAGTCTGTCCCTGAACCTGCGATCAACTTGGGGATTTTAGCCCTTGGTGCTTTTGGTGCGGTAGGAGTGCTGAAGCGTCAACAAAAAAGGTCAGCACTTGTATCAGCAGGTCGGGTTGTTGATGCACAATAGTCTCATATAACAGTTGAAAACTGAGCTAACTGTATTGATGTGGGATTACGATCGCTTATTTCAAATTATTGAAGAATTAGTCATGCACCATTCTCCTAGTGGTGCAGAAGCCGAGATTAACCAGTTGTTGATGCAACGATTTGCGGCGCTAGGTGTGGAAGTCTGGTGCGATCGCGCCGATAATATTATTGCGAAAATTCCAGGGAAAAATCCAGACCGAGCGATCGCTATCACCGCACACAAAGACGAAATTGGCGCAATTGTCAAGAATATCGGTGATGAAGGTCGTGTCAAAGTCAGCAAACTCGGCGGTTCTTTCCCGTGGGTTTACGGCGAAGGCGTTGTAGATTTACTGGGAGACAACGAAACGATTAATGGTATTCTCAGCTTTGGTTCCCGCCATGTTTCCCATGAATCGCCCCAGAAAGTGCAGCAGGAAGATACTACTGTGAAGTGGGAAAATGCCTGGATTGAAACGAAGCTTACATCTGCCGAATTAGAAGCAGCTGGCATTCGACCTGGAACTAGAATGGTAATCGGCAAGCATCGGAAGCGTCCAATTCGGTTAAAGGATCATATTGCTGGTTACACTTTGGATAACAAAGCCTCTGTTGCAATTTTGCTAGCTTTGGCTGAAAACGTGAAACAGCCAGTTGTTGATGTTTATTTAGTGGCATCAGCAAAAGAAGAAGTGGGAGCAATTGGGGCGCTATTTTTCACCCAAAATCAGCGTTTGGATGCCTTGATTGCTTTAGAAATTTGTCCATTATCTGAGGAATATCCTGTTAAAGATGGGGAAAGTCCTGTACTTTTATCTCAAGATGCTTATGGGATATATGATGAGGGGCTAAATGGGCAACTGCGCCATAGTGCCAAGCAACTCGATATGCCAGTACAGTTAACAACTTTGAGTAGCTTTGGTAGTGATGCTTCAATTGCGATGAAATTTGGTCATGTTGGGCGTGCTGCTTGTTTGGCATTTCCTACCCAAAATACACATGGATATGAAATTGCTCATTTAGGAGCGATCGCTAACTGTATCGATTTGTTAAAAGCTTTCTGCGAAACTGAGTTTGAGTGATATTTAGAGGCTTTGATTTGAAGGAGCGATGCCTACGGCGGTAAACTACGCATATCAACCCAAAATAGTCAGAAAAAGGTTTTGCAAAGTCTGAAGGTCTGGCTCCTCAAGTCGTCCTAACTTTTTAATCACTAGCCCTTTATCTATGGTAGTCAAAACTGGTTTGATAATTGAAGGTTTGAGAAGACCAGCTACTCGCCATGCAGTAATTGTGATTTCACCAAAGGAAGTTGCTGGATTTGCTTGACTGGTGATGGCTATCAATATTAAATCCGAACGCTCACGTTGATAGCTATTAGAACTCACAACCACTGCTGGACGTTTTTTAGTAGTAGTTTGGTCAGTAAAGGGAAACGGCACTAAAATAACATCACCAAATTCATAGTTTGTCATATTCTGCATCGTCAGGGTTATCCCAGATTTTGAGCAGAACTGGTTCAGAAAGTTTTGCTGCTGCAAAGGTAAGGCTATGGTCTGTATTTTGCAGATTCAGAGAATCAATAAAATCTTCAACTAGCAAAACTTTTTCGGGAGGTAGCTGGCGGATTTTTTCAAGTAGTCTTTGCTCTGAAATACTATCAGTCTGCATTATTTAGATTCTCCTAACCTTGCCTGTATTGGTTGCTTTATGCATTCATTATAGTTTTTGGTTATCTCTAGCGATGAAGGCGATCGCTAACTGTATTGATTTGTTAAAATCTTTCTGCGAAACTGAGTTTGAGTGATAGTTCGAGGCTTTGACTGGAATGAGCGATCGCATTTTCGATGTTCTCTGCCCTGTCTCCTTTGATTCTCTCCCTGTAGGCATTTGCGAGATTATTTTGCTTTAATGCCCATTGTTGGGGAAAAGCTGAAGGGGTGTAGACAATTAAAGCAGCAGTAGAAGCAGCGATCGCTTTTTCGATATTCTCTGCCTTGTCTCCTTTGATTCTCTCCATGTAGGCATTTGCGAGATTATTTTGCGTGGTTGCCCAATATTGAGGCAAAGCTTCCCTGGTTGTGACAGTTAAAGCCGCAGTATAAGCAGCGATGGCATTTTCGATATTCTCTGCCTTGTCTCCTTTGATTCTCTCCATGTAGGCATTTGCGAGATTATTTTGCGTGGTTGCCCAATATTGAGGCAAAGCTTCCCTGGTTGTGACAGTTAAAGCCGCAGTATAAGCAGCGATGGCATTTTCGATATTCTCTGCCTTGTCTCCTTTGATTCTCTCCATGTAGGCATTTGCGAGATTATTTTGCGTGGTTGCCCAATATTGAGGCAAAGCTTCCCTGGTTGTGACAGTTAAAGCCGCAGTATAGAACCCATTTGGGATCTATTCTTCCGTCTATAAGTCTTGTGTAAAGCTAGATTTCATACTTTTGCAGCAATTACTCTATGATTTCCCGCCCTATGGTTACTAGGTTGTTTAAAACAGCCTTCTGGCAACCCTCCTATGTCTAGAAAAGATATCAAATGGGTTCTATAAAATAGTGCGATTGCCGATCTTGTACTTTACAATCAAAATCATAAGTAATATTAATCCTTCTAAATTCCAAAAGGAGTAATTATGAGTACCGAAACAGCCCTATGGAAAATCATAGAAAATTTGCCCAGTTCCCTGAAAATTGAACTTTTACATTATGCCGAATATTTAATCACTAAATCTTCAACACTTCCACAAGTCGAAGATGTAACCGTTTTAGAAACCAATACAGAAGAAAGAGAAAATTGGCAATCCTTCTCTTTAAATAACTTAAATCAATGTTATGCAGAAGATGAACCAGAATATGCCATAGAATCAATTAAAGAATATAACCCTAATTATGAAAGAAGGTAACATCATACTAACTCCTATTCCTCAAGCAAATGGAGAAATAAAAAACCGTCCTACGCTGATTTTGAGAGAAATGCCAAAATATCAAGACTTTTTGATATGTGGGATTAGTACACAATTAAAACAATATATTCCTAACTTTGACGAAATCATTTCACCTAATGATGATGATTTTAAATTCAGTGGGTTAGTTCGTCAATCTGTTATTAGATTAAGTTTTTTATCTGTCATTACTCGTAACAGTATAATTGGCTCAATTGGCACAATATCAACAGAAAGGCATAAAAAACTATTACATAATCTTAGTCAATATCTAATTCAATTAATAGAGTAATCGCCGCAGATATCAATCCTACAAAATAGTGCGGGCTACGCCAATGCATTTGTGATTTTAGCGATCGCATTTTGTGTTTGCAATTATAGATTTGGGGATGCCTGGATTGGGCTACGCTAACGCATTTGTTATTTTGGCGATCGCAAAGTTCTGTTTCTCAATTGATACGCTATTCTCATCGCCATTGATTTAACCAACATATTTGCCCAGGCCAGTCTTCTGCTTGAGTTTCTGATAGCAAGCGATCCAATGCTTGAATGAGGTCAGACAAATTCCAACTATTTTGTGCCGCTAGAATAATGCCTCTATGCTGCGGATACTGAATAACCAAGGACAAGAAATCTTTGATGTTGAAGGTAAAAATACACCGTCCGTTATCTGTGGCTTTCAACAATTGCATTTCATCGCTAGCATCTTCTGGCATCCATTCATTGGGAGTGCGAGTCACATCATGACCACGAGCAACTAGAGCCGTATGCAACGCTTTAATGGAGGTGTCTGCATCTAAATGCAGCAGGAGTTTAGACACCAGCAGTTTCAATTGCTTGTTCTGTAGCGATCGCTTCATCAATCTCGGTACGATGGGCAGTGTAAAAACCCAGTGCGTCATTGATCTGAGCTTCAGTAATACCATACTGTTGGACAATTTGCTCGCAAGACCAGCCCCACTGATGAGCAGCAATCGCTAGAGTTTGCACTCGAATTCCTGTACCACTAACAACGGGAATTTTTTGGCCACTGCTTCCAATACGATAGCTAATCAAGGGAAAGGAGGGGTCGTTCAGTTGATGGCGAAGGAAGGCAACTTTTTCTGCTACTGCCCACAAAATAAATTGATCGAGGGAAATTCCTTGGCTAGTTGCCCATTGCTCTATCTCTTGCTGTAGTTGAACAGGTAAATTGACCAAGTAGGAAGGCATTTGCTGAAGCTCAATGAATTGACTTTTCATTACTTGCTTTATTCTAAGCGATCGCCCCGTAGCAGTTTCAATTTATCGTTTGTGATTTTGGCGATGCCTGGGTTGGGCTACGCCAACGCATTTGTTATTTCGGGGTTCGCAATTGTTATTTCGGGGTACGCAATTGCTATTTCGGAGTTCGCATTTGTTATTTCGGGGTACGCAATTGTTATTTCGGGGTACGCAATTGTTATTTCGGGGTACGCAATTGCTATTTCGGGGTACGCAATTGCTATTTCGGGGTAGGCAATTGTTATTTCGGGGTAGGCAATTGCTATTTCGGGGTTCGCAATTGCTATTTCGGCGATCGCATTTATTGATTTTGTGATTACTGTTGCTGATTGTACTTATTCTCAAACAACAAATCGATATGAAAAATGAGTAAAAACACAGGCAAACTCGTAATTATTTCGTTTAACTTTTAATGAAATAAATCCACAAAACTACCCATCTCAGGCAAAATGATACTCCACTATATTGAAAAAGTAATTATTAAAAAATGATGTGTTATGTCTTTAAAAACTCGTGGTTCTGCTGCTATTGACAAAGCCCAACTTCGTCTCGCCTTGCTTAAATCTATTGATGAAAATCTGGATTTAGGACATGGGTTAACCATTGAAGCTTACACTCACTTAATCAACACTACCCGTGCTGTGCTAGAAGCTAATAATACGCTGGTTTCCAATCTGGAAGAATCGCGTAAAACAGTAACCCAGATGGATAAAGCTCTCTCCGAAATATCTGAACGAATGCTAAGTGGAGTTGCAACTGTCTACGGCAGAAACAGTATAGAGTATTCCAAGGCTGGCGGCTCTAATCGAAAACGAAATAAACAATCTAGTTCAAAAGTTACTCCACTTATAGCGGTTCTTACTACTCAACCTACTCAAGCTGTAATTGCGAATGCGTCAAGTAACGGTAATGGCACAACTCCATTGCTGCAATAATCCACCTGACTTGAAAATCGGAGTAGGGGTGTTAAATCAGTACTGTAGTGGCGTGGCAAGCAAAAAAATTGTGCATTAGATGTAGGTTGGGTGGAGCGGAGCGCAACCCAACACATATCAGGATGTTGGGTTACGCAAAGCCTCCAACGCCACTTGCTACAACGCGGGGAACCCGCGCAACGCAGTGGCTCCCCAACCTACAATTTTTTTGCAACATTTTAGCCTTGCCACGCCAATAGGCTGCGTTAGGATGAAATCCGTAACGCACCATTCGTAAGGATTTGGTGCCGAACTCTCGCCGATAAAACAACGCCAGTGACGCTCCGGCGTTGCTAACGCTCAAGTCGGGAAACCCGCCCACGCGACTGGCTCCCCTACGTATCTTTTCAAAAATCAAATAGTAGTCCCATAATAGGGGTTTAAATCTATCTAAGCTCCATATATAAATTGTTGCTTTCCAGAAAGATGACAATAAATTGTCACCAATACATACGGAAGCGAATTATTAGGTTTGATGAGAATAATTTGTCACAACGATATCAATGTGTCACCGACGACAGATAATTAGTCACTGTACATTGATTTATGTCAAACTTGACTATTGAGTAATGCTTTTACCAAAGCCGATGATGGGACTCGAACCCACGGCCTGCTGATTACGAATCAGCTGCTCTACCAACTGAGCCACATCGGCGTACACAATCTGTAAGTATAACATGATTTAATCATGGTGGATCAAAATCCCAAAAATCGGCTTAATCCTGAACAATACGCCAGCCTCAAAGCAGAAATAGCTGCTCCTTATCGCGGTTTACGACAATTTATCTATATCGCTTTCGGTGCTTCTGGCTCACTCGGTGCATTCGTCTTTTTCTTCCAAGTGCTTGCCGGACGGGATGTTGAGAGCGCTTTGCCTAGTTTAGCTCTCCAAGTAGCGATCGTTGCCCTAATGGTCTTCCTCTGGCGCTGGGAACAGCGTCGGCAACAACGCCCCCAATCGGGTAAAAATCCTAATGCCTGAAGGCAGTTCAACAGTTGAAATTACAAACTGGGCATCGATAACCCTGTGTTAACATTATCGCCACAACGCCGAGACTACAACAATAAAAAAACGTTAATCAAACTTTTGAGAGTGTGGAAATAGTTCATCAATTGCTTGCTCAACTAACCTGAATACAGGTTCAGGATACAGCGATGGATTTTGGGTGACATTTTCAATAAACTCATAGCTAATGGTTTTAAGATCAGCACCTTTCTCTAAGAGAAACTGAGTTAAGGGTGAATACGAGCGAGTTAAGGGTGAATAGGAGCCTCGACTCAAAGCAAGTGTTAGAGGTGTAAGTCTATCATGACTTAAGTGGTTAACATCTGCTCCTCGCTCAATTGCTTGTTGCACATCAGCAACTCTATCAAGTATAAGAGCATAAATCAAAACTTCATTGGGATGGAATTTTTCAAAGCCTTTCTTACTCGCATTTTTTGCTTCTCGCCACTGGTATATACTCTTAGCGAATCCTTCTACCTGTTCTTTTGATCTCCAAGGCCGCATATAAAACGATCCTTTTAGCTTTGGTAAATAGACATATTGTGCCCGCCAATTAGTTAGTCGCTTCTCATGGATAATCATTTTGACTAATTTGGATGAGCCACGATGACGACCTACAACAACTATTTTATCGTAACCATCACCCCAAATTTGAGCAGAACAGTAAACCTTTGTGTTTGGACTGAAATGCTTTGTCCCATACTGGATTTCATGGTTTTCACCAAACGGTTGCTCCGAAATCACATTTGCAACTAGACACCATTCAAGACGTTTTTCAAATTGCTCAGTCATGGTTCACGTTCAGATAGCCATTAAGCATAATTTTATCGCAAGTTACTGATTTCACTATCTGAGCAATGAGAGAGAAAAAATAAAAAAATTATTAGGAAATTCCAAAAAGCAAAAATTTCTGAGAAATTAGAAAGCGTTGAAACGGGGTCAGCCAATATAAAGACCCTGACTATAAACCCAATCACATTCAAATGAATGGGGTCAGCTATATTTAAAGACCCCTAAAATTAAGAAAACTCACTATATTGGAAGCGCCAGACTGACAAATTATCAGCCTGGCGCTTCCAATTTGCTAACTAGTACAGCATGGCGTAAATAAACCTAAGCTAATCGGCATTTAAGTTGCATAATCAGGGCGGGCAAGATGCCGACCCCACAAGATATTGATAAAATTTTGATATGCTTTCTTAGATGTGTTTTAGCTTACTATTTCATTACAGCCAGAAAGCCCAAAATTAAAGCTTTTTGACTTTTGACTTTTGACTTTTGACTTTTGACTTCCGCCTTGCGGTACTACGCATTTACTGAGCTGTTACCAAATAGGATGAAGGAATTGGTTGAGCACGTCCAGCATTGACGAGTGCCTGGTAAACAAAGGCAGCAACTTCGGCTCTAGTCGCTTGACGGTTAGGATTGAGTTGCTTCGCTGTAGGATAGTTGATCACTAGTTGCCGTGCAGTTGCCGCAGCAACAGGTGCGATCGCATAATTAGGAATCTGGGCAGCATCGGTGTAAAAGGAAAGGACATTCTGATTATTCGTAGTTAAGCCCAAACCATTAGCTAAAGAGACTAACGCCTGGACTCTGGGAATTTGCTGCTGTGGCTTAAAAGTGCCATCGGGATAACCAGAAACAAATTGACTCTGGTAAGCAGATTGAATTGCAGCGTAAGCCCAGAAATTGCTTGCTACATCCTTAAACTTAATCACTGGGCGTTTGGCTGATGGTGTTAGGGCTTTAGTGACAATAGTGGCGAATTGAGCGCGGGTTACAGGTTCATTGGGTTTAAAGCTGCCATCAGGAAAGCCAGCAATAATATTTTGGGAGGCTAAAGCTTGGATGTAGTTTTTTGCCCAGTAATTTGCTGGCACATCTTTAAATGCGACAGACCCTCCAGGCGGTTTAACAGTTGCGGCAACAAAATCTACTGAGCCGAAAATCTTTTTCTGATCGATATCGTTGCCAACAGCGATAATTTGACCGGTTTTAGTGGCGTTGTTCACATCATAACGAGTGTTATTGCGGATAAGATTGCCGCCAGGATTTTCGTTAGTGCCAAGGTCGGGTAGAGCATTAACAGTTGCTACTAAGCCATCTCGCTTATTGTTCTGAATGACATTGTTACGCAATACGGGCTTGGCTGACTCTGAGATAAAAAGACCGTCTTGGTTTTGGATGATTTGGTTTTCCACAATTAGGGGTGTGGAAGTGCCACCGATCGCTAGACCAAAACCAGTATCCTGAAATAAGTTATTCCGAATTTCTCCTTGAGCAGCTTTAGCAATTGAAATCCCATTGCCTTTGTTTTGCACAAATTGGTTACTTTCAATTTTGGGATTGCCTGTACCCGTAACAAAAACACCCTCTCTGACACTGTTAGTAAAAGTACTATTTTTGATAGTGGGATTAGTTGACTCCACCCACACACCCGTACCCCGGCTATTTGGGTTGGTGACGGTGACACCGGCGATCGTCGTATCTTGGTCGGCAAGGATGGTAATGTCCTGTCTGGCAAAGGTGCGACTAGTGTAAAAACCTCCACCTGTAATCAATATCCCCTCACCTTTAGTAGGTTCATCACCCCGCAGTGTCACCCCTGGTTTAAGCAAGAGCGGGAAGGTTTCGCCACTTTCCTGGTTATAGTTCCCAGGTGCTAATTGAATAACTGCACCTGGTTGGGCTTGACTGAGAGCGAAACTGATGCTTTTGTAGGGTGCAGCTGACGTTGTACCAGCACCAGCACTATCTGCACCATTTGCTGGATTAACGTAAATCACTGCGGCTGTTGCCGGAGCTTGCGCTGTGAGAGTTGAGCCGATACCTTCTGGGTGAGTAGCACCAGCATTAACCTCACCAGGTAGTAGTATTGACCCACTACAAACAACAAGCATTGCCGTTAGTCCGGCTCCCACGCGCAAAGTATATCTGAGATGACTGCTAGAAAGAAGGCAAAAATTTTTCGCCTTAGAAATGTGAAAACCCCGATATTTCATTTTTTGAGTCTGTGATGTGCTGAATTACGGTATGTCGAACTAGGTTGAAGGTAGCAGCCTTGTAGCTGCTATAAACCCATGCAAAACTATACTGGATGATTAGCACTGATTCAGCTAAATTCCTTAGATAGATCACAGAACTTATACATTAGTTATATTATGTTATTCAGAAAATTTTACTCGTACACCATTCCTGACAGTTCAAGGCAAAATTAGTTTTGTCAATAGTAATTACGCTATAAATCAGGCAGCTATCGAAGTATAAAATTAAATTTTGCACTGATATTTTGGGGAGCAAGCAACTTCTAAAAAAGTATTTAAACAGTCTGGGCAGATTAAACTCAGCAACAAATTATCGTCACCCGATTCTAGATGCTTTTAAGGTTCTGTGAATGCAGTGGCAGTTTATACAAAGCCATGTCTGACTATATTTGACTATACAGAACTGAACTATAAGATACTTAGAAGAAAAAGTGCGATCGCTTGATCGGATTTTATCCAAAAGGCGATCAGAGGAAATATTATGATATCTTCTCTGACAAAGGCTGAATATTTTACTATCAAAGAAAAACTTCATTTTTGCTCTAATTTGAGCGAATGCCTAGAGGAAATTGCTTTCAGTTTCAAGTTAGTAAATTGTACGATCGCCTTTACCAACTCTTGCTGTTCTGGTTGCAAATTCAGTTTTACTAGGGCTTGATTGATATTATTACCAGCCCGGAGATTGTGAGTAAGTTGGGCACGTTGCGATGGGTTTAAGACTGCCCCAATTTCCTTGTTTCTTCTCTGACGCACAGCCTGGAGTTGTTGGCTTTGTAGGGGAGTCAGGTTAATCTCCGACGAGGTGGAGTAGCTTACAGTTTTGGTAGTTTGGCCGAAAATGACACCAGAAGTAGTATGGAGTTGAACGCGTGCAGCTAAGGCAATTCCCGGCATGAAAAGCACAAGAGCTAGAATAGCAGCGAACACAAATAGCCGTTTTATCAAGTGAATTGCCATATTGAGAAATGCCCACATCTAATTTAATGCTGAGATATAGTCAAGCAATTTTTAAGTCTTAATTTTGAATCTTGGACTTATCCCACCCTCAAGAGGATAGTAGTCCAGCTAGAAAATATTAAGTAGATCGGCGTAAATAAATATAATATGTTTTGTCATTGCGAACGCGAGTGCGTCTCGTAGAGAGGAGGAACGACGTTCGCGAACAGCGTGTCGCAGACAAGCAATCGCAAAGACTGGGATTGCTTCGTTCCTCGCAATGACATCTTATGTTTAATTATGCCCGCCTACTTATCCGCTTTGAGGGTATCCAAAAAAACTAGAGTGGCAAAGGTTAGCTCTCAAACATAAAAGAAAGTAGTAATCACCGAACAAAGGTAGGGTTACGGTGCGTGTAACCTATTGGGTAAAATGGATGTGGTGCATTAGGCTTGTCTAACGCACCCTAAAACAATTTACTTAGGTCTTCTCATTCTGTCGATTTCTCGTTGTAATTCTTCAATTTGACGGCGCAAAGTTTCTGTTTCATTCGCGGAAGATTCTGCTGCAACATTTACTGCTCCGGCGGCGGGCGATCGCTGATAATTTCCGCGGCGAATTTGCTGATATTCTTCGGATACTGCCCAGGCTCGTAAGTAATGCAAGCGTTCAACTGGGAAAGGATGAGTCAACATCGTACCCTGAGCGCCATTGTACATTAAGAATTTATACACCTGATTTAGTCCATCTTCATCCAGTGCCTGATAATTTTCTGACTGCTTGATAAACTCTTGTAAACTACATTCATTGGCATATTTGTTACTACCGCCAGAGAGTTTCATCATCGTTGACATCACGGGATTCAAGTCATCCATCACTAGTAGTGCGGCGCGATCTGACGATAACTCGGCTTTACGCCGCCACTCAAAAAAGGCGTAAATCAAGCCTTGTGTGACAAGATTACCGATGCCAAAGGTCAATTCTCCCAAGGCAGAAGCAGCACTCATTGCCCACATCGCCATTTGAATTAAAATAGTATGACCACATTTAATATGCCCCAGTTCATGGGCTAACACTGCCCGAATCTCGGCTTCGTCTAGTAAGTCTAGTATCCCTGTATTTATGACTATGTAAGGATTTTCTTGCCCCAGCGCATAGCTATTTGCTTGGGGATTTTGCGAGACAAACAGTGTAGGTTCTGGGTAAATGTCCAAATCTCGGACGCATTCCCGAAACATTTGGTAAATAGTGGAATATTGACGCGGCCCGACTTGGATGGTGTTACCCATTAGATAGACTAATTGAGGGCGTTCGTAGATAAATTCCACAAATTTACGAGCGATTAAATCAAATCCCGGTAAATTTCGTAAAGCTTGCTCGGCTTGCCGATCTAGTGGATGCCTGAAGGCTTCGCTGGAAATTCCTGTGTAAGTTGGCATAATTCAGGGTATTGGGTGATTGGTCATTAGTCATTGGTGATTGGTCATTAGTTTTGGACAAATGACCAATGACAAATGACAACATAATAGAAATGGGGCTTTGTTCGTAAAAGTCACTTTGTATGGAATTAAAAGCGTGTGATTGAGGCAGAAGTTCATTTGTCACTACATAACTTTTTGCGATCGCAAGCGGGGTTCCCTTCCTGGCCCCATCATTTGACGATGGCACGGTTGGTAGCACGCGCCTTGCGCCTGGGACGTAGCGCCCTAATTCAAGTAGGGGCAGTTTGTGGCTATCAAGGGCGGTATCGTACTAGTTTCGTAGCATCAGCTCTAATGTGGCATGGCCCTGTAATTATTGTTGCTCAAGAAGCGGTGCAGCAACTTCTGCTGCGGGTGGAAATTCCCCGCCTACAACAGTGGCTACCAGCCAACAAAGCGATTAGAACAGGTGACGCTTGGCCTGGTACCCAGTTCCAAGGGCTACTGTTAACCTCCCCAGAAGCTTGGTTAAGAGGACAATTTGCTGGTGGCTCGTGCTTTCCCCAAGGTATCCCCACAATTATTGATGGGGTAGATGATTTAGAAGATTGGGTGCGTGATCAACTCACCCAAGATATTCAACCCCATGATTGGGATCAACTCATGCTGGCTTGCCCAAACCAAGCTGAGGCAATTCGTGAAGCACGGATACAACTAACACACGAACTTTTTCAGCATCCTGTCAATCCCTATGAATGCTATCTAATTTCCCAGCCAGAAATAGAAATTTTAAGCCGTCTTTATTCTGCTTTAGAGTCAGTACAAGAACTACCAGAACCTTGGAAACAATTCTGGAAACAATTTCAAACCCTTGATGAAAATTCTCCCCCTGCCTCCCCTCCTCTTTTTTGGGCGACTATTGCCCATCGACAAGGTTTATTTTCTTTGCACTACGCCCCAATGGAATTAGGCGAAATACTCTCGCCCATTTGGCAGCGACAACCAGTAGTTTTAATTGGCAGCGCTATAGAACCGGAAACTGAGGCTCCTCTTTTCCGACAGCGCCTGGGTTTGGACGATTTAACTTGCCTGAAGTTCTCTTCGGAAAGTCAAGCAGAAGCAATTCAACTGTATGTACCTTATAAATTGCCCCTACCTAACACGCCAGAATTTCAAGCGGCATTTATTCACAAAGTCCGCACACTGGTTTGTCTAAGTGCTACAGCACCGGGATTGACGGTTGTCTTGGTAGGGGATGTACCACTGAAGTCTCAAGTTGCGACAATTTTGGCCTCAGAGTTTGGTTCGCGGGTGCAAGTAGAAAAAACTTGTTTAGATGAAAATGGCATTTTGATTAGCGGTTGGGAATTTTGGCGAGAACATCAACGAGTCTTGCCGGCACCTCATCTGTTAATAATTGCTACTTTGCCTCTACCATCTTTGGAAAATCCTCTAGTAGCTGGTAGGGTAGCTCGTTATAAGCGATCGCATCAAGATTGGTTTCGTTTATATTTGTTGCCAGCAGCCTTGAATGAATTACAACGGGCGATCGCTCCAGTCAGAGAAAGTCAAGGAATCGTTGCTTTACTTGATAGTCGTGTGGTTAACCGTAGCTACGGCGCTCAAATTCTCGCAGCTTTAAGTCCTCTAGCACGGATTAACTATCTCGATCCGAGTCTGTTTTCTAACACTAGTGAAGAAAATTCCGCTTAAAGTTCAATGCCCCATGCCCGATTTAAATTTTGTCAACCAAAGCGCGATCGTTCAAAAGCAAGCATTATTATCAGCTTATGAAATGAAGGTGATGCGATTCATCGCCTTTCTGTAGACATGATTTCTGGCAAGATAAATTTAGAACCTAAATAAAATTTGAGTTGCTGATTATGGGTGAAGCAAAGCGTCGTAAAAGCACACTAGGGGAAACATACGGTAAAGAGACTCGGATCTTGCCTTGGCTTCCGATCACAAAAACTCAAGCCGAACTTTTTGTGAGTTGGACTAGTCGTGGTGCCTGGATAGGCATTGGACTGATGGTTGTAGGATGGGCAACTATCCGTTTTATCGGCCCAGCCTTCGGTTGGTGGCAAGTAGTCTACTAAATGCTGCTGTTACCAGTAGGCAAAAAGGTTAAGGCTTGATCCTCCCTAACCCTCCTTAAAAAGCAGGGAACTAGAGCAAACCAATTTATCGCGGGGTTGGGGGATCTTCCGGGGCAAAATATCACTAAACCAAGCGTATTGGTTTATACTTGCTTGCTGATTAAAATCCTAACAGGACTGCTTGCTGGTTAGTAGTACCTCAGCAGGTACTCTTTTGAATGGGAATTTTTCCGCAGGTTTGGTCAGTGTATGCCCCACGTCTTGGGTCTATCTTTGTAGTATGTAAAGAAGCACTTTTGACCTGAGATTATGTCCTCCTCTGAAAAACCTCTCACCTACCCATCTAGCCACAAGAGCAATCAAGTCGATAACTACCACGGTACTTTAGTCGCAGATCCTTACCGTTGGTTAGAAGATCCTGACTCTGAAGAAACAAGGACTTGGATTGAAGCAGAAAATCAAGTTACTTTTGGCTACTTGAGTGAAATTCCTACCAGAGAAAAAATTAAACAGCGCCTCACCAAACTTTGGGATTATGAAAAATATGGTATCCCTTTTAAAGAAGGCGAATCTCTGCCAGACGGTTCGGGCGATCGCTACTTTTATTTTAAAAATGACGGACTGCAAAACCAAAGTGTCCTCTACACTCTGAAAACCCTCGACGACCAACCCAAAGTTTTACTCGACCCTAATAAACTTTCAGAAGATGGCACTGTTGCTCTTTCAGGATTGTCTATTAGCGAGAATGCTAAACTTTTAGCATACGGTCTATCTGCCTCTGGTTCTGATTGGCAAGAGTGGAAAGTCCGCGATGTCGAAACTGGTGAAGACCTCCAAGACCACCTGAAATGGATTAAATTTTCTGGTGCATCGTGGACACATGATCATCAAGGTTTCTTCTACAGTCGCTACGATGAGCCGAATGAAAAAACTCAATTAGAAGATGTTAACTATTATCAAAAGCTCTACTATCATCAACTAGGTAAACCCCAATCAGAAGATATACTAATTTATCATCGTCCTGACCAAAAGGAATGGGGTTTTGGTGGTGGTGTTACTGAAGATGGACGCTATCTAATAATTTCAATTTGGCTGGGAACTGACCCCAGAAATTTGCTTTTCTTTAAAGATTTGACTAACCCTAATGCTGAAGTCGTAGAACTAATTAACCAATTTGAGGCAGATTACAGCTTTATCGACAATGATGATAACGTGTTTTATTTCCGCACGGATTTAAATGCTCCACGCGGACGAGTGATTGCGATTGACACCAAAAACCCTGCGCCAGAAAATTGGCGAGAAATCATTCCCCAATCTGCGGAAACTTTGGAAAGTGTAGGCATACTCAATAACCAATTTGTTGCTGATTACCTCAAAGATGCTCACAGCCAAATCAAAATTTTTGACCTCAAAGGTGCGTTTGTACGCGAGGTAGAACTACCTGGACTCGGTTCAGCAGGTGGCTTTGGTGGTAAGCGTCATGATACCGAAACTTTTTATAGTTACACCAGTTTCACCACACCAGGAACTATCTATCGCTACGATATGATAAGTGGGAAAAGTACAGTTTTTCGCCAACCACAAGTAGATTTTAATCCTGCTGATTACGAGACTAAACAAGTCTTTTATGACAGCAAAGATGGTACTAAAGTCCCCATGTTTATTACCCACAAAAAGGGCATGAAATTGGATGGGAATAACCCCACTTATCTCTATGCTTATGGCGGTTTTAATGCCTCAATGACACCTGGTTTTTCTGTGAGTCTTTTGATATGGATGGAGATGGGTGGTGTCTATGCTATGCCGAATATACGCGGTGGTGGAGAATACGGCGAAGAATGGCATCAAGCAGGAATGAAAGAGAAAAAGCAGAATGTCTTTGATGACTTTATTGGCGCTGCTGAGTGGTTGATTGCTAACAAGTATACTAAGACTGAGAAGCTAGCGATCGCAGGTGGTAGTAACGGCGGTTTATTAGTGGGTGCTTGCATAACTCAACGTCCCGATTTGTTTGGTGCAGCTTTACCAGCAGTCGGCGTGATGGATATGTTGCGGTTCCACAAATTTACCATCGGTTGGGCTTGGACTTCCGAATATGGTTCAGCAGATAATCCAGAAGAGTTTCCAACGCTATATGCTTATTCGCCACTACACAACATCAAACCAGATACAGCTTACCCAGCAACCTTAATTACCACAGCCGATCATGACGATCGCGTTGTCCCTGCTCATAGTTTCAAATTTGCCGCAGCTTTACAAGAGGCTCACGCTGGTGATGCGCCAACGCTAATTAGAATTGAGACTAAAGCCGGACATGGTGCGGGTAAACCCACAGCTAAAATTATTGAAGAAGCCGCCGATAAATGGGCTTTTTTGGTGCGTACTTTGGATGTTGAAGTTTAGGGGTTAATTTATTTGTAGGGTGGAATGGCACTTACTTAAGCAAAAGTTGCTGCTTAGATCCCCGACTTCTTGAAGAAGTCGGGGATCTAAATCCAGTGGATTTCAAAAATTAAATCGTGTTGCTATAGATAAGTTAAAATTAAATCAATCACTCTAGGCAAATATTAATTATGAGATGGGAAGAAGTTTGTGAACACAAACAATTACAAGATTTACCCTTCAAAATTGAATTAAATAAATGGGGTCAAATCGTAATGAGTCCAGTCAAAATTAAACATTCTTTTTATCAAGGAAGAATCCAACGTTTATTAGAATCTTTATTGAATACAGGAGAAGTGATGCCAGAATGTGCTATCAACACATCAGACGGCGTGAAAGTTGCTGATGTTGTCTGGTGTTCAGAGGAACGATTTTCTCAAATTGAAGATGAAGTATCAGCATCTATTGCACCAGAAATTTGTGTAGAAGTCAAATCCAGTGGTAACACTTTGGAAGAAATGGAATTTAAAAGAAATTTATATTTAGAAGCTCAAGCTGTGGAAGTATGGTTATGTAATGAACAAGGTCAAATGAAATTCTATAATGAGCAAGGTGAATTAGAGCAATCTTTGTTAGTTCCTAACTTTCCTAAGCAAATTAAACGGTAATTGCAGAGAAGAGGGGAGAGAGCGTAGTTTACCGCCGTAGGCATCGCTTAAATTACCTAGTTTTAAAATACATCTTAAAATTATTCATAAACATATACTTAATATTTTCGTTGTAGTTGGTCAACAGAAATTATCTTACCTTCTTCAACATTGTTCTTTGCTTTAGCAAACGCTTCTTTAAAACCCTCTATTTTCAACAATTCTTCAGTTGCTTCATTACACAAAACTCTAGTCACGTCGCCCTTCGTCCTCTCTGAGGCTGCGAATCAAATCTGTAGAGGCTGGTTGTATCCCAGTTTTAGTAACGGTTTCGCTGCGGGCAATTATCCGTTGATGGGCTGCCCATCCCCTGCGGCGGCTTACCTCACGTTCTAAAGCTTCAACCACTAAATCATTCAGGGATTCGCTACCCTCTTTAATTTTCTTAGCTTTGACAAGTAAATCAGCCGGAAACCGAATTGTTAGGGCTTCGCGTTCCATAGCGATAAGTGCAACCAAATATTGATACCATTTATTATAACTGCTGTATATTCAGGGGCAAGACACTGAATACCATTCCTCGCGCAAAATGGCGAACCATAACTCGTCTACCCAGTCGCATCAACTAATATCACTCTATAGGACTAGTATAAGATTTTTGAAATGCACTATTTTGGACTGTCTAGGCTAAAATAGTGCATCAGACGTAGGTTGGGTGGAGCAGAGCGCAACCCAACTGATTATCAGGATGTTGGGTTACGCAAAGCCTCCACCCAACCTACAATTTTTTTGCTGGTCTACCCAGTCGCATCAAATAATTATCACTCTATAAATGCGATCGCTCATAAAAATGACAAGTTGGAAAATCTGTTGTAATCAGAGATTTATCAAAAGATGTTATCACCCAGATGCCAAATTAAAAGGCAATCAGGTTAAGCAGTAAGGGTGGAGGAAACAATTATTTACCTTCACCCTTAATGCTTTCCTCCATCTGAGCAAGAAGTTTAATTTATTTAACTCTCTTGTGCTTAAAACGCCACAGCTTGGGCTGTCCCTTTCAGATGGATTGTTGTATAAATTTGTTTCTGTCCCTGGTTGAATTGAGGAATCACAGAAAAGCGGTTGATTGTGGTGATTCCTTTAGTTTCAACTTTTACTTCGTTGCTAGATCCAAGGTTTACACGAGGTATGAGCAAGGTAAATGTGGTGTTGCCAGTGTCTATTGTCTTTTTAATAGTCACAGTAACTAGTGTACCAATTTCCGTATCTACACTACGGATCTCATTTCCCGTAAAGTTTAATGTCTGTTTCTGCTCTTGATAGTTGAAAAGAGGCTTACCAGTAAAGCTTGACGTTGAGTAATTAATACTGACTTTCTCGCCTTTGGAATTATACCCTGTGAAATTATACAAGTTCGGTGTTTTTTCTTCTAAGGCATGAGATTGTAATACAGGTATTGCTGCTAAGGTTATACCTAATGTAAATGATGCAATTAAGTTTCTTGTTTGCATATTTAAAAAAGTTATTCCTAGTTTGACAAAGATATCTACCCTGATGGGATGACAATAAGAATGAAACCAATTATAAAAGTGGATATTCCGGAAAACTTGTCAAATGAAACACATCGCAATCGTTGTTAATATACTTGTAATAATTTGTACTAGTGCCTAAAGTTACATCTGTCTTGATAGAGAAGAAGTGGCAAAAAATAAGGAAAGGGATTTTTATACCCTCGTTGTGGGCTATTGCTCGTAGGTGTCTTGCAAATAGGTAAACTTGAAAACGGACTATTACGGCATGGCGGAAATGAAGCTACCATTGAAAATGGTAAAAAAGCCGAGTATGTAAATCTTTTGACTTCCAGAAAGCGGTACTAAGGTTTTGTTTTATAATTAGAAATTTTGCATTTCCCATTGCTTATGAAGCTACGCTCATATATGCTTGTAGGCTTTTTTCTCAGCCTTCTTTTAAGTATTGTGCCTTTTTCGGGCAATTTCACCAATGCGGCAACACCGACAGCAGTCGCACCTGTATCTGCTCTCTCATTCACCCAAGGGGTACAAAAAACCGTATTAGAGAACGGTTTAACAGTGCTGACCAAAGAAGTTCATACCGCTCCAGTGGTGAGTGTGCAAGTTTGGTATAAAGTTGGTTCACGTAACGAGGTTAAAGGAGAGAATGGCATTTCTCACCAGCTAGAACATTTGATGTTCAAGGGTACAACTGACCGTCCTGTACAGTTTGGCAGGTTATTTAGTGCCTTGGGTAGCCAGTTCAATGCCTTTACTAGTTATGACGAAACAGCTTACTTTGGCACAGTCCAACGAGACAAGCTCGAAGCATTGTTGACACTGGAAGCCGATCGCATGGAAAATTCCTTAATTGGGACTGAGCAACTCACAAGTGAAAAGCGAGTGGTGATCTCCGAGTTACAGGGGTACGAAAATTCACCAGCCTTTCGTCTGGATCGGGCAGTGATGCGAGATGCTTTCCCTACCAGAGCCTATGGCTTACCTGTGGGAGGCACAAAAGCAGATGTAGAGAAATTCACGGTGGAGCAGGTGCGGAATTATTACCAAACCTACTACAGCCCAGAAAATGCGACGCTGGTGATTACCGGGGATTTTGCCACAGAACCTGCACTCAAATTTGTGAAAGAAACTTACGGTAAGTTGCCAAAACGACCCAAGACGGCTGTGGCAAGAAATTCCGCCCAGGTGACTGCTGCTACCTCTGTTGCTAAAAAAGCGCCGATCGTGTTGAAGCAACCTGGAAGTGCGGCACTGCTGCAAGCGGTGTATCCGTTAACAGATATCAAGCATCCTGATGTCCCGGCAATTGATGTGATGGATGCCATCCTCACAGGTGGACGTAGCTCTAGACTTTACCAGGCTTTGGTGGAATCTGGACTCGCTAGTTCAGCGAGTGGGGGTGCTGCCGAACTTATCGAACCGGGTTGGTATCAAATTGATGCTACGGCGGCTCCGGGTCAAGAGTTGGGGAAAATTGCCCAGGTGCTTCAGGAATCTTTAGCAAAATTGCAACAGCAGCCAGTCACCACAGAAGAATTGAACCGGGCGAAGACGCAACTGCAAGCCTCGTATATTTTGGGTAATCAAGACATCACTAGTCAAGCTACTCAACTGGGATATAACCAAACTGTGGCGGGAGATTATCGTTTTATAGAAAAGTATCTGGCTGCGATCGCTAAAGTCACCCCTGCTCAAGTCCAGCAAGTAGCAAAAACTTACCTCAATCCGGCTAAACAAACCATCGGCTTCTTTGAGCCAACTCAACCAGATGGTAAACCAGGAACTTCCAGCGCTGCTTCTGGTCGCACGGTGGAAAATTTCAGCCCCGGTAAGCCTGTAGATCCAGCAGAACTGGCGAAATATCTCCCACCTGCCACATCAGCTACAGATTTGGGCAAACAACCACTCCCAGAAGAGTTTACCTTAAATAATGGTTTGCGGGTTCTGCTCTTGGGCGATCGCAACCTCCCCACGATTAACCTGAGTGGACAACTTAACGCCGGTGCTGAATTTGACGGCAATCAAAAAGCTGGATTAGCAAATCTGACTGCGAACAACTTAATGAATGGGACGCAGACTAAAAATGCTCTTAAGATCGCAAAAACCTTAGAAGACCGGGGAGCCAGTTTAGACTTCAGTGCTAGCCGCGAAGGAGTTAGCGTTAGTGGTCAGGGGCTTTCCGCAAACCTGCCGATATTGATTCAAACTCTAGCAGATGTGTTAGAAAACGCCACTTTCCCAGCCGACCAGTTAGAACTGAGTCGCCAGAGGGCGTTGACAAGTCTCAAAGTCCAGCAAGATGATCCCAAAGGACTGGGACGACAACTATTTCAGCAAGCAATTTACCCAGAAAATCATCCATTCCATAGCTTTCCCACAGCCGAGAGCTTAAAGAGCATTACTCGTGATGATTTGCTTGGCTTTTACCAGACACACTACCGACCAGACGGCACAACGATCGCCTTAGTTGGAGACTTTGAGCCAGTTAAGGTAAAAGCTTTGCTAAATCAGCAGTTTGGCAAATGGCAAGCCACAGGTAAGCCACCTGTGCTGAAAATAGCATCCGTGCCATTACCGCAAACTTTGACACGTTTAAACAAAGTAATTCCTGGTAAAACAGAGGCTGTTACCTACATCGGCTATAACGGCATCTCTCGGAAAGACCCGCGTTTTTATGCAGCACTGGTGCTGAATCAAATTTTGGGTGGTGATACCTTATCGAGCCGCTTGGGTACGGAAGTACGCGATCGCCAAGGTTTGACCTACGGTATCTATAGTGGTTTTGCCGCCGGAATCAATCCCGGCCCGTTCTTGATTCAGATGCAGACTGCCCCTGGAGATACTCAAAAAGCGATCGCCAGTACTCTGGCTTTACTCAAACAGTTGCGCGAACAAGGAGTAACTGAGGGTGAATTCAACGCGGCAAAACGCTCAATTACCAATAGCTACCCTGTGGATTTAGCTAATCCCAGTGATGTATCAAGCATGATTTTGGATAATGCTGTCTTGGGACTTTCACGATCAGAAATCCGAGACTTTCCCCAGAGGATTCAAGCAGTCACTATGACTCAGATACAACAGGCAATTGAGGATTTAATTAAGCCGGGAAATCTGGTGATTGTCACCGCCGGCCCTTTTGATACTGCACCCAAGATTGGATCGTAATTTCACATAAAGGTGCAAAGCACATCTTTGCGCCTTTACCTGAACGCTTACGATTAGACCTTTTGCTTTTATTCGGATTTTTGTCAGGAAATCTATTGAGCAATACCGTTTGGGTTAAGACTTAATCCAAGCGGATTGCCATATATTACTACGCTTGGCTTAAGTAAGGAGAATCGTAGGTTGGGTTGAACGAACGCGTAGCATCCCGTAGGGAAGTGAAACCCAACAAACCACCGAAAATGTTTGGTTGAGGAACGAAACCCAACCTACGCAGTTTATGGTTTTTGACGCTAACTGAACTGGATTGTGCCCTATATTACTAATTGCGATCGCCTAAAATTTATCAAAACTTTTTTTAGATTAAACTTTCGGGAAGAATTAAAAATATCTGAAGTGAATTAAGCTCTAAAATTAAGTAATTAAACCGTAAACCAATCATTGATTTTAAGTTATAAATTGATACTTTTTCAGTGTATATATCAAAGACGGAGCTAGAAAATTGCGTTATTCTTAGAATGCCCGCATCCAGTCAACCACAACAATGAAAAGTATAGAACATATTGATCCTATTTTTGAACGACTTTTTTCTAAGATTAATCCTCAAATAGCAAACTCTTTCACTGATGAGCAACTAAAAGCGATACAAAGGGGTTTCGGCTCTCAAGTTGGGGCGCGTCATTCTTTAGATATAAGAGTTTCAGTCCCTATTCCCGGACTACGATTTTATCTAGTTTTATTAGCAGGTTCGGAACGTCGTTCGCAACAGCGCTTGCAAAATGAAAAAGGTATATATCCTCTTTTTAATACAGGCAATATCATATTCTTAACAGGATTTTTAGCCATTCTATTGAGTTGTAGCTTCACTATTTTCTCTTTTTTATGGTCTTCATTTAGTCCCATCTCCACTTCGGCTTACCCTACATCTATTCCTTGGATTTTCGATAAATCTGAATGCGAACACACTAACAGAACTTGGCGTAATGAAAAGTGTTGGGATGATCAACACAGTCCGATGTTTTAAAGCTTATTCACACCGACAATAAAAACAATATGTCTAGAAACCGTTTAACTAAATATTCGTCTAAAAATGACACTTTTCTACAACAGTTTTTCGCCTGTATTCCTCCTGAAGTAGTAGCTACCTTTACCGATGCCCAATTGACAGAATTACAAAAGGTATTTAAAGAGCGGGTTAGCAAGCGTCATGCTGTGGATATCAGGCTTTCTATCCCATTCATTAAAAAACGCTTTTATGCAGTTTTTTTACTTGGCAAAGAAAAGAGGTCAAAACAGAACCGAAAAGATACAATTTTCAAACCTGTAAATAGTATCTTCCTAATAAGATATTCTTTGGTATTAATACCTTTGCTGCTTGCGGCGCTCTATATAGTTGAAATGATATTGGGGATTAATACGTTTCCCAATAAAGAAATCCAAGAGTTTGTCAAATATTTAATGGGCAGTTTTTCGATTTAGCATCAGTGCATCTACCTTTTGACATAATCTTTTCAGATATTAAGTATATAATTGACATCCAGAGAGGATGAGAATAATTATTCTAATTATGTTTT
The DNA here is from genome assembly GCF_017114985.1 of Nostoc sp. JL33. Lineage (GTDB taxonomy): Bacteria > Cyanobacteriota > Cyanobacteriia > Cyanobacteriales > Nostocaceae > Nostoc. The sequence goes on along the minus strand of NZ_JABXKP010000064.1, from coordinate 254,583 downwards.
TCATCTAGAATTTAAAATTCATAATTTTAAAAATACATGATAACTATCTTTTTTTACGATTATTCACTCTTAATTAGAAAGTAAACCCTTAATTATTTCGCCTAAGTTTTCAACTCCCTTCTCTATGTCGATTAAGTCGATATATTGTAATTTACCAGATTTAGCTAACTTTTTAGCTCGCTCATCGGTAGCCTTTCCCCGCAAGGCATCTGCAAGTATATCTGCGGTTCTACCACTACCAGCAATCACAACAACTAACCTTCCAGCACTAACACTAGAAAACGCATCCTCAAAGCTAATCTCGCCACCATTCAAAAGTACAGTTACCGAAGGCGCGTTATTGGCCAGCAAAGTTGCGACCTGAGATATCCAAGGAGACTCGTCACCCCAATTATTGCCAGGAAGCAGTAGCCATGTTCCGCAAGCGTTGTATTACGCACAGTCAATTGCGGAAGCGTTCAGCTTTTTGTCCTACAGAGGAGCGATGTCTCCGACGGGCTACGCCGGAGCAACAAGCTTTCTTTAGCACAGCTTCAAAAAGCAACGTTATGATAATTAATTGTCTAATAATAAATAAGTTGGCACAAAAAAACCTCAATAGTACGGAGACGATTAATCGCCTCTGTAGAGCAGTCAAAAATCATTGAACTATAGACTTTGGGCTATAAACTTTTGAGAGTGGACTGTTAGGTGCTGTATCCAATCAAAATCAGCCGTTGTACAAATTTCCATAAGGATAATTGAAGTGACTAAGACTAACTCAGACTTTCTTACCTCCACCGATCCAGCGATCGCAGAGTTAATCAACGACGAACTACAGCGTCAGCGAGATCACTTGGAGTTGATTGCTAGTGAAAACTTTACCTCTGCTGCTGTACTGGCGGCTCAAGGTTCAGTACTGACAAATAAATATGCCGAGGGATTACCTGGTAAACGCTACTATGGCGGTTGTGAGTATATCGACAAAATCGAGCAACTAGCGATCAACCGCGCTAAACAGATATTTGGTGCTGCTCATGCGAATGTGCAACCTCATTCTGGCGCACAAGCCAATTTTGCAGTGTTCCTGTCGTTGCTGCAACCAGGGGACAAAATTATGGGAATGGATTTGTCTCATGGGGGACATCTTACCCACGGTTCCCCTGTAAATGTCTCAGGTAAGTGGTTCCAAGTTAGCCACTACGGTGTCAGCCAACAAACAGAACAACTAGACTACGATCAAATTCGGGAGCTGGCGCTGAGGGAGCGTCCTAAGCTCTTGATTTGTGGTTATTCTGCTTATCCCCGGATAATTGATTTTGAAAAGTTCCGTAGCATTGCTGATGAAATCGGCGCTTACGTACTTGCCGATATTGCCCATATTGCTGGTTTAGTTGCGAGTGGTCTTCATCCCGATCCCATTCCTCATTGTCATGTGGTGACAACAACTACCCATAAGACTCTACGTGGCCCTAGAGGTGGTTTAATTTTAACCAGCGACGCAGAACTAGGTAAAAAGCTAGATAAATCTGTTTTTCCTGGCAGCCAGGGCGGGCCATTGGAACACGTCATTGCTGGTAAAGCAGTAGCTTTTGGAGAAGCCCTGAAGCCTGAGTTTAAAACCTATTCTGCCCAAGTGATTGAAAATGCTCGTGCTTTGGCTGAACAACTGCAAAACCGGGGTTTAAAGCTAGTGTCAAATGGCACTGATAACCATTTAATCTTGGTAGATTTACGTTCTATCGGTCTAACTGGTAAGCAGGCGGATCAGCTAGTCAGTACAGTGAATATTACTGCTAACAAAAATACTGTTCCCTTCGATCCGCAATCCCCCTTTGTTACCAGTGGACTGAGGTTAGGTTCGCCGGCAATGACCACGCGAGGCTTAGGAGTAGCAGAATTTACCGAGATTGGAAATATTATTAGCGATCGCCTGCTTTCTCCAGATTCCGAGGTAGTAACCCAAGATTGTCGGCAAAGGGTAGCAGCATTGTGCGATCGCTTCCCCTTATATCCTCACCTGGAAATTCCTGTACCAGCCCTAGCATAATTGGGCATGGAGCAATTCAATTTTAGATTTTGGATTTTGGATTAAAGAATTGAAATTTAATCCAAAAGACGCTCTCTACGAACGCGAATAGCGTGTCGCAGACAGACGCTCCTGCTAGCTTGTCCTCCGCAGGAGTACGCGGACTCGTTGGCGGAGCCTCTCCTTGGCGTAGCCCAAGGTAGAGAAGAGTTGAGGCTCCGCTATCGTCAATCCAAAATCTAAAATTCTTACTCCCCACTCCCCCACTCCCCCACTCCGTACAGACGCGATTAATCGCGTCTCTCCCCACTCCCTACTCCCTACTCCCAATCCAATGAGCGCAGAAATTATTTGTGTTGGTACTGAACTGCTGCTAGGAGATATCCTTAACGGCAATGCTCAATTTTTGGCGCAACAATTAGCGCAGCTAGGTATTCCCCACTACTATCAAACAGTGGTTGGGGATAATCCAGAACGGTTGAAGCAAGTTATAGAAATTGCTATTTCCAGAGCGCAAATTCTCATTTTCACTGGTGGACTCGGCCCAACACCAGATGATCTCACCTGCGAAACGCTCGCCGATTTTTTTAAAGTCCCGTTGGTAGAACACCCAGAAATTATCGAAGACATAACCGAGAAATTCGCCCAACGTGGTCGGGTTATGTCACCAAGTAACCGCAAGCAGGCTTTGATTCCCCAAGGTGCAGAAATTCTCCCCAACCCAACTGGAACAGCACCCGGTATCATTTGGCAACCTCGCCCTGAAATCACGATTTTTACCTTTCCCGGTGTTCCCAGTGAAATGCACCCGATGTGGGAAGAAACAGCCGTGCCATTTCTCAAAAGTCAAGGTTGGGGTAAAGAAATTATTTACAGCCGGAGTTTAAAGTTTTGGGGTATTGGTGAATCGGCTTTGGCGGAAAAAGTTGCTGACTATTTGAAGTTGCCAAATCCCACAGTAGCCCCTTATGCAGGTAAGGGGGAAGTTAGATTGCGAGTTTCTGCTAAAGCAACTTCAGAAGCAGCAGCAGAAACGTTAATTGTGCCGATTGAGAAACAAATTAAAGAAATTGCCGGACTAGATTTTTACGGCGTTAATAATGATACACTTGCTTCCGTGGTCGGTCAGTTGTTGCGGGCATCAAAAGAAACGCTTTCGGTGGCAGAATCTTGCACTGGTGGCGGTTTAGGACAAATGTTGACTGAGATTTCTGGGAGTTCTGATTACTTCTGGGGTGGCGTAATTTCTTATGACAATTCGGTGAAGGTTGGGCTACTGGGGGTTAACCAAGAAGATTTAGATAAATTTGGGGCGGTAAGCGCGATCGTTGCAGAGCAAATGGCAATTGGAGTCAAAACCCGCCTTGCAACAACTTGGGGATTGAGTATTACTGGTATTGCTGGCCCAACTGGAGGGACAGATACTAAGCCGGTGGGTTTAGTTTACATTGGTTTAGCTGGGCCAAAAGATGAAGTGGCAAGTTTTGAGTATCAGTTTGGTGCAGTGCGAGGTCGAGCTTTAATTCGTCATGTGAGTGCGAATGCAGCGTTGGATAATTTGCGGCGGAAGTTGTTGACGAGGTAGGTAACTTAAAGAGCGCGGTGTCCGCGTCTCTATCCTCCGACACATGACCTCATCAGGTTTTGCCATTAGTGAGTAATAATATTCAGTGGTTGCGAGACAGTGTTGACAAGCACGAATTGATCAGAAGTAAGAATGACATTTACGTATTCATAGTTTCCAACTAACTTTTGATTGGGGATGGCAATATCTACTGCATAACCTTCGGGATTTTCGTAGCATTCTACAATTGTTCCCAGTGTATTTTTAGCAATCATCTGGTCGGCAAAGTCTGGTTGTACTTCTACCAATGTTTTTATTTGATCGTAAACTTTAGCTTTCATTGTTATCTTCTTCTTGTTGGTTTACTTCCAGCCAGTTTGTGATTAATCGGGGAATATCTTTTCCATTATCAATTTGCCAGCTAGTTACAAAAGTTCCCTCTCTTTTATTTAATCCCCGAATCCTCACTCTTACCTGAAATCGAAAACCATAAATACTTGTGTGACCTTTTACGGCTGGTGCATTGGCAAGACTTTCACGCAGTTGTTTGATTACATCGCCTGTCGCAGCGTTACGAGCCTCGGCATTTTGTATATCGTAGCCAATTGCTGCGAATGCCATCCACTTTCCTTGGTTGCCAGGATTATTTGGATTCATGGAGTATTCTTGAAATTTGCGAGGGTCTATCTCGGCATCCTCTGCCTTTGGCAACGGATCACCTGGTTTCCAATCCTGACTCATTTACTACACCAGAAGCGGATCAAATATTTTAAAAGCGATGCCTACGGCGGGCTATGCCTACGCACTTGTTTAAAAGGTGAGTTAAATCAGTGCGATCGCTTTGTCTTCAGTCCAGGGGTAACTTGTTTGACTGTGATACTCATCATTTCTCTATCCTCACTATTGGGTGCAACTTGTGGTTTGCTCCAGGCTGTTACTTCGGCAAAGCCCAGGCGATACAGCCAATAAATAATGCTGTTAATACCTCGACGGGAACCAATTAGGAGAATTTTTACAGATTCGCGGTTGGGTGGAGATGTGGGAGGGTTGTTAGAGTCTGTTGTGTCAAAGATAAATTCTTCAGCCATTGAACTAAACCTTATTCTTAAATGATGTACCTGATTGCGTACTAAAATTTAGTCTATCTGATTGTACGCAATCAGGTACATTTACTTGCTTTGAATTCCCTGACAAAATCTAAGAAATGGGGAAAGCAGGTAAAGCACTCAAGCAAGTATTAGAGACTTACGCAATCAGCCAGAATCAGCTAGCTGTGGCAATAGGTCTTGCAAGGTCTAGTATCAACGGTTGGGTAAAAGAGACTAGATCACCAACATCTGATGCAATATTAGAGATCCGCAGGGGTCTACAGAAAATCAACTCAGAAGCTGCTGAGGAATTTATCAGACTTTACTTAAGTGAAGACGAATCCTGATCTGAGGCATGGGAAAGGCAGGTGAAGCACTCAAGCAGGTTTTGGCAACCAAGAGGATGTTTTAAAAGTATTGGGCAAATATAATTCGCTACTAGACAAGCAAAGTCTACCTCCGTGGACTAAGAGAAAATCAAGAGTTTTTAACCCACGGAGGTAGGTTTTGTCTGTGTAGCCGCGACTTATAGTCGCTCAGGCGAGTAATAAATTAGACTTTACAAACATCCTCTAAGGCAAAATAGTTTAATTATGCAGCTATGAGCAAAATTCCCATCCTTCAACCAAATCAGTCATACACTTTCAGAAGCTATTTTGAGATGTCATTCGAGCCAGAAGACATACTGGCTGAATTTGGCTATTCTTTAAAACGTTCCTCTCTCAATCAACAAAAGTCCAGCATTGAATTAGACAGACTCGCAAATCTCAAATCTAGAATTGAGGAAAGTTTGCCATATATTAGTTTGACTAGTGAAGCAGCCCGCAGAGAGTTACTAATTGCGCCAATTTTATTGGATATTGTTCATTACACCCGCGCCCAACTTAGAATCGAATATCCTCTGATAGTTACAGAACAGTTAAAAGGCTCCCTTGACTATTATCTCCATGCAGAGCGTAAACTCTTAGTTATAGAAGCTAAAAATGCTGATTTGGCAAGGGGTTTTACCCAGCTTGCTGTAGAACTGATTGCTATTGATGCGTGGACTGACTCTCAAGAGCCAAATTTACAGGGGGCTGTTTCTACAGGGGATATCTGGCAATTTAGTCTATTGAATCGAGAAAGTAAACAAATAACTCAAGACCTCAATTTATATCGTGTTCCTGCTGACATAGAAGACTTGCTTCGTATTTTGGTGGCGATATTAGGTTGCTGAGAAAGATCAGGCTTAATGTTTGTCAATACTAATTACTGCCATTAAAGCTAGCGAGAGGTTATTTATAAAGTAAAAATAAAATACTGTAGGGGAGCCAGTGCATTGGACGAGTTCCCCGGCTTGTCCCTTGCGCGTCTCCCCCTGGAAGAAGCAACTGTTAGGCGCATATTGCGATATGATTTGTCACGAAAAAGATGATATCAGCACCTAACGCACCGCTTATAACTGTCTGTTATCTCCTGACTCTTCATTTGCTTGCTACCACAATCATTCGGCGGCTATCAACCGCGAACGGTTCACCATCGTAACCATAGCCTTCTACTTCGCTGAAGCCTGTTTGCAGGAGCCAATCGCGGATTTCGGGAAAGGTAAAATTGCGAACAAAGTATTCACCGCGCCGCACTTGTCCATCACGAATGATAATCCGCTCGGTATGGGTACGATTGGTAAGCGCATCGTAACGCGTGCGTGCGAGCATATAATTCCCCTGACACTCAGTAATTAACTCAGGCGTAAACTCTTGCAAGACGCGGCTAAAATTCTGAATATCAAGTAGCAATTTGCCACCTACTTTTAGAGCACGATACGCTTGGGTTAAGACCGATCTATTTTCATTGTCATCGAAGTAACCGAAGGCTGTGAAGCAGTTGATGATGCAGTTGAAGCGATCGCTAAAGGGTAGAGAACGCATATCGCCTTGAAGGTACTCTACCTTAACACCGTTGCTAACCGCATCTTGATTTGCTTTTTCTAAAAAGAAAGCTGTTGCATCAAGTCCAGTCACATGATAGCCACGAGCCGCTAGCTGATTAGCAATCCGTCCATGCCCACAAGCTAAGTCTAAAATACTCATCCCTGCTTGTAAATCTAGCAATCGACAAATGAGGTCAACTTCGTGTTGAGTACGTTCTGGTGTCAACAACGTTTCATAAAAGTAAAGATAATCTTCCTCGAACACGCTGTTACCATCAAATGTATTTGCAACCATTTTGAATCTGTTTTATAAAGTGAATTTTCAATATGGATGGGATGATAGTTTTGAAGAGGATTTACTCAAGTTGCGAGCATCAGTTGCCAACGCATCCACAGAAGCGTCTACGGACAACTCTTTACCGCAACAAAGTGTCCATTGTTCTACAAAACTTTACTATTATTACAGCAATTATGCATAACTGGATTTTTGATTTTGGAAAACCAGTCATAGTCTAAGCTTGGATATTTTTGGAGAAGTCTAAAGAATATGACTGGATTTGTTGTCTTTTGGTTACGTCAGCTAGTTTTTGGCTTAAGCTTAAGCTGTCTACTTTTACTTTCAGGTTGTATCACAGATGGTTCCACTGTTGGTAACACACTTACGGTTGCTACAGAACCTACGTTTCCGCCTTTCGAGTTTCAATCTGCCAGTGGTGAGTTGCAAGGCTTTGACATTGATTTGATGAATGCGATCGCTCAATCTGCTGGCTTGAAAGTTAAGTATCAAAATATGCCTTTTGCTGGTATGATCCCAGCATTGCAAGCGCAAACTGTAGATGCCGCAGTTGCGGCAATGACGATTACTGCCGAACGGGCGAAGACAATTTCCTTCTCGCGTCCTTACTTCAAATCAGGGCTAGCGATCGTCACCCGCAGAGATAATCAAAACATTACCAATTTTGATAATCTTAAGAACAAAACCATTGGCGTGCAAATTGGGACAACTGGCGCACAGAAGGCTAAAAGTATTCCCGGATCGGAAATTCGCACTTTTAATGATTCACCTTTAACCCTTCAAGCATTAATCAATGGTAATGTCGATGCCGTTCTTAATGATCAAGTCGTTATCTTATATGGCATAAAGAGCGGCAACCTTAACGGACTCAAAGTGGTCAGCAGTCTGCTAACAGAAGAATTTTATGGCATTCCTACACCGAAAGCATCGCCCAACTTGCAAGCGATTAACCAAGGTCTAGAAACGGTGCTGAAAAATGGTATTTACGCCAAAATTTACCAAAAGTGGTTTGGTATCCAACCGCCACAACTACCAGAAAAATCACCCATCGAAAACCAGGCTGCCGAAAAAGGCGTATCCCAACTATTTACCTCACTAAGCATTATTTTGAAGTCCCTACCCACCTTGCTAAATGGGGCTTTAGTAACACTTGAACTCACAGCAATCTCAGTCTTGCTGGGGATGATCGGGGGTACACTGATTGGAATTGTTCGTCTTTTCCCCACTCCGCCTTTGCCCTGGATTGCTAGGGCATATGTAGACTTTTTCCGGGGGACGCCGTTGCTGGTGCAAATTTTTATGATTTACTTTGGGTTGCCTGCTTTAGCCCAAAGTTTTGGTTTCACCTTCACTTTAAATCGTTTAGCAGCAGCAGTGATTGCATTGAGTCTCAATAGCGCTGCCTACATTGCTGAAGTTGTCCGCGCAGGCATTCAATCAATTGAGCCTGGGCAAGCAGAAGCCTCTCAATCACTGGGTTTAAGCTCAGTGCAAACGATGCGCTATGTAATCTTTCCTCAAGCCCTCCGGCGGATGCTGCCACCTCTGGGCAATGAGTTTATTAGCCTGCTCAAAGACACCAGCTTAGTCGCGATCATCGGGTTTGAAGAGTTGTTCCGCAAAGGACAGCTGATTGTAGCTGAGAACTATCGTTCATTTGAGATTTACGCCACTGTGGCCTTGGTTTATTTATTCCTAACCCTGCTTTGTTCTCAAGCGTTTAGTCGCTTTGAGCGATCGCTCAATCCCGTTAAGCAAAAGAGCAAGTAATGGGGAGTCTTTAGACACGGGGGCAGGGCCAATACGGTTCGGATAAGGTTTTTTAATGACACGTCCTAGATCGCAAAGACGCGATAAATCGCCGTCTTTACAATAATCAGTCACTTTGTAGAGACGGCGATTTATCGCGTCTCTTGCCTTAACCGAACCGTATTGGGGGCAGGGCATGGCTGTTTTGATTAAAAGAGAGGCGATCGCACTTTTTTGTAGAGATTGCGATCGCCTCACTTCATACATGGAGAAGACCAAATTTTACATATCCCTTATTTCATCAAACTCATTCTCGATTACGCGAACGGTGAGCTATAACTAGAGCAAATGAAGGAGTGTGAGGGGTAGAGAGTAGATTAATGCTGGCATATTCGATGGCGGTAGCCACAGAAAAGTAGTTGAGCTTATTATTTATTGATTTCTTATCTAATTGGTAAACGCGTAATATTTCTATCTGCTAAAGCGGTTCTGGAGCTACAAATAAAATGACTTTTTTATTATTTGCCGTACTGTTGCTAATTAACTTAGGCGCTGGATGTTATTTTACTCTAGCTAATCCTCTAAAAGTCTCAGAAGAAACATCAACTAAACTTACTTTTATTATCCGACCAAAAGTATTTTTAGGTGTAGGAATATTTTTTAGTCAATTGTTTGTTTTATTTTTATTTGCGTGCGTCTATTGTATTTACACCTATTACACAACTTGTCTGCAATCGTTATCCAAACAATATATCTACTTCAAATATTGATTTGAGTGCGGGACAAAATACTCTAACAATAATGTGTAAGTTAACAGAAAACTATTGGTTTGGTCAGGAAAAAAGTGGAGTGCTAGTTTCTGAGTTACTAGAGGCTAAATTGGAAACAGAGATGCAAACCGATAGTCAAGTTAAGCCTAGATACTCATATAAAATTTTACTATTAACTGATAAAGATAGCTTTCCTTTTACAGATAGTACATACCCAAAATTTAAACTTGAAGAATTACAATCAATAGTATTAAGAATTAACAAATTTTTGAAAAACCCTACAGAGAACAATTTAGCGGTTATACTTGATGACACTTTTATTGGTTACATTGTTGTCAGGATTACTGTTTTCTGTGGAATATTAGCGTTGCTAGTAGCGTCACCAGGTTTATTTATAACTTGTAATTTTGATCAAGAAACAAATACTGTAAAGCTTAGTCGTTACAGGTGGTTTGGAACGTTAGGAAAAACAGTTTTTCAATATTCTTTGAACGAAATTACTGATGTTAAGCTTGAACGGATTGATACTAGTATAGATGAATGCTTTTTTCGGGTTATTTTAGTACTAGAATCGGGTAATAATCTACCATTAACGCCCAATTATACTTCAAATTATATAAATGGAGATTCTATAGTTAGAGTAACTAAAGATTTTCTGGAACTAAAACATAAAGATAGTGCTAGATAAAAGCGTGGGATTGGTAGACTCAGAAAAATATTAGCTCTGAAACAAGCTACGTCTCACATAAGCTTTTTAATAAAATTTGTACCCTCTGTAATTTAATTATTTCACCTTGAGATTTATATATTTCAACAGCTTTCTAACAATTTTTTAATGCTGCTTGTATATCTCATAAAGAAAAATGGGTAGCTTCTCGTGCGTAGTATTGATAACTTTGCTTGCAGAAATTCTATATTAATGTCAACATCTGACTCATGTTTCATCGGTTGAAATACCAGACTTCTGCTGCATTTCCCGTTTACATTCCTAAACAGAACGTGTTTGACCTGTGTTTACGTGCTTCAGTACCTTCATCAATAGTAATATTTAATACATTGCCTCATGAACCATCAGCGATCCTACACCTACGCATCAGCACAATTAATATGGGGATCGCTTGCTGTATTCTTGACAATTTGTTACAAAAGTACAAAGAACTTCTAGAGACCCAAAACCACATGTTCGGCGGACTTACTGGTTTACAAGATCCTAAAGGCACAGATTGGGGAGAGCGGATGCTCAACACAGTCGCCAGCCAAACGATTCGCCATATGTTTACCCAAAGCGAGTCAGTAGAAGTCTTTGTGCGCTGCTACCCCTCCAGCAAGCTCTTGCAAGGCAGCATTGATAGCTTCAAAATGAGCGGTCGTGGCTTGGTGATTCGGAAAGATTTCGCGGTAGATGAGATGTCATTTGAAACCGATGCCGTGGCTATTGACTTCGGCTCGGTTTTAAGTGGCAAACTCAGCCTTAAGCAACCCACTCAAGCGATCGCTCAGGTAATTCTATCAGAAGCAGGCATCAACCAAGCGTTTAATGCGGAACTGGTGAAAAAGCGCCTGCTTAACCTCACCGTACCATCCCTGACAGCATTATCTGGCGGTGAACCAGTCTCCTTTACCGAAGTTCAGGTAAAGCTATTGCCTGAAAATCGGTTGCAGCTTGTAGCAAAAGCAGATTTAAACAATGGCGAACTCGTGCCCCTAAGCATGACTTTAAGCATAAGCATTGAAAGGCGGCGGCGGGTTTCTTTCAAAGATCCGAAAATTGAACTTGACCAAGTGCCAGAAGCCCAACGGGAAATTTCGCAAACCTTGAGTGTGGCGCTGGTAGAAATTTTGGATAATATGGTCGATTTGGATCGCTTTGACCTGGATGGGGTAAAAATGCGGCTCAACCGATTAGAAACTGAAGGTCAAAAACTTATTTTCAGTGGATATGCTGAAATTGAACGTATTCCACATAGCGGTTGACATAAAATAATTACGCAAAAACGCCAAGAAAAGTAAAGCTTTAAACAAATTAAATACCGCCTAGAATCATCTAGGCGGTAGTTTAAATCTTTAGATTTTGAAGGGAGTTAGGAGTTATTAATTATCGGTTGTATTAATTTTTATTTATCACTCCTAACTCCTAACTCTCTACCGTCCCACGCCTACATATTGGAATCCAGCCCGGATCATTGCTTCGGGGTCGAGGAAGTTACGACCGTCGATGATAACGGGGTGAGCCATCAATTTCGCCATCTTCACATAGTCGAGAGTGCTAAACTGCTGCCATTCGGTGACGAGTACTAAAGCATCGCAGCCGTCAGCAAGTCTTTCGGCATCGGTTTCGACTAGCACACCAGAAAGCCCATGACGTAGACCTGTTTGGGAAACAATCGGGTCGTAGGCTTTGACTTTGGCTCCCAGTCGGTTTAGCTGCTCAATTAGGTTGAGTGCTGGGGCGTCGCGCAAGTCGTCGGTATCTGGCTTGAAGGTCAGTCCGAGTAGTCCGATTGTTTTGCCTTTGAGAATTTTCAGAACTTTTTGGAGTTTCTCCAAAGCAATCAACCTCTGGCGCTCGTTGACACTGACAGCAGCTTTCAGTAATTGGGCTTCATAGCCATAATCATCAGCAGTGTGAATCAGGGCGGCAACATCTTTGGGGAAGCACGAACCACCCCAACCAATACCAGCTTGTAAAAACTTGTTACCAATGCGGGAATCTAGACCGATGCCTCTGGCTACTTGGCTGACATCTGCACCGACGCGATCGCAAATATTAGCAACTTCGTTAATAAAACTTATCTTAGTGGCTAAAAAGGCATTAGCGGCGTATTTGATCATCTCCGCCGAACTCAGGTCTGTTGCCAGAATTGGCACAGGTGGTAAAGATTGATCCTCAGCGTACTTGCGTTCCACAATTGGGGCATACAGTTGTTGCATTAAGGCTACTGCCCTTTGACTATTGCCTCCTAGTACAATGCGATCGGGGTTGAAGGTGTCGTGAACTGCCGAACCTTCGCGCAAAAACTCTGGATTGCTGATTACATCAAACTGGGCTGCAATTTCAGGTAATTTATCATCACTCGGCACTCCACCTGCGGGGATCAGTGTTTTTTGCCGTTCAGCAATCCCATCTAAAACAAGCATTCGCACCCAGTCACCTGAACCAATCGGTACTGTAGATTTATTCACTATGACTTTATAACCACCGTTGAGATTTTCTCCAATCCCACGCGCTACAGCTTCGACGTAACGAGTATCACTTTCACCAGTGGGTAAAGGTGGCGTTCCCACTGCAATAAACAGAATTTCCCCGTGGGAAACTCCAGCAGCCAGATCACTAGTAAAATGAATCTTCTCTGTTTGAATCGCAGACTGAATAATTTCTGAGAGTCCCGGTTCAAAAATTGGGGACTGCCCAGACTTCATTAACTTAACTTTTTCTTCGTTGTTGTCTACGCAAATTACATCATGCCCAATATGAGCCAAGCAAGCACCTGTAACTAAACCAACGTAACCAGTACCAATCACGCAAACACGCATTTTTTAACTCCTGACTTTTTTTGGGTTAGTCTTTTATACACTGACAGTCAACTCAGCCACTAAGCATACTAGCTACTGATAGGGTGAGCCTGCATGAAAATTTAGAGCGACGCTAGCCGCCACTCAGGTGGTTGAATTATTGGCATCGCTTTGAATGCGATCGCTAAAATCTTCTATTGTGAGTTTTAGCCCCTCTTGCAGAGGAATAGTAGGTTCCCAATTTAACCAAGTTTTCGCCTTTGTAATATCAGGCTGGCGACGTCGGGGATCGTCCGAAGGTAGTGGCTCAAACTTAATCTGCGCGTCCGGGTTGATCATGTTTTGCACAGCTTCTGCCAATTGTAAAATCGTGTATTCACCAGGATTGCCCAGGTTTACTGGGCCAATGTAGTCGCCATTCATGAGGCGGATGAATCCTTCCACCAAATCGGAAACGTAGCAGAAACTACGAGTTTGCGAACCATCACCGTACACGGTTAAAGGATTACCCCGCAAGGCTTGAACTATAAAGTTGCTCACCACCCGACCATCGTTTTCTAACATTCTCGGCCCGTAAGTGTTGAAGATCCGAGCAACTCGAATATCAACTTTATTTTGCCTGTAGTAATCAAATGCTAGAGTCTCAGCAATTCTTTTGCCTTCGTCGTAGCATGAACGTATCCCAATCGGATTGACGCTACCTCTATACTCTTCAGGTTGGGGATGAACTTCTGGATCTCCGTATACTTCACTAGTGGAAGCTAAGAAAAACCTCGCTTTCACACGTTTAGCCAGTCCCAACATATTCAGCGTTCCCATGACGTTAGTTTTAACGGTTTTAACTGGGTTGTACTGGTAATGTACCGGAGAAGCAGGACAAGCTAAATGATAAATTTGATCCACTTCTAACCGAATTGGTTCGGTAATATCGTGGCGGATCAGTTCAAAGTACGGGTGACCTAACCATTTAAGTATGTTCCGTTTGTGGCCAGTGTAAAAATTATCCAAGCATATTATTTCATGCCCACCAGTCATTAGTCGGTCTATGAGATGGGAACCAATAAACCCAGCACCACCCGTCACCAAAATTCTCATAGTTTCCCAGTTATTTACAAATATTTTCAGTAGCCATTGCACTTACTTTTAGATTACCCAGCTTGGGGACAAAAATACAAAACGAAAAAAAATAACAAGGCTTAATCAAAACCTGTTGTTGAACTTACCTATTTTTCTACGGATGTAGTTTTGTGATATTTTTACCTTTTTGCTTAAGAATTCAATTAGCAAAATAACAAATTTAGTCTCAAAGTTGTCACTGTTCTACCTAAAGTTCATCAAATCTTCAATAAGATAGAGTGTTTTTGTTTTTATGGTTACTACTTTTCTCAGTTGGATACAAAATAGCAGGGGGTAGCCCTCGTGAACTGCATACACCAGAACATATGAAACGAATGGGGATTAGGGACTAGTATTTTTTATTCAGCACGGGCTAAACCTAGCTATCCGCTAACAGGACTGAGTAAGGTCAATAGGATGCTTCCGGCGGTGACTGAGCCAGGTCGTTCGCCTCCGGTCTCGTAAAGAAGTGCGGGCTACAGCAACGCAGCCCAAGTTCACTTAATCATACAGCAGATGTAATGCTGCTAACCGTGTTAGACATAACTACATTTGTAGTTTGAGTGCGTTGTGGTTCTCCAAGCATGACAATGGAGCAGGTGAGTTGTCTGGCTAACTCGGTTGTGACATCGCTAATGGCTAATCCTCCAGGACTGGTACGATTACGTATAAAAGGTAAAACTACTAAATCATATAATCGTGCTGCCTGCAAAATTGCTTGGGCAACATTTTCATGAGCGATAATTTGAATTTCTGGGGTATTGCCGAAAGCTAATTTAGATACCAATAGGGAGAGATGCGATCGCCTCCAAGCAATTTTACTGGAACTAGTGCGGCGATCGCACACATTCAGCACAGTAATGTGGCTCTGATTTGCCTCTGCTAACATCTGGGCAAATTGTACAGGCTGTAATGTCGGTGTCGTTAAATTTTCTACTGGTACTAAAATGCGCTGAATTTTTTTCGGTGATTCTACTAAACGTGTCACCGCTACTGGACAATGGGATGCCCAAAGCACACCATCAATCACATTCCCAAATAAACGCGCTCGCAACCCAGTCCGTTTACCCCAACCCATAACAATTAAATTAGCCTTTTGTTCGCGGGCCGCTCTACTAATTCCTTGAGCAAAGTCATCATCAATTCGCAGCATTGGTTCTGCGGCCACGCCCAATACTCGACTTTGCGCCGTGGCTTTTGTTAATAACCACTCACTCCGTTGTAGAGACGCTTCTAACTGCGGTGCATCCATGTGAGCAGCAGCAGTAGCGATCGCCAGGGGTATAATTTTGCCTTTAGACTGACGCGCTAATAACGCCGCCATCTCAATCAAATACTGCTCGGTCTGAGGATTATATACAGGTACGACTAGAGTAAAAGCACTGTCTATTTCTGGTGCGTTTTGGTCAGGTAGCGGTGGTGCTGGCTCTTCTGCTGGTGAGGAATTCAAACCAACAGCTATTCGACTGGTGATCAACGGCCCCAAGGTTGATGTGACAAGCATTAAGACAATGACACTATGTAATACTTGTAGTGGCAGCAACCCAGCCCGATATCCTACTAACGTTGCTGCTAAAGTTGTACCAACCTGGGGAAGTGACAGCGACCACATAGTTAGCATTTCTTGCCAGTTATAGCGGTAAAGCAGTTTTGTGAACAAAGCTGCAATCAATTTGCTGACAATCAAACCGACTATCATTAACAGCGTTAACTTGAGCGTGTCCAGGTTGTTCACAAAGGCGGGTAGATTGATCACTAAGCCAAGGTCAACAAAGAAAATGGGAATGAACAGCACGCTGCCAATAAATACCACCTTTTCTTTGACAGGGCCTTCACCTACAGCTTCATTTACCGCTAAACCTGCTAAAAAAGCACCAACAATTTTTTCTACCCCCATCAATTGAGCGCCCACAGCCGCCAGAAACACAGAAAGCAATACAAACAAAAACTTGTTTCCTTCGTCGTCTCCAGACCGCTTGAAAAATTCTTTGCCTGCCCAATCAAAGCCTGTGACAACGGCAACAGAGTAAATAATTAACCAACCCGACAAGCTGAGTAGTTTAGCAAAGCTGAATACTCCAGCATCAGCGACGGCTACACAAACGGCTAAGATCAGTACTGCGGCAATATCTGTAAAAATCGTAGCTCCAATGGTGACGCTAACAGCTTCGTTGTTTATCACTCCCAAACGGCTGATTATCGGATATGCCAAAAGGGTATAGGAAGCGAATAAAGAGCCAATTAATATTGATATATTCCAGCCATAGCCTAAAATCAGCCCTATTAAGGTTCCGATCATCAAGGGTACACTGAAAGTCAAGCTAGCAAACCCAAAGGCACGACTTTTATGGCGGCGAAACTGTTGTAGATCAACTTCTAGCCCGGCGACAAACAGCAAATAAATTAACCCAATGTTTGATAGCAGGTTAATCATCGGCGAGTCAGACTCAAATAGATTCCAGCCTGAAGGCCCAAGTACTAGCCCTGAGAAAACCAAACCCACTAATCCTGGTAATCTTAGCCGCTCAAACATGATCGGTATAACTAAGATGACCACCAACAAAATAGCAAAGGGAACAATTGGTTCCTTGCCAAGAACTTGGGAAGTTGGTTCCAGAACAAGAACTTGTGATATGAGTTCCATAGGTAGGAATTGAAGGGGCTATGGTAAAACTGCGATTACCTTGGGGCCTTTCGCCTGATTGATAAATAGAGAAGCCACCTGACGAACAATCAAAATTATTAACTTACACTAACTAGGCAATTGTCTAAGAACTAACTACCTACGGGTGGATTTGACTCAAAATGAACCGCAAGCGATCGTAGTCGTCTTTAAGTAGCACACTCAAGTTACGTCCAGCTTTAATTAGCCATTCTCGGTCAGCTTTGCGTAACTGGTATACATCTCGAATCGCAGCTGCGGTCAAAGACTCTATTGGGGCACCATTGATACAAAGCAGTGTCCGCAAAAAATTTAGTTCTTCAGTAAATTTAATGATCGCTTCTGGTTCGCAGCGATAAACAGCTTGATGAATTTGTGGGGGACGGGGTGGTAGATATTGATATATTCTTTGGTTATAACCTCGATTCTGGGAAGACTGCTCAAATCCCACGATCGCAGCCCGGAATTCAGTTCTGAGCATGGCAAATATTTGGGGTTGTTCCTCGCGTAAATCTTGCAACGACAACCCCAAAGCTCTCGCCCGGTGTACTGAATCTATGGGCATAGTTGTGGCATAATACACTACAGCATAAATTTGATTGCCAGATTCTTCATCTACAGAACATACCCAACTACCAAAGGGTGGCATGGGGGGAAAGGTCAAATCTTCTGGCTCCAAACACTGAGCTAAAAATTCAGTACTAGTAGTCTCAATCACCTCCGCAATGTGGTTGGGATGGCGATCGCCAGTAGCAAACTGTGGTAAAGGGAGGCGCATGGGAGTGCTGAGTTAGGAGTTAATAGTTAGGAGTTATGAGTGATGATTTGAGGAATCATAACTCATAACTCATAACTTCTCACTCTTAACTAATTTTATTTGGCTTTTTTACGTCCGGCTGTGGTTTCTACGAGTGACAATTCGCTCAGGCGGAAGGTAACTAATTTATCCCAGTTACCACCTTCAAATAATACGGCTACTTTGCCATCACTCACCCGTTGCACGAGTCCTTCATAGCGATAATAGGTATCTGCGGCATTCTTCACGCGAACAGTTGCTCCAGGCAGGATCATGTTTTTAGCCTCGCTTGTTTCCTTTTAATAGCTTAATACTTGTCATTAGTCCTTGGTTCTTACAAATGACAAATGACGAATCAATAATATTTCTGTCTTTGTCGGAAATTTGCTACCGATTCTACTATTCCCAACGAAATGAAGTTAGTCAGCATAGCAGAACGCCCATAACTCATCCAAGGTAGGGGAATTCCTGCCACAGGCGCTAAACCAACAGTCATACCAACGTTGACAATCACCTGAAACATGATCATCGAAAAAACGCCAATAGCTAACAAGGAACCAAAGTTATCTTTGGCGGTTTGGGCAACATGCAGTAGACGCAGGCAAATTAAGGAGAAGACAAACAGCACTACCAAACAACCAACAAAACCGAATTCTTCCCCGACTGCGGAGAAAATAAAGTCTGTATGCTGTTCAGGTACGAAATTCAGTTGCGTCATTGGCCCCTTGAACAGACCCCATCCCCAAACTCCACCAGCACCAATAGCAATGCGAGATTGGATTAGGTGATACCCAGCACCGAGTGGATAGTGATCGGGGTTTATGAATACAGTTAACCGATCTTTTTGATACGGTTTCAAAATATGGTTCCAGGCGAAGACTCCTAATTCGCCACCCAAGATATTGAGACTCCACGCACTAATAGCGCCGAAACCAAATCGATGCCAGGGGAGAGTTCGCCAGCCCACAATAGCCATCGCAACTGACCAAATTAGCCCTAATGGGCCAAAAGCTAATGGGCCAAAAGGTAATCCTTTAAATAAAACTATTGGCTCTGCTAAAGGCCAAGATATACTAAACAAAATGGCGGCGACCACCGGAGAAATCATTAAAATTAACCAGCCTGGGTTAGCATTTGCCCAGTAAAGCATTCCTAAAACGATCGCACCAAATACTAGTGATGTTGCTAAATCTGGCTGCAAAAATACTAATCCCCAAGGTATAGCAGTGATTGCCAGAACGCGGAAAACACCTTCGATACTAGAAGCAGTGCGCCTGTGTAACAAAGCTGCTAGGGTGATGATCATGCCGACTTTGGCAAATTCTGAGGGTTGGACGTTAAAGCCAGCGATACTAATCCATCGCTGCGCCCCTTTGGCGCTAGTACCAGCAATCATCACAGCGATTAAGCTAAAGTTCGTTAGTGCGTATGTTACCCAGTGCCACTGCATCAAGACTTCGTAACGGGTGCGAGATAAAAACAGGGCTATAAGCACGCCGATAGCCGCTACCATCCAGTGCCACCACCAGTCAGTTACTGGCTGCTTCAGTTCCGTACTGAGGATCATGATGCCACCAAAGATGCTGACAGCAATCGGCAAACAAAAAAGTAGCCAATCTACATACTGCCAGGGCTTAACCCAAGACTTCCAGCGAATTTTGGGGAGCGATCGTTTTAACAACATTGTGCCAGTTTAGACTTTAGCTTTGAGATTTAATTGTTGGGTATTGGGCATGGGGCATTGGGGAGCCAGTGCGTTGCGGAGGTTCCCTCCGTTGAAGCAACTGGCGTCATTGGGCATTGGGAAGAGACAAGAAAGAAACTTGTTCAAGAATTCTCCCTTGTCCTCCCCATCTCCCTCATCTCCCTCATCTCCCTCATCTCCCTACTCCCTACTCCCCACTCCCCACTCCCTACTCCCTAATATTCCCAGGCTATAGCCCAGGAAGCAGATATAAATTAAAATTAATTTATGTCAGAGCGGCAACTGATACTTTACCAGCAATGGTAAGAGCGATCGCTGTTAATGCTTTTGCCGAAGCCGAATCTGGATCACCAACAACTATCGGCACACCACTATCACCGCCAACTCGCGTAGAAATCTCTAGCGGCACGCACCCCAAGAGTGGCACTCCCAATTCGGCGGCTGTTTTGGAGCCACCACCAGAACCAAATATGTCATACTGCTTATCCGGCTGATCGGGGGGTATAAAATAGCTCATATTTTCCACGATGCCCAATACTGGGACATTCATCTGCTGGAACATCCGCAATCCCTTGCGAGAATCTAACAGGGCTACAGTTTGCGGCGTGGTGACAATTACTGCCCCTGCCATCGGCACTGCTTGGGTTAAAGTTAACTGAGCATCTCCGGTTCCCGGTGGCATATCTACAATCAAATAGTCCAGTTCTCCCCATTCAACTTGATAGAGAAACTGGCGAATTACACCATTGAGCATAGGCCCCCGCCAAATTACTGGTTGATCTCGGTCAATCAAAAAGCCCATTGAAACTAATTTGACGCCGTGATTAAAAGCAGGTTCCAGGATGTCACCTGTTTGGGTTGAGCGCACTACAATTTGGGCATCAGCCAGACCCAGCATGGTAGGGTCATTGGGGCCGTAAATATCAGCATCTAGCAAGCCGACTTTCGCCCCAGTTTGAGCTAGAGCCACTGCTACATTCACCGCCACCGTACTTTTACCAACGCCACCTTTGCCACTGGAAACAGCAATGATATTTTTCACCCCAGAAATGCCAGTGCGGTCAGGTAAACTTTTTTGTTGCGGTGTTTCTGCCGTCACTTCTATGCTTACATCTGTAACGCCTGGGAGTTTTTTGACAGCTTTCTGACAGTCTTCAACGATAAATTCACGTAAAGGACAGGCGGGAGTGGTTAACACTAAAGTGAAACTAACCTTGCCAGCGTCAATTTTGACGTTGCGAATCATATTCAGTTCTACCAGACTTTTGCGGA
Source organism: Nostoc sp. JL33 (assembly GCF_017114985.1). GTDB lineage: Bacteria > Cyanobacteriota > Cyanobacteriia > Cyanobacteriales > Nostocaceae > Nostoc. The sequence continues at coordinate 234,136 of NZ_JABXKP010000064.1, read as the reverse complement.
GTTCTGGGTCTTCTACTGGTCGCAACACTTCTAAGACAGAGCGAGAATCGAGGACATCGTACATAAAAATTCAAAATTCAAAATGAAGAAATACACTCGTGGCGAACATCTTAGCTATTAACTGGATACTTTTTTAAGTAAGGTCAGCTTAGTGTTATCACTGTTATTGCCGTAATAAAACTTAGTAAATTGCATTATCACCTAATACAATCTTAACTTTCTTTAGGGATTAGTTATTGGGTATTAGGCATTGGGCATTGGTTATTTCCCCCTGCTCCTCCTGCTCCCTCCTTAGCCCCCACTCCTCACTACCTAAAAATCAAAACAACTGTCATTAATAGATTTTTTCTTACCAGATACCGTTGGTAATGCCGTCTTTTCTACTGCCTCTACTAAAGACCGTGCTACGCGGTTTGCATAAGGACGGGATAAAGACCAAATCAGGGGGGATAACCAACCCCGTAGCGTTACAGAATAAGAAAGACAAGTACCACAAACGGTTGACTCTACTTGATAAGTCACCCGTTCCTCTATCCCAGGAATCGCCAGCACTCGGATAGTCAGCATCTCTCTATGGTTGACGCGTTCCACAAAAATCCGAATGGGAATCGGCGAAAAGCGTGTTACAGCCTGATAAATCAATCCTGGTTTGGGTACTAATCCGTATGGGACATTAGTACTCTTAAGTAGCGGATGCCAGGAAACATCTGTTAAATCAGCGACTTTTTGCCATAGTTCATCTACAGAAGCAGAACTAATCTCTCGATACGTCCGCACCAGAGAAGCGCAAAACCGACGACGTTTGCGGTGGATGAATTTGGATAACCAACCTTGCATTTTCCTAATCCTCCTCCCTAGACACTTTCTGGTAACTCTGGTATTGTGGTCAACTACGCTCAACCCCTAAATTAAAACTTTCTCAGAAATGCCCTAAACATAGCAAGCCTCGATTCCGCGCAGACACCAACAGCCAACATAGCAATATGGCAAAGAAGTTTTGAGCAAGGTAGTCAAACCCTTGATATTTCAAGGTTACGACTAAAGTCTAGTGTTTATACCAAAATATTCCAAGTTAAAAATAAAATTTCAAAAAAAGCTCAGTCAATATACAAGCGTATACGCATTTGAGGGAAAATAACTCTAGTGATGCCTATCAATCGTATAAATGCTTAACCAGTAAGAAAAAAGCGGGTTGGGCAAATAGAGCTTGATTGTTGGCGCGTGTTTCCCCCAAATTTTAAGATCATAAATTTGTGGCTTTCTGAAAATTGTAATTTAGGTTCGGGAATCTATGTTGACCAACTCGCAAACACCAACTGTAGCAGCAGAATCATCTAAGTCTTTGCCAGCAGCTGACGCTCAGACTAGAGTCCGTCAGTTTTTGCAACAGTTACAAGACCAAATTAGTCAAGGGCTGGAAAACCTGGATGGTGTGGGCAAGTTTATCGAAGATAGTTGGGAACGCCCAGAAGGAGGCGGAGGGCGATCGCGTATTCTCCGTGATGGTGCAATCTTTGAACAAGCAGGTGTAGGTTTTTCCGAAGTTTGGGGAGAGCATTTACCCCCCTCAATTTTAACCCAGCGCCCTGAAGCAGCAGGGCATGGCTTTTATGCCACGGGCACTTCAATGGTATTACATCCTCGCAATCCTTACGTGCCGACAGTTCATCTAAATTATCGCTACTTTGAAGCGGGGCCAGTGTGGTGGTTTGGTGGTGGTCTTGACTTGACACCTTATTACCCCTTTGCTGAAGATGCGGCACATTTACACAAAACGTTAAAACAGGCTTGTGACAAACACCACCCAGAGTATTACGCAGTGTTTAAGCAGTGGTGTGATGAATATTTTTACCTCAAGCATCGTGATGAGACACGGGGTGTAGGTGGTCTGTTTTTTGATTACCAAGATGGCCAGGGTGCTTTATATCGCGGGCCAAATCCCAATGGGGAAGCGGCTATTTATAGCAACCAGGTGGGAACACCAGCAACCCGCAGTTGGGAAGATTTGTTTGCCTTTGTGCAAGACTGTGGTAAAGCATTTTTACCAGCTTACGTACCAATTGTAGAACGGCGACATGGGATAGAATATGGCGATCGCCAACGGAATTTTCAACTCTACCGCCGCGGACGGTATGTAGAATTTAACTTGGTTTATGACCGAGGTACTATTTTTGGTCTGCAAACCAACGGACGCACCGAATCAATTCTCATGTCCCTACCTCCCTTAGTGCGCTGGGAATACGGCTATCAACCGGAACCCAATTCCCCTGAAGCCGAGTTATATGAAACCTTCCTCAAGCCCCAAGATTGGGTTAACTGGACACCACCTCAATAGTGCTGAGTTAGGAGTTTGGAGAGACGCGATTAATCGCGTCTGTACAGGAGTTAGGAGTTTGGAGTTAGGAGTTAGGATTTATTTCTCCCTCATCTCCCTCATCTCCCCCATCTCCCCACTCCCCACTCCCCACTTCCCACTCCCCACTCCCCACTCCCCACTCCCCACTCCCCACTCCCCATTAAAAATTGCTACTCAGCACTAATTTGGTAAGTTAAACTACTAAAGGTAAGCACTTAAGAGAAAAAGGTGACAATTATAGCTATAGCTTGTTAATCTCAAGTGACAGCATTAGAAAATTCTGTAACTAGTTAATCTTAAAAGTAATGCCACGGGGAGGGCTTTAGTGATTCACATAGACCAAAAAAGTTATACAACCCAAGATGGAAACACCGTTATTGTCCTGACACCAGCAGGTCGTCTAGACATTACCACTGCTTGGCAATTTCGCCTGAAGTTACAGGAGTGTATTTCCAAACTCAGCCGCCATGTAGTTGTAAATCTGGCTCTGGTAAATTTTATTGATAGTTCCGGTCTTACGTCTTTGGTAGCTGGGATGCGTGATGCTGATAAAGTCAAGGGCAGTTTTCGCATCTCCAATGTACATCCAGAAGCCAAACTCGTGTTTGAAGTGACGATGATGGATACTGTTTTTGAAATCTTTGAAACGGAAGAGGAAGCTTTAGAAGGTGTACCTCGTAGCATCGCCAGCTAAGAAAAGAGTTAAAAGTTAAGAGTGAGGAATTAATTCAAAATTCATAACTCATAACTGATGACTCAAAAGTTTATGTTATTAAATACTGATTTCGCTTGGTGTAGCGATAAGGCCCCATAATCGCTCCCCAAGTTGCTTTTCCAGTTGCTGGATCAATTCCTTTGTCGTAGCTGTGAAATTCTGCCGCAGTGGCTTCAAATCCCAAGGAAACATAGATACTATTACCAAGATAAGTAAAGCTGCAAGGAGTTTCTGGTAGTGGGGTAGCGGTAAACTGATAGCGATCGCGAGCTAGTGTTTCTTGAGTAACTGTTAGGATACAACCTGGTAGTAAATCTAATTGTTCGGCTGTCAGTGTGTTAAGTAGAGCAGGGTTATTGCCTGCGCCTATTAATGCACCTGGATCTTGAGGCATGTAGTATTGTACTTCCAGAGATGTGTCATTGCTCCCCTGACGCAACCGCATAATTCGCTGGCGGTAAGGTTGATCTAGGTTAATAACGTTAGCCTGTTCCGCAAACAGGGTGATGCTATCTTCTGTGAACAGATTAACTGGTCTTTGCCACAGGCAAAGGTGGACATACCAAACTGGCTCTGCTATGGCTTGTTCCCGATTATCAAATTCACCAGCTAGGTACTCACCTAAAGCAATTAATTGTGGCGAGAAGTTCATAAATGCGATAAACGAATCATTAAGGATAATAATTTTTGGGTAGTTTTTTAAGGAAAAGGGTGTTATCCCCTGTGGCTACCAGCTTATAAAGTACTTGTGATTTGTCTATATTGTAAATGAAACCGTCACCAGCTAAAAGCTTAACTTGGCAAACTAGCCTTTAAGCGAGAAAATAAAGATACGTCGCCCTTAACATTTTCTTTTTCTTTGTGAATAACGTCCGTACTGTCTCTGATACAAAGCGAACTTTCTACAATCTTCACACCCGTCCGATTAACACTATTTATCGTCGGGTAGTAGAAGAATTGATGGTGGAAATGCATCTACTGTCAGTAAATATCGATTTTAGCTACAATCCAATTTATGCCTTGGGCGTCGTCACTACCTTTGACCGCTTCATGGAAGGCTATCAACCAGAACGTGATCAAGAATCAATTTTTAACGCCCTATGTCGGGCTATAGAAAAAGATCCGCAACGCTATCGACAGGATGCCGAAAGATTGCAAACTGTAGCTAAAGGTTTGCCAGTTAAAGATTTAATTGCGTGGCTAAGTCAAACTACTCACTTAGATCGAGATGCTGACTTGCAAGCAAACCTGCAAGCGATCGCCAACAATCCTAACTTTAAATACAACCGTTTGTTTGCAATTGGTGTATTTTCGTTATTAGAACAGTCAGATCCGCAATTGGTTAAAGACGAAAAGCAACTCACTGAGGCGCTGAAAGCGATCGCTGCTGGCTTGCACCTCTTAGATGAGAAACTGAACAAGGATTTGGAGCTATACCGTTCTAACCTAGACAAAATGGCGCAAGCACTGGTGGTGATGGCAGATATACTCTCAGCTGATCGCAAAAAACGTGAGCAACGTAAACAACAATCAACTACCCCAGTTGCTCCCCCAAGTTCCAACGAATAGTTAGGAGATGAGAGTGATCAGTTAGGAGTTATGAGTGAGGAATTGTTAATAACTCCTAACTCCTAACTCTTAACTTTATACGCCCAATAATTTGTAGATTAAGCTGTTAATTATAGTCAGCGCAAATGCCCCAATAACAGCACTCCAAATACCGTAACGCAAGCGAAATCCCTCTACTAACCAAGCAGCAATACTAAAACAAACCACGGCAATCATAAATGTGAAAATGCTGGATAATAAGTCCAATGTGAGTAAATTTGGTACTGCAAAAACGAGGCTTAAAATCGGTCTGACTATTGCCGTCACTATACCAAGCACTGCGGCAGAAAGGAAGGCTTTACCTGGAGTGTCAATTTCAACTCCCAAAGGTAATTTACTAATTATCAACAGGCTGATAGCTGTTACTAACCAAACAATTAAAAGCGTAACGATATTCATGCCACAATCCCTGAAACGTGAATGGCAATTGGTGATAAATTACTTCAGTTTATCGGTGAAAAAATCTTTAAAGCTCAACCAATTATTTGTAAATTAGCAGAAATTTGCTTGCTAACCGAATTTTATTTTAGATATCTTTAGGATTGGGAAAAAGCTTCAGGGGAGTGGGGATGAGGGGGATGAGGGAACAGGGGGAAAATTCCTAATTCCTCTCCTCTGCACCCTTCTCCCTGCCCCATGCGCCATGCCCTAACCCTCTTTTGTCACTCTGGGGAAATAAAAATTGAGGCTAAATGATCAAACCTAGATTTCCTGAGAAGATTAGCGATGGCTGCGCCCGCCGTTCGCGTAGCGTCTCGCAGAGAAGGCATCGCAAACTAATAGAAACCTCCAAACAAAGCTCTATAGGTAAAATCCTGTCTGGGCAAGAGTTACAGATTATTTTCTGCCAAAAGTGACAAAAGAGGGCTAAGTAAGTCGGTGGAAATAAACCAAATTATGTTACGAAACGTAAATAGGCTTAAAAGCCTTATCAATGACCAATGACAAAGGACAAATGACAGCCCCCACTAGTTAGCTTTAATTGCGCCGACTTACTTATCTCATCTTTTAAGAGTAGGTTGGGTGTTTTTGGGTGCTCCAGGGGCTGGGGATGCTGGTGGGTTGGAAATACCAGGATTGATCGGACTGATGCCTTGCCCAGTTGGAGGTTGACCAGTTACCGTGGGCAAGGGTACGGAATTAGGTGCTAAGGGAAAATTAGGGGTAAGATTCCCTTCAGGATTGATGCCTGGAACTGGTGCTGCACCAGGATTGATTGGGAATGACGGAACAGCAGGCTCCTTGAGTGAGTTTGTGGGTGGTTGAGACGGGCCAGGAATAATTCCCAAAGAAACGCGATCGCCCCCTACTTGCCGTAGCAAGTCCAATGTCTCAATCACATCATTGTAAGTTGCTGTCCGCGAAGCATTCAGCACAATAACAGCACTGGGATTTTGTTGGAGATACTGTTTTAACCTCTGTCGCAAATCCTCCCGTTTTACAGGCTGTTTTTCTATGTAAGTATTACCAACGGCATCGATACTTACAATCAGACTTCCACTCTGTGATGTAATTCCAGATACTGAACTGGCGCTGGCTTTGGGCAAATCAACATTTATTGCCTGTTGCCGCGTAAATTGTAAAGCCGCTAATAAAAAAAACGTCAGGATACAAAAAACAACATCAATTAAAGGAATGATTTGAACTTGGACTTCTTCAATTGGAGTATGTAGATTAACTTTCATCGTCTCACTCTAACGCCTGATTCGAGGATTGAATTCTTAACTATTAATTAGGTGTATTCGGGGGTTCAGGAGGTTCAGGAAACCTAGTCTTTTCTGGCTTGCGGGGTGGAGTGAAATTTTCTGGCACAATTGCTGATGTTCTATTACTAAAATCAGGCGGGGACTGGCGGTAGAGTAATTCCATCTCATTCCCTGCCTTCCGAAAAATTTTGACTTGGTTGACTAAAAAACTTTGAAATAGGCGGTAAAATACCAAACTAATGATCGCAACTATTAGCCCTGTTGCCGTAGCAATCAGTGATTCACCAATACCAGTTGTCACCCCAGCTGTAGATTCAGTTCCCAAATCGCCAATCCTAATTGATCGCAAAGCGCGGATCAAACCCAAAACCGTGCCCAACAATCCCAGCAGTGGCGCTAGGGCTATCACGGCTTCTAAAAGTTTTTCGCCCCGCCGCATCCCAGCTAATTCATCTTCCGCCGTGGACTCTAATGCTAGTCGAAAGGTTTCTGCGTCAGTTTTTGGAAAGCGTAAGGGGGCGTAGAGAAAACGCCCGATAGGCTGATGGCTTGCAAGTCTAGCAATGTCCGCAGCGACTTCCCAATTATCTTGAGCAGCATCCAGGATGCGATCGACTATTTGCTTTTCCTGAGTCAACATTCGCAACCAGAACCACAAACGCTCGAAAATCACACTCAAAGACAGAATCGAGAGAACAAGCAAAGGCCACATCGCTGGCCCGCCCTTATAAAATAAATCTAAAATATCCACTGTTTAAGTTTCCTCCCTCCATGACTAGAGCAAATATGCTAAAGCATTTTAATTTTAGAGATTAATGCAAAATGAGGGACTTCAAAAATATAAATTTCTCGAAAACTTAAAAAGACAGTGTAAGCATGGTGTATTTGACTTAGACTGCTATAGAAACTTGCTGCTGGGTAGGTAATTGAATGATAAACTCACTTCCTTGACCAAGAGTAGAAAAACATTCCAGTTTGCCACCATGTTTTTCGGTGATAATTTGATAGCTGATTGCCATGCCCATGCCGGTTCCTTTGCCTACAGCTTTGGTGGTGAAGAAAGGATTGAAGATCCGATTTTTAACCTCTTCTGACATTCCCCCGGCATTATCAGCGATCGCAATTTCCACCAACTGCGAATTGCTGATTGAGGTGCGGATGCTAATCTGGCTAGGGTTTGCCTCTATTTCCTGATAGCTGCGATTGGCATTTATTTCGTCTAAAGCATCGATCGCATTCACCAGAACATTCATCAATACTTGATTGAGTTGTCCGGGATAGCATTCTACTTCGGGCAACTTGCCATAATCCCGAATTACTACAATTGCTGGACATTCTGGTTTGTCTTTCAGACGGTGTTGCAAAATCAACAGCGTACTTTCAATTCCTTCATGAAGGTCAACTGCTTTGAATTCTGCTTCATCCATACGAGAAAAGTTCCGCAGTGATAGCACAATGTTCCGAATCCGATCAGTCCCCATTTTCATAGAAGCTAGCATTTTCTGTAAATCCTCGATTAAAAACTCCAAATCGATTTCCTCAGCTAGCGCTTGCACCTCTGGATCATTGCTGGGATGACGTTGTTGGTAAAGGTGGATCATCCTGAGCAAATCTTGAGTGTATTCGTTCAGGTAGGTAATATTGCCGTGGATAAAGTTCACCGGGTTGTTGATTTCATGGGCTACGCCTGCCACCAGTTGACCTAGACTAGACATTTTTTCACTTTGAATCACTTGTGCTTGGCTGTGCTGCAATTCATCCAAGGCGGTTTTGAGTTCGGCGGTGCGTTCTTCTACCTTGTCTTCTAACTCTGTCTTACTGTTTTCCAACGCTGAAAAAGATTCGCGCAATTGCCCTGCCATGTGATTAAAGGAGTGGGCAAGTACATTGAGTTCCTGGATATTTTTGATATCCAAGGTTTGGTCTAAATTGCCTAATGCCATTGCCTGACTTGCTCGGTTAATTTGCAGAATCGGCTGTGTAATCCAGTGGGAGGTTAAATAGCCCATGAGGGTTGCCACAACCAATGCTCCGAGACAGAGCAAAATGGTAGTGTGGGTGTTGGCGTTGATTTGTCCCATAAAAGCGTGTTCCGGCACACTAACCACTACTAGCCAATCCAGTCCATATTTGTCACGCCAGGGGATGACATTGACAAAATTTGGTTCGCCTTGCCAATTCAGTTGCAGTTTTTTGGATTCGGTGATGGACTCAAAACCATTGAAGGTTTGCTGAATTTGTTTGGCAATGGCCTGAACTGAAGGATCAGGACTGTCGGTGGCTTTTATGCGTCGAATATCTTCCTTGACCACGGTAAAAGGCTGCTGCGTGCTAGAGTTCGCTATCAGCATCCCATTCCGCTCTACAATGAAAACCTGTCCAGAGCGGCTGATATCCAAACTCCGTAAAAACTCACTCAGTTTCAACAGATGGATATCTGCGCTGATCATCCCTAGTAAGTGATTTTGCGCGTCATAAATGGGGCGAGCTGCGGAGGCAGCAATGTATGGATACTGATAATTGATAGTGACGATACGTGACCAGATAGGTCTTCCCGCTTTCACGGGTTCTGTGTACCAGGGTTCCTTGAAGTTGTTCCAATCCAAAGTAGCAATGACACTGGTACGATTGCCTTGCTTATCTGTGGCATAGGTGAACCAATTTTTCGGAGGCTTAGAACCCCAATCATCGATCGTGACGGTTTTGCCATCGTAACGGGCGGCTCCTACTCCCTCACCTGTGGTCAGTCCGATGCCGATATAGCTCAAGTCATAGACCTGCATTTGTTTCCAGAAATACTTGCCCACCGTTTTGCGATTACGCACATCTAATAACCCCATCTGAATGGCATCAGCATTAATCTGGCTCACTTTCTGGGGAATAGATAGATAAGAATTTAAATGTTGATCTACTATATTGCTAGTTCGAGCCATCAACTGTTCTGCCAAGTCGTTGACGGCTTTCTGTCCATTCTTAAATGACAAATAACCTACTAAACCCACCGCTCCAAATATTTGTAACACAAAGGGAATAATCAGAACCATCTGTAGGGGGATTTTAGATATGCTAAAGTGATGCTTCTTCATCGGTAGGTTCCATCCTGCGTTAGTGTTTCGCCTTTTTAAAAGCAGATAAATTTACACTAAAGAGGCGAAACTTTAGATATATATAACTAGGATTCCCTTCTAAAAATACACAATCAACATCCATACAATTTATTTGTTGTCAGGGAATTACTACACTCTTGTGCAGAATCACAGAGTAGGTATTTAGTGACAGATTACGAGTAGCGTCTTCCAGACTAACTAGGGCGGTTATTCCCACCGGAAATTTTTAGGATAATTTGTCAAAATTAAAGATAACTGGAGGTTCAAAATATGAAATTCTCAATCCAATCACTTTACACCTGGTATCGCGATGTGCTTCGTAACCCCAAGTACCGTTGGTGGGTAATTTTAGGAACGTTAGCTTATTTGGCCAGCCCAATTGATATTCTTCCAGATTTTATACCCGTTGTGGGACAAATTGATGATGTTTTCCTTTTGACCCTGCTAGTTAGTGAGGTGTCTGGGCTAGTAATTGAAGGCTGGAAAGCTCGTAAGGGTGATCTAGGCACTGAAACACCTAATACTACTGAGGGTTCTACCTCCACTGGAAACACCGTTGATGTTGATGCTGTGTCGGTTAAGTAGATTTTTAACGCAAAGGAACGCGGAGGGAAGCGCAGAGGAACGCGGAGTCAGAGTTAGAGGTTGTTGGCTACGCGTTTGATGCCTTCTTTGAGGTGGAGGACGTTGAAGTTGAGCAGAAGACCTAGTTTGCAGTTTGCTAGTTTGAGATAGGTTAGGAGTTGAACGGAGTGAATCGGGTGGAAGGATTCTACAGATTTAATCTCTACAATTACTTTATTTTCGACTATCAAATCTAATCGATAAACACATTCCAATTGCACATCTTGGTAAACCAAAGGCAATGGAATTTGCTTACCAACATTCAATCCGGCTTTCTTCAACTCATAATCCAAGCACACCTCATAAGCCGACTCCAACAAACCAGGCCCCAAAGCAGTATGCACCCTCATCGCACACCCAATAATCACCCCACTCAACTCATTCTCTCTCATCCTCTGCGTTCCTCTGCGTTTCCCTCTGCGCTACTTTGCGTTTAAAAATCCTTCACAAATTCCGTCAAGAACCTCAACGCCTTCAAAATATAACTAGCGCAATCTCTAGGAGAGGTGTTGTAAAACGATCGCCACGCACTCGCCTTATCCTCATCATAGCGATCGCTGCGATGATTATGATTTTCTAACCATGCCAATCGCACTGCATGACCAATTAAGACATCCAACACGATATATTCTTCAATTTGCAACTTAGGATTATTAGCAGCGATCGCAGCTAATTCGATTAATGCTTCAATATTAACTTGGCGATATTCTGGAGCTTCGATTTTATTCAGCAAATGCTCAACCAAGAGAGCAAAATTTCTTTCACCTGCCGTCATTTCCGACAACATTATCTCACTATCTAAACGATTGCGGCGCTCTAGTTTATCGCCAATTACTAGACCCTTGCAATGTTGCATTAATAGCCAAACTTGCTTAAAAAATTCTTTTGGTACGCGCCCCGTCGCACCTTCAGCTTGGCGAAACCGCCGCCAACCGCCCGGCGGAACTTCTATTCCTTCTTCTATTGTTGGTAACACCACCCAAGCAATATCACTTTCTTTTTGTTTGACGTGCAGTGATTCTTGCTGGCGCAACAGGTTACTCATGCCAGTATATCTAGTTAATACCTGACGCAAGCGCATTTTCACTTCAAAGGGGGAAAGTTGCATTAAGTGATCGTATGCTTCATCTTGAGTAACATCCAATTCCCCCGCTAGTTCGCTGGTTATCAATAAGATGAGATAGCCAACTCTCAGCGTCAGTAGTCCCTGAAATAGTTCGGCTTCTGAGCGAATTAAGATACCAAGATAGATTAAAATCTCTTGGGTGAGGACGCGATCGCGTATATCCTCACGACAAAAATGATTAATTTTATCGGCAATTTCATCGTGGGACATGGGTACGGTAATCAAGGACGCCTCGCTGTAAGCTTTACCCACAGCAATCTGCTTACCCCGTACCAAAATACTTGTCACTGCATCTGATAGGCTGATATCAACCATTTGCCGTAACCCCGCAGCCCGGCGCACCACCGCCCAAATAGCTAAATCTCCAGCTTTGGTGTAAACTTCATCGAGTAAATCGGCTACGCTGACGGGATATCCTGGCCCACCGTACCCCGTATCAAATTCCATTCCTTGCAAGCGAGTTAAAGTTTGCAATAACTCAATTTGCTCGTAGATATTCTCTGATGAGCGCAAATAAGAAAGTAATAACCCAAGGTTGGTTTCACACTCCATTTTAAATTCTTGGGTATTTTCTAAGCGCCAGTTTTTATCAGGATGATAAGCTAGGTAATAACAACGTGGGCTAGCATTTTTCACTGGCGATCGCGAGAATTCTGCATTGGGAAGAAAATCAATTCTTTGGATTCCAGCTGTCAGCATTAGCTGATTTAGACGCCCTAATTTCACCCGCACACCGTTACAAACACCATCTTTCAGTTCTTGCATTAGTTCTAATAATGCCTCAGAACCGATTTCTAACATGGTGTGCGTCAACATTAAAGTCAAAGTAGGACGCCCTAAATCCCCCCAATATTTTTGAATGTAAGCTAGTTCGCTTCTAATTTGATCTAATAAAAAATGGTAATCAAGGGTTAAGTAAAACTGTTGAGAGTCGGAAAATGAAGGTAAAAATACAATTGTTTCACCGCTAATCCGAAAGATTCTAGATGTTGTTAAACTCCGCAACCTTCGCGCTGGCCGCCCAGTTAAACCAAGTTTATCGTTACGTCCAATTTGGGTATAAATAGCTGAAAATTCTCCAGCTTTTCTCACCTGAATCGGTTCTACTTGGGTAGGCGTTTGTGTTTCAATTCCGTGAACTTCTAGTTTCGTCTGTAAATCTTCATCTTCTGCTAAGAAAGCAATTTGTACCAACGCCTCGCGCTGTTTTCCCACACATAAATGTCTTCCTAAAGGGTCGATATCACCAACCGCTAGTAATCCTTCACTCAACATTTGACTGAGAAAATATAAACTCTGCGCCCACACCAAGGGAATATTTTCATTGGGCAAACGTGGTTGCGTTTGGGGTGCTAACTTTTCTGCTTCTATGTTTTCGGCTGGAACATAATAAAGTTCTGGCAATAAACGTAAACCATTTTGTTCTATAAGTAATGATTCTAAAAGCTCTTGGTATTTTTTAACTTGCTCTTGCTCGCCGCGAAATAAACCATCTAGAACTAAATAAGTAAAAAATAACGGCCATTCGCATTCAATATGCTCAAATTGCTTGAGTTCCCACGGTTCGTAATGTAAGCGCTGATGATCTTCTAAAACGGTTTGGTGTCCATCACGCAGAAAGCGTTTGCAGCCAAATTTACCTGCGAGTTTATTAATAATATCGTTTAAGGTGCGATCGCGTAACTCCAAATCTTCCACTGCAAAAGCAGGATAACTAATAATACTTAACAGCGCCGCATCAATTTCTTTGGAACCAGATTCTCTCGGTAATAGGGATTCTAAAGTAATCCGGGCGCGGGCGATTTCATCTGGTAGCACATGAATCACCGATGCTTGACTACCACGCACACCAAACAAATCTAGTCCGTTGATAGCTTCTAAAGCAGCTTTTGCCATCCCTACGGAACTGGCATTTAACTCAGCACTACCACGATTAATTTTATTACCACGTTCCCAAATGCCGTAATCTGGTGTGCGGTAAGCTCGTCCAATGTAGTAAACCAAATTTTGGACGAAATTCACTTCATCAATACTATAAATTATTTGCAATCCGGCTGCGGTCATTTGCGCCAACATCAGTAAAAATATAGATGTGGCATCAAGTTGCAAATGTCCCCATTCGTCATCACCAACAACAATATCGCCAGTTGCGGTATTATATTTGGCGTGCAGTCCATCCAGTAGCGACTGAGTATGTTTAAATGTCTCTACTTTATGAGCCTGTCGCATCATTGCAAACAACAACCCGCGCATCAGTTTGATGACACTGTGTTCTAGTTCATAAGTGCGTCCTTTGTCGTCGTCAATCTTGCGATATGCAAGTCCTAAACCCCAAACTGCCAAAATGCTGTAAACGTTGTCTCGCACCCAAGCATCTGTATAATCGCCGTGGGCTGTAATCGCTGTACTCGCAGGTAGTAAACCAGTAATCGGATTTTGCCGAGTCAGAATAATCGTTTTGATTTGCTGGTAATAATACTCCAGGCGAGCTAGCAATTTGGTAGATGTTTTCATGATTTGGTTCAGAACTACTTGTAAAATTCAACCCTGTGACTGTCAAGTGAATTACCTAAACCAAGCCATAACAAGTTCTGTAATGGTTGATGGGACAACAGCTGAGGGTGGTGTGAGCTTATTATTATCTCGTGTAAATAGGTTTATGGGTACTTAATTTTAGCGATTTTATTTCGGTGTGGTCAGAATTACGTGCTATGGAGTGCAATCTGGGGGATATGAGCTAGTATGCTAGCATAACAGCAGATTAACTTTTTTCATCATGGAAACTCGAATTAACAAACGCACCCACAGCGATTACACCCAGAGTGCCGCCTATCTGCCCAAGGATTTAGTTAAAAATTTCAAACATCTAGCTCTTGAGTTAGAAATAGGTCACAGTGAGGCAATGGAAGAAGCTGTCAGGATGTGGTGTGATGCGGCAATCAAAAAGGTAAGTCAACCTTGATGAGGTATCCTACACCCAAACAAAATTTGATTTGTTTTATCCTCTGTCAAAACCTCACAACGTTTCTACTACCTATCTTTATAGTGAGATTAGATGAACGAACAGGAGACATCTATATCTTGGCTGGAGATGAAACAGGTATTGTAATTAAGTCTAATGGTGAATGGAGATACGACGAATGAATAAGCCTCAGTTTGCAGCAATGAGCAAAGTAGAGTTAAAACGTTATTTATTAGAGAATCGTAATGATACAGAAGCTTTTCACGCTCTAATGGATAAAATTAATGCTGAACCTAACCCGAAGTTTTATACCATAGATGAAATTGGTGAACTGGAAAAACTAATAGAAGCAAAACGAACACGAGAAAATCTCTAAAAATTACCTTTATCAACTCGCTTAATCGATGTAGCTTATTAGATATCGAAACATTGTAGGCTGTGGATTACAGGGTCTACAGTCTGGCAATGAAAATAAATCGACATGTACGCGCTAAGGTTTTAACACAGTCAGAGATACAGCTAATTTTTAGTCATGGGTTAGAAAATGACCGTGATCGCAAACTAAATACGATATTTGTTCAAACATTTACTGTGCGTGTAATATTTTATACTTAAGTTGCGATTTTCTTAAGGCATAATGAATTCTTTTGTTGAGAGTTTACATTAGATAAACGAGTGGTAATTTCAGCGATCGCTCGCAGAACGTTTAGGAAGTTATGAAGCGGAAAGAATTTATTACGATATCTTTCACAGCACTACTACTGAAAGCCTGCAACCGAAATCCAATAAAAAAAGTTATGAAGGATGAATTTTTCTCTTATGGGCTAGACAACAAAGCTTCTTTACCTTCGATCAAGCTATCTGAAGATGAGAGAAAAAAATATTTATCGCCATTAAAACTCTTTAAAGTTTTGCGATCGCATAAAATACGTAATTCATATATAGGAATCGCAAAGATTGCTATTGATGAATTGCAAGGAATTATTGCTTGTTCATCAAGAGATGGAAAGGTAAGTATTTGGCATCTTTTATCTGGTGAGCTTATCGCCTCATACTCTCATGAGCGTAATGCTGGTGCAGTTGTAATTGGAGAGAAGGGTGATGTAATCAGTGGAGGTTCAGACAACAGAATAAAAATCTGGAATTATTTTTCTAATCAGCTTTCACAAACTTTAGAGACACCAAGTGCTGTAGGATGTCTTGCAATTAATCTTAGAGCTAATTACTTGGCTGCGGCGATAGATTACTCACATCAAGTCAAAGTGATTGTATGGAATTTAAAGTCATTGAAGCAGATTGCTGAAATTAGTGACGAAAGATTTTGGGATTTTGACCTATTAGCATTTAATGATACTGGAGAACATTTGTATGCACGAGGCGGACTTGGAGAAAATCGAGTCTGGGAAATGCCTTCTACAAAACTTATTAGAGCTTTCCCTGATAGTCATTATGGAGAAGTGAGTTACTGCTCAATTGACGATAGAGGAAGGGTTCTAGCTACTGCATCAGATCGACATAACGAAGTGTACATATGGGATACTATGAGTGGCAAAAGAATACAAATAATTGAAGCAGCACCAATATCGGATGGTGGCCCATTTGTCCCCAACGTTCTCCTAAATCATAACGGTAGTATTCTCATCACTGCTACACTAAATGGAAATATCAGGATATCGTGTACTGAAAGCAAAGAACTTTTGCAAGAATTTCCAGGTAAACACAAACCAGGGATCAGCTCATTAGCTATAAGTAATAGGTATTTGGTATCTGGAGATCATGATGGAAATGTTAAACTTTGGAAATTTACTGCCTAAGAGAGCATTTATAAAGTAAATCTTTAGTTGACTAAATGAATGCTCTTTGTTTTCGAGATAATCAAGGAGTCCGCGAAAGCTTTTACCCTTGGTTTGGTTGCCAATGATCGATCGCGCTACTCGCAAAGTATCAATTTTTGTTTTTATGTCTCTAAGTATAGAGTAAACTAGGCACACCCAAGAGCGATCGCCAAAGCTGAAACAGATTACCGCGACTATGAAATCAAACCTGCTAACCCATTTCTGATTCTTCGTCGTCCCGGTGACTATACATGAAGTTGCTTGATACCAACACAGTACTTATGAGGTTGTAAATATTTTAACTCTATAAAGTTTGCGAGTAAATTCCTTGATTGGCAAGACACATAGCTTATAGCAGTAGTAAAATCTACTTAAAGTTATACTTATACCGAAAATTACCTGAAACTTAGGTTAATTAAGTTAGTGAGGAATATCACAGGTACTGAATATTTGGATTCAGTATCTCCCGGAGAGTGCTATTCCGGGTTAGGATGATGAACAGCGATGCCTTGAATTAGATATCGATATTGAATTGTTGAAATTTTATGGACCATAGTCCACAAGATGGCAGTATCAACCTCCTCTGAGCTGGCGAGGAAGTCTCCCAGCGCGGGGGAGACTTAGGAGATATATCTCATGCTCACACAAGATATTCGGGATTTGTTGACTGATACTACCGATTTAAACCAGTTGAAATGGGATTTAAATCGCTTACAACCTGTGGATGTGGGAGAATACATTACACAATTGCCTGAGAAACAACGTGCGATCGCATTCCGTTTACTCAACAAAGGTCAGGCAATTGATGTATTTGAATATCTGCCCACAGAGGTACAGGAAGAACTAATTAATTCTCTGCATGATGTCCAGGTAGTGCAACTTGTAGAAGAGATGAGTCCCGACGAACGGGCAGAATTGTTTGATGAACTACCTGCTGGGGTAATCAAACGGCTATTGCAAGAACTGAGTCCAGAACAAAGGCAAGCAACAGCAACGATTCTCGGCTATCCAGAAGGCACTGCTGGGCGGGTGATGACAACCGAATATGTGCGGTTGCGGGAAGGATTGACTGTAGGCGAAGCCCTGAGCAAAATCCGCCGTCAGGACGAAGACAAGGAGTCGATTTACTACGCATACGTCACAGATGACAACCGGACGCTGGTGAGAGTTGTTTCACTGCGCCAGTTATTGTTTACCTTTCCCGATGTTTTCATCAAGGATATTGCTAGCGATCGCGTCATTAAGGTGAGAACTGAAACCCCTCAAGAAGAAGTGGCGCGAATCATGCAGCGCTATGACCTAATCGCTATTCCCGTGGTTGACCGAGAAGACCGATTAGTTGGCATTATCACCATTGATGATGTGATGGATATTTTGGAAGAGGAAGCCACAGAAGATATTCAAAAACTGGCGGGTGTGAGTGGTGATGAAACAGCTTTGTCCTCTCCTCTACTCACCATCCGCAACCGCTTGCCTTGGCTGTTGGGCATCATGGCACTGTATATTGGTGCAGCCAGTGCGATCGCGCCTTTTCAATCTGTAATTGCCGCAGTGCCAGTTTTAGCAGTGATCATGCCAATATTTTCTAACACTGGTGGTACTGTTGGTATTCAATCATTAACGGTAACAATCCGCAGCTTAGGGGTAGGTGAGGTAACACCCAAAGATACCTTGAAAATTCTTCGCAAAGAACTTCTAGCAGGTTTAGCCACAGCCGTAGTTTTAGCCACAACGATGATGCTGCTTTCCTTAATTTGGGCGCGACCCCAAGAGCGATGGGTGGCTTTAATTGCCGGAATGGTAATGGCAACTAATACAATTGTGGCTGTTACACTCGGCACTTTACTGCCAATGGGTTTGGAACGACTGAAGCTTGACCCGGCACTAGTTAGTGGGCCGTTGGTGACTACAATGCTAGATACAATTGGGTTTTTAACATTCCTTACCCTGATTTCTTGTGCTTTGAATGTTTTTCATTTACCAAGTTAATCGCCGTATATATATATAGTAGGGGCGCACAGCTAGCTGTGCGCCCCTACCCAATCTTTGATACTGGAGAGAACAAGTAGCTAATTTGATATAAGACAGATGATATCATTTCCTCTGCATATGTAAATTAAAAAGCTGTAGAGACGCGACCCTCCTATCTCTATGCAGAAAACTGATTGCTATTTATGCCTACTAACACCTGGAATCGTCATCACATTCTTTCCTTAGCTGACTTCACTACCACTGAATACGATACTGTTTTGCAAACTGCTGCCAGTTTTCAAGAGGTGCTATCACGGCGGACGAAGAAAGTGCCAACCTTGCAGGGACAGGTGGTGGCGAATTTATTTTTTGAACCCTCTACTCGGACTCGCAGCAGTTTTGAACTCGCTGCCAAACGCTTAAGTGCAGATACGCTGAACTTCGCCGCAGCATCTTCCTCTATGACTAAGGGAGAGACAATTCTCGACACAGCGAAAACCTATTTGGCCATGGGAACTGATATTATGGTAGTCCGCCATCGAGAGGCAGGAGTACCGAATGCGATCGCGGCTGAAATGGATCGTCTAGGTGTACGAGTTAGCGTCCTCAATGCTGGTGATGGTCAACATGAGCATCCTTCCCAAGCACTGCTAGATTTATTTACCATTTGTACTCTAATTGACCCAGCTAGCCCCCGACTGGAACTTTTAAAGGGGAAAAAGATTGCCATTGTTGGGGATATTCTCCATTCTCGCGTGGCGCGATCGAATATCTGGAGTTTAATTGCCAGTGGTGCCCAAGTGCATCTGGCAGCACCACCCACCCTCTTACCCAAGTTATTTGCCGAGTATATCTCTGAGCAAATAGGGGGAAAAGAGCAGGAAGCAGCAGGAGACAAATTAATTCTCTCATCCCCCTCATCCCCCACTCCCCACTCCCCACTCCCCACTCCCCAACTATTTCTACACTGGCAACTAGAACCAGCTTTACAGAATGCCGATTTTGTCATGACTTTACGACTGCAAAAGGAACGCATGACGGCTCATTTATTGCCAAGTTTGCGAGAATATCATCACCTATTTGGCATTACAAGCACAAAACTGCAACTTTGTAAACCTAACGTCAAAGTTTTGCATCCAGGGCCAGTCAACCGTGGTGTTGAAATTAGTTCTGAGTTGATGGATGACCCAGAATTTAGTCTCATTCAATCCCAAGTTACCAGTGGTGTCGCCGTTCGCATGGCCTTGCTGTATTTGTTAGGTAGCGGCAAGGCTTAATTGCTATCTTTGGGTGGCTACAAAAGTCAAAATGAAACAAAAGCAACTCAGGTAAGGGACTGACAAATAAAAAAATACTCAACTACTTCTTGTGGGGTGGGCAAGATGCCCACCCCACAATATTGGGTAATTTATTTGTTGGAAGTCCCTAAAGCAAGTCTCTAACCTGTGATGCTCCTATTGACAAATTATTTATTTCGATTATTCTAGAAATATGGATAACACAGAAACGGCCCGGTATGCAGACATTTTTGCCGCACTGGGGTCAGAGCCTCGGCTAGAAATCATGCGGCTGCTATTTGCGGCTTATCCAGACGGGATGACCGTAGGAGATATTCAGGAAAAGCTAAAAATCCCGAACTCAACGCTATCACACCACTTGGAGAAGCTACGGATTGAGGAGTTAGTTAATAGCCGAAGAGAAAAGCAATTTCTGTGGTACTCAGCAAATGCTGAGACGATGGAGAATTTGCTGTCTTTTTTAACTACAGGGAAAAATAAATGCGATCGCATTATTGAGCCAGTCAACAATATATCAACACAGGAAGGGTTTATGTTTGAAACATTTTTTGAGTCTATTTTTGATAAACTTTTTGGGTTTATGTCTACCAGATTTCACCTTAGAGGTTTTGAAAGATTCACCCAAACAGCTGTTACAGCCATCTCTATTGCTCAAGGTGAATCTCGCCGCTTGGGACACCGATATATTGGTACAGAACAGATTTTGTTGGGATTGCTTGGCGAAGGTAGCGGCTTGGGATCGCAGTTTCTCACGTCTATGGGAGTAAATTTGGAAAATGCACAGATAGAGGTAGAAAAAATTATTGGCAGAGGTAAGGGTAATACACCTTTAGATATTCCCTTCACGCCCAGAGCCAAGCAGGCATTAGAACTATCGGTAGAACAATCTGGACAACTTGGTGTTAGCTATGTTGGCACAGAGCATCTGCTGTTAGGTATTCTTTGCGAAGGTGCAACAGGTAGAGGAGAGGGAGTAGCAATTAGGGTTCTGCAAAATCTTGGAGTAGACCTGGTTTCTTTAGAACAACGACTGCGAAAACCTTTGACTTAAGATGATCAGACGTTTCCACGGAAGTAGAGATGCAAAATATTGTGTCTCTATAGCGGTTCCCATGCAGATGCGGTACAATAAAATATTGCGAGGTGTAGGGGCACGGCAGTGCCTATTGGTGTCAACTTAAGCCAAAACCCTTTTCAAACCTCGTTTCCAGCCAGAGGCTGGAAATGCACCTCATTGCGGTGCTGCAAGTCTTGAGGCGGAGCCTCAGAATAGGCATTCCCAGTCAGAGACTGGGAACGAGATAAACGAGATAATCTCTAAAAGCTGCTTATAGAGTGGCTTTCACGTTAAGTTGACACCAATGGACAGTGCCGTGCCCTTACGGATGTACTTAGAATTATTACTAAAAATCTTTTAATTTTAGTCCGATCGGACTAGCTCAGAGAAGAATACCTAATCTCATAGAAATTATATGTTCCTCCGATCGCATGAGTACAGAATTCTGTAATTTTGGCACACTGGAACCGTAGAAGTTAAGAATTTAATGACTTCTAGAAGTGTCGGAGGTAAATATGAAACGAATCTTTTTGACGGCAGCAGCCATACTCAGCACGCTATCTTTAGCTGCTCCTATTCCCGTCAAAGCAGAAAACTCCGCCCCTGTCCGGCGCTTGCTGGAAACTAGAGCATGTTTGGGATGTAATTTAGCAGGAGCAAACCTCAAAGGCGCTCATCTAATAGGTGTTGACCTGAGAAATGCAAATTTAAAAGGGGCTAATCTTGAAGGTGCTAACTTAGAAGGTGCGGATTTAACTGGTGCTAATTTGAAGTCTGCTAATCTCACAGAAGCATTCGTCAGCGATACTATCTTAAATAATGCCAATCTCACCAACGTTAATTTGAGTAATTCCCGTTTATATAATAGTGACGTAAATGGTGCTGTTATGGCTAATATTGATTTAAGCGGTGCTGATGTATTTAATACTGCCATTAGCGTCGGTGGTGAATACTAATGGTGAGTAAAAATTTCCAAGTGATGAGTTAAGAGTTATATTCAACCCCTAACTCTGCACTTTTTAAGTTTTATTCACCAGTAATCGACAGTTCATCAACCCAGATTTTCGGGCAAACTCCCCCTGGCGTTAACTCTGGCTCTTTTTCTACATAAATAATTGACTTTAAGAGTTCCAAGAAATCGCCAGCAACTGTTGCTGACTCAATACTCGTCCTAACACCCTTATTAACTAGCCAACCATCAAACGGCAAAGAAAACGAACCTTGCAAGGATTTAACTCCAGCATGGAGAGCTTGTAAATCATCAATAAAAATCACATTTTCAGCAGTTTCTAAGCTAAACTCCTGCTCAGGAGTTGCTGTTCTAAAAACGTGATAAAAATTGGGACTAACGCTAACTTTTGCACCAATACTAGCATTACCTGTTGGCTGAGTATTGAACCTTTTAGCAGTACCTGCACTGTGGAGAAAGCTTGTTAAAACACCATTTTCAATCAGCGAAATCTGACGAGTAGGAGTTCCTTCACCATCAAAAGTTTCTGCCCCTACATTAGCTGGGTGAAGTGCATCATCAAAAACTGAAAGCAGAGGCGAAGCAATTTGCTTACCTAAATCATCAGGAGTAGATAGGCTTTGATTGTCCAAAATACTTTGGGCATTGAACAAGTTAGAAAAAGCACCCAACAGACTTAAGAAAGCTTCTGCTGAAAAAACAACTCGATATTTACCAGTCTTGATTTTTTCATAGTTCAAGTGACTGATAGTTTTATCGGCGGTTTCTTTGATACAACCATTGATGTCTAGATTATCTAAACTTTGGTTGATTCTAAAAGCACCTGCACTGCGTGGTTTTTTTCCATCTTCCTCAGTTTTGCTGTAAAGATAAACTGAAGCCAAAGAGTGAGATTCAGTTCTTACCGCGCCGTCGCTATTGAGATAAAACCTGTCAACATCTCTTTGTGACAAACCGTTATAAGGTACACCTTTAATTGCTGGATGAGCTGCCAGTAATTCTTTTTCGGCTACCAATAATTTTTCTATAAGTTCAGCAACAGGTGCTTGTGGTGCTTTATCCTGGGGTTTACTTGGAATAGGAGTAGTAGCCTCTGGACTAAAATCAGGAACATTTTCTTTAACACCAAAGAAACTGGCTTCATAGGCAGTTTTCAAAGCTAATTCCAGTCCCTTGGGGTCTACATCTGTGGTGCTGGTGACACCCATTGTATTATCTTCATTCCAGACACGAACAGTAACACCAGAGCGATTTGAGGCTTTGACTTGTTTTGGCTCACCTTGGTCTACTTGCACGCTAGTATCATCTACGGTTGAGCCATAAATGTCGAATTTCTTAATACCAAGCTTATCAGCATTGTCTTTGGCAGAATTTGCAATCTCATTTATATTCGGCATAGTCAATTTTAGATTTTGGATTTTAGATTTTGGATTGGAAGCGATTCCATTTTTGATATTAGATTTTGGATTTTGGATGTTAAGACTTATATTTTTCTCGTAGTGTTTTGATTGATGCAACAGTCATAGCTAGAATTTCGGTAGCTTCTTGCATGAGGCTTTTTAGTTTTTCTGCTGTCATTAAGCCAGATTCAATAAGAAGCTCTAACCAGTAAAGCGTTTCATCAGCTTCTTCTTCCACAATACCGAGTTTGGCAATTAAATCAGCTGTTGATTTAGCTCGACAGGCTGCTCGATAATTAGCACCAACTGAAGTTGCGGAACGTAATAACTGTTTGCCAATAACATCAGCAATTCTAGTTTGTGGCAGCTGCTCAACTAGACGAATAATTCGTAATGCCAGCTGCTTTGTTCTAGCCTTAAACTCCTGCTCATTCACAATCCCTTTGGGTTCAGCAATCGCTCATGGGGGAAACCCCCAAGACCGCGCTGCTTCACCAAAATCCAAAATCTAAAATCTAAAATTCTTATCGTCCACCTACGGTAATAGAATCAACCTTGATGTGTGGTTGTCCTACTGTTGTGTAAATACTGCCACTGACTGAGCCACAAAAACCTGGTGCAATTTCCAAATCTTGGGAACACATGGAAATTTTGTTCATAATTTCCTTGGCTTCACCGATAAGAATTGCTCCTTTTAAAGGTTTGGTAATTTTGCCATTTTCAATCAAATAAGCTTCATCAACACTAAAGTTAAATTGACCTGTAGCACCAACGCTACCACCACCCATCTTTTTACAGTAAATACCTTTATCAACAGAGGCAAATACTTCATCAGTGGTGTACTCGCCAGAATCAATATAAGTATTACGCATCCGGCTAGCGGCGGCAAAGGTATAATTTTGGCGGCGTCCACTTCCAGTTCTGGGGTGCCCGGTGCGTGTAGAACCTGTTCTATCTGCTAAAAAGTTTTTAAGAACGCCTTTTTCAATTAATAGGGTTCTTTGAGCGGGCATACCTTCGTCATCCATATCAATTGTCCCGAAGGCATTTTCAGAGCGCCCTTCATCCCAGGCTGTCAAACTTTCGTGGGCAATTTTTTCGCCTTTTTTGTCAGCAAAGGGAGTGGTATTGCGTTCAATTTGAGTGGTTTCTAGTAGATGTCCGCAAGCTTCGTGGAAGATTACGCCGCCAAAGTGATTGGCCATAATGATCGGGTAGGTACCCGATTCCACGTAATCTGCGTAGAGCATTTTTCCCGCAGATTCTGCTATTTTCTCAGCCGCTTGTTGAGAATCCCAAGTTCTCAAGAAGTTGGCATCGCTAGTATTACCTGCGCGATCGCCAATTGAGGTACGATTAGCACCATCAGCACACAAGAGGTTAAATCCTACTGACTGGGTGAGACGGATGTCACGAGCAAAAGTACCATCACTGGCGGCGATTAAAACTTCTTGCCAATCCCGGAAATAGGTAGCACGGCGTGATTGGACGTGGCTAGCTTTTTGCTTCAAGTG
This sequence comes from Nostoc sp. JL33, assembly GCF_017114985.1. Classification (GTDB taxonomy): domain Bacteria; phylum Cyanobacteriota; class Cyanobacteriia; order Cyanobacteriales; family Nostocaceae; genus Nostoc. The sequence goes on along the minus strand of NZ_JABXKP010000064.1, from coordinate 209,887 downwards.
GGCAGTACCATCAAGGAGAACTTCTCCCATTTCTCGGATGGAGCTACACACTGGTAGCCATGCATCTTTACCTCTTTTGGTGGCGTAATCTCTCAATAATTCCAGGTTGATTTCTGGGATGAAAGCTTTAGGAGTAGGTAGTTGCAATCCCAAGATAGAAAGACCTTTTTCTAAGGCTGCTTTCAAACCGGAAAAAGAAAGGTCATTGGTGCTAACGTAGCAGTCAGCTTTGCCGCGAAATACTCTGACTCCCGCGCCTGTAGACAAACTGGGTGAAATACTAGTGATGGCGTCGTCTTCTGCAAGACAACTAATATAGTTGCGACGCTCTAAAAATAATTCGATGAAGTCAGCACCAGCGGCGCGTCCTAGTCCCAGCAAGGTAGCCAGGGGGGCTTCCCAGGTTTCATCGAAACGCTCTGGTGTGGAGGAATATTGTAAGGTGGGAAGTTGATTCGAGAGAAGTAGCGTACTTGTAAGCATGGGTAGCCTCGTCTGCTGGCGTAATTCAGAGATTTGACTGAAAAATCGTGGTGTGTTCAGTCTAACAAATGAGTGAAAGCCACAGTTGCTAGAAAAGCGGTGTGGATTTCCCTCCTCTTGTGCAACGTCTTAGCAAATTCGCCCACAGACTCAAATAGGACTTACGCAATAACTCTCTGAAACCCTTATTTGTTTGTGTCCTTTGCGACGGTAGCCGCTACAACTATTGGAACCCCCGCAAAGCGCTGTCTCTCCTTTGCGGTAGCCTGCGGCAAGCAGCTTTGTGTTTACATTTTTTGATTATTTTGCGTAAGTCCTATAAACAAAGCCCGCAAAGGCGGGCTGAGATTTTGAAAGTTCGCACCCTTGAAGGTGTCGGTATAAAATGAAATGCACCTATATATATGTATTTAACTTGCACTCTTTTCAACGAAGGGAGTAATGATGCTAGGAGTGGAACGCGAGAAACCCCACCTATAGGCAGAATACAGAAGCTTCCTGATGACTAGCTTATATTAAACATCCAATCCTGTTTGCAGGAAACGCTTCATTTAATCCAGACTATCCTTCTGAGGTTTATTTCCTATTTGTGATTTTCAGTGGAATTCTTGCTGTTTCTTGCTGATTGAAAGCCTGATTTGAATTGTAACTTTGCCCTGTCGATGATAGATTCTTAAACAAGACGTTTAGGGTTCGAGTAATAGTTTTAAGAACTTTCATTTTGCTGGCACTCGGTTTTTGGTCATATCTCAAAACCATTGGAATTTCTATGATTTTTGGTTTGAGCGGTTTCGCTTTCAGCAGTAAATCTATCATGCAAGCAAATCCACTTTCAGTGAATAAACTCTCCCCATAATACATATCTAGTTTACTGACGAAAGTACGGTTATACAGCCTGTAACCGCAAGTATAGTCTCTTACACCTGGTACACGGGCTGCAATTCTAAAAAGCCAGCTTGCTCCGTAGCTCATTATCTCTCTAAATGTCCCTAAGCCTATGACTTTAGAGCCTTTTCGATATCTAGATGCGATCGCAATATCATAGCTACCAGCTATCATCGTCTCATACATCTTGATTAATAGTTCTGGTGGTTGAGTGTTGTCGCAATCCATCGCGGCTAAAAAATCACCTTCTTTGGAAATTTCTAAGAAAGTCGCGAAACCTGTTTTAATTGCTTGACCTAAACCAGCATTTTTAGGATGTTGGACTAATTTCAGTGATATCCCCAGTGATTGAGATTCTTCTAAAGCAGTTTGAGCAGTTCTATCCCTGCTACCATCATCAACAAGAATCAGTCGTATCTCCATATTAGAGATTTCCTGCAATACCTGAAACTTTTTGAACAAGGGGCGGATTGATTCTTGCTCATTGTATGCGGGTAAAAGAACGAAAAGACTCATAAGTACCTCGTGTGATTTTCAAAATATCATTCTCAATTTTCAAGAATTCAGTAATGTTGATTTCTTGAGAAATTCATCGACCTGTCGCACAACTGCGTTGTTGTTAACGCTATCATTGACCAACTGTGAGGTATTGACGACGAAAAAATCATCGTTTTCTGTACTCACTTTTGGAACAAGGCTTGAATAATCTAAAACTTGTAGTGGCTGTACTTTAATAGCTCGATTAATGTGTGCTGCGACAATATCATCTGCTTTGAGTTCTGGGAACATCAAACGTATACCCTGGAAAAATACTTGGCGCAATTCATCATCTGGCTGTTTTAATAACGGGTCAGTGGAAAGTATATATTTTGGTAAGAATGTCATGTGATATCCTGCTGTCTCTTGCAAAGAAACTAAGTTACTCATACCGATGACTCCGGTAAAAGGAATATTTCTATCGGCAATATTTACTACGTAATAAGGAACTAAAGCCTTGCGAGTAATAAGTACCATGCAGATTACACCCAGGTATTCTACTTCACCACTGTCTGAAACTTTCACCAATCCATTGGCAGCAACCTGTTGCAGAATATTAACTGGGCCAGTAAAGATGACTTTATCAAAATGTTGCTTTTTACCCTGATATTCTACCCACATTCCACCCCCTGGATGAGGTGCAATATATTCCACTGCAACACCTGTGTGGATATGACCGCCAGCCGCATAAATTAATTTTTCTATATGGTCAAAAACAGTTTTGTAACCGCCTGAGACATAACCAAGTTGTTCTTTATTTAATGAAGAATCCCGCGCTGAAAATAGTCGTTTGATATAAGCCCAAATAAAAACGGCTGATATTCGCTTATAGTTCTCTCCTAATTTGGATAGAAGCAAGGGTTTCCAGAGCTTTTCGTATGTATTTTTCCCACCGAGTTTCAATAGCCAATTTTCAACTAAAATCTTCTCTAAGCGTCGCCAGTTATTAAGGCGTGAACCATACAGGAGAGTAAAAGCTAATCTGATTTTACCTATAAGTCCAAAGAGAGGAAAGCGGAGAAATTCTATAGTGTTACTAATAGAATAAAATTTTTGATTGTCGTAGAAGCCTGTTAAACTTCGATGCCAACGCAGTTTATCTCCCAGACCAATATCTCTGAGAAAATTTATTAAGTGAGTATCAGAAGGTAGAATAACGTGATAAAAGCGATCCCAGGTAAACAACCCGTAATCATGATAGGTGGTAAGCCCACCAAGCTGCTTATTGCTATCGAATACAGTTACTATATGTCCTTGATTTGAAAGACGTTGGGCTAATACTAGCCCAGTTATACCCCCGCCAATGATACCTATATTCATAAATTTAATTTAGATTTTGCTAGGATGTTTTCGAGAATTATATTCAGAAATTCTTAATATTAATAACCTGATCCCTTCCCTATTAAGCTATTAATGTACAACCAGAATTACGCCAGCTATAATAACGGAAATTCCTAACCACTGGCTAAACACAACCTCCTCTTTTAAAAGATAGTGACAAGCAATCGGTATAAGTGCATACATTAATCCTAGAACTGGAAATGCTTGACTCAGAGGAATTGTCCGCAATACATAAAGCCATAATATAGTCATAAATGTATAGCAGATAAACCAAATCAAAAAATAAGGAGAGAATAATAGATTTTTGATAGATGTGCTTTCTCCCTTAGTAGGGCTAGAAATGTAAAGCCCATACTTGAGTGATACGTTAGCTGTTGTTCCGAATAAAACTACAAGCATTAAAATTAGCCAAGTAATGATGTTCATTTCTCAATATTTTTTGGAAAATTAATTATAAATTTATATAGACTTTTTAAGTGGAATAACCACTAAAAGAACACCCAGAAAAATAGTGATAACCCCTGCTATTCGAGTTAATGTAATCAACTCGTTAAAAAAGTAGGCTGAACCGAAAAGTATGCCGACGTAATTTAAACTAGTGAGTGGATAAGCAATACTCAATTTAACAGAGCGCAGAGCCAATATCCAATTTACTACTCCCAAGCAATAAACACTAACAGCTAATGCTAATTGTTGAATAAATACCCAAGTAAATATTCCCTCGGTTGTATGGCTCATGGTATGCTTCATCAGCAATTGCCCAGAAATACTAAATAAAATACTGACGAACAGGATGATATAAGGAATTACTTTAAAGTTGGAAATTTGCGAGATCGATTTCATAGTACATTTGCCTCAATCGAGATAGTAGGTATGAACCGGACAGTAAACAGCCCGTTGTTTTGAACGTTTCCGATCTCGGTAACACCTTCTGTGCAATTCGGCTTCCACTTCAGTAAATAGACAACAAAATTAGGAAGGCAATGTTGAAGGGACTAATATCAAAATGACTGCTGAAGCTGATGTCCTAGAGTTAGTAACTAAATACTATGCCGCTTGCAGGATGGTAGCTGTATTATGGCAGCGTCCGATATTATCGGAGTAGAGTAGGCTAAATTGGTTTACTCGGTTATATTCCCAGACAAACCAGTTTTATTACTTGGCAATTGGCATAATCAATTTCGGCTTTGCCCAACTGTGAATTACAGAAATCTTCCGTGTCAGCCAGTTATTCATCAAGACTACTTCTGGCGCGATCGCAATATCTAGGTTATAAAAGATGCAGATGTAGCGAAGGTTGAAGGCTTTGCCACAAATTATCTGTGGACAAAGTTTAGCAGTGTACCCTTCTGCTGAACTCGGATTCGACCCGCATCTTCAACAGATGCAAATCAGAAAATAAAAATGGATTGCCAGAATTTTTAATTAATCCATACATTAATTTTGATCATTTGTATGCTACTGTATAAATCTTGCTGAAGACACTACCGAACTTCTTAAGCCATTAACTTAACTGGATTGATAAATGTTCTTAATTTTCTCCAGGAAAGTTTATTAATTTACTGACTATACATAGAATTTCTCCAGATTTACAGACATACTTCTAACCTTGGCTGGTAACTAAGCCGATTCATAAAAATTTGTACTCAAATTGAGTGTGTATACGTGCTCTTTTTGGACATGGCAACAGAATAATTAACAGAAGTCTCTTGTCTGCGGAAATTATACCTAGATGAATCTACAATAATTTACTTTAGAGGTTTCTGCGGAATTTTACTGAATCTTCAAATTGAGTTTTTGAGGACAGTAACAGCTAATGTGAACTAGCGTTGGCTGATCAACTCGGAGTAAATGTTGATTGCATCTGATTTCAGATGTTTTTAGATTACTTAGTATTAGGTATGGCTTAACTTGTTCTTGATTACATGTAGTTTCACTAGAGGTTTAGTTTAACTTTATTGCTACATGTAATTACTTACTAGAATACCATGAGAAAAGCGTGTTGCAAATTTATCGCCCCACTTCATCAAAAATTCATTTATCGAAAATATACTTAAACACAAACTTCATAAAATCTAAACTTTCCTCTAGAGAAAATTTTCTTTTTAAGGGTTTGTACATTTATGATCTGAAGCGCTTTCTGGCTAATAAACTTGGAGAAGTAGCGATTTAGTCTCAGACTCTAGAAGTGCAAAGCTAAGAGTTTGAGAAACCAGAATTTAAACTTGAACAACAGTGTAAGCGACAGCAAATAGTATTACAAAATTACACTAATTACAGCCAAATTATAGATAGCAGATGATAGTCTGAATCGGTTTCTATTTATGCACGAAAATCTTCAAATTCAGATATCTCAGACAAAACTTAGTTGAGGGTTAATTGAGACACTAAGTAAGTCGGAACACCGGATTTCTGAATTCTCTGATCAAGCTTTATTTGATACTACGATTGAGTGTAAATATACTTTTAAAAGTTGGCGTCGCTTTACAGATGGAAAAGCTCAACAATAGCTAACCATAGCGTTTATGGGCTGAAGGATAGGAAATATTTCATTTAAAAAGCGAGTATAAAGTGGTCAAGACCATACTCCTATGGAAGAATTTACGATAAAAAAATTACCAACTTCCGTGTTTAAAGACATTACTGAGTTAGCTGTATTATAGTTTCCAGCAGTTGATTTAAAGTTGAGAAAAAATTATTCCGTGGTAGTTGGCATTATTTAATTTCTCTAGGTTGTTTTCCTGTACCTTCAGTTTGTTTGGACTCATTTTCCTGTAAAAGTCTGTTGGTAATGATAAAGACAATGATTAACAATCCAAACTGAATCTGCCAGGGTGCTAATACTAAAGTTAAAATCAAGCTAATAGCTGCAAATACACCTGCAAAATATGCAATTTCATCAGTACTCTTTTTAAAGAAGTAGCCAGTGGCTAAAGCAGTACACAGTGGTATCAAGAAAAACAAAGGCATTTTTTTTAACCTCTGAACTAAAAGCTGTTGTGCTTATAAAACAAATTGAAATTAAAACAAATTGAAATTGTTTTGGGAATTTTGGTTAAGTTTACATCGAATAAGGTTTGAGCCACAACAGTCGAGCGAAATAAATATTATAGAAAGCCAAGATTACGCAATGTCGTATATTACACCAATTGGAATAATTATTGCGACAGATGAAGCGCCCAAAAGCTTGGGGAATAACTCCTCATTCTGTGGTTGATGCTACGAGTAAGCTTGCTTTAAGAGTAAGAATAGGAGACGCTACTAAATTTATTAGTGTTTTTAAACACATAGTTTCTTTCAGTGAGGCTCGTGCCGATTCAGCATAGCTGCGCTATCCTATACAAACTCTCGTCTACCTACGGGGATTGAAAGGGGTTAAAACTTGCGTAGGTGGGTTTTGTCTATTTCGCCAATTGTATTCTTGTGAGCAATCATCTGGTAAATTAGCTTAAAACTTTGGCTTTGCGCCAGGATAAGGATCTAGCATATTACCTTTAGAAGTAGCTTTTTCATTTTTTCATTTTAGATACCTAATGCTGAACATTCCTCAACTACTGGCAAGTGAAATAAACCTCAAGCCTCATCAGGTGCAAAACGCACTGGAACTTTTGGCGGAGGGTGCAACAATTCCCTTTATTGCACGTTACCGCAAAGAGCGCACCGATGAGATGAATGAAGTGCAACTACGGGAACTGGCTGATCGATATACTTATTTAACAGAACTGGAAGAACGAAAATCGGTGATTTTAAGTGCGATCGCTCAACAAGGTAAGCTTACAGATGAACTCAAAGCCAAAATCTCATCCTGCTTACAAAAAACGGAACTTGAGGATTTATACTTACCCTATCGACCAAAGCGACGCACCCGCGCCACTATCGCCAGAGAAAAAGGACTCGAACCACTGGCGGAGTTCATCAAGTCTCTAAATGTCAAAAATGCTGCAACGGCTTCCCTAGAGGAAGAAGCGGCTAAGTATATTTCGGAGACTCAGGGAGTAAAAACAGCAGAAGAAGCGCTCAAAGGTGCTGCTGACATTTTAGCGGAAGAAGTAGCTGAAAAAGCTGAGTTACGCGCATATATCCGCGACTATCTTTTAGAAGAAGGGGTATTTGTCTCCCGCATCAAAGATGATTATCCTGAAGGGACAACCAAATTTGAGATGTACCGTAACTATCAAATTAGGGTAAAAAATATTGCACCCCACAATATGTTGGCGTTGTGTCGGGGTGAAACTGAGAAAGTATTAAGCTTTGAAATTGCTTTTGATGAGGATACGGTACTTTACTATCTTGAGTCGAAAGAAATTAAAACCAAAGTTCGGACAATTCGGGATTTTTATCAGTCAATGCTGAAGGATGCATTCAACCGTTTGATGAAAATCTCTCTAATGGGAGAGGTAATTTCTGAGATAAAAATCTATGCAGACATAGAATCAATTAAGACATTTGAAACTAATCTGCGGGAGTTGCTGCTGTCTGCACCAGCAGGGATGAAACCAACGCTGGCGATAGACCCTGGATTTAGAACTGGGTGTAAGGTTGCAGTCCTCGACCAAACTGGAAAATTTTTGGAATACCAAGCCGTATTTCCCCATCAAGCGGCTGAACAACGACTCAAAGCAGCACAAACTGTCAAAAATCTGATTGAAAAGTACAAAATTGAGTTAATCGCCATTGGTAACGGTACAGCGTCCCGCGAGACAGAGGAATTTGTCACGCAAGTATTGCAAACCATAGAACGCAAACCAGTTAAGGTGATGGTGAATGAGTCTGGCGCATCTATATATTCTGCCAGTACTGTGGCGCTGGAAGAATTTCCCGATTTAGATATTACCGTGCGCGGCGCTATTAGCATCGGTCGCCGTTTACAAGATCCTTTGGCGGAATTGGTGAAAATTGATCCTAAATCCATTGGTGTGGGACAATATCAGCACGATGTCGATCAGAAATTGTTGAAAAAGAAATTGGATGACACCGTAGAAAGCTGCGTTAACTATGTCGGCGTAGACTTGAACACCGCCTCCAAAGAACTTCTGACTTCCGTCTCTGGGATTACGGCAAGTGTTGCCAATAACATTGTCGCTCATCGTAATCAGAATGGAGCCTTTAAAAATCGCCGACAACTTTTGAAAGTTCCGAAGTTAGGGCCAAAGGCTTTTGAACAAGCAGCAGGTTTTCTGCGGATTCGCGGCGGTGACAACCCATTAGATAATACAGCAGTGCATCCAGAGAGTTATTCTGTAGTAGAAGCGATCGCATCTGATCTAAATGTGCCATTAAATCAGGTGACACAAATTGCCGAAAAACTCAAAAAGACCAACCTGAAGAAATATGTTACCGATAGCGTTGGCGAACCCACACTACGCGACATCCTCAGCGAACTAGAAAAACCCGGTAGAGATCCCCGTGCTGAGTTTAAGTATGCCACCTTCAGAGAAGGAATTAAGGAAATCAGGGACTTAAAGGTGGGAATGGAACTAGAGGGAATCGTGACGAATGTCGCCAACTTTGGCGCGTTTGTCGATATCGGCGTACATCAAGATGGCTTGGTGCATATATCCCAACTTGCTGATAGATTTGTAGACGATTCCAACAAAGTTGTTAAAGTCGGACAAGTAATTAAAGTGCAGGTGTTAGAAATCAACGAGAAACTCAAGCGGATTAGTTTGTCGATGAAAGCAGTTAAACAATAATTAGAAACAGCAGATGGCAGTTTATCAAGTTCGATTCATCAATCCTACACTTGGGTTAGATCGCACCATTCCAGTACCAGACGATCAATATGTTTTGGATATGGCAGAAGAAGCTAGCATCCGCCTACCATCTGGGTGCAAACAAGGCGAATGTTCTGCTTGCGTCGCCAAACTCATTAGCGGTGAAGTTGATCAAAGTGAGCAAAAATTTCTGCGTCCAAGTGAAATACAGGCTGGCTATGTTGTTACTTGTGTAACTTCCCCTTTGTCTGATTGCACTTTAGAAACCCATCAAGAACAAGTCTTGTATAAATCAGCCCTTTACTATCAGCGTGAGTCGGGAAAATCTCAGTGATTGTTGCCCTGTGACATTAAATTAATCTTAAATTTGTCGGGTGTGTTAAGATAACGCACCCTTAAAAACCTTGTGATTACCAACATTTATGTAACAATAAAGTGTAGCAGTGACCGACATCCCACCCATAACTTAAGTTCTGGGCTAATAGCTCAAGTCCACTTAAGTGGACTGGAATTTTCGCTTATATAAAGTCTAGTCATCTATATCGCTTAAAATCTTATATTTAGTCCTCTTAAGAGGAATGCAAGCTATTAGCTTTGGAATTTATTCCCAAGCGGGATAGCAACGAAGCGAGTGATTGAAAAGATGTGGGTAACGACAAGCCCTTAAAAACATTGCATCACGGCACTTGCGAGTTTTGCAATTGCTCAAAAATAGTAGGGGCGCATAGCTAGCTGTGCGCCCCTACTTTCGATTGCATCTATATTATAACCGCTATATTTTTCTCAATGATCGGCCTAACGGTAGAAGCAAATTCTATCTTGCAAGAGAGGTTAAAACCTAGCAGATAGTTAAAGATTAGATAAGAAGTTACAAAAAATCTTTAGTGATTAGGTAAGAAAAATGCTAACACCATTATTAACCGCCCTAGCTACAGCTTTGAGCCTGTTGATTGTTGATTTAGTTGTTCCAGGCGTTAATATTGCTAATTTTCCCGCAGCTATGATTGCTGCTTTAGTAATTGGTTTAATTAACGGTTCAGTTAAACCAGTTCTGTCTGCTCTTTCTCTACCACTTAACTTTTTATCATTTGGAGCATTTTCGCTCGTCGTCAACGGTTTGTGTTTCTGGTTAGCAGCAGTGCTAGTTCCTGGGTTCGCAGTTCGTGGGATTATTGGTTTCCTTCTTGGGCCAGTTATTCTAACTTTTGCTAACACCTTCATTAACAACTACTTTGTTGAAAAGAACCTTTTAGCCGGCAGTGGTGATATTAAAAGCCAAGATCAGTTACCCTCTAGATAAGTATCAGTAGGAGTAGAAAGATTAGTTATATTCTGTTTCTACTCCATATAAAATCTCCGAATTAAGATAATTCATTAGGTAGATTTCCTAATTCGGTATCTTCAAGAGAATGTAGTTAAACAAAATCACAAAGTTGTAAAATCATGAAATTAGTTCGTTTTCTTCTTGGTTTGTTAGTGCCTCCTTTAGGCGTTTTCTTGACAGTTGGCGTTGGCCCGACTTTGTTTATTAACATTTTGCTCACAGTTCTAGGTTGGCTTCCCGGTAGTATTCATGCAATTTGGGTGATTGCCAAGCATGATGAACAACTTAATGAAGGGGGACGTATTTACTAATACGCAAGATTAATTTTAAGTATTTCCAATCAAATAGGGTGCGTTAGGTAGAACACCGTAACGCACCACTTTTTTTATGTATGGAATCTGCCAATATCTTTAATGCAAGAATTTTGAATTGTTAATTGTCATATGATGTCCGGGCAATTAAGCATAATACCCGGAACCCCACCCCCAACCCCAGGGGAGCTAAAGCGCAGCTTTTGCGGGGTGGGGTTCTTTTATTATGGGTAACTTGGCGAACATGATATCAATCCCTTATACAGGGATGCGTTACGGCTTTAGCCGTAACGCATCCTAATTAAAATTTACTGAGTTAAATGAACATCAAAACAGTCTATTTATGAATAGTATCCCGCTTTTTATCAGCAGAGTCCTTATCTTTGAACAAGTCAGCCGCCGTTAAGAGTAACTGTCTCAACGTTTGTTTGATTTGGCGCTCTTTTTTCGCTACAGATGTACCAGCTTCACCCAGTTGCTCTTCTAGCTGCGATCGCTTCTCTCCTACCTGTGCAGCCATAGATTCTGCTTGAGGACGAGCTTTATCATACCAGTGTTTAGCCTCGTCTAGATAATCTTGAACTTCTAGAGAACGTCCGCCATGTCGTGCAGCTAAGTTAGCTCTAACAATCGCTAGCTGCGCTTGTAGTTGCGCGTAACGCTTCTTTAACAATCCTACTTCTTCACTATCTTTAATAGCATTGACAGCAGAATCAATTGCAGTTTTTGTACTAGCAGGTTTTTCCTTACCCGTCTCTTCAATCTCTGCCAAGATTACATCAACCTCTTGTTGGAGTTGTTCTTCTTCACCATCCAGTTGAGCCTGTAACCTCTTTATATCTGTCTGAGTTTTAGCAATGTTTTCGTGTCTTTGACTATTAATTCCTTCCAGCGCTCCTTCAATGGAAGCTGTCACTTCATCTTTGAGTTCGCTACCTTTTTCTTGGAAGTTTTCAACTACAGCAGAAACTGCATCTCTAACAAGGCTACGAAGTTCAGTAGAACCTTGTTTAAACTCAGAAGATACTTGAGAAACTGCGGATTTCACAATTTCTCGAATCCGATCAGTTCTTAATTGTCCGGTTTCTTTCGCTTGTTGCAGGTCTGCTTGAATTTGTTGTTTGATATTGTTAGGCATTTTTAACTCTTGGGATTTAAGTAATTTGGATGGATAAAATTTTCTAGAAATGTTCCTACATCAACATTATGGCGTAGTATGATTCGGCTCGGCACTTCCTTTAGATAGAAAATCACAGCCCCAAAGAGGTGATGTGTAACATCTTGCCCATTTGTGAGATGATTAATATTTAGTGGTAGTAATTGAGACTGAAACATGTGGCGAGTAAATATTACTTGTTCGGGCGATGCCTGGAAGCGATATGGTACTGAATTTAAAGCGATCGCAGAGAAATATCAAGGTGAATTGATTGGTTCCAAAAAAATGCCAGATGGGACGCGCATCATGTCCTATAAAATTGAAGATGTTGGTGATGCAGAAGCCTTTCAAGAAGATTGTGCAAATTTTACTGGATTTACAACTGACTTTGAATCCCTGTAGTATTGGTTCGCACACTTATGCCTCCAACTAGTATGTCAAAATCGGAAGAGGTGAGTGAAAAAACTACTCTTCTCACTCCAAACTCTTAACTCCTAACTCCTAACTCCTCACTCCTAACTCCTCACTCCTAACTCCCACTCCCAACTCCTAAACTTGAAAATGAACTTACCCGCAGCTAGCCGTCTCCAATTCACTCCCGATTTAAACATCTGCCGTATATTAAATGGTATGTGGCAAGTCTCCGGCGCACACGGACAGATAAATCCCCAAGCCGCGATTGAGACTATGTTCAAATATTTAGACGCAGGCTTTACCACTTGGGATTTAGCAGACCATTATGGCCCTGCAGAAGATTTTATTGGTGAGTTTCGCTGTGAACTAATTGATACTCGTGGAAAAGCTGCTTTATCTCAGGTGCAAGCCTTTACAAAATGGGTACCTCGTCCAGGCAAAATGACGAAAAAACTGGTTGAGGAAAATATTGATATTTCCCTGAGAAGAATGAATGTAGAATCGTTAGATTTGATGCAATTCCATTGGTGGGAATATCAGGATAAAAATTACCTGGATGCCCTAAAATATCTGGCCGAACTTCAGACTGAGGGTAAAATTAAGCATCTAGGTTTAACTAATTTTGACACGGAACACTTGAAGATTATTACCGAAGCAGGCATCAAAATTGTTTCTAACCAAGTGCAATTTTCCCTTGTTGACCGCCGTCCCGAAGTTAATATGGTGGAGTTTTGTCAACAGCATGACATAAAACTTTTTACTTACGGTACACTGTGCGGCGGTTTGTTATCAGAAAACTATTTGGGTAAACCAGAACCGCGAGGATTTGATCTGTCTACAGCTAGTTTGAAAAAATATAAAAATATGCTTGATGCTTGGGGTGGTTGGCAATTATTTCAAGAGTTGCTGGCTATCCTGAAGGAAATTGCTAATAAGCATGGGGTAAGTATTTCTAACGTAGCAGTGCGTTACATCTTAGATCAGCCAACAGTGGCAGGTGTGATAGTTGGTGCAAAGCTTGGTGTATCGGAACATCTAGAAGATAACGCCAAAATATTTAATTTTAGTTTAGATGCTGACGATCGCGATCGCATCAATGCAGTATCTCAGCAATCACGGGATTTGTATCAGTTAATCGGCGATTGTGGCGACGAATATCGACGATGATAACTAAGCCTTTAGGGAGTGTGCAAGCCTTTAGGAAGTAAGTGATAATACCGTGAAGGTTCTTGTGGAAACTATTTCGACAAACCATGCCCCTAAAGCTCACCTTCGCCCTCAGTCAACAGCAAACTTTTGAACTGCGCTTTAACAATGTTTCACGTCCCTTGGATAAAGCAGAGTTAGCAGCGCTGATTGATTTGTGTGAGCAAAATTATTATACTCAACAAACAATAGCCTTAACCGATCTCACCCAGTTGGGACATCAACTTTATCAATGGCTGGATGGTAATGAGGGATGGCTGAGAAGGTCGCTAAATGAAGTAGATCAAACAATTTATCTGGATTTGATTCAAACCAGCGAAGCACAGGGGTTGAACCCAGAAACAGAAAGAGTAGCGTTGGGATTGGCACATTTGCCTTGGGAATTACTACATGATGGTGCAGAGTTTTTAGTAGAACGCCGGGATATTTCCGTCTTGCCAGTGCGTTCTGTGCAGCAGCGTCAAGCCCAAGTGATTGGCGTGCAAAATCGTCCATTGCGGTTGCTATTCATGGCGACTTCTCCTGAAGATCCCAGAGTTCCACCACTAAGCTTTGAGCAGCAAGAAGCGAACATTTTGCAAGCAACCAAAGAGCAGCCTTTGGTGTTGATTGTCGAGTCAAGTGGCTCAGTTGCAGAGTTAGCTAATTTGGTGCAATCCTACCCAGAAAACTATTTTGATGTCTTTCACCTCACGGGACACGGGATAATTTATACCAGAAAAGATTACGGCTATTTGCTGCCACAAGGTGCAACACTACCAGACAATACTCCTTGCTTGATCACTGAAGATGATGTGGGGGATTTGCAACTTACTACCGTCAATGACTTAGCTAGAGGCTTTCGCGGACGCTGGCCCCGTGTAATTTTTCTCTCTGGTTCTCATCTGGGACAGGTTCCTAACAAGGGGACAGTACCCTCGATAGCTCAGGCATTGGTGAAGGCGGGGGCAGGTATAGTTTTAGGCTGGGCGCTTCCGGTGTATGAGCGCACGGGTATTGTAGCGGCACAGGCACTCTATCGAGCTTTGGCGGCGGGGGCAAGTGTGGAAGCAGCAATCAAAGCGGCGCAGCAGGAGATGATTGACAAAAAATGCACCGACTGGCATCTGTTGCGGATGTATCGGGATACGCGCCCGATTGCAGAACTGGTGACACCACTGAGAACAAAAAATCGTCAAAGGCGGAAGTTCACAGCCCCAGAGCCAGAATTTCTGGATGAGAATAATCAAATCAAAGTTGCCAGTCAGTTTGAATTTGTCGGACGCAGGCGAGATTTGCAACGGTGTCTCAAGGCATTGCAGGAAACCAGCGAGCAAATCGGTGTGTTTATTGCCGGGATGGACGGAGTGGGCAAAAGTAGCTTGGCGGCGCAGTTATGTACGCGAGTGCAGGCGCAGCGTCCCAATTTTGCGCGAGTCGTGTTGATTGGCCCTCTGGATGAGTGGGGTTTGCTGACTAAGCTTTCCAATAAGTATCAGGAGTTTGCAGATGTGCCCGCACTTTTGAATCAACCAAAAGTAACTCTCAAAGGGCGGTTGCAAAACTTCTTTAAAGCAATAGAAAACGTCCATAACCAACCCTTGCTGCTAGTGCTGGATGGCTTTGAGCAAAACATCCCCAATTCTAATATTGAAGATGGCTCATTGCGGATGACGGCAGAGGCTTACGAGATTTTAGAGGCGATTTGTGCAGCATTGGCAGAAACCGGGGCAGAAAGTCGGCTGATTGTCACCTGTCGCTATTTGAAATCAGACACCTTGCCACCCCACCGCCTGCACTTGGAATCTTTAGCAAGGATGAGCAGCAGTGATATTGATCAAATCTGCTTTCCCTTAAATAAAAAAGTTAAGCAACAGTTAAGAACTCAGAGGATTATTAACATTGCCAATGGTAACCCTCGTTTGCTGAAGTGGTTATTGGAGGTGATTGGGCAACTAGGACTAGCGGGGGCTCAACTCCTGAATCGGCTGGAGAAGACTGAGCCAAAGTTTCGTGAAAATATTTTGGCACAAACTCTGCTGGGTAGCTTGGAACCGGAAGAACAAAAGTTTCTCGCCCAGATGAGTGTCTTTGATCTGCCTGTGACAGAGGAGATAATTAGTGTCTTCATGCAGAACCTCTCCCCAACCCTCCCCGAACAAACAGATGTCAGCCTGGCGAGCATTCCAATTTTGCACAAATACCTGGCCAATAGAATTCGCCGCTACACAAACCAAGTCCGCTCCGTCCCTTGCGCGGTGACTATAAGAGAAGTTCTGGTGCCTGGGTTGGGCTGCGCTAACATCGGTTCCCGGCGCTCAGACTTCTCTGTGCGCGAACTAAACCTAGCCGGCCTACTGCTTCGCAGCAGCCATAGGCGCAGTGTCTCCCTTAGGAAAAGGCTAGGCAGACTTTGTTTCCGTAGCCCCACCAGGATTCTAGTCTCATCCCATAGCGTCTGCTTGACGGAGGGCATTTTGCACATTTGGGATGCTCCCATCAGCCTCAGCCTAGTGGAGTTCGCCACCACTGACCCCATCCAGCCAGCTAATTACCGAGTGGCGACAATTTTAAAACCAATGCTGGAATCAGTCTTGAGTCAGTCAGAGTGGCAAGCAACCCGACAGCAAGCGGTGAGGAAAATTTATCAAGTTTGGTGGGAGGACTCCAACCAACCTAGAGAAGTAGAAGGACTAGAAATTGTCCGTTTGGGACTGCTGGCAAGAGAGCAAGAAATTGCTGTTAGCGTTGGGGATTGGATTGCAACCCGTTGGGTGAACAGTTCCCGCTTTGTGGAAGCTTTTGAGTTATGTAAGCAAATCTTGGCAGTTTTTCAAGACTACCGCATCTTGGGAAGTATTGCCCGTGCCGAAGAGGCTTTGGGTTTTGTGCAAGAGGCTGTTGTCCATTTTCAGCAAGCCTTAGACCTTTGCCCCCAAGAGGACTTGCAAGAAAAAGCCGCGACCCTACACGAAATGGCAGGGTTAAAAGTCCAACAAGGAGACGTACTAGGGGCGATCGCTTTCTATAAACAGTGTTTGCAAATCGAAGAAGATATCAACGATGTCTTAGGGAAAGCTGAAACACTACACGAAATGGCAGGGTTAAAAGCCGAACAAGGAGACATTTCAGGAGCGATCGCTTTCTATGAAGAGTCTTTGCAAATCGAAGAAGATATCAACGATGACCTAGAGAAAGCCGCGACGCTAGCGAATCAGTCTTACTGGGCGGGTGAAACTGGAGATCAAGCTAGGCAGTTAGATTACAATTTGCAAGCTGCTGTCACACTTGCACAAATACGTGCATACATTAATTTGGTGAAGGTTCTCAGTAACTTAGGTGTAGCAGATGAAAGCAACGGTTTGGTTTACCTAGCTCAAGCAATTTGGCTGACACTGAGGATTCAAGCTTCCTTAGCAGATACCATTGAGTTAATCAATGTTTTATATAATAAAGTCCCTCTAGGTGACGAATTAGAAGCTTTGCTAGGAGCAACGGCAATTTTCTTTTGCAACTACCGAGGTGAAGGTGATCCGCAGTTAGAGAAACTCCAAGAGCGTAGTTTCGAGATCATATCAGGGGCGGCGGATGCCCAAGGAATTGAAACAGAGGAAGGGTTTAATACTTGGTTTACTCAGCAACGGCTCAACGATCCAGAATATTTCCTCCCCCGGCTCAATCAACGCTTAGAAGAGATAGTCGGGGATGGGTGGTTGTTTGACCCCAGTCAAGTTTAGATGGGCAAATAAGGGGAGATGCGAAGATAGTAAAAGGAAGACTGATTGACAAATAAACTAAATTAGGGCATTGGGCGCTGACGTAGCTGTGTACGCTCTACAACAGTAAAACTGCCTTCTAAAGATATACCTTCAATACTCAGCAGGCGTAGCAAGTCTTCAGCTGGCTCCTCTGGTGTAGCAGTAAAATAACGGAAATAAACAACACCGACTGGCGATGGCATTCGTAGGCGGTAAATTAACTCACCTTGACACTCCCCTGGCTGTTAAGATTTCGCTTGTCTAACGACACGCTGCGCGAACGCTCATCTTAACTAAAAGCCAGGGGATTCTTGGTTCATCGAGACCATTTAGATTAGGTTCCTTGCGTCATCTAACCCAGAGATGGGACTCTCCCCTTGGCGCAGCGTCTCGAAGAGAAGCGTTAACTTTCCGAGTGCCCCTCGGTAGTTGCATTACTGCAAGTCCTGTTTTATTGAAACGATTTGTTTCAAAATTCTGATTTGTCTAGCTCCTATGAATCTTTTACCTACTGCTAGGAAGAAACTAGAACAATGCAGTAGAACCGCATAGATTCAATTGTCTTCGCGTTAGCGTCTCCCCTTGGGAGAAGGTTCAGATTGCTGCTAGGCAGTTAGGTTTTTATACAGGTTGATTACCTTGCCTGTTATACTTAATTGTACTGACGATTGGCGGGATATGTCAAGAGCAAAAAAGCTAGATATTAGAGTATCTGAGTACGAATTCTTTCAGCTACAACAAGAAGCGGAAAGACAAGGTTGTTCAATGTCTGACCTAGTTCGGAAATACATTTCTAAACTTCCCAGACCAAACATCACCGCAGGGTAAACCCTGCGTCGTGGCTTTCATCCCTGGGCTGAAGCCGCAGGGTTTTCAGCCTACATTCTTATAATCTCGGTCAAATGTCAGAATGATTCGCCCCTCACGAACTGCACGCGTCAGAACCTCAGAATCTTCTGCACCTGGCGCATCTTCACTTCCATAGGCTACATCGTAACCAGCAGAGCGCAAATATCTAACGCTCATCAGAGGAAAATTTTCATTTGCTAGAAACTGCATCATCCCGTCTCAGACAAAAGCGGTAGGGTGTACAAAGATTCTTCACGCATACACTCTGCTGTAAAAGCGAACACCGCTCTTAATGCTTGTGAGGTAAGAGTAGGATAGTTTTCTAGCACTTGTTGTTCTGTCCATCCCGCAGCAAACAAACCTAATAAGAACTCTACAGATAAACGAGTTCCTTTCACAGTCGGCTTACCCAGCAGAATTTTTGGGTCTGAATGAATGTACTGTTGCCAGTCCATAGTTTGTACTCCGACTCAGCTACAGCTATTGTTGCACAGTTGCACAGTATGATTTTTGTGGGCTTGGTGAATGGAAGATGCGATCGCGTTAATCTTAAATTAATTAGTCACAATGTCACGAGTTTCTGCAATGAGTCCCCAAGGTTCATTCACCAAGTTCAGAGGTTCATTCACCAAGCTCAGAGCTTCCTCCGCATAAGGCACCCTCCGAAAGTCGCTTCGGAACGTAGATTAAATAAAATGGAAATACTTCATCCTGTCTCTAGCTTCCCTCTCCAATATATCGGAGAGGGATTGAGGGTGAGGTAAGCCAGGGACATAAATTCTATGTTAGACATAGGCGTGAAATTAAATATGCGTTACCCTGAACCCTTGTAGAGACGTAGCAGTGCTACGTCAAAACAATTCTTTTTCACCAGATGTATGTTATTTAATTCTTATTCCTTAGTTGAAAGTTAATAGTGTCTTACTCTAGCTCATACATCTGTTTATGTTTGGCTAAAAGCTCTTGATATTTCTCATTTGTCTTTGCTTGTATCCACTTGGCTTTAAATATTGCTGCTGATTCCGCTTTAACTGGGTCTACTTCATAGGGAAGAATCTCTTTTTTGGAACCTGAAGTTTCCGAATTTTGTTTATATTTTCTGCCGCTTTTATGATTAGCGTAACGACGGGAGCGAGTATAACCCATTTGAATAAACTTGCGTGCCATATCCGCGCCGACAAAATCATCTTTCTCTAGATATTCAAGAAACATCTCGTAGATTTTTTCACTCGACTCTTTAGCAATCTCAGGAGTTTTGAACCGCCAGTAGGGAAGGACTTCTGATTTGTATGGTTCAACCAAAAGTACACCCTGCTCACCCTTACCAACACGATAGAGTTCAGGATGTTGGCGAAAATCAATATTTTTAAAGTCTAAAGAATAATCAAAAGCCATGATAGATTTTTATTATTTATAATAAACTTTAAGAAAAAAGTTCAACTTCTATCTAAGTATTGAGATTTTATTCTACTATGCTATCTAGCACCCAATCCGTGAACAGTGTCCTTGCGCCAGGAAATCTGCGTAAAGTGCATCACATTGCCCTCAACGTCCAGGATATGCAAGCTTCCCGCTACTTTTATGGCACTATCCTGGGTTTGCATGAACTCACAGGCGATGAAGTACCCGCAACCCTGCTGGAACTTGTCGCATCTGGCAAAGTAGCCAACTTCATCACCCCGGACGGGACGATACTGGATTTATTTGGGGAACCAGAATTATCACCACCAAATCCAGACCCAGAAAAGACTTTCACTAGAGCGTACCATCTCGCCTTTGACATCGATCCGCAGTTATTCGATCGCGCGGTGACAGTGATCAGAGAAAATAAAATAGCGATCGCACATGGCCCAGTCACTCGTCCTACTGGTAGAGGTGTGTATTTTTACGATCCAGATGGCTTTATGATTGAAATTCGTTGCGATCCAGAAGCTAGTTAACTTAGAGGTAATAACAAAAGTATCTACTATGGCTGCAAATCTCACGCAAATCTTTCAAGTAATTGAAGACACAATCACAAAACCACCAATTCCACACGAACCATACAAGCAATCATTGAAAGCCTGGGCGATGTATTGTTTGCGAGACAAAGGTTTTATAGTCGCTTATGCTCAAAATGCCGACTTTGCCATTGAAAGAAAACGTGAAGAAAAGCTATATTTTAAAGTTTCAAACAGCCCCGATGATTTAGATAATTCTCTTAACTGGATTGTTTGGGATAGTGTAACCAAAAGTGCCAGTCTCATTCCCCAAAAAATAGACTGATGGCAAAATAGTCATCAAATGTTTTCCTGATTCTTTAACTATTCTGACTTTTGAATTCCGACTCCTGAATTCTGACTAGACGACTGCTGCACAAATATTTGATGTTCTGGTGAATTTAATCCCAACTGCAACACAGCCAATACTTGCTGCATATTGCCAGCAAGTAAATCTAACCTTGACAACCACAAACCAGGAAATACTTGGCTTTTAATAATTCCATTTAGGCTACGGTGTACGCATAAGCCGAAAAATTCTCTACCCACATTTTTGTCAGAGTGAATCTGTCACACTCACCGACATCCCGCCCAGAACTGAAGTTCAGGGCTGATAGCTGAAGTCCACGCTTAGTGGACTAAATGATCAATTCAGTCCACTAAGCGTGGACTTTAACTATGAGACTCGGAATTCATTTTGAGGCGGGATAGAAACGCAGTGCAAGATTTATTAATAAAGATATGGCTGGCACTAGAATCAGGTTTCTCAAACACCATTAAATGCTGTCGAGGTAACAAGTTTTTGGTTTCCCGCCAAACCAAACCAACAGCTTGCATTTCTTTACGGACTTGCTTTTGAGTCATCTTGTGTAGACCTTTAATCATAATAAAGGGATTTTCACCCCGGTACTCAACCAGCACTACCCGACCACCTGGTTTAAGTCCTTTGACAATTCCTTGCATGACTTCTTGAGGATACTCAAGTTCATGGTAAGCATCCACCATCAACGCCAAATCGATACTTTCAGATGGTAAGTTGGGGTCGCTAAGAGTTGCCAAAACAGGCTCAACATTGGTGATATTTTTCTCTTTTTTGAACAAATCAATGATTTCCAACATTTCTGGCTGAACATCTACAGCCAACACCTTACCATCTGTTAATAAAGGCGCAATGCGAAAGCTTAAGTAACCTGTACCAGCACCAATATCCGCCACCACATGATTAGGTTTCAGATTGAGGGCGTTGACTACCTTACTTGGCTGTTCCTCTCCCTCTCGGCTTGGACGTTCTAACCAGCCAGCGCCTGTGTATCCCATAACTTTGGCGATTTCGCGCCCCATGTAGTATTTGCCGATACCATCTGGACTATGGATTATCCGTTGTTCGTAAACAGTGGTGGATGAAGTTGCGGCTTGTGCTGTCAGGGTTGGATTCAGCAGCAAGCAACTCAATATCACAATAAAAGTTACTATAAAGTGGAGAAAATTTAACATTTGGTTATGACTGATCTAGATAATTATAAGCAGCAACTAAGAGAATTTTATGGTAGTAGAACGACTTATGACCATGAAGAAGGTACTCGTCATCCTCTAGAAGCCAAGATTTTACTTGAATTTGTTCCACTACATTCGGGACAAAAAATCCTTGATGTAGCGACTGGAACAGGTTTAATTGCCATTCCTGCATCTGAAAAAGTTGGTTCAGAGGGCTACGTGATTGGGATTGACATGACCCCTGGAATGTTGCATCAAGCAAGACTTAAAATTGCAGCAGCAAAATTACAAAATATCGAGTTAATTGAGGCAGATGCAGAATATTTAAACTTTAGTGATAGTAGTTTTGATGTTGTCTTTTGTTGTGAGGCAATTGTACTTTTTCCTGATCTAATTGCTATTTTAAAAAAGTGGTATCGCTTCTTAAAACCCGGAGGATTTGTGGCATTCACTTGTCCTCCCGAAACAGCTTTGATGGCATCTCTTCAGCAGAGGATCTGCGCTAGAGTTTTGGGTGAATCGCTACCACATATCCTTGAACCACTGGGAACTCCAGAAAAATGCCGCAATTTACTCAATCAGGCAGGTTTTAGAGATATCGAAATTAAGATTGAGCCATCAGGACGTTATCGCCCTCTTAGTGATAACAAATTATCTGAGACAGTAATTAAGATAAATTTTAAAGGTAATCCCCTGTTGTCAAAATTATCACAAGAACAATTAAATCAATTGCAAGTTGAGTACAAAGCAGAAATTGAGAAAGTAGCAACCGATCGAGGTATTTGGATAGACACTACAAAGTTTTTTGTTCGCGCTCGAAAATAAGTTGATGAGCTTTGCTGCTGAACTGACAGATGAGGGCGATCGCGCATCATAATCTTACCGTTACTAATGACAATGACAGTTTAAGCTCCTAGACCGATGTCGAAGTAAACATTTTCAGGATTTACTTAAACAGCGCCTTGAAAAATTTGTAATCCAACCTTTGGACGTTTATATGCCAAACCTGTCCCTAATGTTAGTGCCTGTACTCGCTGCACAGAAAGTAGCAGGTGACGGTTTAATTAAACCTCTCGGTCATCATGAACTGCTGTTGGTGCTGGTGCAACTGTCACTGTTGCTTCTGGTAGCGCGGGGATTGGGTGAATTGATGCGCCGGATTAACCTACCGCCTGTTGTTGGGGAATTACTCGCAGGTGTGCTGCTTGGCCCTTCTCTATTTGGTCTGCTCCTTCCAGACTTACAGGCACACATTTTTCCCAAAAGTCAAGAACAGTCTAATTTACTTTCGGTTATTTCTTGGTTAGGCGTGTTATTTTTGCTGATTGTGACTGGGTTGGAGACGGATCTCAAGCTGATCCTTCGTAAGGGTAAAACGGCTCTGTTGATTTCATTAGGCGGAATTATTGTCCCGTTTATCACCGGATTTGGATTGGGCTGGCTACTACCAGATAGTTTTTTGGCGGCTCCAGAAAAGCGACTAGTATTCAGTCTGTTTATCGCCACAGCAATGAGTATTTCGGCAGTACCAGTGATTGCTAAGGTGCTGATGGACTTAAACCTAATTCGCCGTGACATTGGTCAAGTCACCTTAGCTGCTGGCATGACTGACGACACCATCGGCTGGATTTTACTTTCTGTGGTTTCAGGTTTAGCTAGTAGCGGCAAATTTGACTTTGGGACAATTTTCCATTCCGTGAGTGCGGCTATATTGTTTCTAGCGATCGCCTTTACAATTGGGCGTACCATCGTAGACCAGATTTTGCGGTGGGTTGATGACTACGTTGGCGGAATCTCCGCTAGTATATCGGTTGTGCTGATTCTTTCGCTCTCGGCAGCAGCACTTACCCACGCATTAGGTCTAGAAGCAGCATTAGGTGCTTTTGTGCTGGGGATTTTGGCAGGTCAATCTCGCCGTTTTAGCAATGAGGCTGGACATATGCTAGAAGTCTTCACAGCAGCCTTTCTAGCGCCAATTTTCTTTGCTTCAGCTGGCTTGAAAGTTAACTTGCTAACTTTGTTAGTGCCCCAAACGTTGCTATTTGGCTTGATTGTTCTCACTGTCGCCTGTGTTGGCAAGTTTACAGGTGCTTACATTGGTTCTCGCGTCGGCGGCTTGAGTCATTGGGAAGGTTTGGCGATGGGTTCCGGGATGAATGCTCGCGGGGCGATGGAAATTGTCGTTGCCACGATTGGTTTATCTTTGGGAGTGCTGAATCCCCAGATGTACTCGATTATTGTCATGGTAGCGATCGTTACTTCGCTAATGGCTCCGCCCCTTCTGCGCTGGTGTTTATCAAAGGTGGTGATGAGTGATGAAGAAGCTCAACGTTTGGAACAAGAAGAACAGGATAGCCGCAGCTTTATCAAGCAAATCCAGCGTGTCTTAATACCTACTAGCGGTGGCCCCAACATCCAACTCGCGGCGCAACTAGTCGGTTACATGGCTCACCAAAACTCGATAGAAGTCACATCTCTATATGCCCTGAGTGACAAGCAGCCCCAAAAAAAAGCACGTCGAACGGCAACCGAGGTAAAAGACACTGCCGCAGAGCAAGCTCTAGCCTCTGTTGTTGAGGAAATGAACCTACCTGCTGATACCACCTTGCAAACAAAAACGGAGTCTGGGCGTAATAAAGCGGAGGTAATTCTGAATGAAGCGAACAAAAACTATGACTTGATTGTACTGGGAGCTTCGGAAAAGATCCGCCCCCAGAAAGCATTGTTCAATTTGCTTGTAGATCGGGTAGTACAAGAAGCCCCTTGTGCAACGATGGTGGTGAAGTCGCAGCTACCCCAACCCAAAGGCGAGATATGCAAAATCGCTCAACAACAGCTGACAAAGATTTTGGTGCCAACGGTGGGGACAGAATATAGCAAAAATGCCGTAGAGATGGCAAGTACGATCGCTGCTCAAACAGGGGCATTAGTGATGATCGTGAACGTGATTAATTTGCCACAGGTTGACTATATTCTTTATGAGCAGCGATCGCTAACTCCAGTCAAAGAAATTGCTCACGATCTGCTCGAACAGCAAGCAGCAATTGGCCGCAATCTGGGTGCTGATGTCAAAACCTATATTCTTCAAGGAACCAGCCCAGAAAGGGAAATCCTCAAGTTTGCCCAAACCAAGGAAGTTGACCTAATTATTCTAGGGAGTAGTATCCGAATGGTTACGGGTCGCGTTTTCTTCGGTCACAGAGTGGATGCAATTTTGAGTAAAGCCCATTGCCCAGTAGCGGTAATTACTACGCCATAGTCGTTCTCAGCTTAGATGCATTTAGTTTGTATGAATATATTTATACTCACATAGATTATCAATCTCAGCATCTAAGCAAACTTTTCTTTAATAATTTGACCTTAGCGCGAACCTCTGAGAGTGGTTGATCTTTGCAAATTAGCTAGAGCGCGATTGTAATCCAAAATAGCTGCGACTCGATTACCTTCTGCTCTTGTCAGGTCATTTTCAGCATCAATCACCTCTGTTTGAGTGCCCACACCCGCTTGGAACCTCAGCCTTGCTAAATTCACAGCTTCCCTGGCTTGATTTAAAGCCACACTAGAAGTTTGCACATTATTTAAATTGGATTGCAATTGAGAATAGTACTGTTCTACATCAAAGCGAATTTGGTCGCGCTGGCTAGCAAATTGAGACTCTGCGACCCCAATATTAGCTGTGGATTGAGCCGCACTCGCTCTTGCTGCTCCCCCCTCAAACAAACTTAAATTTCCTGTGAGTCCCACTGAATACCCATCAGTAACGCTGACACCATCGTTATACCGATCTAGCAGATTGTAGTTGGCTGCCAAACTAATTTGCGGCCCTAGCTGTGAAAGTGCTTGTCGTCGCTGTTGCTCGTAAATATTACGTTGTGCCAAAAACTGTTGCAATTCTGGACGATTTTGAAACGCTTGGATAATAGTTTGTTCCACTGTTGGCTGCCAAAGTCCCGCTAGTTGTACGGGATCTGCTGCACTGATATCAACTGACTGCGACAAACTTAACAACGTGGCAAGCTGACGACGGGCAATTTGCTGCTGTGAGATAGCATTAGTAAGCTGTTGTTGGGTGTTTGCTAAATTCACCTGAGCTTGTAGCACATCGAACCGCGTACCTACTCCAGCCTGTTCTCTGGCTAGAGTATCCCGCAAACTAGCCTGGGCATTTTCCACAGCAGACCGATTAATTCTTACTTGTTCATCGGCTTGTTGCAAATCGTAGTATTGAGTCGTGGCATTCAACCTAATTGTAAGAGACTGAGTTTCAACATTTAATTCATCCAAACGTAGTTGTTCTTCAGCTGCTCGGATTGCCCCTTGTCGGTTCCCAGAAGTATACAGGTCATAATTCAGTTGTGCTGAACCATTGAAAGAGGTCACGGGTTGAGATGGACTGCTGGTAAAACCATTACCATTATTAGTCAGACTACTGTTAATACCAAGAGTAGGAAACAAGGCAGCTTGAGACTGACGTACCGCCGCGCGACTGCGTTCTAACTCTAATATGGCTACCTGTAAGTCTCGATTGTTGCGTTTTGCTAGTTCTAAAGCTTGTGCCAAACTGATTGGCACAGTTCTCTGAATCCTTATTTCCTCCGGTTTGGTAGGAAATTCCAGAGGATTGGGATTGGGGTTGAGGTAATCGGGAACCTGTACAGAGGTTGAGGAATTCTGTGGTTTTGGGGGAGTTGCTGCACTTGCTATTGGAAGAATAGCGATGCCTGAGGGCAAGGCTACCGCCAACGCTACGCTAGCCCAGGTATAATGCACGAACAATAAGCTGAAATTCATAATTGATGTAGTCAATAATCGGGTTTCTTTGAGGATACAATCAAAGTTTTGCTCCTGATTGACCTACAGAGGTTAAAATCTTAACTTCCCCCTCAAAAGGTTGATATTAACAAATTAGCCTACAATCAAACCATCCTGAACTCGAATAATCCTTTGAGTTTGAGCAGCAATATCTGGCTCATGAGTGACAATCACAATTGTGATTCCTTGGTCATTAAGTTCTGTCAGCAAACTCATCACCTCACGAGAAGTTTCAGTATCTAAAGCTCCTGTTGGCTCATCTGCCAAAACTAACGCCGGTCGGTTAACCAAAGCGCGAGCGATCGCTACCCGTTGTTGTTGTCCGCCAGAGAGTTGACTAGGACGGTTAGCGATGCGTTCCCCTAGTCCTACCTTTTCCAAGGCTTCTAATGCCCTTTCACGGCGTTTTGGCTTAGGCAAGTTAGCGTAAACCATTGGTAACATAACATTTTCTAGCGCTGTCGCCCGCGCCAATAGGTTAAATTGTTGGAAAACAAAACCTATCCTTTGGTTGCGAATATAGGCTAATTCATCATCATCAAAAGTCGTCAGGTTTCTGCCTTCAAAAATATAGTCTCCAGTTGTGGGACGATCCAGGCATCCCAAAATATTCATCAGCGTGGATTTACCCGAACCTGACGCACCCATAATAGAGACGTATTCCCCTTCTTCAATGGAAAGTTGAATTCCCTTGAGTATTGGAACACTAACTTCTCCCAAATGATAGGTTTTAGTAATAGATTCCATCCAAATCATGGTTGGCATAAAAATTAGGAGTTAGGAGTTAGGAGAGACGCGATTAATCGCGTCTGTACAGGAGTTAGGAATTATTTAGTCACTACGTAAAGCGTTGATTGGATCTAATTTGGCGGCGTTCTGTGCTGGAATTACCCCAGCGATTAAGCCAACCGTTAATGAGAGTCCAAAACCAGCAATGATCGATAAGAAAGAAATTACAAACGGAAATTTGAAAGTGTTTGCAGCTATAAAGGCTAATAAAACGCCAGTCGCCATACCAATACATCCGCCGACAATGGAAATCACGATCGCTTCGGCTAAAAATTGATTAAGTATTGCGGAATTGGTGGCTCCTACGGCTTTGCGAATCCCGATTTCTCGCGTCCGCTCAACCACGGAAACTAGCATAATATTGGCAATGCCAATTCCACCAACCACCAGAGAAATTCCAGCGATCGCTACTACCATAACTGTAAATAAACCCACAATACTAGTGAAGGTACTAACAATATCAGCTTGATTAGTCAGCCGAAAATCATCAGCTTGTGGCGGATAAATGTTGTGACGCAGCCGTAAGAGATTGGTGACTTGAAACTGAGCGGCTTCTAACTGCTCCTGATTCGCGCCTTTGACTAAAATTCCATTTACAGAAACGCCTACCAGGGCATTGTTACCAACCAGTCTCTTCGACATAGTAGTTAGAGGGATGAAAATCTGGTCATCTCGATCCATCGGGCCTTGAGCGCCTTTAGGCTCCATCACCCCAATTACTTCATAAGCCTCTCCCTGAATCCGAATTCGCTCACCGATCGGATTTACACCCTGTCCAAAGAGTGTGGTTTGGACTGTGGGGCCAAGAATAGCAAACTGTGCGGCAATATCTAGTTCTTCCTGAGTAAAATATCTCCCTTGCTGAGGGTGGGTATTTCTGACTTCTGGGTAGTTTAAATCTGTGCCATAAATGGTTGTTGAGGTGTTCTGTCCTGCATATACAACTTGGGCGCTGCGTTGCAGATAAGCAGAAACAATCTGTGCTGATGGCGCTTGTGTAGCGATCGCCTTAGCATCTTCCCAAGTCAAGGTGCTGCTAGAACCTACCCCTTGACGGACATTCCCGCTTCTCGCCGCACCCGCTAAGATTTGGATGACATCTGTACCCAATGCTTGTATCTGTTGCTCAACACCCTTTTGCACTCCCTGACCAACAGAAGTAATGGCAATGACTGAGGAAATCCCAATAATTACACCCAACATAGTTAGACCTGTGCGTAATTTGTTACTCCATAGAGTCTCTGCCGCCATTGTCAAGATTTCCAGCAACGGTACTGTGCGGGTATTCTTAACTTTGTAAAAGCCCTTAAACATCTTAAACATAAGGTTTTATTTAAAACTCAATCCAGTTCAGCTAAACATTTCTTCCTTCTCTTCCTTTGCGTCCTTTGCGTCCTTCTCTACGAGACGCTGCGCGTAGCTTGCTTCTCCGTAGGAGTATGCGGTTCGTTAAAAAAATTGACTTTGACAAAGAGTTAAGCCTTAAGTGAACCGTATTAATTTAAAACTCACTTTAAGAACCACCGCCTTGAGAACGGCCACCACCGCCTGAACGACCGCCGCCACCACCTGCTCCACCTGCTCCGCCTCCTAGACCAGGAAAAACTCCTCCTCTCGGTGTTGATTGCGGACGTGACCCTGGTGGGAAACTGAGCAATACTCTTTCGTTTCCTGTCAATCCAGACTTAACTTCAGTAAAGTTATTCGCGGTAACGCCAGTCTCGATGCGAGTAAACACAGGTTTGTTATTTTTTCCTGCCACAAACACACCTGTGGCATTTTCTTGGCGCACCACTGAGGCCGTTGGTACTACTAAAACATTTTGAACTTGACCGACTTGAAAATCTACTTCCGCATTCATCCCAGACCGCAGTAGCATTTGAGGATCTGAAAGTGATACTCTGACTTCAAAACTGGTGACGTTTTGCGTTACTACTGCTTGGGCAGCAATTTGGCTGACTTTACCTTCAAAGGTTTTTCCTGGGTAGGCATCTGCTTTAATCGAGACTTTTTGACCAAGGCGGATTTTGGAAATATTTGTTTCCGCTAAACTTGCGACAACTTCATTTGTGGAAGCTAGAGACAAGATTGAAGAAGAAGAAGAAGAAGCTACTTCACTACTGGCAGTTGTGGGTGTCACGAAAGCGCCTGGATCGGCATACTTCTTTGTCACCACACCATCAAAGGGTGCGCGAATGATCGTGTCATTGATTTGGGCTTGGATGTTTTGCAGCGAACCACGAGCAGATGTTACCTGGGCGCGGGCTGCGTCAATATCTTCTTGGCGCGTTCCGGCTTTCAGAAGTGCCAAAGCTTGCTGTCTCTGTTTCACCACAGCTTGTGCTTGCTCGATGTCTTCGGAACGTGACCCGGCTTTTTGCAACGCTAGTGCTTGTTGTGCTTCATTTACACTAGCTTGGGCAGTGTCGCGATTGGAACGGTTTTGGTTAAGAGTCTGAAGGGAAATACCACCTGCATTGTAAAGTTGCTGATTACGAACAAAATTATCTTCTGCTTGGCGAAGGGCGGCTTGAGCGCTTTGCAACCGTGCCTGTGCTTGGCCAATATCTTGAGAGCGATTGCCTGTTTGTACCTTTTGCAGATTCGCCTCGGCTTCGTCTAATACTCCTTGTGCTTGAGCAATATCTTGAGGACGATTGCCTGCGATCGCTTTTTGCAAATTCGCCTCGGCTTGTGCTAATTGTCCTTGAGCAGAGGTTAGCTGCCCCCGCAGGTTGGAATCATCCATGTAAGCGACAATCTGTTCTTGTTTGACGATATCTCCTTCCTTCGCCAACAGCCTTTTTAGGATGCCGGAATTTTTCGGGCTGAGGTTGATTGACCGCTCAGGCTTTACCGTTCCGTTCGCTGAAACTGTGATTGTTAAACTCTGCCTTTCTACAGGCTTTGTCAGCACCCGGCGTCTGGCTTCTTGACGGGAAACAACTGTTACTTGGTAATAAACTGCATAGCCAATTCCACCCAAAAGGCAAAGAGCAATTAGCCAAGAGAGCCAATTACGTGTGACCTTTTTTTTCTTTACCTCTGGAACCAAAACTGATGAATCTACAGGTTTTGATGTTGTATCAATTTTCATATTCGCTTTGTCTATAAAGAACGGCTACCAAGCTGGTTATTCACGGCTAAAACTAGAGCCTGGTAGCCCTGACAATTTATTGATTTTTTAGTGTTTTCACAAAAAAGAATTCACGAGCAAAGCCGGAGACGTTTCCCTTGCTCCACTCAGAAAGAGCCAGTCCAATCTCCTCCCTACAGCCCTTCTCAACACAGGAGACGCTGTTCGCGTTCGGGCATCCTACAGGCAGGCGATCTCACCTCTTTTTTGGGAGGAGGGGAGACATCAAGGGCGATAGTTTAAAGGTTTATTTGCAATACCAGTCCACTAAAAAGTCTGAAGTAATCATCACGCACTCTGACTAATCTCCCAGCAGAAACAATTTCTTGATTGGGAAGAAGAATATCTCCATTGGGAAGTCTGAAGTAACCTTGATTACGCAATCTGGCTATGTTCCTAGAAAGAATAATTTGCCCATTGGGATATCTGATGTCACCATTGCCAAGTCTGACTACTCTGCTATAGGATTCGTTGTCGCGGTTTCAATTGCCTCTAGGTGGAGCTCCAACTTCTCTAGGATTGGGTCTGCTGTCGCGGTTCCAATTGCCCCTATTTGCCGGAGTTCCAACTTCTCTAGGATTGGGTCTGCCGTCGCGGTTCCAATTGCCCCTATTTGGCGGAGCTCCAACTTCTCTAGGATTGGGTCTGCCGTCGCGGTTCCAATTGCCCCTATTTGCCGGAGTTCCAACTTCTCTAGGATTGGGTCTGCCGTCGCGGTTCCAATTGCCCCTATTTGGCGGAGCTCCAACTTCTCTAGGATTGGGTCTGCCGTCGCGGTTCCAATCGCCCCTATTTGGCGGAGATCCAACTTCTGCGGCATTGGGTCTGCTGTCGCCGTTCCAATCTCGATCGCGTTCAACCCTCTGGGCATTTGCAGGCGCAGCCAAGAGAGCAGGAACAATGATCAGGGCAGCAGCAGCTAAGACTATTGATACACGGTTTGCTTTCAGCATGTAATTGACTCCTTGTTTAGATTAAAGTTCTATTCTGCTTAGGTTCGGATTTAGCAATTTAGACAGTTGCTTTTGTCCTGGCATCAAGATGCCTCATATTTACATTATCGTATAAATTCATACATAATCATTATGGCTCAAAATTTCCCAACCCATGTATGACCAAAGTCACTAGTAATTCTAGGCTGATGTATGACCAAAGTCATCAGTTTTTCTAATGGTTACTGGGGAAGGCGAGACGCGGGGAAATATTTCTAAAAATCTCTTTGCGTCTCCGTGCAAAAGCGTCCACGCGTCGGTTTACTTAATCCTGCCTTGGTGCGATTCCTTGCCAGAGAATATCCACAAGACTCAGGACAAATACTGATACTTCCGGGGCAGGAACTCCAGAATTTAAGTAAGTTCCTATTGCTAATTCGGTAGTTGGTATACTGACTTGGGACGACATTTGTTCTAAGAAAACGTAGTTGATCACCGACCCTACTAAGATATGAGCCACTGTCTGGGGATCGCAAGGGCGAAGGCGATCTTGGTTGATCTCACACTCTAAGAAAGCAGTCAGTACTTTCACATCTACCATCGGTCTTGCTTCTTTACCTCCAAGTTCTGGCATCGCATTGCCTCGCGATCGCACCATGATTATTTGAGGCAGCACCTGGCGATAGAATTCCATAATCTCAAAGCAGACCTTGATCAGGTTTTCTTTGAGATTGCCTTTGCCACAAAGACATTCCAACTCGTTCACCCACTGGGGTTTTTCTGGAATTCCCATCGCCGCAAAAAATAATTCTTCTTTCGTTGAGAATCGCTTAAAAATTGAAGCTTCAGAAATACCAGCTTGTTGAGCAATTTCTAAGGTTGAAGCACCAAATCCTTGTTGTAGGAAAATTTGACGAGCCGCTTCTAAGATTTGCTGATTGGTGATTCTGGGTATACGAGCCATAAATAAGTAAGTGATTACTTATTAATATATTGCTTTTGTGATCGGGATGTCAACAGCTAATGACGTAAGATTTTGCTACCGTCAACAGCGGAGATCGTTTAAGCTAGCTGAAAGATTCTTTGATTAGTGGCTTAAAGGCGGTAGTGTGCCTAAATATGTTCGTTTGATTTCTTTTCTAATGGTCTGTAGTTTGTGGAGTATGCCAAAAGCCGCTAACGCGCAGGCATTAATACCCCATACATTGCAACTAGATGCGACAAAGTTAGAGAAGCAGGGGTTGAGCTTGGCACAAGAGGCGGCTCAACTAGCTCAGTTTCAACAGGTTGATTTAGCTTTGCCACGAGCGCGGCTGGCTAGTCAACTGGCTCCTGGGAATGATAAGGTGTGGTTGCTCTTAGGTGGATTGCAACTGCAAACAAAAGAGTTTGACGGGGCGATCGCTAGCCTGAAAAAAGCGCAAGCTATCAACCCCAAAAATGGTGATATTCTGTTTGCTTTGGGTTCAGCTAATTTTCAGCAGAAAAATTACCAAGCAGCTCTTGTCAATTACCAAGATGGTTTGAAGTTAAAACCCAATGATCCAGAGGGGTTATTTGATTTGGGTAATGCTTACTATCTGCTGGGGCGATTGCCAGATGCGATCGCCCAGTACGATAAAGCCGTCTCCCAAGATAAAAAATTCTGGCCGGCGCTCAACAATATTGGCTTAATCAACTACGAACAGGGTAATATTCCGGAAGCGATTAAGCGATGGCAATCTGCTATAACCCTTGAGAAGCAAGCCGCAGAGCCTTTATTAGCCTTGGCAGTGGCACTGTATAGTAAAGGCGAACGCCAACAAGGACTAACCTTGGGAGAATCTGCACTCCGCATCGATTCGCGCTATGCTAATTTGGATTTCCTCAAAGAAAATCTCTGGGGCGATCGCCTACTGTCTGATACGAAAAAATTCCTAGAATTACCCCGTATTCAAGCAGCCCTACTCCAACGAGAAAACTCATCATCAACCCCTGGAAAACAGCCTACCCAATAGGAGTAGGGAGTAGGGAGTAGGGAGTAGGGAGTAGATGGGAAAGAGGTAATTTTTCATTCTCCCCATTCCCCATTCCCCATTCCCCATTCCCCATTCCCCATTCCCCATTCCCCACTCCCCACTCCCCTCTCCCCTCTCCTATTACCACTTGCCTAACAGTACCTTTTTATAGTACATATATACTAATTAAGACAGGAACTAGTCGCCCAAAAACATTGGCGGGCGAGTATTCCTGAAATAAGTCGTTAATTCTTAGTGGTCGTCTGTGGGTAGAAGTGCGATGATTTGGTCAACAAACTGTTGATGGTCAACAACAGGCTTAGAAATGTACCCATCAGCGCCGCTTTGCTTGAGAAAATTCTCGCGATCGCCTTCCATAGCATGTGCTGTCACCAAAATAACAGGTAAGTTTGCTGTTTTGGGATCAGATTTTAACATTTGTGTAATTTTGATTCCATCAACAGATTTACCTTGATAAACACTTCTAGACAGAGAAACATCCATCAAAATCAGGTCTGCTTCTCCTGATTGGGCAATTTTTATGACTTCTTCCACATTTTCAGTGTGTTTCACACCCAAGCCGCCACGCTTGGACAAAATTTTGGAAAAAACACGAGCATTAATTAGATCGTCTTCGACAATTAAAACAGTTTTCATGAGAATTTTAGTTATAGAGGTGAGAGGATTCAAGAATTCCCGAATTCAAAATTAAGAAATGCAATCATGGTAAGTATCATGGCTACTAAGTTTATGTAGATTATAGTCGTCTGCATCCTTTTTAATAGTCAATTGCATCCTCGTCATCAAGGATGATACTACTGCCTTTTCTTCTATGACTATCAAAATTTTGTTATGAATCCTATTTCATCCGTTATGCTGTGGTTGCCGCAGTGTTGAGTTCCATCGGCTTTTGTGTAGTTAAATTTCAGGGAAAAAACTCATGGCAAAACAGTTAAACCTTCTCGCAACGGGACAGGTAATTACAACAGCCCTGCACACCGAGATGCAACGGTCTTATCTAGAATATGCCATGAGCGTGATTGTCGGGCGAGCGCTACCAGACGTGCGTGATGGCTTAAAACCAGTGCATCGTCGCATTTTGTATGCAATGCACGAACTCGGTTTAATACCAGATAGACCCTATCGAAAATGTGCGCGTGTAGTGGGTGATGTGTTGGGTAAATACCATCCTCACGGCGACCAATCAGTTTACGATGCTTTAGTGAGGCTGGTACAGGATTTTTCTAGCCGCTATCCTTTGTTAGCAGGACACGGTAACTTTGGCAGCGTCGATAATGACCCGCCAGCAGCGATGCGCTACACAGAAACACGCCTCGCGCCGATCAGCCATGAGGGAATGCTGACAGAAATTGGTGAAGAAACCGTGGAATTTGTGGGGAACTTCGATAATTCCCAGCAAGAACCAACGGTGCTACCTGCTCAATTGCCCTTTCTGTTGCTCAATGGTTGTTCTGGTATTGCCGTGGGAATGGCGACGAATGTTCCACCGCACAACTTGGGGGAAATTGTCGATGGGTTAATTGCCTTAATCGACAACCCAGATTTGCCAGATGAAAAATTATTTGAGCTAATTCCAGGGCCAGACTTTCCCACTGGTGGAGAAATAATTGGTGAGGCGGGAATTCGGGAAGCATACACCACAGGTAAAGGTGGGATTCTGCTGCGGGGAGTTGCGACTCTGGAGGAAATTCCAGCCAGTAGGGGAAGCAAGCGACGGACGGCAATTATCATTACAGAATTGCCATATCAAGTGAATAAGGCTGCCTGGATTGAGAAGGTAGCGGACTTAGTAAATCAAGGTCGCTTGCAAGGAATTTCTGATCTTCGGGATGAGAGCGATCGCGAAGGTATGCGAGTGGTAATTGAACTCAAGCGCGATACCAATCCCCAAGAAGTTCTCCAGCATTTATATCACCAAACTGCCTTACAAATGACTTTTGGGGCAATTCTCCTAGCAATAGTGGATGGACAACCCCGCCAATTAAGTTTGCGTCAACTGTTGCAGGAGTTTTTGAGTTTCCGAGAACAGACGCTGAACCGTCGCTACAATTACGAGTTGGGAAAGGCTCAAAACCGTGTACATTTGGTAGAAGGTTTACTGAAAGCGCTGTCTAATTTGGATCAGGTAATTCAAATTTTACGCCAAGCTCCCGATGGCAGTACGGCAAAAATTAACCTTTGTAGCCAACTGGATTTGAGCGAGGTACAAGGAGATGCAATTCTGGCTATGCCATTGCGCCGCCTCACCAGTTTAGAACAGCAAAATTTGCAGCAGGAATTTGAGCAGATAAGTGAACAAATTGGCTTGTTGGAGCGGTTACTCAACGATCGCCGGGAATTATTGAAGGCGCTGAAAAAAGATTTGCGATCGCTCAAGCGCAAGTACAACGATCCCCGGCGGACGAAAATAGGAGAGGAGCAAAAGTCTAGGGCAGAGGATCACAAGAACAGAGGATCAGAAGATGATCAGGACAATCCAAAATCCCAAATCCCAAATCCAAAATTAGAACAGCCAGCAGAGGAGGCGATTTTAGAATTTACCCAACGGGGTTATGTCCGTCGCACCCAGCCATCTGGGAGAAAGTCAAAAGGCGAAAATGGTCTGCACGATAATGACTTCATTATCCAAACTGTGTTGACCGACACAGCAAAAGACTTGCTAATACTAACCGGTGGCGGCAAAGTCTATCCTGTGAATGTGGGAGAAATTCCGCCAACGACTGGACGTTCTCCACGGGGCAAACCTTTGATTACTATGCTCAGTAGTACTGCTCAAGGTGCTCAAGAAGCTGTGGTCAGCCGCTTTTTGCTGCCGGAAAATCTTGAAACTAGGCAGATGATTCTCTTAACAAAACAGGGACGAATTAAGCGTCTGTCTCTGGAAGAATTTACTAACCTGACTCGGCGCGGAATCACAATTTTGAAGCTCAAAGACGATGATGAATTGTCGTTTACCCAGTTCAACACTCCAGGGGAGCATCTAATTTTAGCTAGTTCAGGTGGGCGATTGTTGCGCTTTGCAGTCAATGATGAACAATTACCGATTATGGGTCGCGCCGCGATGGGTTTACAAGCATTTCGGTTATTGAAAAATCAGCAAATGGTTGGCTGTGTCACTGTCGGTAAAGATGACCAACTACTGCTAGTTACTCAAGAAGGATATGCCAAGCGAATGGCTGCAAGTCAGTTAAGAGCGGCCAATCGCGGCGATTTAGGCACGCAAGCGCTGAAATTTGCCAGCAAAACTGACAACTTAGCTGGTATGGTCATAGCGATGCCTTCTCTACGAGACGCTACGCGAACGGCGGGCTACGCCAACGCATCTGGCGAAGTAGCTTTAGTGACGAATAAAGAGCGGGTAGTGCGGATACCTGTGGAAACAGTGCCGCTCTTAGGTAGAGATGTCAAAGGTGAAAGCATCCTCCAACTTAACCGCGATGAAAAAATCATCACCGTGGCGGAAGTGCGATCGTAAATTATCTAGGGCTGATCTCGTTAAGAGTCTCCGACTGGGAATGCCTTTTTAGAGGGCTGCCGCCTCACGAATTGGCGGCAGAAAATATTGGGATGGTGTTTACTAAATCGCTGGATTTAGATCCCCGACTTCTTGAAGAAGCCGGGGATCTGGGCAGCTTCCTAAGTGTTTTTAACTCCAAATATCTCCTAGAACTTACGCAAAACTAGATGCTGTAGGGGCAATTCATCTAGCTTTAGCTGACCGCAGGATATTGCCCCTACCTAAAAATCATTCTTTTCAGCTATTGTTTGCGTAAGTCCTGTTTTCATTTATTATCAATAATTTTTAATTTAAAAATAATAACCTCTATAGTAAATCAACCACTGCAAATGATTTACTTGACAATTAGTTTCAACAATATATTATTGTCTATGACGGTAAAAGTCTAAATAAGATTTCTTCTGCCTCAGTAAATCTAACTGAAGGCCGATGTTTTAATTTGTAGTAATAGCTGTTAATGTTTATGTCAAGCTATGGAAACAAAAGTATAAAAAATGTTGACTTTATGAAAAGATTTGTTATATTAGTTTACATAAGGCAATAAACCTTAAAAATTAAGCTTGGAGTCTGAACCATGACAAATGCAACCACAACAAAAGTAACTACTCCTGTAATTGAAGATCGCAACGCTTGGCGTTGGGGCTTTACCCCACAAGCAGAAATTTGGAACGGTCGCTTGGCAATGATTGGCTTTTCAGCAGCCGTTTTGGTTGAGCTTTTTTCTGGTCAAGGCTTCCTACATTTTTGGGGCATTCTATAAGCTTTAATATCCAAGATGACCTATAAATAAAAAAACCTGGAGTGCTAATTCACTACCAGGTTTTTTATTTGTTTGTCATTTGTCTAAGACTAATGACAAATGACTATTGACAAATGACCAATAACTACCGAATATATTCCTTGAGAACGCTGTTACGATTTGGGTGGCGTAACTTACGGAGTGCTTTCGCCTCAATTTGACGAATGCGTTCGCGGGTGACGTTGAAAATCTGTCCGATTTCCTCAAGGGTCTTCATCCGACCATCATCCAAGCCGTAACGCAGTCTGAGAACATCCCGTTCACGAGGGCTGAGACTGTCGAGGACTTTTTCGAGGTCTTCGCGCAGAAGATTTTTGGAAACTTGGTCTTCTGGCGTCTCACCATCGGATTCAATAAAATCGCCCAATCGAGAATCTTCTTCTTTACCAATGGGCGTTTCTAGTGAAATAGGTAACTGGGCGGATTTAGCAATAAACCGCAGCTTCTCAATGGTCATTTCCATGCGAGTGGCGATTTCTTCTTCAGTGGGTTTGCGACCCATCTCTTGAGACAGCAGCTTGGTAGTTTTCTTAATCCGAGAGATGGTTTCGTAAAGGTGAACTGGAAGACGAATCGTGCGGGATTGATCTGCGA
Source organism: Nostoc sp. JL33 (assembly GCF_017114985.1). GTDB lineage: Bacteria > Cyanobacteriota > Cyanobacteriia > Cyanobacteriales > Nostocaceae > Nostoc. The sequence continues at coordinate 171,860 of NZ_JABXKP010000064.1, read as the reverse complement.
TCGCGCGGGTAATTGCTTGACGAATCCACCATGTAGCGTATGTAGAGAACTTATAGCCTTTTTCGTGGTCAAACTTTTCAGCGGCACGAATCAAACCGAGACTGCCTTCCTGAATTAAGTCTTGGAACGACAAACCACGATTCATGTACTTTTTGGCAATTGAAACCACAAGACGGAGGTTAGATTGCACCATCTTGTCTTTCGCCCTGCGACCAACATGGAGGCGATAACGAAAGGCTGGTAGTGGCAGTTGCACTGCTTCTGCCCATTCACTATCTCTAGGATCGCGATCCAGCTGTTCACAGAGTCTTTCCCGCACCCTCTCTAATTCCAACAAATCGGCTATTTTCCGCGCCAATTCAATTTCTTCGTCTGCCCGCAACAGCCGAATTCTACCAATTTCTTGCAAGTAAAGCCGAATTGAATCTTCGGTGTAGTGCTTTTTCTTGCTTTGTGTCCGACGACGCGATTTAGCGGCTTTTCCAGACTTTGCGTCGTCCTCATCAGACTGAGGCTCTAAAAATTCCTCGTCACCTTCATCGATGATCAGCAAGTCCTCTTCTTCGTCTATTAAGAGTTCTTCTAACTCGAGCTCAGGCTGATTTATTATTTCGAGGTCAGGCTGATATATGCTTTCGAGTACGTTGTTAGCCTGGTTCATGCCGCGTTCCTCATGCTCCTTGCAGAATCAATTACTCAAGATGTGTTTACTGCTCTTTTAAACGAGCTACTTGTCAACCGAAAAAAGCTTTTTGGCAGATTTGCCAGAAATATTTTCGGACGTTTTACACCTCCGGTCGGAGGGTTTTTACTTTAGTTTAAGCAATTACTAAAGGTGACTTGCTTACCTTAGTAAATGTTATATGTGTTGCTATCACATATTGCTTTCAACTAACTGGTCAAAAAAAAGGCTCGCCTTTATCAAAAAATTTGCCACTCTATACAAATGAGTTCATACTGTTGGCAGATTTTCCTATAAAGACTCTTCCGATTGTAGCCTGTTTCACAGAAATTGTACTGTTTTTGTGTATTAATCATGAACTCCTACAGCAATTGTTAGCCACTATTTCCAAAAAGACATTAAAAACCGGAGTTATACCCGGAAATTTTTTCTCCACTTTCGGAATTGCAGTGACCCTCTCATTAGTTTAGAAAGTAAGTACGCTTGCTTTTGCCGAATTTCATGTATTTTACACAACCTAAATTACTGAGAAAGAGTGCATTGTATGTTAACTCAGATGATTCGTCTTAATCTAGCCATTTTTACATTTCCTTCATAAATTACGCATTCCTCAGACTAAAGCGGGTGTTGACCTTGGGTAAATACAACAAGGGTGATGGTGCTTGCCTGAAAGCAGTTAACCTTCTGCGTACTAATTACCTTAACTAAGGAGTTGAGGCGGTGGCAGAATCGACCTGATAGCAGATCAATTTCGGTTTAACTAATTTGGTCTTATTCACACGTTAGCGCACTGTGGCGATTTCAGCCCTATGAATCTTGACAAACTCTTCTTATTGTATACAAGGATATTTTAATCAATTAAAAAACGATTTGTCCTGCGAACTCGCCAATATAGTCCTATCTTAGGCAAAAGTACATTAGATACATACAATACAATAGCGATCGCCAGGGCATTACATGAAGATATTAACAAGTTTGCTGCCAGATGGTGTCTGGTTGGACTAGGCATTACCTCCAACAGAGAGAACCCAGAAGATGCCTGATGATTTGGTTAGGAAAGTTTTTTCCGTAACTCAATTGTAAACTTAAATACCTTTTATTTCAGTAAGTTTTTGTCATTTTATGATCACAAATCCTCAAGATACTTATTAACTGCTGTTTGATAGATAATGTTCAGTTATTTTCTTAAAGCATAACAAATGTGTTTCTAGCTGGTGGGGAAAATTAATCAGCTAGTCAGTGCAAATAGTATTATCTTGACTAAATTTACAATAAAGTTGGTAGTTTTGCTAACACTAGAACATTGAATTTTTGTAAAATATTGACAATAAGTAAATTATATGGTTATTTGTTAACTGAAAAATTGAGAATTTTTGTAGTTATGTAGCACTGACCTACCATTTGTGTGGTAACTAAGTAAACCTAAATTTTTTTACAGCTATTTTCGTCTTAAATAGACCACGCGGTAGGGGCACAGAAAAAGCTCATTGGTGTCAACTTAAGGTGAAAGTTAGTCTAGAAGCAGTATTTAGAGATTGCCTCGAAAAGAAGTCTCTGGCTCTTAATGCCCAATGGGGAGAGCCGCAATGATCGGCATTTCCAGCCTTTGGCTGGAAACGAGATGTTATATCATGTCCGGTAAATTAGTTGTGATATGTCATTGCGTACTCGTTTGGAGAATTCGTTGGCGTAGCGTCTTTGCCAGGAGAAGGAGACCTCTTGCATAAATCAAAAATAAGAACCCCACCCCGCCAAAGCTACGCTTTGTCTCCCCTCCCCGCTTGCGGGGAGGGGTTGGGGGTGGGGTGTTAGGCACTTTTGCAAGAGGTCTAGGGTACGGAACGAAGTGCAACGCGAACAGCATCTCGTAGAGAAGATAAGCAATTTGCTTGCGATTTGGGATTGCTTCTCTTCTTGGGCTGCGCCAACGCTAGCAATGACAAGTGTCTAGCCGGACATGATATTAGGATTGTTATAGATTAGATCGGGATGGAGAAACTATAAAAAAGGTAATGGGTGAAAACGTATCACCCATTACCAATGTCACAAATTATTGAAGTAGTGTTAGGGAACTGAGATTAGATATCTAGATCGGTGAAGTTGAGTTTAGAACCATAGGTTTCGATGAATTCTCGTCTGGGTGCGACGCGATCGCCCATTAAAATTGTGAAGATGCGATCGGCTTCGGCGGCGTCCTCAATTTCGACTTGCTTCATTTTGCGGGTTTCTGGGTTCATGGTGGTGTCCCAGAGTTGTTGTGGCATCATTTCACCCAAACCTTTGAAGCGTTGGATGGTGTAGTTGGCGTTAGCAGGAAATTTGGCGATTGCTTGATTTTTTTCGCGATCGCTATAGCAGTACTCATGATTACGTCCCCGTTCTACTTTAAATAGTGGGGGACAAGCGATATAAATAAAGCCTTGTTCGATGAGCGCTCGCTGATATCGATAAAAGAATGTTAACAACAAAGTACGGATGTGCGCTCCATCTACGTCAGCGTCCGTCATAATCACTATCCGGTGATAGCGCAGTTGGTTAGAATCGAATTCATCACCTTTAACACCTAAACCAAGTGCTGTAATTAACGATTGAACTTCGTTATTTTTATAGATTTTGGCATCGTCGGTTTTTTCAATGTTGAGAATTTTACCACGTAGAGGCAAGATCGCTTGAGTGCGGCGATCGCGTCCTTGTTTTGCACTCCCACCGGCTGAATCGCCTTCGACGATGAATATCTCAGATTCGCTGGGGTCACGAGAACTACAATCTGCCAATTTACCAGGTAATGGCGAAGATTCCAACACCGATTTGCGCCGAACTAATTCTCGCGCATGACGGGCTGCTTCTGCGGCTTTGAAAGCTTGGATGGCTTTATCTAAAATTGAGTCTGCGATCGCCGGATGAAATTCTAGGTACTCGGTGAGGACTTCTCCTACCAAAGAATCGACAATTCCCCGCACTTCAGTATTACCGAGTTTGGTTTTGGTTTGTCCTTCAAATTCTGGATCTGGGACTTTAACGGAAATAACAGCAGTCAAACCTTCGCGGACGTGTTCGCCACTGAGGTTAGGTTCATTCTCTTTAATTTTATTGCGCTTGCGAGCGATCGCATTTAATGTCCGAGTCAGAACTGCCTTCAAGCCTTCTAAGTGAGTACCACCATCCACCGTGCGAATATTGTTGGCAAAACCTAGTACATTATCCGTGTAAGCATCAGTACACCACTGCAAGGAAACTTCCACTATTACGTTGTTCCGTTCTCCCTGCACATAGATAATTTCTTCATGCAGTGGCTGCTTTTCACGGTTCATGTAGGCGATATATTCTTTAATACCACCCCTGTACTCGTAGGATTCTACCTTGGGTGTATCGCTTTTTAGCAGTTCCAGACGGTGGTCAGTAAAGGTAATTTTGACACCTGCATTCAGATACGCCAATTCCCGTAGGCGACCTGACAAAGTGATGTAGTCAAACTCAATGCTATTAGTGAATATTTGGGTATCTGGCTTAAAAGTAACAGAAGTTCCGGTTCTAGCTTCTTTGTAAGGCTTGACTTGCAGTTCAGTAACTGGGATACCGCGTTCATAGCGCTGGATATGAACTTTTTTATCTCGCCAAACTGTAACTTCTACAACTTCAGATAGGGCATTAACAACAGAAATACCAACCCCGTGCAATCCTCCAGAAACTTTGTAGCCACCGCCGCCAAACTTACCACCAGCGTGCAGTACCGTCATCACGGTTTCCAAAGCCGATTTCCCGGTACGCGAGTGAGTATCGATAGGAATACCGCGACCATCATCTGTTACAGTCACAGAACCATCAGCGTTGATATCCACTTCTATATGAGTGCAATAACCCGCCAAAGCCTCATCAACTGAATTGTCCACCACCTCGTAAACTAAATGGTGGAGTCCTCGCGGCCCAGTGGTACCGATGTACATTCCTGGTCTTTTGCGGACGGCTTCCAGACCTTCCAGAACTTGAATCTGATCGGCACTGTAACTGCTCGTCATGTAAACTCTCCTGATGCGTGGGGTTGAAGTCGCCAAAAGGCAATTAAAAGTAAAAACACTCCAAAATTGTAACACAAAAGCCTTGCTGGCGTCTGTAGGGCATTTTCAAGAGAAGTTTATACAGGGGTTGCAGTCCCGTGCTAGAGGGGCATGGGGAGCAGGGGCAGAATAGCTTAATGACTAATGACTAATGACTAATGACTAAATTAATTGTGATTTGTGGGGCGACAGCAACAGGTAAGTCGGGTTTGGCTTTGGTTTTGGCGATGCGGTTGGGTTCTGTAATTCTCAGTGCTGATTCTCGTCAAGTTTACCGTGAGTTTGATATTGGGACGGCGAAACCAACTGTGGCTGAACAAAAATTGGTGCGGCACTATTTAATAGATATCTGCGATCCAACAGAGATGATCACACTAGCAGACTACCAGGAACAAACACAAGCCTTAATTGCTTCTGTTGGTGTTACGCCACTGTTACTAGTTGGTGGCACTGGTTTATATATCCGTTCGATTGTTCAAGGGATGAAAATTCCTCGCGTTGCACCGCATAAAGAATTGCGATCGCAGCTTGAATCTCTCGGTCAACCACAACTCTATGCAATGTTACAACAAGTTGACCCCGTTGCAGTACAAAAAATTCATGGCAATGATTTAGTGCGGACTTTAAGAGCGTTAGAAGTATATTATGTTACTGGATCTCCCATTTCACAACAGCAAGGGGAGAATCCGCCGAATTATCCGATTTTGCAAATTGGTTTAGATTGCGATGTTGAAAAGTTGCTTGCTCGTATTGAACAGCGTACTGAGCAAATGATAGCAGATGGTTTGGTTGCGGAAGTGGAGTATCTTTGTCAAAAATATGGCGCTGATTTGTCTTTGTTGAATACTTTGGGCTATCAAGAAATCAAGCAATATTTGGCTGGGGATATTTCCTTAGATGAAGCGAAAGAATTAACAATTTTGCATACGCGACAATTTGCCAAGCGACAACGCACTTGGTTTCGATCATATCCACAAATTGAATGGTTTGATTCAGATGATCCTAATTTATTAGAGAAGGTTTGGCATCGGATAAATGAGTTTATAAGTTGCACAAGTTCGTGAGAATTATAAACTCATGCAAAGACGCAAAAAACTTTGCGCCTTTACAGTGAGTGTTCTACAGATTGTCGGGATCTACGCCCATAGCCCGTAGCCTATCTGCTAGTAATTGGGTACGTTGTTCTGCTTGTTCGGCGCGTTGTCGTTCCTGTTCGGCGCGTTCATCCCCAGTCAGCAAAACAGTACCATCTTGGTAGCACCAGCGTAACCAAGTATCCTGTCTATCTTCAAATTTGCCTTCCCACAAAGTTACGCCTAAACCAACTTGTTCTAACCAAATTTCTGAAGTTTCAAAGTAGCGTGTTCCCCTAAGTTCATAAACGCGCAGGACTTTTTCTCCTAATTGCTGATTTGGGTCATATACGATGTAGTAACTAGCCCGCATATGTTCATAAATTTGCAGCTTTTTGCCCAGTTCATCACCTTCTTTATTAGAGACAATTTCGAGGACGACTTCTGGAGGTTTGCCAAAACGCCAAACCATATAACAACGATTTTGTTTTTCCCACCAATTTTCAGGTACTTGCACATCGAAGCTGAGAAAAACGTCGGGTACAATTGCCGGTTGACCGTCTGTATGGTAAATTCCGACATTAGCTGCTGCTAAAAAAGTCTGCTGCTGTATAGAACTGTAAAGAGAGCCAACCAAAAGGCGTTGTTGTTTTTCAGAGGCAAAATTGTCCACAGGTGTATCATCTTCAGTGACTAGCTGGTTGGCATCTGGCACATAGTAATCATCATCATTGATTAGAACTTGCTGAACCATGACTTTATCCAGTATTTAAGAGCGTTATTTCTAGGTTAGTTGATTACGGATGGAAGGGTGCATTCACTCAATATTTAATACTGAAAAATTCTCAGGAGTAGTCATCAATGGAATCTTTTTCAGAACTTGTGAAGCTTTCTGGGCTACTAAATGATTTCAGACAACCCTGGTTTGTAGCAGGCGGATGGGCGATAGACCTTTTTATAGGAGATATAACTAGGGTACATAAAGATATAGAAATCGCAATATTTAGGCAAGATCAGAGCAGCCTGCGAGAATATTTATTTGGCTGGGAATTTAGCAAGGTTGTTAATGGAAAAATGGAGCCTTGGAATGAAGATGAATGGCTAGAGTTACCGATACATGAAATTCATGCTCATGCTAAAAATACCTTATTCTCGGAACTAGAGATTCTCTTGGATGAGTCTTCACAGAGGGAGTGGAGGTTTCGTAGGAATCTTGATATTGCACGTCCATTATCAATGATTCGGTTACGTTCTGATATTAATGTACCGTTCCTTGCTCCAGAAATTGTACTCTTATACAAAGCCAAGAATCCCAGGTCTAAGGACGAAGATGATTTTTATCGTGTATGCAGGTTACTTGATGAAGAACGTCAAGTTTGGCTTAAGCAAGCAATAACACTGTGTCACCCCGGACATCATTGGCTTGCAGAAATTCATGCTAGCTGAAGATGAGTGCGATCGCCTCCTCTCAACCCATCCAAATTATTGCTGAATATGAGTGCGATCGCCTTCCATCCACCCAGCCTATCAAATATGTATTTTTACTCCCACATCCTTTGAACTGGATATGCATCAAAGACAACATCTATACTTAACAAAGGCATCTTTTCAACTATTGCCTGAGCGATTAAAATTCGGTCAAAAGGGTCGCGGTGATGGCTTGGCAAAGCTTCTAAAGCATAGATATGAGTCAATTCAATGGGTAATAGTTGTAGATTATTCACTTGCTGTTGAGTTTCCATGAAATTAGGAAGCGACGAGCTTAAATTTAGTTTACCAAGCTGAGATTTTATTTGTAATTCCCAAACACTAGCCATGCTAACTACCCAAAAATTGTTAGTATCAATTAATAAGTTTCTAACTCTCTAAGATAGTTTTTCTGGGTTTCCTGCTGACCAAATAATTACGTGAGTGTCTAATAATAGTTTCATCCCTTACTTTCACCTAACCAAAACTCATCAGGTAAAGGGTCATTAAAATCATCACTTATCCAAATCTTACCTTGGTTTAAACCTAGTACCCGTTTCTGGGGTGATTGTTGGGGTAGAGCATATTTTTGTGCTAGAAATTCCACAAAATCTAGCACCTGTTGTTGCTGTTCTGGTGCTAGGGTTTGCAGCTTGGTAATTAATTTTGAGGTGGAATCTAAAACTTGGTAAGTCATTTTAGCCTCATCCTGTTAAATGTCTGACTTTATATTTACTTTAACCCTACAATTAACAGAATATTAGATTGTAGGATCATTCAATGCACTTGTTAAGAGACATAGCACCTTCGTACTCAAATCAGGCGATCGCACTTCTTTTACATCAAATGCGTAGACGCAGAGCGGCTTGTCGCCAGACATCGCCTTTTACTCCCCCCTTAGCTGCTATTCTTGCAACAATAGTAAACACAGCCATCAACAGCAGCCTGTAAAATGCCATGACAGACACCGCAGTTAGCATTTCTCCCGCCGATATCGAAACCCTTGAGCAGTTATACACCTTCCGAGAGCACACCGAAGTTTTAGAATTTCTGGATAAACATCCGTTTCTCATTCCCGTGCTGCTAGAAGCACCTGAGAAAATTCGCCACTACTTCCCTGACTCTCAGCTATTTCTGGAAGTTGTTCCAGATCGAGAAAGTATTGATTGGGTGCAGTTGATACTATCTATTTTGATGAAGCTTGACCCCCATGAAGCAGTTGCAAGGCTCCATCAGTTTGACGAGAATTGGTCAAGAAGTCTTTCACACCAGGTGCATCAGCAATTTTTTACCACTCTCGAATACCTAGATGAGTTTTGATTGGTCACAATATCTTAATCTAGCCAAAGAACTCACCGATCAACCAACTACTCCTGCAAATCAGGAAGCTAAACTGCGTGATGCTATCAGTCGAGCATACTATGCAGCTTTTATCTTGGCGCGAAACTATTTGCGTGATCAAGAAGGAATATCAATTCCGAAAATAAGTGATGCTCACAGATATGTTTGGGAGCAATTCAAGCTTAATCCTCACCCACAACGTCAATTAATTGCCAATAACTTGAAACGATTGCGATATGCTCGCAATCAAGCAGATTATGTTGATAAATTTCCTGGATTGGCTGGCACTACAATAATAGCTTTAGATTTATCTGAGGAAGTAATTTCAATTTTAAGCAACCTGTAAACATCTACCTTTAACTTTAAAAAACTATGCTTACCCAAGAGAAAAAACAACTCAACTGGAAACCCATTATCAAAGCATTCGAGGCTGTCCTTGGTAAAAATGGTGTGGTGCAACGCCGCGAAGAACTTATTACCTACGAATGCGACGGTTTAACCGGCTATCGCCAACGTCCGGCTGTGGTGGTGTTACCTAGAACTACAGAACAAGTTGCCCAAATTGTGAAGATATGCAACCAATATTCTATACCCTTCATAGCACGAGGTTCTGGTACTGGTCTATCTGGCGGCGCGTTACCAGTGATAGACTCTGTTTTGATTGTCACTTCCTTAATGCGGCAAATCCTCAGCATTGATTTGGAAAATCAACGGGCAATTGTTCAACCAGGCGTAATTAATAGTTGGGTAACACAAGCCGTCAGTGGTGCTGGATTTTACTACGCTCCTGACCCCTCCAGTCAAATTATCTGCTCTATTGGGGGCAACATTGCCGAAAATTCTGGTGGCGTACATTGTCTCAAATACGGTGTTACTACTAACCACGTTTTAGGATTAAAAATTGTCACGCCAGAAGGGGAAATTGTCGATTTAGGTGGACAAATCCCAGAGATGCCTGGTTATGACTTAACAGGTGTGTTTGTTGGTTCTGAAGGCACTTTAGGAATTGCCACAGAAATTACTTTGCGAATTCTCAAAAGTCCAGAATCAATTTGTGTGCTGTTGGCAGATTTTACTAGTATTGAAGCTGCTGGGGCAACTGTTTCTGATATCATCAGCGCCGGAATTATTCCTGGTGGTATGGAAATGATGGATAACTTCAGTATCAATGCAGTTGAAGATGTTGTAGCAACTAATTGTTACCCCCGCGATGCTACTGCTATTTTACTAATAGAAATTGACGGTTTAGAAGTGGAAGTTGCAGGTAATAAGCAGCGAATTACGGAAATTTGTAAAAAAAATGGTGCGCGTAATGTCACTTCCGCTACTGACCCAGAAACCCGATTGAAATTATGGAAAGGACGCAAAGCGGCTTTTGCTGCGGCTGGACATTTAAGCCCAGATTATTATGTACAAGACGGTGTAATTCCTCGTACTCAGTTGCCTTATGTTCTGCACGAGATTGAGGCATTAAGTAAACAATATGGTTATCGTGTTGCTAATGTATTTCACGCTGGCGATGGCAATCTTCATCCGCTAATTCTTTATGATAATTCTGTGTCTGGAGCATTAGAGCAAGTAGAAGAAATGGGTGGAAAAATTCTCAAACTATGTGTCCAAGTCGGTGGTAGTATTTCTGGCGAACATGGTATCGGTGCAGAGAAAAAGTGCTATATGCCACAGATGTTTAGCCAAGTTGATTTAGAAACTATGCAATGGGTGCGGCAAGTTTTTAATCCTAAAGGGTTAGCAAATCCTGAAAAGATATTCCCCACACCACGAACTTGTGGAGAAGCAGCAAATGCATCGGCACTCAAGCAATTTGAAGGTGTGGAAAGATTTTAATTTTCCGCAAAGGTGCATTTGCAGTTCCTCTCGTTCCCAGTCAGAGACTATTGGTGACCGAATTTTAGATTTTAAATTTTGGAAAATGGAATTGTTGGGCGTTGCCTAAGAAGAGAAGATTCTTGCGTTCCATTATTTAAAAAGGGTTACAGAACAAGCGAATTTATTCGTAGAACAATTCTTTAATCCAAAATCTAAAATTAAATGACAGAGCAAGTGACTTGATTGCTCTTTTCTTTTCTTCAATCTAAAATCTAAAATCTAAAATCCAAAATTGTTTGACAACTTCAAGTGAAGCGATGTCTACGACGGGCTATTCGGTGAGGCCAAAATTTCAAGTGGGGTGTGGAGATAAGCCCGTAATCAAAATGAGAATATCCTATCAATACCGCTTAAAACCAACTAAAAAACAAGCTGAAATTATGGACAAAACATTAGAAATGCTACGTTATCAATATAATTATCAACTTGCTCAACGGTTTGATTGGTATGAGCAAAATCGTTGTTCTATTGATAGGTGTTCCATTTTGGTTTGCCATATCCCAGAACTAAAGCACAAGCCTAATAGATTTAGTCAGCAAGCAACGCTGACCCAACTTAAAAAAGACCGTCCGTGGTACAAAGAGATTCATTCTCAGGTATTGCAAGAAGTACCTAAAAAAGTTGATTTGGCATTTGACCACTGGCTAAAAGGTGACACTAATGGCAAGCGTAGCGGTAAGCCTAGATTCAAACGGAAAGGAAGTTACAAGACTTTTACTTATCCCCAATTCAAGAGAGAACATTTTGTCTTCAACAAAATTACTCTCTCAAAGATTGGGACAATTGAAGTAATCGTTCATCGCCAGATACCTGATGGATTTGATATAAAAACCGTGTCTGTCACCAAAAAAGCTGATGGCTACTATGTAACTCTAAGTCTAGATGATAAAACAGTCCCAACTACTAAACCTGATTTTGACGCTGATAATATTGTTGGTATTGATGTTGGCTTGATTGATTTCATTGTCACTTCAGATAATGAAAGAATAGCAGCGCCTAAGTTTTTACGTAAAGCGGAACGCAGGTTAAAATCAGCACAACGCCGTGTCTCTCGTAAGAAGAAAGGCTCTAACCGTCGTAAGAAAGCGATTAAAAAACTAGCTACGCAACACAAAAAAGTTGCTGATACTAGAAAGGATTTTCACTTCAAAACGGCTAATAATTTACTCAAAAAATATGATGTTATCGCACTAGAAAAATTAAATATTAAAGGACTTGCTAAAACACGATTGGCTAAAAGTATAAATGATGCCGGATGGGGACAGTTCACAAGCATACTTTCAAACAAAGCCGAGAACGCTGGTTTGAAAGTAATAGCTGTAAATCCAAACGGCACTAGTCAGGAATGTTCTAGTTGTGGTCAAAAAGTAAAGAAGCCGCTAGCTCAAAGAATACATAATTGTCCTAATTGTAAGGTCAGTTTGTGTAGGGATCTGAACGCGGCAATAAACATAAAGAATCGTGGGACGCACGATCTAAAAGCTCAAATTATGTCCTCAATGAGGAGTCTCTGAGAAGCCTACACTTACCTGTACTCAGGAAGTGTAGGTACGTCACTCCTTTGCAGAATTAATTGGTTTTTGAGCAAAGGGGATATTTTTTTTACCTTCAGGAGAAGCACCTCCAAGGCTGCGGAAATATAGTCCTCCAATCGTGAGTAAAAAGGTTACATATCCCACTGCTTGCACAAGATAGAGGTTGTCTCTATAACCAAATAAAGATTTGAGGATAATGCCAGGAAACTGTTCGTCAGGCAAGATTGTGGAAGTATTTGAAACCATTGGCCCCAAAATACAGGAATGGACTTTTGTAAAACGTTCGTAATAGAAACAAAAGCTTTCTGTAGCACGGCTGCTAAGGGCAAGATTAGCCACAGCCTCATCAAAATGTTTCAAGGCTGAAACTACCAGCCCAGCCACAATCAGCACTAATAAAACGCCCATTACCTGGAAGAACTGGCGGATGTTAATTTTGACACCCCATTTAAATAGCAGCACCCCAATTGCAGATGCGGCCACTAAACCAGCAATAGCACCCAACGCTGGCATTAATCCCTGTTGAAAATTAGCCGCAACGAACAGAACAGTTTCAAAGCCTTCGCGGACAACGGCAATTAAAATTAAAGTAAAAACACCCCAACCAGCATTTGAGTTTTGTGTCAGCGCTTCTGTTACTGCTCCCTCAACTGTAGCTTTCATAAATCTGGCTTGTTTAGTCATCCAGATTAGCATCCAACTGAGCATGGCGATCGCTAACAGACTAAACACACCTTCTAGCCCTGGCTCAACTACGGAGGTGTATTGAGGATTAACTGCTCCCAGTACTTGAATTAGCCAACTGAATAACACACCTATTAAGGCACTGAGGACAATGCCAACGCCGACACCAGCATATACCCAAGAGTTGAGTCGAGATTGTTTAGCTTTTTGGAGCAAAGCTAGCACAATACCAACAACAAGGGCAGCTTCCACTCCTTCTCGGAGTGTTATTACAAAAGTAGGTAGAGCAGTACTAAAATTCATCTTTTATCTTTTATCCTTTGTCTTTTCTCCTTTGTCATTAGTCCCTAGTGAATAATTAATAGACATCTGGTAAAAATTAAATATGTGTTATCCATAACTTTTGTAGAGATGTAGCACTGCTACATCTCTACATTTTGTTTTACCAGATGTCTAAGGGCTAATGACTATTAACCAAAATCGCGTAGCATCTTTTTCAATTCGAGATTATGCATCTCTTCTTGCCCAATCATGCCGCGAGCGAATTCTTCCAGATAAATGCTGGCATTGGTGACAGTTTCGAGCAGAGTTTTATACAGTTCCAATGCCTTTTTTTCATGGGATAAGCTTTCTGCCAAAATATCCTTGACTTTATGCTGGTAGGTTTCTTCCATTGGGGCAATTTTCAAGGAGGGATGCCCATCTAAACCGGTGAGAATTTCTCCCACTTGTTCGGCATGAAGTAAAGACTCAGTTGCCTGTGCTTTGAAAAAAGCCACGATTGGAATACGGTTAGGGCCAGTCACCATCAAAGAATAATGTGTATAGCGCACTACCCCTGCTAGTTCAAACTCCATGATGGCGTTCAGCAGGTCAATCGTCTTTTTGTGATCAAGTTCTTGCATCAGTTGTTAGTTCAAGTAACGAATGGAACGTCATGAGTTAGGAGTTAGGAGTTGGAAGTTAGGAGTTAGAAGTTTGTAATTCGTAATTCCTAATTCATAACTCCTAACGATTTCCTCATTTTAAACTCCTTACCCTATGCTTCCCATTAAATTAAAGTGTTATAGCTGTGCTTGGGTACTGGATTTGTCAACCACTTTTTGAGAGTTTTCCTCAATGGTTTTCACCAGCTTGGTAACATCATTAGGTGTTTTGACTGCTTTCGCTGGTGGAATGGCGGCGGGCCAAACTTTTATGAGTTCAGCGAAACTAGTGTCGATCGCTTTGTGTGCTTCGGGATCTGCTTGAGCTATTTGACTAGAAATTCCTTTGTATAAATCATTGGCGTAAAAGACAAAACCACGGGAGTCTTGATACTCAATTGGGGCGGTTACTTTACCATCTGCGATCGCAGCGCCATATTCGGAGTTAGCTGAATCTAGCAATTCGTTAATTACCTGTAGCACAAATCCTGGTTTGGAACGTTGATCTGCTGGCAAAGCTGCGATCGCGGAATCAACTGCTTGCACTGAAGAGGCAAAATTAGTTTTAACTTTGCTATCCTTCGGACTAGATTTCACCAAATCTTGCAAACTCACCAATGTTGTCTTAAATTCTTTGACTTTACGCTCATTAAGTTGATCTTCTACATCAACGTAAATCTCCTCAACTGGATGTCCAATATGAGGTTCTGCCTGTTTCGGCTGATTCTGATCCAGGAGTTCTTTTGCTACTAAAAGATGCCCTTTCATTAAGCCTAATTTAGACATATAGTCAACATCTTTGGCCTCACCTGTAAGTACCACTTCTTGAACACCAACCTGGTCTTTAATTTGCCCGAACTGCTCTTGAGTAATTACTTTTTTAGTAACTAAATCTTCTGGACTGCCATAGGGACGATTTGCCTGGATTTTATTGGATAAAGCCGGAACACCTAGCTTGGCTTCAAACTTATCCAATTCTGACAATATAGCAGTGTTAATATTAATTTTTTCTTTGCCACCGTGACCACTATGACTGTTATTACTTACTGCCTCTGTAGCTTGAGGGCTAGCAACTGGTGCTGATGGATTTTCTGCGGTTGGTGTACCACTACAAGAACTCAAGGTAACTATTAAGGCTGCTGCTGCTGTTAAAAAGATATAACGAACTTTTATCATCTTTGTTCCTCGCACAACTAAAAAGGTATTAATTGAAACAAACATTTCAATCTATTACTACATCAGTAATCAGAAACCTAACCCCCCAGCCCCCTTCCCTACTAGCGTTGGGGGAGCCAAACTCCCTAACGGCAGGCTGACGCCAAGGTGGAGGGGTTGGGGGGGAGGTTCTTCCAGGATTACTGAATTGGTGTTCTAGAAGTTAGTTTGTTTGACACATTGTCGTAGACTTTACTTTCGCATATAATGATATTTTTTATCAACTAGTTGCTCTAATACTTTTAGGAATTAATTACAAATTACTAATTATCTAGTTAAGAATTTTTCACAGGCTTTTGAGAGTTGCTCTCAGCAAGTACTTCAAATTGACCCATGCAACCGTTTTCTGCGATCGCATCCTGATGGGGATGGAACATATACTTACCTGGGTAGCGAAAAGCAAATTCCAAAATGTGCCTTTCTGCTACGCCCATCGTAATCACATCAGTTTTCTCACTCTTCTTCATACTCATGCCATAGCGATAGACATCAAAGAAGTTGGCGTGGAGGTGAAACGTCACTGCCGGATCGTATTCAATGATGTTGAGGACATACAGCCGAATCAACTGATCTTTGTAAATGCGAATCGGATCATGCATATAGTAATGGGGCAGACCGTTGAAGGCGTAATAATCATTATGGCTATCATCATTGACGTCATAGCCACCCATCACTAGTACAATCTCATCAGCCGGGGGACGCGGAGTAGGTGGATCGATGATAAACATTCCGTACAGCCCCTTGGCAATGTGACGGGTGACTGGTTCAATATGGCAGTGGTATAAGTGAACACCATATGGTTCAGCATCAAATTCATAAATTGTCGCACTACCATTCCTGATTGGGCGAACACCATCCATTTCTGCCGGATGAACGCCATGAAAATGCAAAGAGTGAGAATGTCCCGCGTTGTTGAGAAATAGTACCCGGATGCGATCGCCTTCTTTTGCCCGTAGCGTTGGCCCTGGTATGCGACCGTTTAAATCCCAGATGTTGTAAGAGACAGCACTATTGAGTTTTATTATGGAAGTACCCGCAGTTAACTGGAATTCCCGGATAGTCCGCCCATTTTCTTGCTTCACCGTCCCATAATCAAAATCCCTTAACATCTTCATCGGGTTATTAACGTCGTCTGGTGCTTCCATACCGAGTGGTGGCACTTTGACGATTGACTGACTTTGTAGATTTAGCATTTGCCAAAGTGCAGCTGCACCAGTCACTCCAGCACCTGCTAGTCCCAGCTGCAATAATTGACGGCGGCTCCAAGGTTTTCTGTTACCTAGAGCGAAGTTGTTGGGCATGACATTTAGTTACGGTTAGCGGCAAAAAAGAATTGCAAAAAATTTTCAATTGCTTTTGAATTTTAGGGGAATTAATAATTATTGTCAATAATTTTAGAGTGCTTCAAAACTGCTACTGAAGTTATTAGATTCAGGTCGAGCTATAATCTGTCTTGAAAATAGGGGGTCGGGTATTCCTTTTTCGTTCTTGGTTGTGGGATTTTACCGTGATTAGCTGTCTTGCAAAACTCTAGGCAATTTTTCTGTTTTCAATAGTATTTTTACTTAAATAAAAAGTATAAAGAAGTTAAGTTTGGAAGTGCTTTATTTAAATCCAACTCCAAAGAATTCAAGTCTATTGACCAAAAAGAAAAAGGTACAAGCCCCTGAATTTATTTATGGGGTTGGTACTTTTGACTTTTGACTTGGAGCGAAGCGACTGACACGGCGGCATCGGTGGAATCCGTGCGATCGCTCCGGCTCTGAGCAGTTCCGGGCGCTTGGCGTAGGGGAGCAAACCATCTGACTTGGTGTGATACTGACTAGCACAGTCAAGTACGGCAGTTGCTGTCTTCTCTACACATTCAGCATCAGCAGGCAGATCGCCGAATAAGTAGGTGTGTTTGTTAGGAGAGACGAAAGCAATTGCACAAGCCTGGTCACAAACACCCATGCATTCAACGGGTTGAATCGAGAACTCGTCTTGCAACACCCAGTTATGATATAGGGTTTGTAATTTCTCTAGCAGCAATTCACCGCCGCTTTTAGCAACATACTCTTTTGTCTGATGACTACTTCTACAGCTAGTGCAGACGAATATAATGTGTTGATGATTCATAGATAAATTGCAGGGTTCAATTTCTGATACTGTGTCTATAAAAATCCATGTCGAACACTCAATGGTATCCGACATGGATTTTAGGCAATCAGCCTGTGCGGTGATTGGGCGAACAAACTAAGGGCAAATGTATTTACAACCGAATGACATAGCAATAACGCTAGTTGATACTGACTTAGGAAACACTACGCTTCCAAGTCATCCCAGTATGCGGAGTCTGCCGTTGTCGTAGCCACAGTCCCAGCAGCAAACCAATTACCACAACTCCGGTAAAGTAAGTTAGCGAAATCAACCGGACATGCATCGGCGGAGCGACACCTTCGACTGGAATATTCTCTGCAACTTGGAATGGCTGAAATTGCTCTTTTGTGTTTGCTTGCGGCGCAACCTCGACTACAACGCTATGGGGGGCACCGTCAAAGAATTCCTGCTCCCACGCTAATTTTCCGTTGCTGTCTGGAGTACCTTCATAAGCAAACGCCACCCAATTATTTTCGAGTTGGGTGGTTGTTACCTTCAATACTACATCTGTCACGGGTTGGCTGGTTTTGGTATCACTGACGCTAACCTGCAATCTGGCAGGT
Organism: Nostoc sp. JL33; assembly: GCF_017114985.1. Taxonomy (GTDB): domain Bacteria; phylum Cyanobacteriota; class Cyanobacteriia; order Cyanobacteriales; family Nostocaceae; genus Nostoc. Next base: position 154,293 of record NZ_JABXKP010000064.1, on the reverse strand, counting down.
TGACCCACCGTTGCACTCTCGTCACCCGATAGTTGCATATAAAGTCCTTGAGACTGCAATTTAGCGGGCTTACCAGAGGGTGGAACTTCTTCTCCCATACCTGGCATCGACATCGACATATGGTGCGATTCGGCAAGTTCAGCGCTGATATTGACCCAGAGGAGTGCAGCGATCGCTACCACAATCAATCCACTTAATAACAATCGTACCTGTTGCGGGGCAATTTCTCCCGGTTGAATCGCTTGTCTGCCCCCAATCACCCAACCTCCTAGTAGTCCAACTGCCAGCAAAATCACAACCAGGATGCCAAAGTAGCGGAACTTTAAGGAATTTTCAGGCAGCGTCAGCGTCAGCTTTTGCTGAATCGGCTCAAATGCATTGGCAACAAGCGGAGTAACTGCTACCTGGAGTTGATACGTTCCGCGGATCGGCAGGGTTTGTTGAACCTGCAACTGACCTGTTGGTGCATTGCCCTCAATGTCCAGCAACTTTGTCCCCTCGACGATCGGAAAATCTGTTGTGAACCAGGGGTTTTTAGGAGGGGTGAACAATTGCAAGTGGATTTTGGCATCCTTTAAAGATTGCCCTTGAGCATCTACGGCTTGCAGCATCAGCTGCACTGGCGGATTGTAGTGCCCCGATCCCAAAACTGTGGTGGCTTCAGCCTCAAGGGGTTGAACCTGATTAATCGGTGGATTGGTTGTTAGCCGCACCAATGGTTGAGGGGATTGTCCAAGTCCGATCCAACCATACAGGATGATTCCCATCATGCAAATCGCACCGATCAGCTTAGACCACTTAAGTTTTGTCATTTTATTTCTCTCCTCCTGCTAATCATTGACTCAATCTAATTAATGACAACTCACCATCAGTGTGTGGTGACGCAGAGTATGAGTCGTGTCATGGATAGCGGGGTATGTAGTGAAATAAATTGTCCACAGTGTCAAAGAACACAGTGCGATATAGAGCGCTGATTGTACAGGCACTGATAGTACCCGACGGGCGACTTGTTGCTGGACTGAACTAGAAGATTGAACCGTCATTTTGTACCTCGCAGATAAAACGATATTAATGATTGATTCGGTAGGCATTCTGACTTCTACAGGGAGCAGTCAGCAGTAAATCACTGAAAACAGATGAATAAGACTCTGTATGAGCCGTACTAGCATACTGAGCCAGCTATTTCGTTTTCATTCATGAAGATTACCTATATTAACACTGACGTAAGGTTTAGTAAAACCTATCTAAATGACAGAGGCATTGCAATCTTATGTCATAAGTGTGACTAGTCGTGTCACTTGCTCCTCACGGACGGGGGGAGAGTTACCCTTACCTTTTTGGCTAACTTATTAGTTTTACTTATCTTTGATTTCTCTACAAATTTCTCAAAAATGTATCTTAGAATATGGTTTTTTGTACAATAATTGTATCTGTAGCTATCTATCACAAAGCGATACCTTTCCTTCTCTACGAGAGGCTGCGCGAACGGAACGCTACGCGTAGCTTGCTTCCACGTTCGCGTAGCGTCCCGCAGGGAAGTGGTACGGTGAGCTTTGCTAACGCAGAACTTTTCGGTATACTGAAATTAATTATGCAAGGTCAAAAATAAGTACTCCGTCTCATATTTCACGATTGCAGAAAACTGCAAGTATTACTACGGGTGAAAGATGCCACAACCGGACAACCTGTCAAAGATGTACTGTTGCAGGTGAAAGCGATCGCCACAGAACATAATTTAACAGTCTTTGACTACAAAGGTATTCCCGACGAACAAGGTAAATGAACAGTAGCCATTGTGGACATAGAGTAAAAAAGTCACTTAGTACCAGAACTCACTCATGTTCTAGCTGCGGGATAGAAATTTGCAGAGATACAAATGCTGCGATTACAGCTATTTTCAGGTAAATAGACCACGCGGGTAGGGGCACAGCAGTGCTGTGCCCCTACGACGGATGTGGTTCAAATACATGAAAACTGCTGTAATATCCTTAAAAAGGGAATGAAAATGTTAGGGATGGAGTGGCAAAGCGAAAAATCCGGTCTTCTCCCAAGGGGAGACGCTAAAAGCGATGGGGTTTCCCTAAGTGGAGGACTTTTCCAAGACAACAGTACTTCTGGGCAAGAAGAATCTGCATCGAAAGATGGAAAGCATGGGGAGAAAACCACCAATACTATTGATCGTACAGACGCGATTAATCGCGTCTCTCCTGATATAGCAAGCGGATTTCTGTGAACCATGAATTAGAATCCCCGTGCGTAGCCTTCGGCAACGCCAAGGGCGAACACGCCGGGGAGTATGTCAATAAGGATTCCAGTTAATACAAAGATGTGCATTAAAAAAAATAGTTGTGGTAAAACCACACTATTTTTTTTGTTAATGGGTTATATAAAATTAATATTTGTTTGCTGAGAAATTAAGAAAGTAATGCTGACAAAAATTGCTGTTGAAAAAATTCTTGATCGTGCCTTGATGGGATATGACTTATCTCCCGAAGAGGGAGTGGTATTGTTACAACAAACTGACGCGGAGGCGATCGCTGCAATACGTACTACATCCGACACACTCCGCCACACTCAAGCCGGCGATACGGTTACATACGTAATTAATCGTAATATTAACTTTACTAATATTTGTGAGCAGCACTGTAGTTTTTGTGCTTTCCGTCGAGATGATGGTGATGTCGGTGCATACTGGTTAGATTCGGCGCAAATATTGGAAAAAGCAACAGATGCGGTACGCCGGGGTGCGACGGAAATCTGTATGCAGGGGGGATTAAATCCACAAGCGCAGATAAATGGCAAATCTTTGCCCTACTATCTCAAGGTAGTGGAAACCATCAAACAGGAATTTCCTCAGATACATTTACATGCTTTCTCTCCCCAGGAAGTACAATTTATCGCCAGACTTGACGGACTTGAATATGCTGATGTGATTATTGCTTTGCGCGATGCTGGTGTTGGTTCAATGCCGGGAACAGCATCTGAAGTGTTAGACGATGAAGTTAGGCGAATACTGTGTCCAGAGAAGATTGACACAGCCACTTGGCTAGAAATTGTCAGCACTGCTCACAAATTAGGCTTGTATACGACTAGTACCATGTTATCTGGGCATATTGAAACCCAGGAACAGCAAATCGGGCATTTAGAAAAATTGCGATCGCTCCAACAAACTGCCATCAATCAGGGATATCCAGCAAACATCACAGAGTTTATTTTATTACCCTTCGTTGGACAAGAAGCGCCCAAATCCTTACGTCGTCGTGTCGGACGCGATCAACCAGTTTTGAGTGATGCCCTGCTGCTAGGGGCTGTGGCGCGAATTTACTTAGGTAATTGGATTCCCAACCATCAGCAGAGTTGGGTAAAATTGGGGCTTGCTGGTGCAACCGAAGCCTTAGTTTGGGGTTGCAACGATATCGGCGGCACATTAATGGAAGAACATATTACCACAATGGCAGGTGCTTTGGGTGGTACGTGTATGGAAGTGGAAACCTTGCAAGCTGCGATCGCTTCTTTAGGAAGACCTTACCAACAACGGGATACTCTTTATCAAAAAGTTAGGAGTTAGGAGTTAGGAGTAGCCCTTTCAAGGTGGGTAAAAATTTTGGTCAAAAAATTCCTCTTCAATCTCTTGACTCTGTGTTCTCTGCGCCTAATAAGGTTAAATAAATTACTTTTAAACCGCAGAGGCACAGGGAAAAGTCGCAGCGTCGGCTTCAGAACTCTTTAATGCGTGAATTTTGAATTTTGAATTGTTAACAACTGCTTGCGTCGTCTCCATAGAGAGACACTTAACATCAAGCCCATAATAGATAACAAGCCAAGACTTGTATCTGGCTCTGGTACTGAGCGGGTATCAGAAATTCCTAACCCTGGTAGTTTTTTAGTACCTTCCTTCACAGCACCCTGTAATAACTCAGGATCTAACCCCAACGCATCTAAAGCCGTAACAGCAACTTGGGTTGTTTTTACCGTCTGCGTTTGGATTGTAGCTTTGAGTCCAGAAGGTACAATTCCGCTAGCAGCAATCAATGCAACATGAGTATCGTCATCCGAAAAACCCCCATGTTCAGCCCTTTTTGTGCTATCTGAAATCACATATCCAGGGTTCAATTTGATAATTATATCTGGTGTACGGTCATCTGACAACGGATTGCCAAAGCCTGCTTGTTGTAGTGCATCACCAGAAAACACCTGATTAATCGCCGGATTATTGAGATTCTTTAAAAGAGTTGTCGCAGTATCAGCTTGGCTTTGATCTGCAAGCCAAAATAAGCCAATATCATCTTGTGTTGCATGATTTACGGTAATCCCAGCTTTTTCTAAGATATCTGTAAATGTGTTTTCGGAAATCAGGGTAGCTGTTCCTTCACGGGGACTTTGACCATGTTTTGCTGTCAAAACTACTAATGTTGAATCAAATAAATTTTGTTGTTTCAATGCATTAACTATGTTCCCGATACTAGCGTCTGTATGTTCTAAGGCATCAATGAATCCTCCTGAAAGTGTTCCATCAGCAGCAATTCCACCATTGCTGCTAGCATCTTTCTGGGCGACGCTGAGGGCTTGAAAGTTCATGCCAAAAATAGCAGGAGTTCCCGGAGTCGTGGTTCCTTGAGAATCCTTACCAGCAATTTGGTTTAAAAGCGCATTTACCTTCAGATCATCATAAGCCTCTGTGAGACTAGTGCTTTTAGTTGTCGTTTTAAATGTGAGATTGCTAGGATCTTGGGCTGTTGATTGATCAACTAATTTGCCGTTTTCTAAGGCAACTTTAGCATTGATTTCTGGAGCATAAAAGTCATCAACCCCGTTACCTGAAACCCCATTAGCAAGGTCATAGGCAGGATGTTTATCAATAAATGCAGTGTGTAACCCAGCATCGTGGGCTACCTCAAAAATTGTATTTACATTCAGGTAGTTATGAGGATAAATGGGTTTTCCTATGCTATCTACTGGCAACTTACTTGAATCAATGCTACCTTTGCCAAAATCACCTCCTCCACTAAGAAGATTGGAGTTTTTATCAATGCTTTCATCAAAGAGAACTTCAGTACTGGCAGGACTCCCTAGTTTACTTAATAATGAGCGACTATATGAATTGTCATAATAAACCCCTGTAGTTTTCGGACTTGCTCCTGTTAGGTAGTTCAATTCACCAGGAAAGGAATCGGAGGGTATGCTGGTAAAGGCGTTAGTGTAAGTAACACCATTTGCTTGCAAATTCTTAATATTCGATAAATAAGGTTGAAGTAAAGGATCAGCGATGTCAGCATCATGTAGTCCATCTACTGATAAGAGCAACACATGTTGGTAAAGGCTGGCTGCTGTTGCTGCTGAGTTATTAAATTGTAAAAATGTTTGTCCTATTAAAATAGTTGTGCTAAAAATTACTGTTTTAAAAATAGTAGGTAAATGGAAATTGCAAAATCGAGTCATCCTATTTATCTCCTTTGTTGATAACGTATCCTATGTATTTTTCTTTGAGGAATCAGCTTGATTGCTATCACATATTTTGATTGATCATCCGAATATTAATTAAATTAAATTAAGTTCAAGTTAAGAATATATGATGAAAACTTTAAAATTAACCGCAAGCCCTAATAATTTACATATGAAGGATGATGAGAATTTTGATAGTTGAAGATGACGATCGCATTGCGAAGCCATTAGCCGAGTTTTTAAGACGACAACACCATATTGTGGATATAACAACCGATGGGTTGGAAGCTTGGGAATGGTCGCAATCAGGATTATATGAGCTAATTTTATTAGATTTAATGCTTCCTAAATTAGATGGAATTACTCTATGTAAGCGTTTACGTGATGCTTCATCTAATGTTCTGATTTTAATGCTGACGGCACGAGATACAACAGGCGATAAAATTATCGGACTTGATGCTGGCGCTGATGATTACTTGGTTAAGCCATTTGACTTAAAAGAGTTAGCAGCACACATCAGGGCTTTAGCTAGAAGAACTCCAAATATTCGTCCCCAGATTTTAATCCACGGTGATTTGCAACTAGACCCAGCAACTCAACAGGTTACTTATAGAGGAAATATCATATCATTAACTCCTAAAGAATATATGATATTAGAATATTTTTTGAGAAACCCAAATCAAGTTGTCACTCGTTCTATAATTCTTGATAAACTGTGGGACTTTGATAAATCTTCGGGAGAAGGAAGTATAAAAACTCATATTACAAATTTGCGGAATAAACTTAGAGTATATGGAAGTTCAGAGGAATTGATTGAAAATATCTATGGCATTGGTTATCGTCTAGGACACAAGTAGAATAATTTAATAAAAATATTAATAGTAGTCAAATTGTCCGCTAATTTTTGATAAATCATGTGTTTAAAAGAATCAGATATCGTTTATTGTTGTCTTACTTAGTGGTGTTTGCATCGCTGCTGGGAATATTTGCGATCGCAGTCCGATTTGCTTTCACTCGCAGTCTGACTGAACAAATCACAGATAAACTCACAGCCATAGGGAAAGGTGCGGCTGCAAATGTAGAGTTTGAAAAAGGTCGCCTGACGCTTGAAAGTGACTTTCGTCCACAAGACTTAATTGCTTATCATCAAACATTACAGTGGTTTGATACTCAGGGAAATTTGATTAACCAACAAGGACAAACTGCTTTAACTTTACCTTTATTACCAAACAAGATGGTACAAGTTCAGAGGGGCAAAATCCCTATTCGAGCAGTGACTATACCAATTATCAAGAGCGATAATGGTGAGCTAGTTGGATATGTGAGGGTGAGTCAATCTTTAGAAGAATTTGATGAAACCCTGCAAAAACTGGACTGGGGATTAGGCGGCGGAATTATTATAACTTTGGTTCTTAGTGGTATTGGCGGAATTTTACTAACTCGTCAAGCAATGCAACCGATTGAGGAGAGTTTTGAAAGGCTTAAACAGTTTACTGCTGATGCTTCCCACGAACTACGCAGTCCATTAATGGCAATCAAAATTAATGCTGATTTGGCACTAGAATACCCAGAAAAAATAAGGCCAAAAGATATAGAAAAATTTCAGGCGATCGCCAGCGCTACTAACCAGATGACTCGCCTCACAGCAGACTTACTTTTCTTGTCACGTACTGATAAAGTTCCCACTCAGAATAGGGATAGTCTCAATTTAACGTCAATTTTGGAGAACTTAGTGCTACTTTATAAACCTCAAGCTGAAGCCAAGCAAATTAACTTGAAATTTCAATTAATTGCTAATCTTCAGTTAATAGGTGATTCCGTTCAATTAACGCGACTGTTTACTAATTTAGTTGAAAATGCCCTCTATTACACACCATCAGGAGGCGTAGTTGAAATTAAAACCAGTCGTGTCGGTTCCCATCTTTATGTCAACGTGCAAGATACAGGCGTGGGAATTGCACCAGAGTATATCGATAAGGTTTTTGAGCGTTTTTGGCGGGCTGATCAGTCTCGTTCTTATTGGGAAGGTGGTTCTGGTTTGGGGCTAGCGATCGCTCAAGCCATTGCTCAAAATCATCGTGGATTGATTACTGTCACAAGTCAGTTAGGCGTTGGTAGTTGTTTTACAGTATGCTTACCATCCTCTTAAATATGAGGTAATGGGATTTCAAGTTCACTACTCACTTACCATCATCATTGGTTTCGCGATCGCCATCACTACTTTCTTTAACTTGAATACTACTCTTGGGGCGAGTGGCTTCATTTTTCTCATCTTGTTGATTGGCATTTTCAACATAGAGAACTTTGCCATTACCAGCATCTACCGTAACTTCTTGCTGACCAATTTCTACAGCATAAATTAAGTTGCCATCTTCATTTTCGAGTTTGACGCTACTTGCCTTACTCCCCACAGATGCTTCAGCCGCTTGCTGTGCTTGTTTTGCTGTAATTTTAGCTAGCGGTTGCAGTTTTGCTGCTTGTTGCTGTTCTTGTGCATCGTCGTTGGTTTCACCGTGGCCATCACTGGCTTCAGCAACTTTAGTAACACTATGATGCTGACGTGCAATTGCTACAGAAGATTGTGGTTGTTTTGCAGACACAACTTTCGACAATCCAGCAAATCCCAAACTACTAACAAAAGCTGCTGCCAAAATGATTTTTGTTGAAGTTTTCATACTTGTAAAATCCCTGTAATTCTGGGTTGTTACTTTCACAGTAAGTAATAAAAGTCCAGGAATAGTCAAGATTAATTTGAGTTAATAAAACTAAATATTAAATGGTGAAATTAACTTTGAATTAGACATTTCAGCTATTTTTAGTGCCTCTATCAGGAAAAAATTCCGTTTTAAATCAAATCTTGACTATTTCTTGACTTTTGCTGTGTAAAGTAAAATCACTCAATAATTTCTGATAACACAGCTAACTTTAAGATGTTATGAATAAAATGTTAAATAGGGTTCCAGAGGTTACAATTTACTTCTGGATTATTAAGGTTCTGGCAACCACGGTAGGTGAAACCGCAGCAGATTTTCTGTCAGCAACCCTGAACCTTGGTTTAGGCGTTACATCCTACATTATGAGCGGCGTGTTAGTGATTGCGCTGTTGAATCAGTTTAAGCTTAAACGCTATGTTCCAGCAAGTTTCTGGTTTGTGGTCGTTTTGATAAGTATCGTTGGCACACTGATCACTGATAGATTGGTAGACGAGCTTGGAGTTAGTTTAGTGACAACTACTGTAATTTTTAGTGTTTCCTTGTTGGTAGTTTTTGCGCTGTGGTATTCAAACGAAAAGACATTAGCCATGCACTCCATCAATACAGCTAAAAGAGAGCTTTTTTATTGGGTGGCTGTTTTGTTTACGTTTGCCTTGGGTACTGCAACAGGAGACCTTTTAGCAGAGTCTTTGGGACTAGGTTATGCACAATCAGCACTGATATTTGGTGCTTCAATTGCAATCATAGCGATCGCTTATTATTACTTGTGGATGAATGCAGTTTTGGCATTCTGGTTAGCTTACATCTTGACTCGTCCGCTTGGAGCATCTATGGGTGATTTACTATCACAATCTGCTACAAATGGAGGCTTTGGTTTTGGTACGGTTGGGACTAGTATGATTTTTCTTTCTATAATCGTAACCCTGGTTATTTACTTAAGCCTTAAGCAGAAGAAATTACCTCTACTGCCAATTGACCGACAAGACTGATTAGCGATCGCTGACTTACTATTTTTTATTGTGAAAAATAAATGAACAAAGTTGCAAAAGTCACAATTTTCTTCTGGATCATGAAGATCATCGCCACAACGCTCGGCGAGACGGCAGGTGACTACATCTCAATGTCTCTTGGGCTGGGGTATTACGTAGCTTTTGCTGTAACGTTCGCCATTCTGACTATTTTACTGTTTTTTCAAATTCAATCCGACAGATATCGTCCAGCCCTTTATTGGGCGGCCATCATTGCAACAACCACAGCCGGAACCGAAGTTTCAGACCTGATGGATCGATCTCTTGGGCTGGGCTACGCACTGGGATCGCTTCTTCTGGTAGCTGGTCTGTTGAGCGTTCTTGCCATCTGGTACTACCGCGATCGGGATCTGAGCGTTTATCCGATCATGAGGAAAGACGCAGAGACTACCTATTGGCTGGCCATCGTGTTCTCCAACAGTTTGGGAACGGCCTTCGGTGACTTTCTGACAAGCAACTTGGGACTGAGTTATATTCAGGGCGCATTCGTGACAGCCAGCGTCATTGGTGTTGTCATAGCCCTTCACTACGTAACAAAGTTGAGCGATATTCTCCTATTCTGGGTGGCGTTCATCTTCACGCGACCCTTCGGAGCCACCTTCGGAGATTTTCTTACCAAACCAGTCAAAGATGGCGGTCTATCACTGCCAAGAGGCTATGCTTCGGCGATCGCCTTTATCCTACTGGCAGTTGTCTTATTCTTTTCCGTGCGAAAGGAGAAAAAAGTGCGTCACCTAGTTGAGTGATTGCGTTTAAGCAAATAAAGATGCCCTCGATTTTGATACTATCGGTTCATCTATAGTTCTTGTATCTCTACTTAGATTCTCTATCCTGTTCACCGCTCTAAAGCAAAGAAGACTAATCGTGGTCACGCTTTCTAACGACGAATGACATTAAAGTATGCTCCGACAAGTTTCTAATTTCTGGTTGCGTCATATACATCCTCGTTTGGTTTCCTTAATTGCGACAATTGGTATTATTGGACTTGCTAGTTCTCTGCTCATCCTTTTTGTTTTAGCAAAACTAACTACAGAGGTTTTGGAGCGAGAAGCTTTTGCATTTGATACTACTTTTTTGTTATGGCTACATCAGTTCGCCAATCCAAATTTAGATAATTTAATGCTGTTTATTACAAATCTTGGTAATCCTAATACAGTGGTTATAGTTGCAGGTATTACTGTTTTATTACTTTGGTGGCGACATTACCAAGAAGAAGCGAAAGTTTTTGTACTTGCTTGCTTAGGAGGGTTAATTTTAAATACAGGGCTAAAGTTGTTTTTTTCTAAACCTCGCCCTGAACTGTGGCATCGCTTGATTTCTGAAACATCTTTTAGTTTTCCTAGCGGTCATGCACTAGGCTCTGTTGTACTTTATGGTTTTATTGCTTACGAATTGGCAACTCACTATCCTAATTTTGCCAAAGTTATTTACAGTTTAACTGTTATTTTAATTGCTGCTATTGGGATCAGCCGCTTATATTTAGGAGTCCATTGGCCCACAGACATAATTGCAGGTTATGGAGTCGGTTTTTTGTGGCTAATGATATGTATTACGATGCTTAAATTGCAAAGATTGAGGCAAGAAAAGTTAGTTGATTAAATCGTACACCGAAGGAGTTACCGTTGGTAAAGTCTCTCGCAAAGAAGGCATCTGGATAAGAATTGTCTCATCAGATTTTTTAATCACCCGATTTTTTTGCCCCATATACTTGTAAATGAGCGCCTTTTAGGGAAAAAACAGCCCAGCCTACTCCTTCCTCCCCCATTCCCTACTCAATTGATCCCCAAGTTACCAATCCAAGATAGGATAGACGTTGATTTACGTATTCTTCTACTTAATGCTTATGAAGCGCTATTGGTCGCGTTTGCTTGCGCTGGTTTTGGTTGTAGCTGTGGGCTTAATGGGCTGTTCTGGCAGTCCAGATAGTTTGACTGGGGATTATCGCCAAGACACCTTAGCTGTAGTCAATGTTATGAGACAAGCTCTGGATATATCACAAGATTCACCAGAGAAAGCAGCAGTTCAAGCAGAAGCGCGTCAAAAAATTAATGACTTTTCAGCTCGCTATCAGCGAGTTAACTCTGTTTCTGGTCTTGGCTCGTTTACAACCATGCGAACAGCCCTCAATTCCCTAGCTGGACACTACAGTTCTTACCCAAATCGTGCCGTACCCGAAAAACTCAAAAATCGTTTAGAGAAGGAGTTACAGCAGGTAGAAGTAGCACTCAAGCGTGGCGGTTAACTCTTAACTATTGCCTACTCCATCATCAAGAGTCGATACTTTTGACTCTTGATGATTTTATCAACTTGATAAGCTGTTCCACATCTAGTTTGCATATTTAAATTTAATCAAAGTCTTGTGGGGTGGGCCGGAAAGCCCGCCCTAATTATGCAAGTTAAAGGTAGAACAGCTTATTAGTTAGAGTTTTAAATTTTCAACTAAACTGATTGACACTTTTCTAGCTAAAAGCCTTGTCACAGTTCAACTTACTTCGTCTCCATCCAATTTTCACCAACACGCGCATCCACCAGCAACGGTACACTCAACTGAACTGCGTTTTCCATCACCGACTTAATTTGCGGTTGTAATTCTTCCCACTCATGAGGGGGGATTTCAAACACTAATTCATCGTGAACTTGCAACAACAAACGCGCCTGATAGTTTTTCAAAATCTCATGCAATCTTACCATTGCAATTTTGATAATATCAGCGTTGGAACCTTGAATTGGTGCATTAGCAGCAGAGCGTAATAAACCCGCATCCAAAGCACCCAAATTTTTCAATTTACTCAAGTCAATATCTTCTGGATTACCGCCTTTTAATCTGTGTAAACTGTTACTAGTAAAGTTAAAATAACGACGGCGACCGAAAATAGTCTCTACATAACCAAGAGCGATCGCTTCTTTTTTCACTCGCTCCAAATATGCAAATACTTTCGGATATCGTTCATTAAACCGCTTAATGAACTCATTGGCAATGTTTTTATCTATCCCAGTTGAGCGCGAAAATCTGAGAGAACCCATTCCATAAATCACGCCAAAATTGATAGTTTTGGCTAACCTTCGTTCATCTGATGTTACATCTTCTTTTTCAAAGACTAACCGCGCGGTAACAGTGTGAACATCTTTATTTTGCTGATATGCTTCCACTAATATCGGCTCTTGACTTAAATGAGCCAAAATCCGCAATTCAATTTGTGAGTAATCAGCAGCTACCATTAACCAGCCTGGTTCCGGCAAAAATGCCTTACGAATTTGGCGACTAAAAGTCGTACCGATAGGAATATTTTGCAAATTCGGATTAGAAGAAGACAGACGGCCAGTATCTGTCACAGTCTGATTAAAATCTGTGTGCAATCGCTGCGTGTCTGAACGTACTAGCTTGGGAATAGCTTTCACATAGGTAGAATAAAGTTTGTGCAAGGTACGATATTCTAGGAGGGCATCGATAAATGGGTGATCTCCTTGCATATTTTCTAGTATGTCAGCAGCGGTAGAGTAATAACCCTTACTAGATGTTTTGCGGGACTTTTTGCTATTTAGCCGAAGTATGTCAAATAGCAATTCACTTAACTGTTCAGGTGAGTTTAAATTGACAATATCACTTGGTAAGACATCAGTAATTCTCTGCTTAATATCAAGCAAATCTATTTTTGGCAATTCTTTGAGTATTTTTTGGAAATAGGCTTTTAAGATTGGACTGGGTAAAGTATCGTATTTTTTTTGCTTAATAGATACTAAATCAGGTTGATTTTGATCCCATATAGTTTCAAAATAGCCTTTTAATTCAGAAGCAGGTATAGAACTATAGGCTATTTGCTCAATCTGTGCTAAATCATTTTCTAACTGAACCGAAAATTTGTGCAGATAAGGTAAATCAATACGAACGCCTGTGTATTCCATTTCGGCTAAAACTGCTTCTAGTGGCTGTTCCACTTCCACTAATAGCTTAGACAAAGTTGGAATTTGATCCAGTTTTTCACGCAGTTTCGACACTAAACCAAAGGTAGAATAAGCATCCATACCGCAGTAATCTGCTACCGCAGGAATATCTATATCAGCGATGGTTTTACCTGTAGGAACTAAATCTAAGTAACTTTTAGCCGTCAATCCCAAATATTTATTCGCCAAATCCATCAAATTATGGCTAGAATCAGCTCTTAGAATGTAACTTGCCAGCATGGGATCAAACACCACTCCCGCCAAATTAATTCCTTGACACCTGAGAACTAAGCGGTCAAATTTGGCATTTTGTAAAGCTTTCGGATAATCAGCACTTTCGAGAATTGGGCGTAATACTTCTAACGCCAAATCTTTATGCAAATTTTCCCCAGTTTTGTGCCCCACAGGAATATAGGCTACCTCATCTGGTTCCGTTCCCCAACAGCAACCAATTCCTACTAACTCAGCATCTCTTGGTTCTAAAGCTGTAGTTTCAGTGTCCCAAGCAACGGGAGTCTCTGGGGTGGTGAATGTTTGCAAAAGTTTCACTAACTCAGTTAATTTGGCTTCAGTGTTAATGATGCGTGGTGTAATTGGAGAAGTGAATTTTTGTGGAACTGCTGCTGTATCACTAGCACTGAAAAACCACAAATCATTATCTTCATCATCCCTTAATTCTGAGTTAGTATTGGGATTACTTGCATCTGTTTTGGCTTCTTGTTTGTCTTCAATTTGGCCACCAAAACGTTGCTGAAGGTCGTTTATTTTGCCTAAAAAAGACTTGAATTCTAATTTTTCTAAAATTGGTGATAAGACGCTTGTATCAAAACCTTTTAATTTGCAATCTTCTAAATCAAATTCTATCGGAACATCTAAAACTATAGTTGCCAAATAGCGAGACCTATCAGCGTCTTCTTTACCACTTGCGAGTTTTTTCTGAGTTGCTCCTTTAATTTCACCTAAAGCAGCATAAATATGATCAAGAGAACCATAGGTATTTAGCAGCTGCACTGCTGTCTTTTCACCAATTCCCTTCACCCCAGGAATATTATCCGATTTATCACCACAAAGAGCTTTGAAATCAACAATTTGTGAAGGTAAAACGCCCATTTTTTCTTTAACTTGTTCTGCTTCAAATTCCGTGATGCTATTTGTAGAGCGCTTTAGGGCATCTGGACTAAAATTCAGAACAGTAATTTCTTTGTCAGAGTCGATCAGTTGAAATAAATCCCGATCGCCAGTGAGAATCTTTACCCTATACCCAGCAGCAGTTACTCTTTGTGCTAAGGTTCCCAAAACATCATCTGCCTCGAAACCAGGGGCAGTGAAAAATGGTAGATTGAAGCCATTCAGCAACTCATGCAGGTTTGCTAAGTCAGGAATAAAGTCTTCTGGCGTTTCCGGGCGATCGGCTTTATAAGTCTCGTCAGCTTCGTGGCGAAAAGTTGCCTCACCCAAATCAAAAGCGATCGCCATTGCTTGGGGCTGTTCTGTTGCCATTACCTCCAGCAGGCACTTCACAAAACCAAAACATATACTGGTAGGAATCCCCGTTTTGGTACGCAGTCCTCCATCTCGCCCTTTGGCGAAGGCAAAGTATGAACGATAAGCCAGAGAGTGTCCATCTACAAGGATGAACGTGGGGCGTGTTGCGGTTGCAGAAGTGATTTCAGACATAGCCCTATTTTAGCAATTTCAGATGCTCGTTCAGCTTGGCTTTGGCAACAATAGCGCCGTTTTTGCGTACTAAGGGACTTCCAACAAATAAATTACCCAATCTTGTGGGGTGGGCATCTTGCCCGCCCGCAGCCAAAGGCGGGCAAGATGCCCACCCCACAAGAAGTAGTTGAGTATTTTTTTATTTGCCAGCCCCTAATTGCTCTTGCATATAATTTTAGACAAAAGGATGTCTAAGTATTTATAGCTTTAGTACCTAAGCCCAGGAGAACCAACTTTTGGCACGTATGTATAAGTACGTAAGTGACTAGAGAACCCAATTTTTTCTACTACTCCCCACTAGTCGCTAGAGCCTGTTAACCTCTTATTGAAACTTAAAATCTAGGAAATTATGCAGAAAGGATCTGCCAGACATTTGGCATCTATTGATCATCAGGCTGCTGCAAAAGACATTAAACTATTAGTTTTGGATATAGATGGCACGATCGCCGGACATTCTAACACCGTCAGCCCAGGTGTAAAACAAGCTATTATTGCCGCCCAAGCACGAGGAATTCAAGTGGCGATCGCTACAGGTCGAATGTATCGTTCAGCCTTGCGCTTTCACCAAGAAATCGGCTCTATTTTACCATTAATGGCCTATCAAGGAGCCTGGATTCAAGACCCGATCACCCAAAAAATTCATCGCCATTGGGCTGTTTCCAGGGAATTCGCCCACCAGCTAATTGACTATTTTGAACAGCCTGAGTTGCGATCGCTCCTATCTGTCCACTTTTATATTAATGATCAGCTATACGTCCGTGAGTTAACTAGAGAAACCCAAATTTATGCACAACGTTCTGGTATTACCCCGATTCCTGTGGGTGATTTGCGCCAAACCTTAACGAATGAACCGACAAAAATTCTTGCTTTGTGCGATGACACTGATGTGATCAACCAGCTATTGGGGAATTTGCGCCGCCAATACACACCTGCTGAACTTTATCTGACAACATCTGTTGCTACCTTCTTTGAAGTAACTAACGCCTCTGTGAATAAAGGAACTGCTGTACGTTATCTAGCTGAAGAATTGCTGGGGTTACAGATAGCTAACGTTATGGCGATTGGCGATAATTTCAATGATGTAGAAATGCTGGAGTATGTTGGCCTCGGTGTAGCTATGGGCAACGCACCAGAAGGAGTGCAAGCGATCGCGCAGTGGATAGCTCCTAGTGTAGAGGAAGACGGAGCAGCAGTAGCAATTGAAAAGTTTTTGCTTTAGTGAGGGCAGTTTTTAAAACCTAACCCATATAAATCAGAAAGGACACCGACGACTGGCCGTGTTTCGTCTCGGTGCCCCTGCTGGTTCGCTCCTCACACACCTGCTAATGTAGCTGAGGTGATGGATTGAGTCAATACCTGTGATAAAAGTTTTTATTTTTTACCTAAGCGACATTACTGATTTATAGCTCCAAGCGCGCAAAAACCCCCAAATTTTCCTCTAGCACATATCTTAATACTGACTGAGTAGCCATCAGCAATCCAAGTCTGGCTTGAGCTACCTCTGGTGAGGTAATTTTCACTTCACCCCAAATCCGGCAATTAGACCAGAACTTTTCAAAAGCTTGGCTCAAATTCAGCGTTACTTTTTCCCATTTCACAGAACCGCTAATATCAGGGCACTCTATATTGTCTACCACTTGTACTAACTCGGCAATTAGACGATGCTCATCTGGGTGATTTAGCCGCAGTATTCCATCACAGTTGAGCCAAGGTATGGGATTCGGAGCAATAACACTCCAAAAAGCTGGACTAGTATTTGGAACTGGTTCTCTAAGTTTAATCAATCCCTCTCGGTGAGCCAGCAACACTAGCGAACAGCAGCGTGCATGGGCATATTGAACAGCAAACAAATTGGGCATTGGGCATTGGGCATTGGGCATTGGGCATTGGTTATTCGCCTTGTCTCCCTCATCTCCCTCATCCTCCCCTGCCTCCCCTGCCTCCCCTGCCTCCCCTGCTCCCCCACTCCCCTCTCCCCCCAAACTCCCGACTACGAGACTTTGTAACCAAGTCGCTAACGTGGAGTCAGTCAATTCAAAATGTATCCAACCAGGGGGAACTATTTGGATGCTAAAAACGTCACCACAGATCCCTGATATATCTGAGGCGATCGCACTAGCAAGCTCCATAGCTTTTCGATTCTGAGATTTTGAGAGTCGTAGAGCCACACCTGAGATATACAAAACTCTACTATTATCTCTACCTTTATATAGATTTTTTATTTCATCTTTTATGCATATACTTTTGATGGTAAAAGTATTAATACTTAGTGACTTTCTCAAGTGACTAGATACTAGCTGTTTGATTGACGTATATTTGCTGACTAGTAATTTATCATGCACGTAATTTTATAGAAATCATTATGTAAAATATATTTGTTATTTTTCTGTCATCTATCTTGCGGTGTAAATTTACTTTAGATGAAGAAAAATGAGAGGAGGATAAAATTTGATGAATAATCGATGAATAGTAAGTAAACTTTACTACCATCATTGTACAGTAGGAAGTATAACAAAAGAGTAGAGAGTAATTTGCTTTCTATTCTTTGGATTGGCTGGCGCTGTTAGGCGTTAAGTCTGCCTCGCCAACACAAAGACACTCCTTGCACCTTTTTATTTACACGTCTTTGTTTTCAGCCGAACGCTCTTTGTTACCTATGCAATCTCCATCCTCCTTTTCTGAGGCATCACGGCCTTTTTTGACTTGGCAACGAATTCTTGACTGGGCTCAAGAACACTACCGCTGCCGCACCTTTAGCAAAGATGAGCGCATTCCAGCTCGACCTGGATTGCTATATTTAGTGCAAAGGGGTGCGATCCGCATGGTAGGAACCGCACAAGTTAGTGCGACTGCTAGTCAGCTAACGTCTCGACGAATCAACAGAACCCCAGAAGAAGCGTTCTTGGGTTTTGTGGGAGCGGGACAGCCATTTGAAATTGTTGCCCAATCACCATTCACACTCCAGGCTTACGCCCATGTTGACCAAACTGCGGTGCTGTGGATGTACTGGCACGACCTAGACAACTGGCCTCACTTCCGTCGCGAAGTTATGGATGCCTTTAGGTATCAGCACCAGCGTAAGCTGCTGTGGCTGAGTGCCTTGGGACAACGCCGCACAATTGACCGACTCTTAGGATTTCTCACATTGTTAATTGAGGAATATGGAGAGCCAGCAATGAGCGACACTGATCCTGATGTGATTCGCGGCTATGCTCTGCCCTTCCCCCTCACTCATGCCCAAATTGGTAGCGCGATTGGTTCGACCCGTGTCACCGTCACCCGCTTGATGGGCAAGCTACGTCAACGTGGCTTAATCCTCACTCAAGGTGATAATCTCATTTGCTTGCCAGCAGAGTCGATTAATAGAGCTGGTTAAAGCACAGTTCAGAGCGGCGATTTCCGCCACTCTGCCTGAGTGCGATGGGCTACACCCCTACGGAGGGAGGCGATCGCAGGTGTCAGCGAATTTTGACAAACCCAGCTTGGGTAATCAGTTCCTGTCCCTGCTCACTCAGCAGTAAGTTGGCGTAAGCGACACCTGCTTGCTGCTCAGTCTGACCATTCTGTTTGACCACCACAAACAGATTGCGGGTAATCGGGTATTTTCCTGATTGGAAAGCCTCAATGTTCAACTTGTTCCGTTTACCAGGACATTCAGACGGGAGGACAGAAGGTTCTTGGTAGGGAGCAATGTATTGCCCTTGCGTCCGCCCCAACGGCAAGGCTTTGATTGAGCATTGAGGAATTACCTCTGGGGCAGAAGCGTAATAGATACCACCAGGACTACCAGCCAATTTTTGCAAGGCTTGGGTGGTTGTGGAGATAAATTCCACATTGGAACTGAAAGCTTGACCACCCAAAATGTCTTGGACAAAAAGCTCAACCGTACCGCCATCAGCAATGCGGCGGGAATACGGCTTAATCGGAATATTGGGGCCGCCCACCTGGCTCCAATTATTAATTTTGCCTGTGTAAATTGACTTTAACTGGTCTATGGTCAGTCCTGGGATGTTAATGTTAGGGTTAACTGCGACTGCCAAACCATCAATTGCCACAGGAATTTGTTTTAAACTGAACCCACGCTGCTGGCTACGGCTTAATTCCTGATCTAGAATTGGTCGGGAGGACTGAGCAAAAGCTAATTGACCGTCTATCAGCGACTGGATGCCAGTACCAGAACCAGGAGATGCATTGCTGGGTTCTACATAACGCAGCCGTAACTCTGGTCGCGCCGCTTGAATTGCTGGATCAACGACTAGTCGAATCGGTGCCCAAGATGTACTGCCTCCATAATTGAATAATCCTGTAGGAACATCCTGTACTGAAGTGAAAGTATTGCCACTAGGTTGTTCCGATCCGGCTTGGGGCGTTTTGGTGTTACCAGAATTAATTGTATTTAGATCGACACCAGATTTTCTAGTAAACCACCAAAAACCGCCAGCTATTAGCCCGACGGTAATTAGGATGGATAATACAAGAATAGTTGTTTCATTTTTTTGGGACATAGTATAATTACCCGCGCGTCCATTCAATATAAGTGCTTGACTTGACAAGTGCTTGCTACTTGAGATTGTATTTGGAGGACGGGGATTTTGTTAGCAAATCCTAACTTCGGAGTAATTTAGAAGTCAAGGTATAATAATTTTCATTTGGATTATTCGTCTCTTATCTCAAGGTTTGAGTGGTGGTAAGAATAAATTGACACTAATATTTTTCCCCATAAAGTTCAATTTCTCATCTTGAGGGTTTTTGCCGGTTAAGTATTGGTTAATTTTTAATTTTTTATTGCTGATGAGCGCACTGGTTCAAAGTCATAACCAGTGCGGGAGCGAGAACCAGGAACGATTTTTACAAGTTGGACTGGTGCATTGCGATCGCCTGATGCTAAAAACCGAATTGTACCAGAAGCGCCAGTAGCAGAAAAGTCAGAGGAGGCTACTGCTTGTTGGACTCCCGATCTCGTAGGATTGCGTTCTAATGCCGCAATTAGAGCGACAGTAGCATCATAGCTAAGGGCGCTTCGCCAACTCACGTCGCCGCCCCATAACTGCCGGGATTTCTGAGGAAAATCTGACTTGGGATCGCTATCAATATGCCAGGGAACTGCCAATACCATCCCCACAGCTTGTTCTCTGCCAATTTCTAAAGTTTTAGCGGTGTAAACATCATCTCCCGCCAGCAGAGTTAACTTTTTCTGGTTAATTTGAATTACTTGCAGCGCTTTATCCAGAGTTTCAGTGTTAGCAGCTAACATCAACACTTCTGCACCTTGCTTAGTTGCTTGTTCTAAACTTTTAGCCGCACTAAAATCCGCCTTGGATAAGTCAAATTCGCCCGATACCTGTCCACCTTCTAGGGAAACAGATGAAACAAACTCCGACTTTAAGGACTGGCTATAGTTACTCTGAGAATTAAAGAAAACCACTGCATTTTTTTTCTGCAAGGTTTTCGCCATATAGTTGGCTAAACTTCTAGCAGCCATAAAATCACTGGGAACTGTGCGAAAAATGTAGCGGCTAAAGTTAGAAATTTTTACAGATGTGCTGGTAGGAGATATGGCTACAAGTTGCCCAGAAGTATAGATAGTACCTGCGCCTAAGGTGGAATCGCTAGTATTCGGCCCAACTACACCTAATACTTCAGAATTACTGACTAGGTTGGAAGCAATTTGCTTGGCTATTTCTGGATTGTCGTCATCGTTAGCTATCCCTACCCTCAAAGGTACTCCCTTGACTCCTCCAGAGCTATTGACTTGATTTTGGGCTTGGGCTATCCCACGTAAAATTTCTAAAGCAGTATTGGGGTCAGTGCCTAGTGGTACAGAAGCCACAATGGTGTAGCTCTTGGAAGAGGCTATGCGGGCATTGTTCAGAAAGATCAGCGCTTCTGGATCGTTACGGTTGAGTTTTAGGGCAGCTGTGAAATTAGCGATCGCCCGATCATAACTTTTAGCAGCGATCGCCTGTACTCCTTCTTTTTTTGCGGGAGAAATGTTACCTGAAGTCAAAGTTTTTTCCCCAAAACTAATCCGGTCTTGTAGGGATGAATTGCTGCCTGTTTCCTGATTTGGAATGATGGTATTACCAATTTTGACCGCAGAGCCATTAGTAAACCACCACACACCACCGCCAACTATTCCAACTGTCAGCAACAGAGCCAAGCCTAAAATTGTGGTTTCATTCTTTTGTGACATGAACAAATTTGAATTAAATAAAAATAAATCTAACCGCTTTGATCATTTAAGTCTGACAAATCCAGCCTTTTCAATCAGTTCTTGACCTTCAGGTGTCAGCAGCCAATTTGCATAAGCAACGCCTGCTTGCTGATCTGTTTGACCATTTTGTTTAACGATTACAAATAAATTGCGGGTAATTGCATAGTCTCCGCTACGAAATGCTTGACTATTCAACTGATTACGTTTAGTGGGACATTCAGATGCAGGTACAAAGGGTTCTTGGTAGGGAGGCACAAATTGACCGCTTGTGCGCCCTAGTGGTATGGACTTAATCGTACACTGGGGTACAACCTCTGGGGCAGAAGCATAGTAAATTCCGCCAGGACTTGCAGCTACTTTTCGTACCGCTTCCGTGGTGGTGGCAACATAACTAACGTTGGCACCGAAATTCTCTTTATTTAGAATATTTTCAACAAAGAATTCCACTGTACCTCCGGCTTCTTTGCTACGAGAGTAGACTGTAATTGGTAAATTTGGCCCACCTACTTCTTGCCAGTTGGTAATCTTGCCTGTGTAGATGTTTTTGAGTTGGGCGACAGTTATACCAGGGATGTTGAGATTGTGGTTAACTGCGATCGCAATCCCATCAATTCCCACCGGAATTTCTTTCAAACTAAATCCTTTTTGTCTAGCTTCTGTATTTTCTTCAGCTTTAACTGAGCGAGAAGATTGAGAAAAAGCTAGTTGATTATCTATCAACATCCGAATACCAGTTCCAGATCCTGGTTGACCTGAAGGAGGTTGAGTGTAACGTAAAATAAACCGAGGACACAGGTTTTGCAGTACGGAGTCTACGTCTTTACGGATGGGTGCCCAGGTTGTACTACCACCATAATTGAATGTCCCCTCTGGGAGATTTGCCACGTTACATTTGTTGACAAATTGGTTTACGGGATTACCTGTATTGCCAGTTTCCGAAGGTTTAGTAACAGTTCCACTTAATTGCGCCCACCGTTCCATAAAAAACCATAGACCACCAAAGATTAAACCACTGGTGATCACAACAGCTAAGAAAAGACTAAGTGTTTCGTTTTTCTGAGACATAGGTAGCTGTTAGCAGCAGGAGTTTTTTAAAGTAAGAGAGATAATAATTTATAAATAAGTCGAAATACGGCTGTTAGTGATATGGTTACTAAGCCTGCTGCAACTGCTAAAACAACTACTGCCTGAATGCCAATACCCCCTTGTAAAAAGGGGAGAAAAAAAATAATCGCAAAAGTAATTGTCGGAATAATTAATAAATCGAACTTTTCAATCCACCGCCTGGTTTGGACAAAAATTAGTATACCTAAAATCAGGGCGGAAATAATCAAAGTCGGTATTAGTGATTTTACTATACTAAAGAGAGCGATCGCGATCAATGCACCCTCAAACCCACTAAAGGCCGCCCCACTTAATAATTCCAGTGTAGAAAACGCTGGTTGAGTTGGTGGACGGCGGGGGACGACGGGACTAGAACTTTTGGCTGGTTGTGGTTGTGGCGGAAGTGTTATAGAAGGCGAATTAAGTTGTGTAGGGGCTTGAGGCTGTGAGTTAAGTGCATCTAAAACCTCCTGGGCTGACTGGAAGCGCTGATTAGGAGCAGGTAGCAACATCTTGTCTAAAATGTCAGCAAGGCGAGGGTTTACACTCACTTGCGATCGCCATTTGAACTGGTTGCTATAGGCATCAAATAATTCAATTGCTTCCTGATTTGTCAACAAAGTAATAAGAGTTACAGCCAAGGCGTATAAATCTGTAGATGGGAATACTTGACCCCCAGCCATCTGCTCAGGCGGTGCAAATCCCATAGAATAAATTCCTGTGGAAGAAGCAGCAGAACCAAGTGCAGCGTTTGTTACTTGCTTAACTGCGCCAAAGTCTAGTAAAAAAAGTTTACCATCACGACGACGCATTATATTAGAAGGTTTGATGTCTCTGTGGATAATGCCTCTGTGATGGACAAACTTTAGCACCTTCAGGATTTCTTGTAGCACCTCCATAACTTGCTGTTCAGAGAATTTGCCATTTTGAACTAATTCTTCCTCTAAGTTTTGCCCATCAATGTATTCTTGTGCTAAGTAAAAAAATTGGTCTTGCTCTCCTGGTTGCAAGCCATTAACTATCACTGGAAAGAAGGCAAACAAGTCAGGAATTTGGTCGTGATCATTACCAAGTTGTGCTAAAGCTTCTGCCTCTCTCTCAAACATTAACTGTGCTTGTTGCAATTGAGTTGAGCTTAAATTTCCTGCTGGTTGAAACTGCTTAACTACACATTGACGCATTCCAGGTATCCGGCGATCGCGTGCCAAAAAGGCTGCTCCAAACCCGCCCCTTCCCAGCAGCTTCGTTGTCACGTATCGACCATCTAGCATCAGTGGCATACCGCAGGTAATACAGTACTTCTGCTGCATTGTTCTCAGCGTCGTAATATCATCTAAATCGGCAAAATAGTTTTGTGGGCGTGGACAACGTGGACGAGTGCAGTAAACTTCCATTTTCGTAATTAGTCAAAATAATTCGTAATACTCGCCATTCGCGTAGCGTCTCGTAGAGAAGGCGAGAAGCAAGCTACGTAATTCGTAATGACGCTCTCTACGAGACCGGAGGCGTAGCTTACTTCTTTGCAGGAGTACGCAAACTCATTTTGCGTGACGAAGACAGTAATTAGTTCAGCTTACAGAGCAACTAAATTTCTTAATCAAGAACAGCAAACTTTTTTTTGATGCCAAACCCCTGGTTTGCCTACGGCACCCTGCACGAACATCAATGGGCTAATAATTAGGAAGTATGAATTACGAATTACGAATTATTTGGCCATTGGTCATTTATAAAAAAACAAAGGACAAATGACCTGATTTTAGCCTTCGCCGGATGAGATGGGCGTTGCTCCATCCAAGGTACTTACCACTATGGTTTTTTGTGCCAATATTAACACATCTTGATTCCATCCAGGGTTAGCAAACTGGGGCAAAATTTCTCGACTAAAAGCTTCTGCGGCCTTGGATCTATAACGATTAGGATTAAAAATCAGCCACAGTGTCCGTTTGACGACAACGCCTTCAATGTTGGCACAGTGCAGAACACCCATTTGTAACTCTTTAGCGATCGCACTAGTTGAGACAAAGGCAGCCCCCAAACCCGATTGCACAGCATTCTTAATTGCTTCAATGGAATTCAATTCCATTTCAACCTTAAAACGTCTGGTATCAATCTCACAGCGTGATAGCACTTGGTCAATTACTTTGCGGATAGTCGATTGGGAATCTAGGGCAATGAATTGTAATTTATATAGGTCTTCTTTTTGGATTTTTTCAAGTTTGGCAAAGGGATGAAAGACAGGTAGAATCAGCGCTAGCTCGTCTTCAGCGTAAGGAATAACTTCTAAAGATTCTGATAGTTCACCGGGAATTTCACCGCCAATAATCGCCAGATCAACTTGTCCGTTAGCGACACTCCAAGCAGTTCGCCTAGTGGAGTGGACGTGTAATTGCACTGCCACATCTGGATATTTTTGTCGGAACATGCCGATCATTCTGGGCAAAAGATAAGTGCCGGTGGTTTGAGAAGCACCGACAATCAAAGTACCGCCTTGGAGATTTTGTAAATCCTCGATCGCGCGGCAGGTTTCCTGACACAGACTGAGGATTTTTTCACCGTAGCTGAGGAGTAGATGCCCGGCTTCGGTTAATTGGGCGCGTCGTCCTCCCCGGTCGAATAAGGGGACATCTAGCTGCCGTTCGAGATTTTGGACTTGCAAGCTCACGGCAGGTTGGGAAACGTAAAGACTATCGGCGGCACGCTTGAAGCTTCCTTCTTGAGCGATCGCTTTCAGAATACGTAACTGATCTAAAGTGAAAGGAAGGTCAGACATAAGGCTCAAACCACAAACTTTAAAAGGAGCGGATGCACGCAACAAATCACCTTTGGCAGCAATCAGCCAGTCATGATTTGTTGCATATTAAACTTGAAGGCTTGACTCGAAAAAGACATTAGCACAACATCTTGACTAAAGTCTCCTTTTGAATACTTTGTGGTATTGGTTGTACTGAGTTCCATTTTCTCTAAATTATTTCACTCGTGTATATGCTGCTAATTTCTTGGTTGACACCTAGTCATTTTGTCATACTGGGGTTACAAATAGTATTTGCGATCGCTCACAGTGGAGGCGCTGCTTTACGCCCTTGGGCAGAAAAATACATTGGGCCAAGGCTTTATCGCATTCTGTTTGCATTAGTTAGCCTCCCGTTAGCGGTGATATTAATTATTTACTTTTTTGGGCACCGCTATGATGGTTTGCAACTTTGGCAGGTACAAGGGGTGCTAGGAGTGCGAGAATTTGTTTGGCTGCTGTCAGCGATCTCGTTTTTGTTTTTATATCCTGCTACCTTCAATCTACTAGAAATTGCTGCCATTCAAAAGCCCCAAGTTCATCTTTACGAAACAGGAATTATTCGGATTACCCGTCATCCCCAGATGGTGGGACAAATAATTTGGTGTGTTGCCCATACTCTCTGGCTAGGTACTACATTTACCCTTGTGACATCCATTGGATTGGTGTTGCATCACTTGTTTGGGGTTTGGCACGGGGATCGCCGCCTCTTGCATCGCTATGGGGAAGCCTTTGAAATTGCCAAACAACGGACTTCAATTATTCCCTTCAAAGCAATTATCGATGGACGTCAATCGATCAAATGGCAGGAATTTCTCCGCCCTGCCTATTTAGGAGTTGCGATTTTTATAGCTTTGCTTTGGTGGTCGCACCCTCTGTTGCTGGAAGCAACTAGTAGGATAACATGGGAAATTTAGGCGATCCCCAGTGTCAGCAGAAATTCTTATTTATTTCAGAGTTTCTGCTTATCAATTGCCCCCAAATCAATGTACGATAAGTTCAAACATCTATGAGTGGAGGTGCGTTCAGTCAGCTTAAAATTTTATGTTGGTAGTTGTTGCTCAGTTGCTTTTGCTTGGGAGTAAGTGGCAGATTCAGTCAAATTCCCAGGTAGAGAAGGCAATCAAGAGTTTAAGATCCAAAAAAGCCAGCGCGACTTTCACGATCGCTTTTTGATCACAGACACATCAAGGCGCTGAATTTTTGCCTAATTATTCTGTATCCTGAGATTTGGTTCTTAAAAGCGCCCCCACTTTAAAAGAAAAAGAAACCAGTTCCTCATTCAATCCCCTAACTTGAGTTATGGACTTCTACTCAGCGTGGGCTAAACCCTAGCTATCCGCTAACGGAACTCAGCACTACTGATATTCAGTGCTGATCGGTAGTTTGATATAAAAACCTTATAATCCAAGAGGTATCATGGTGTTGTCGGTTAGTGAGCGGACATTTACTCAAGAAGTTTTAGAATCTCCTATTCCTGTTTTAGTTAATTTTGAAGCACCCTGGTGTGGCTTGTGTCGGATTATCCACCCACTGTTGTTGCAATTTCAAGCCCAATGCGGGGAGGAAATTAAATTAGTTGGGGTTAACGCCGATCAAAATTTTAAATTGTCTACTACTTATAGGCTAAAATCACTACCCACTTTACTATTGATTGAAAATGGCACTATTCGCCATCGCTTGGAAAGCTTTCGCGGCACAGAAGATTTACGTCTAGCTTTAGAGAGATTAAAGCCAGCTACAGTAGTTGCCCCACAATCTACAAAAGTTCAAAAACAGTGGACTTAGAGTGTCGGTCAGCTTGATGGGCATTGTGCATGGAGACAAAACAGTTCCCAGTTCTGAGTAAAGAAGTAAGATTCTCGACTCAATACTCAGCAACGCCAAGCAGCGTCTTTTGGAGTTGGGGAGACGCGCAAGGGGCAAGTGGGCAAAGAGCCGCAAGGGCGCACTGGCTTTTCAGCACTTAAAACTCCTGAGGGGCATTGGGCATAGGACTTATGACAAATCGCCTATGACAAATCGCCTATGACAAATCGCCTATGATAAATGGCGAAATCTAAAACCATGCTTAACACCCCACCCAATCAGCATTGGGTGGGTTATTTTATCCTAAAGGGTGTGTGTCACAATTATTAACAGTTCCGACACACTAATTAAGAATTCTAAAAGTAGGCGTCAGTGATGGAAGTAATCTATCAGTATGCCTGGCTGATTCCAGTATTACCTCTTTTTGGGGCAATGCTGGTCGGTCTAGGATTAATCTCGTTCAATCAGTTGACAAACCGCCTACGACAGCTTAACGCTGTGGTGATTATCTCCCTGATGGGAGCAGCTATGGGGCTGTCGTTTGCCTTGCTATGGAGTCAAATTCAGGGACACGCGACTTATATCCGCACCTTGGAGTGGGCGGCAGCAGGTAATTTTCACCTGAACATGGGCTACACTATTGACCACCTAACAGCCCTAATGCTGGTGATTGTGACAACGGTAGCCTTCTTAGTCATGGTTTACACCGATGGCTACATGGCTCACGATCCTGGTTACGTGCGGTTTTATGCTTACCTGAGTTTATTTGGCTCTTCAATGTTAGGTCTGGTACTCAGTCCCAACCTAGTACAGATTTATATATTCTGGGAACTGGTCGGAATGTGTTCCTACTTGCTGGTCGGCTTTTGGTACGATCGCAAGTCAGCAGCCGATGCCGCTCAAAAAGCGTTTGTGACCAACCGCGTGGGTGACTTTGGTTTGTTACTCGGCATTTTGGGGCTGTACTGGGCAACAGGAAGCTTTGAATTTAATGTCATGGGCGATCGCCTCGCTCAACTTGTCGAATCAGGTTCGATCAGCAATTTTCTCGCTGTCCTGTTTGCGATTTTAGTTTTCTTAGGGCCAGTTGCTAAATCTGCCCAATTCCCCCTCCACGTCTGGCTACCAGATGCAATGGAAGGCCCCACCCCCATTTCTGCCTTGATTCACGCGGCAACAATGGTGGCTGCGGGTGTTTTCCTGATTGCCCGGATGTACCCAGTATTTGAACACGTTCCAGCAGCAATGAACGTCATTGCCTTTACTGGGGCATTTACGGCATTTTTGGGGGCAACTATTGCCATTACCCAAAACGACATCAAAAAGGGCTTGGCTTACTCCACCATTTCCCAACTTGGTTACATGGTGATGGCAATGGGAATAGGTTCCTACAGTGCTGGACTATTCCACCTGATGACCCACGCCTATTTTAAGGCGATGCTGTTCTTGGGTTCAGGTTCAGTAATTCACGGCATGGAAGGTGTCGTCGGTCACGACCCCGCTTTAGCGCAAGATATGCGCTTGATGGGTGGACTGCGAAAGTATATGCCCGTCACCGCAACTACCTTTTTGATTGGTTGCTTGGCAATTTCTGGTATTCCGCCCTTTGCTGGCTTCTGGTCAAAAGATGAAATTCTGGGGAAGGCTTTTGAGGCTAACCCATTTCTCTGGTTTATCGGCTGGCTAACTGCCGGGATTACGGCTTTCTATATGTTTAGAATGTATTTCTCGACATTTGAAGGCAAATTCCGGGGTAATGACGAGAAAATCAAGCAAAAACTCAAGAAGGCACAAGCGACAATTGTCCTGGAATTAGAGTCAGGAGAACCAGTCCCGAATTTTGGGCCTGGGGCGATGAAAAAAGGAGAATTGGCGGCAACTGGTGAACACCATGATTCCCATGACTCCCACGGGCATCATAGCGATTCTCCTCATGAGTCGCCGTGGACAATGACTCTGCCGTTGGCACTGTTGGCTGTGCCTTCGATTTTGATTGGTTTGCTAGGAACTCCCTATGCGAATTATTTTGAAGAGTTTATCTTTCCTCCTAGCGAAACTCTCACCGAAGTTCTAGAAAAGGCTGCCGAGTTCAATCCGACGGAATTCTACATCATGGCGGGTGCCTCAGTGGGAATTTCTTTGATTGCGATTACCTTAGCTTCGCTGATGTATTTGCGAGGTAAGATTGACGCGGCGGCGATCGCTGCTAAAATCAAACCACTTTACGAGTTATCCCTCAACAAGTGGTACTTTGATGACATTTACCATCGCGTTTTTGTCCTCGGCTTGCGTCGCCTAGCTAGACAAGTTATGGAAGTTGACTTCCGGGTTGTTGATGGTGCTGTTAATCTCACAGGCTTTTTTACCCTTGTCAGTGGTGAAGGTCTGAAGTACCTAGAAAACGGTCGCGCTCAATTCTACGCCTTGATTGTGTTTGGGGCGGTTTTGGGCTTAGTGATTGTCTTTGGTGTCACCTGATTTCTGTAGTGTCAACTGGGAGAAGCAACTGGCGGGCGGTTAGAAACCGCCCTTTCACCTGAAGTTGACTTAGGAGCCTAATTTAGACTCCTTTTTTTTTGGCTGATACTCAGCAATTTACGATAAATTGGGGGGCTTTTTCTCCTCTTTACCCCCGTAAAGAGGAGGCGGGGGGATCTTATCCGAACCGGATTGGGAGTACGCGGACTGGCTACAGCAACGCTTTCATTATTTAGTTTTGTAACGGGGATAAAGATCAGAGCCTAAAATACTTACCGTTTGTGAGTTGCTCTTTACTTAAACCCCCAGAAAGGATTCGTGACAAGTTAAGGTTGAGTACTGAGTGGAAAGATTCATCAGTACTACTTCTTACTCAGCAATCGTGAATATGTGTCATCAGTTTCTTGATAGGCCAGAGCAGGTATAACTCTCTGCTCTGGCCTATCAAGGTAATATTCTTACTTACTCTGGTGTCCCAATTGTAGCAGTAGCTCTTTTTTGAGGAAATTTTTGGCTACTCTTAACTTACGTGGGTAGCCTTGCCTGCAATGCTATACTAATTACCCAACTAGATATCTAGAACTATTTTCTGGAAGTGCGCTCTAAATCTACAATAATGAAGATAAGGTTCGCCCTCACTGCTTATTAAGCTGCTGACCTAATTGTTACCGATTCTACATGTGGGAAAATTGGGTTCACCGGCAGTTCCTCGTAGTTAAAAATCAGAGTCTAATGGCGTAAAATTACCTTCACTCTAGACAATCAAACACCTGTAGTTTCCACGCCACTTGCTCCACTTGGGAAGACCCCAAGACCCTTCGGGTGATGCCTCCGGCACGCCAAGGGCGAACGGCAGTCCCCCAGACGCTCGTTCCTCGCTACCGCTAGCGCTAACGACGGGAACCGCCAAGACGGGGGCAGCCTCACCGCAGTGGCTCCCCTGCATAGCGCTTTTGGGCAGCATGGATTCTCTTAAACCCAGCTTCTCAAAAACCCGTCGCGTAATTACCTAGCGGGGCTAAATTTTAATCAGGCGTGCAATGTTAAGTTTGGTTAGGTGAAGAGACTTGAACGCAGGCGAACTCTGAGAGCATCGTGCAGTGAGAAGTTCGTATAGGCTCAGAGTTGTCCGTGGGTCGGCTTGCTTGCAAAGGAACTGCGGGAGTAGTTTCTCCCTCTTGCTGGGTCGGGCTTCCTTTCCTTAGAACTTAGGAAGCTTTGTCTCAGGGCAATTTGTTTCCAGCTTGTTTCTGTAAGCCGTGAGGGTATACAGAAAAGAACCAGATTAAACAAAAAAATGATGTTTTGACCAAAGGTCGGTTCACTGCATGGAATTTTCAATCGCTACACTCCTTGCCAATTTCACCGATGATAAATTGGTAGCTCGAAAGGTTTTGGAAAAGAAACTTGGCTGTGAAGATGAAAAAAGTTTACAAAAACTTCACATTGCCTTAGATGTTCTTGAAAAAATCGGTATTTTAGTAAAAGAACGGGGTAAGTATCGGCGTGTCTCAGAAGAGGGAATAATCGAGGCAAAACTCCGTTGTTCTAGTAAAGGCTTTTGCTTTGCTATTCAAGATGTGGAAGGATCTGAGGATATTTACATCCGCGAAAGTCATCTGAGTAATGCTTGGAATGGCGATCGCGTTTTGGTTAGAGTTCTTAAAGAAGGCAGTCGCCGTCGGTCTCCCGAAGGGGAGGTGAAGCTGATTCTAGAACGTTCCAACCACACGTTACTGGCACGAATTAAGCAGGTGGAAACTGGTTTCCGCGCTGTGCCCTTAGATGATCGATTGCTGTTTGAACTGAAGATCCAGCCTAACGGGGCGAAGTTGGAAGAAGCGATCGATCACCTGGTTCATGTGGAAGTCTTACGTTACCCGTTGGCACAATATCCTCCCCTCGGTCGAGTGGTGCAAATCCTTGGCAGTGATGCCGAAGCTGCTGCTGATATAGATTTAGTTACTTGCAAACACGACCTTTCCCGGACTTTTTCAGATAATGTGCTAGAAGCAGCCGCTAAGTTGCCCAAAAAGCTGCTGAAAGCAGACCTGAAAAATCGGTTAGATTTGCGTAATTTGTTTACTCTCACCATTGAAGGGGTAAATGGCGATACCAAAGTTATAGAAAACGCTTTTAGTTTAGAAAAAAACCTAGCCGGAAATTGGCTTTTGGGCGTTCATATCACCGATGTTTCTCACTATGTCCAACCTGACGAAGCCCTAGATAGAGAAGCATTCAAACGGGGTAAATCAGTGTATCTAGGAGAATTGGTGTTGCCAATCTTGCCCCCAGGTGTGGCAGAACGCTGTTCTTTAGTACCTGGGAGCGATCGCTTAACCATCTCTTTTTTAATTACCATCGATCCCCAATCTGGGCAAGTATTGGAGTGGGAAATTCAACCGAGTGTGATCAACGTAGAGACTGCACTAAGTACTGAACTTGCCCAAGCAATTCTTACAGGTCAATCTGAAGATCAATCCTCACAGGTTTCCCAAATACTGCAAGACCTCCAAGCCTTGCAAACAGCCGTGAAACAGGTACGGTTGAATCGTGGTGGCCTCCAGTTGAATCTGCCGCCCAGTCAAAACGCCTACTATGATGAGGGGATTCTCGGTACTGTAGTGGTGAATGATTTACCAGTGCGATCGCTACTCACGGAGTTCGTGCTGCTAGTTAATCAACTGATCGCAACTCACTTAAATGCTCTTGGTGTTCCCGCCATCTGGCGAGTTCAAGGCACACCCGATGTCGAAGATGTTCAGGAAATGCTGAAATTGGCAGTCAATTTAGGCGTTGACCTCACACTAGATCCAGAAGCCGATATCCAACCCTTAGATTATCAACATTTGACCACAGCTTTTGCAGAATCTCCCTCTGAGCAAGTTCTTACCTACTTATTGCAAGATACACTTAAGCCATCTGCGTATAGCACCACCAAAGGATCTCACTTTGGTCTGGCACTACCGCAATATATCCACTTTAGTGCCCCCTTGCGACGTTACCCAGATTTGCTCATGCAGAGAGTGTATTACACGCTACTCGAAAACGGACGCGATCGCCGCAATACCCGTGTGAGAGAACGTGTTAACCTGCGCCACTCCTCCAGCCACTCGGAAATTAACTGGAACGTTTTACCCCCAGAATTGCAACAAGAACTCCAAAGCGATTTGACTAGGGTAATTGTCCAAATCAACGACCGAGAAAAAGAAGTCCAAGAAGCTGAAGCCGATTTAGCCGGACTGCAAAAAGCCCAACTGATGAAGCAGCGCATCGGTCAGGTATTTCAAGGCGTGATTACTGGTGTTCAATCCTACGGTTTCTTTGTGGAAATTGAAGTACCAGCCGCTGAGGTAGAGTCCAGCAATAATCCGGGTGTGCCTTTGAGGGTAGAAGGATTGGTACACGTCAGTTCTCTCAAAGATGACTGGTATGAATATCGCGCCAGACAACAAGCACTGTTTGGTCGCAAAAATCGCGCTTCCTATAGACTAGGCGATCGCGTCGCTGTCCAAGTTAAAAGTGTCGATTACTACCGCCAGCAAATTGATTTGGTAACAGTCGGTAGCGATGGTGTCGCCAAAGGTTTAACTGGTAGTGCTTCCCATGAGGAGCTTTCAGACCTCTACTTACCAAATGACATTGAGCCTGATGACCTAGAACCTTACTCGGAAGATGAGTAAAAACCAGTAAATTTTACGTGTCAAATAACACCAAACCTTTAATTTTAGGCGTATCGGGCGCATCTGGTCTGATTTACGCTGTTCGCGCGATCAAATTTTTGCTAGAAGCGGAGTATAGTATTGAATTGGTTGCCTCTAAATCAACTTACATGGTTTGGCAATCAGAACAGGAAATTCGGATGCCACCAGACCCAACCGGGCAAGAACAATTCTGGCGAGAGCAAGCTGGAGTTGCACTTTTGGGTAAACTGCGTTGCCATCCTTGGAGTGATGTTGGAGCCGGGATTGCCAGTGGTTCCTTTGCCACTCTGGGGATGATGATTATTCCATGCAGCATGAGTACAGTGGCAAAGCTAGCGGTTGGCTTGAGTTCCGATTTACTAGAACGGGCAGCAGATGTCCAACTCAAAGAAGGGCGAAAGCTGGTCATTGTTCCTCGTGAAACGCCTTTTAGCCTCATCCACCTGCGTAACTTAACCTCTTTAGCAGAAGTTGGAGTTAGAATTGTCCCGGCTATTCCCGCCTGGTATCACAACCCCCAAACCATCGAGGATTTAGTTGATTTTGTAGTTGCCCGTGCTTTAGATCAACTAGATATTGACTGCATCCCAATTCAGAGGTGGCAAGGTCGTCGCTAACGCCCTCAGCAGATTGATCATAAATTTCACAATAGTCTTAAAAGGGTAATCATAGAGATGGCTGATAGTGTCAGTAGTCAGTGAACAGTAATTAGTGAAGAATAATCAGGCTGATAACTGAAAACTGACCACTGACCGAATTTTAGATTTTAAATTTGGGATTTTAGATTGTTGGGCGTTGCCTAAGAAGAGAAGATTCTTGCATCCCAAATTTAAAAAGGTCTGAACGCGAGAGCGTCTCCTTGGCGCAGCCTCTCGTAGAGAAGAGTTGCGAACGTATTTAAACACGAGAATAATTACTTTAATCCGTCTTGGAAAGTTTGCTCAAGTCGGCAGAGCCGCCCACGCAACTTTCCGCAAAATCTAAAATTAAATAACAGAGCAAGTGACTTAATTGCTAGAGTCAATCTAAAATCTAAAATCTAAAATCCAAAATTGTCTGACAACTGACAAAATTGCTATGGCTGTAATTCGCTTAATTCTATTGGTGGCGGTACTGGGAGGACTAACGCTGTTGTTACTCCAAAATTGGTCACCTGCCCTATCGCTAGTATTTTTGGGCGTGCGGACTCAACCATTACCACTAGCGATATGGATTTTGTTCAGTACTGCCACTGGTGCTTTCACATCTATATTGATTGCTACCTTGTTTAACTTATCCAATTATTTTGTGGGAGGACAACGCCGAACTCCTGGGAGTTCAACCGCCACTTCGCCTCGTGCGAAAGCAACCCGGAGAGAAGAACCTGCATCTGGCCCTGCCAGTCCTCCACCACCAGCTACTAAAAAAGAAGCGCCTAGCAGTGATGTATTTGATGATTGGGAGACAAATAGCAGTAAAGATGATGATTGGAACTTTGATGAAAAGTCAGAGGAAGCGTCTACCCCTAATCCTCAAGTTCAACAGCCTAGAGACTCTAAAACTTACGAACGTCAATCAGAAGCCAAAAGCACTTCTCAGTCTGGTTCAGTTTACTCTTACAGCTACCGTGAGCCAAAAAATACGGCTGCGGGAAAAACTGAATCAATTTACGATGCTGATTACCGGGTAATCATCCCCCCTTATCAGCCACCAGCTACGAATCAAGCGGATGATGATGATTGGGACTTTTTTGATGATGATGATGATTTTGAGAATGATGGTAAACGCCCCCGTCGGTGAGATGTAGCAGGCTACGTCTCTACTTGATGCCACACCGCTCTCTAGACTCCTGCTTGACCTTACCAGTCATGGCAGCTTCCTGCAAAGTCATGAAAGCATTAAAATCTTCTAAGTCATATCGGGTTGTCAACAGTTGTCGTAGTTGGTTTTCAGCTTCCATTGTCAAATAGCCAGTTGCTAAGGCTCTTTGTACAATGTCACGAATTCGAGTCATAGTTGACACCTCATTCATACTATATTTATTCATTCAGGCTTATTGGGGTGAAATATGCAGTAGTTATTGTGTCCAAACTTCAACTTTGTAAGGTTTTTTTAGCGATCGCAGGAAACAAGTCATTATTTACACCTTTATCAGGAACATTTAATTGAGCAAAGCTGGTTATAACTGAACTTTTAGAATAACGACGTTGTGATGTTAGGAACACAGTATTATGTATACTTAAAATAACCTACCAGAGTTAAAATCCGGATTATTTATATAGACAGAAATTGTTTGGATAAAGTTTCAAACAAGCTATCTTAATTTTCTCGTTAACATAGCGATCGCTATGCAGCAATTACCTAGTTATTTCAACAAGGTTACTACATTGCTGAGAAATTGATCATTTATTGCTTATGTTAATTTCACAGGAGAATCGTTAATCTAGTGCCTAAGTTACTTTAAATACATTAATAGCAGTAATGACGGCAGTTGATTCATCTTAAATAGAAGACGAATTTGTAGAATTTAAAAATAATTGAAAGTTAGAAAAGTTATACGTAAATTTGATACCCGCAAAGGGAAAAGCCTTGACATCCATTGAAAATAAATTCCTCAGAGGTTTACTTTGTGGTTGTATTCTTGCGGAAATTACTAATGTCGCTTATCAAAGTTGTAGTAGCAGTACTGTTAGAGTTTATTTTTCTAATTGATTATATAAAAACATAGAATAAATACTGAGTAACCAAACCAGATACTCAGTCAAGGTGAAAAACTGGAGTCGCCCCAGGATGCGTTACGCGTAACCCTGCTGTTAAGCAAGCTACGTGTAGCGTCTTGCACCAGAAGGTATCGTTTTTTGCATTTGAGTAAAACAATAAAACCTTTCAGAGAAATTCAAGTTTATATATCATTTCCTCTGGCTCAAGAACTTCTGAGATTAAAATTAAACGCCTCAATATTTCCCCAATTGAATAGCGGTTGTGAGCGCAGTAAATAATTCCTGCGTGCATAAACATACCACCTCCTTGATAAAATATCACAAAGTCATCATCATGGGTGAAAATTACCCGATTCTCAGACATTGCAAAATAAAGCTGTTCTCCATCTGATACACCTATCAGTCGTGTTTCCGATGTAGTTGTCACATCAATACCACGGTGACGCAAGCCTTTTGCTATAGCATTACTGACATTCTCATCTAGGTGGAATCGAATTTTTTGTGTTATTTCGATTCTTTAGTTTCTCTTGCAGGATTGAAGGAGTTTCAGCTTGTACTTCTCTAACAAAGGCTTCTCCTTCTGCAATTTGTTGCCTGATCTCATCTCGATGATCGTGGTAATAAGCTAGAGCAGTATAAACATCAGCTAAACTGATACTGGGATAATGATAAACGATTTCGTCAGGGGAAAGCCCCATGCGTTCGTGCCAAATAACAATATCTTGCACTGTAATTCGGTGTCCAGCAATGCGCGGTTTACCCCCACACACACCGAGAGTAATTTCAATATGTTCTGAGATTACTGGTATCTGAGACATTTTATCCAAGAACACTCCTATAAGAAGAAAATCATATTATAAGTTATCGGTTTATTAGCGATCGCCAATCAAATAATTTTATCTGGTTGCGCGATCGGTGCAAAACTCCGTATTTTTAAATCCTAGATTAAGTCGTTGAGTTTATAATTAGAAACTGTGACTCAGAACTCAGAATTGGAGCGAAGCAACTGGTGAGCAGTTTATTACAAGGAGTCAACCTCTACTTAATAGGGATTATGGGCGTTGGTAAGACGACAGTAGGGCGCTTACTGGCAAAGGAATTGGGTTATGGGTTTGTGGATACCGATAATGTCATTGCCCAAGCAGCAGGTAAATCCATCAATCAGTTATTTGCCGAAGTTGGTGAAGCTGGGTTTCGCCAGTTAGAAAGCGACGTACTTTCACAAGTTTGTGCTTTTACAAAGTTGACTATAGCAACCGGTGGGGGCATTGTATTGCGGCGAGAAAATTGGGGTTACTTGCACCACGGTTTGATCGTGTGGCTAGATGCGCCAGTGGAGCTAATTTACAGCCGTTTAGCTGAGGATACCACAAGACCACTGCTGCAAGATGCTGATCCTCAAGGTAAATTGCGATCGCTCCTCGAACAACGAACACCACTTTACTCTCAAGCCGATTTGCACATCATCGAGCGAGAGGGAGATACACCCGAAGACGTTGCCAAGCGAGTACTTGAGGCAATTCCTACCGTTCTCAAAACACAAGTTTCTCATTAATGGGAAATATTGATCACAATCAGACGGTGGTGCAAAATAGGAGGAAAACGTACTAACAGATTGTGTAGAAAAACATCCAAAATAGATAAATCCCCTTACAATTCTTAGACGTTAGGATTTTGGTGTGCCAGCAAAAGATATTTACCACAACACTGTGAAATTTGCCTTGCAGAAGGATGGTTGGACAATTACCCACGATCCCTTTCCATTGCAAATAGGCAAAAAGCGTCTATCTGCCGATTTGGGTGCAGAACGTCTCATCAGTGCCGAAAAAGAAACCCAAAGAATTGTTGTTGAAGTAAAGAGTTTTGTCGGACAATCTGACGTAAAAGATTTGGAGCAAGCATTGGGGCAGTATGTCCTGTATCGCCAAATCCTGAATGAAATGGGGAGCGAGCGCAACCTTTATCTTGCCGTTTCTCAACTAACGTTTAACAGCGTATTTACCATACAATTGGGACAAGTGTTACTCAAAAACCAAATTATCAAGCTAATTGTTTTTGATGATAAAAGTGAGGCTATCGTGCAATGGATACCCGATTAAAATACCAAGATATTATTAAGAGCGTACTCCAAAATCATGCCGCTTATCGAACTGCGTTACCCGATGATTACACCTCTCACGTTTTATTTGATGATCAGCGCGGACAATACTTAGTTTTGGATATAGGTTGGAGTGGCGATAAATATCTCCATACCACACCCATTCATTTAAGTTTAATTGGTGAAAAAATTTGGATTCAATGCGATGATACTGAAGAAGGTGTAGCAACTGATTTGCTCCAAGCAGGAGTTCCTAAAGAAGATATAGTTCTTGGTTTTCGTCATCCTAAAGTACGGCAATATACAGGTTTTGCTGTAATAGCAGGCGATGACTTCCAGTCGGTCGCAGACGATCGCACTACTGGAAAATATGATTGCTCCTAATTATCTGCAAATATTCCAAATGCGTAGACGCAAAGCCGGAGACTCCGAAACTCCGGGCTTGTCGTCAGACATCGCTGTTATATTTCATTCCCTAGCTTCAGTCGAGTGATTTCAATTCTAGAGGTTTGAAGGAGCGATCGCTTGTTTGTTGTGTCGGGTAATCTGGGAATAGTGATTTATTTAGTATCAGTTATTCCGAACACTACCATCAGGCATAATAGTTGTACTGAATATTGCTCCTTCCAGATTTGCACCATCTAAAATCGCGCCTTCCAAATTGGCATTAGTTAGATTAGCATTACTAAGGTTTGCATAACTTAGGTCAATATACTTTAAAATTGAATTACTTAAGTTTGTGTTAGATAAATTAACTCTACTTAAATTAATTCTTGTGAAAAATATATTAGATAGATTTGCGCCTGAATCAAGATATATAGCTTTTGATAAATCACTACCATTAGGAAAAATAGTTTCCGAATTATAAAATGCTCCTACTAAATTGGTATTAGTCATGATGCTATAGCTAAGATCAGCATTACTTAAATTAGCACCACCTAAATAAGCCTTACTAAGGTTAGCACCTATTAAACTTGCACCTTTTAAATTTGCAGAACTTAAATGAGTATTGTTAAGATTAGATTCATTAAGATTTGCACCACTCAAATTTACATCATTCATGTAAAGACCGCTTAAGTTAGCTCTACTTAAATCAAGAGAGTGTAAATCTCTGCAAGATAAAAGATATTTGTGATGTCCAGATAAATCTACTCCAGAGGTAATTGGGATAGCTTGAGATAAATTAACATTTGCAGGAAAAATTGTTTCTGAGCAGTAAATTGCTTCACTCAAGTTAACTCCAGTTAAGTCGGCTTCGGTGAAATTGGCACGCATTAAATCAGTCTTGCCTAAATTTGCATTTATTAAGTTAGCTCTAGTAAAATTAGCTTTACTTACTATAGCTCTTACTAAAGTGGCATTACTTAAATCAGCTTCTGTGAAGTCTGCATCTGTTAAGTTTGTCAAAGCACAACCATGTTCACCCACGTCGAATTTAGCACCTTTTAAGTTTGCTCTTCTTAAATTAGTTGATTTAAAAGATGAGCTACTCAAGTTGCTTTCTTCAAGATTAATACCTTCTAAGTTGGCATTTTGGAAAAAAATTTCAATTAACCAAGCACGACTCAAATTTGCATTACTTAGATTTACGCCTTGTCAAAGACCATTCCACAGTTTTATACCAGGAAGCTGTACACCACTTAAATCGGCTCCTCGCAAATCAGAAAGCCTTAATTCAACACAACTGAAATTGTTTGTAAAATCTCGTTCTCCTAATGCGTAACGTTGCAACAAAATATCTTTAATCGCAGCAGGATTACAATTGTCGTTGCAAATATGGCCGCTTGGCATAATCGTGTTGCACAAAATAGCCAACCTTAATTCTGGGGAACCACTTGTTTCCACAATCTCAGCGTTACTTAAATTAGCATTTGTGAGATTTGTATCCTCGAATCTTGTATCAACTATGTCTGCATTTTCTAAATTTGCGCCTTCTAGATTTGCACCTTCTAAACTGCTTTCCAATATTTTGTAGTTTGCTAATTTTGCCCCTTTTAAGCTGGCATATTGAAAATTACACTCAATTAAATCGGCATTACTCAAATCTGCTTCATCTAGCATTGCATAGCGTAGGTTTGCTCCCTCTAAATCAACTCCTTTAAGAATAGCTCGTTGAAGATTAGCCCCGTGTAACTCGGCATTTCTTAAATTAGAGTTGCTTAAATTAGCTCCGCTCAAGTTAATACCTATTAAATTAGCATTGTTTAAACTAATGCCAATAAAATTTCTTTCCCCAGAGGCATACTGTCTGAGTAATTCTTTAATATCCATAACTCAAATAAAGCGATTGTTAACATTACTATCAGTATCTCATTACAAAAAAGATACTGCCACTATTACTGTTATTGCTGTGTGATTTACACAACAAGCAACCTTTTACAAATCCAGCCAGATTGCTAAAGTCATTCTAGTACAAATTTACTCGACTTTGGGATCAGCACCAATCGATTATGAGGAAATCAATTAATATAAATAATGTTGGGTTCCGCTAATGCTGCACCCAACCTACATAATTTTTTAAATAATTGTTTAGAATCCAGTAGATGAGGTGATTGTACAGTGGATAAACTAGCAAAATATCAAGAGTATGTTAAAACATTGTTGATGATTTATTGGAAGTTAACTGGCGCGGCGCAGAAATGTATGGAGCTTATTTCTCCAATACCGTTATGCCAGATGGGGAACTCGTAACTGAACTAAACAGCTATGGCTGATCAGTACAAACATACTCAACTTTGGCAGCAGAGATTGTGAGGAGTTACAAAGTCTTCTACACTGACTGAAATAGGTTTTAAATCTCTCTGTTAGGCTCCTCATGACGGACAACGATTCTGAATACATCAGGCAAGATGAAGCCACTCGTGTGCGTGTACTAAGCGAAGCACTACCTTATATTCAACAATTCACCGGTCGTACTGTTGTTGTCAAATATGGTGGCGCAGCGATGAAAGATAGCACACTCAAAGACAAAGTTATCCGCGACATTGTATTCTTATCCTGCGTGGGCTTGCGTCCAATTGTAGTACACGGCGGTGGCCCAGAAATTAACAGTTGGTTAGATAAGCTGGGCATCGAACCACAATTTAAAAATGGTTTGCGAGTCACTGATGCCGCCACAATGAATGTGGTGGAAATGGTTTTAGTTGGTCGAGTTAACAAAGAAATTGTCTCCCTGATTAACCAAGCTGGTGGATTGGCTGTAGGACTTTGTGGTAAAGACGGTAATCTATTTACAGCCCGTCCCCAAGGTCAAGAAGGCATCGGTTTTGTCGGGGAAGTCAGCAATGTGAATATCAAGATTTTGGACACCCTCGCTAGCAATGGTTATATTCCAGTAGTGTCCAGCGTCGCCGCAGACGAAACGGGACAAGCTTATAATATTAACGCCGATACTGTAGCTGGAGAAATCGCTGCTGCACTAGGAGCAGAAAAGTTAATTTTACTGACTGACACCAGTGGAATTTTAAAAGATTACAAAGACCAATCTACTTTGATTCCGAAAGTAGATATTCGCCAAGCCCGCGAGTTGATTGCCAATGGTGTAGTTAGCGGTGGGATGATTCCTAAAGTCAGTTGTTGTGTGCGATCGCTTGCTCAAGGAGTGCGTGCGGCACACATCATTGATGGTCGCATTCCCCACGCCCTATTACTAGAAATCTTTACTGATGTTGGGATTGGAACGATGATTCTGGGTTCGCAGTTTACGTTGTAAGAGACGCGATTAATCGCGTCTGTACAGGAGTTTGGAGTAAAAAGTTCTTCCTCATCTCTCTTTAGGGAATTTCAAATAAAAAAATACTCAACTACTTCTTGTGGGCTGGACGACATGAGCGCCCAGTAACTAAAGGCGGGCTTTTCGGCCCACCTGACAAGATTGCGTAATTTATTTGTTGGAAATCCCTTACCGGGGATAAATGAAAACACGCGATCGCCCGCCGTTAAATGGTCTATGATGCCATGAGTTATTGATAATCACCGGGTTAACTAGCGATCGCTCACCGCTAAATGATCTACGATGCCATGAGTTATCTATAATCACTGGGTTAACTATGGTTGAGTCTGGAATTGCCGGATTAATCCAAGTTGGATTAATCAGGGTAGAATTTCTCACGTTCTGCCTGATCTGGGGATAGGAATAATTGTAGTAATGAGTGCGTTGTGGTATTAGTCCCGTTG
Source organism: Nostoc sp. JL33 (assembly GCF_017114985.1). GTDB lineage: Bacteria > Cyanobacteriota > Cyanobacteriia > Cyanobacteriales > Nostocaceae > Nostoc. The sequence continues at coordinate 112,378 of NZ_JABXKP010000064.1, read as the reverse complement.
TCGGGTCTACAGGCATAGGTGTGGGAATCGGACTACCATAAATAAAGGAACCAACAGCAGGCGATCGCCTGTCTCCATAACCAGGTGTGGGAATCGGACTACTATAAATAAAGGAACCAACAGCAGGCGATCGCCTTGCTCCATAACCAGGTGTGGGAATCGGACTACTATAAATAAAGGAACCAACAGCAGGCGATCGCCTTGCTCCATAACCAGGTGTGGGAATCGGACTACTATAAATAAAGGAACCAACAGCAGGCGATCGCCTGGCTCCATAAGCGCCGTCAATCACGATCACACGCTGGGCGGAAGCTGGAGCAATGCTTACACCCATCACTGCTAAAGTCATACCTGCTAAGAGCCAATTCAGTTGTGAATGCTTGATTTTCAACATATTTTGCTCACCTGCATTTGATACCAGAATTTTTAATCAGAAAATTATCGCAGCTACTTAGTTAAAATTTTAGAAGTTTATTCACTTTCAGATTGCCAGTTTTTGAAAAGATTCCAAAAAGATTGCTGGGATTGGCAAAATAAAAATAGTGCTGATTTTTTATAGAAAACGTGAGTACAGAAAGTTTAGAAATCGCTAAAACCCGCTACCAGACTGGGAAAATTGCCTTTGAAAATGGGCAATACCGCGAAGCCGTAGAAAATTTAGAAAAGGCCAGCGCCCTGTTAGCTCGTAATTCTCGCCTTGGGGGCGAAGTAGAAATTGATCTGGTGACAGCTTATGAAGCAGCTGGACGCACGGATGATGCGATCGCTCTTTGCGAAAGACTCAAACGCCATCCCCATTTTGAAACCAGCAAACAAGCGCGACAGATGCTTTACATCTTAAAAGCACCAAAGCTGAAAAGACCCAGCGAATGGATGACCCAAATCCCCGATTTGGGCACACTACCCGATAATGAACTCAAAATTTCTATAGCTGCTAAGTCTACGAAATCTTCTGTGCAGAATAAGTCTAAACCTGCCGAGCCAGAATTCGTTGACCTCAGTCAGGTCAATACCAGAGATAATCGCTTTATCTGGGTGGCACTAATTGCCATTGGTTTAACTATCTCGTACTTGGTTTGGTTGAGTTTTTCAGCAACCCCCGGCTGATAAGCTGTTCTTTATCTAGTTTGCATATCTAAATTTAATCAAAGTCTTGTGGGCTGGGCCCAAAAGCCCGCCCAATTATGCAAGTTAAAGATGGAACAGCTTACCAATTTTGGATTTGGGATTTTGGATTAAAATTCTTTACCAAAACGGTGTTCTCGGAATCTCAAACAATACTAATAAGTCAAGATTGGTTAAAAAATTTGACTTTTGGGGAGATTTATGGTTTCAACTTCTGCAATTTTCGGAAAGATTTCCTTGTGGTTAATCAGACCATTTAGTTTTGTGTTGGCAAAAATGAAATTTCTCTCACCACTGAATGGTCGAAATCGAATGAAGCGCGTTTTTCCCCTCCGAAATCCTATTTTGTGGCTAGTGGTGTTAACATCCCTGCTATTGTCTGGCTGTGTGAAGTACGATGTGGGGCTTAACTTTGATAATTCAAATAGTGGTGAACTAGTACAGCATATTAAGTTGGGAGAGCGGCTAACCAGTTTTAGTGGCGATTCTGTCTACGAATGGTTAAACACCATAGAACGCCGCGCCCGTCAACTTGAGGGTAAAGCGCAACGAGTTTCCCAAGAAGAAATCATCGTCACAATTCCTTTTAGCAGTGGTAGGGAATTGCAAGAAAAGTTTAACGGATTTTTTAACTCCCGTGTAAATCAATCCTCTGAGACTGTGCAGAGCGAATCTGATTCAGAACTGCCGAAAATTGAATCAAACGTCCTCTTGGAACAGAACAATTTTTTACTTTTAGTCAGAAATCGGTTGATTTATGATTTGGATTTGCGATCGCTGTCTCTAATTGCCAGCAAAGATAATGTCCTGGCTAATGCTGGTTCAATTCTCGATTTGGAATTTAGCTTGAAGACTCCTTGGGGAGCCAAAAACATTCAACAAACTGAAACTGCGATTGCGCCACAAAAAAATGGCAATCAACTAGTGTGGAAACTCCAGCCTGGTGAGCTAAACCACATAGAAACTGTTTTCTGGCTTCCCAGTCCCCTTGGTATTGGTGCGTTGTTAATTATCTTGTTTGTCTGGGGAGGATTGTACTTGAGATACAATTTCATGCCAGATCCCAGAATTCAGTTTCCTGCCAAAGTAGCAGCGATCCAGGAACAGTAGACTATTTATCTGTTGAATATTGTTAGCGAAGCCGATGGAGAATACATCGGCTTTTTTACACTTCCTCCAGCTTTTTTTAAAAATGAATCATAGCGAATTAGCCAAAGAAATTGTTCGTGTTTCCTACTTGAGAGGTGAGTTTCGGTTACGTTCTGGTCAAATATCTGACCATTACTTTGATAAATACCAGTTTGAATCTAATCCTTTGTTACTGAAGCGGTTAGCTAAAGAAATGGTAAAAAAGATTCCACCAGGCACGGAAATTTTGGCAGGGCTGGAATTAGGGGGAGTTCCTTTGGCAACAGCAATTTCATTAGAAGTTGGATTGCCAGTTGTCTTTGTTCGGAAGACAAAAAAAGAATATGGGACTGAGAGAATAGCAGAAGGGATTAATATCCAAGGAAAAAAATTGTGTATCATTGAAGACGTTATTACAACAGGTGGTCAGGTTATAAAAAGTACGGAAGCGCTGCGGAATGCCGGAGCGATCGCGGACTTCGTAACTTGCGTAATCTGGCGTGGAAATACACAAGACAACAGCCTCGAAAAAGCTGGTATTCAAAAACTTCCTCTGTTTGACATGGAAGAACTTTCAGTATGGATGGAACTGTCTTAAGGAATAGGGAATAACTTTAGTTCTGGGTTTAGAGTGCAGTCAAAAAGCAAAATTATGCCGAGATGCTCCAGAGTCATAAATAGGACTTACGCAAAATATCTCTGAAACTCTGATTTCCACCGTCCCTTGCGCGTCTCCCCTTCTCCCAAAGGGAGAGGCTAGCGCCTGCCGTAGGATGCCCGCAGGGCTGTAGGGAGAAGTTCAGATGCCTGCGGCGGGCTGCGCCATCGGCCCAAGCCGCCGCTCCGACAACTCTTGTGTGTCGCGCCAGTTGCTTTAAGTCGGGGAACCCGCCCAACGCACTGGCTTCTCTGCGCCTGGAGCGGTAGCCTGCGGCAAGCCGCTCCGCGTCTACGTGATTCCGTAACTCGTGCGTAAGTCCTAATAAAGTGTCCTTATTCCAATCCCACAACTTCAGTCGTCACTATTCCCCATTCCCCATTCCCCATTCTTTGTTCCCGTTGTTCGCTGCCATACCAACGTTCAGCAAGTGCATTGAGTTGATGAAGGATTTCAATGAGTTCCTGACCACGTTCTGTGAGACCGTAAGTTACTTGAGGTGGGACAGTTGGTTCATAGTGGCGATAAATAATTTCTGCTGCCTCAAGCATCCTCAGTCTTTCCGTTAGAACTTTGGTGGAGATGCCCTCAACTAGGTGCTTCAATGCACCAAAGCGAGTAGGCCCACTATTACACAATACCCACAGTATATACATTGTCCACGGCCCTGATAGTAAGGACATCAGAATACTAACAGGGCAAGCATCAGGATTTTTAGAGACAAACATCGAGCAGTTAGCTAAGATTGTGCGACAGTTACTTTATGGTAACTACTTTACTTTAGTAACTAGTTATTTTTAGTATCTAATCTGATGCTTTGAAATTTAGACTCAAAAAAAGTAAAAGCAGAAATCTTAGCTAATCAGGAGATATTTGGTGGTAAACATTCTACATATTGATTCCAGCCCCCGTGCAGATCGATCGCACTCCAGAGAACTATCTAAGGAATTCGTCAGTAGTTGGAAAGCAGCGCATCCTGAAGATGCGATCGCCTATCGAGATTTAGGGCATCAGCCAGTTCCTCACGTTGATGAAGCTTGGATTGCGGCGGCATTTTCACCACCAGAAACCCATACCCCAGAATTAACTCAGGCACTTAGGATTTCTGAGGAGTTAGTAGATGAATTTTTAGGTGCCGATCGCTACGTCTTTGGAGTGCCAATGTATAACTTTAATATACCTTCCACTTTCAAGGCTTACATCGACCAAATCGTTCGGATTAACCGGACTGTTGCAATAGAAGCTCAAGGTTTTAGAGGATTAGTCGAGGGTAAAAAAGCGGTAATCATTACAGCTCGCGGCGGTGACTTTAGCCCAACATCTCCTTTCATTGCCTACGACTTCCAAGAACCCTACCTGCGAACGATTTTCGGCTTTATTGGGCTTACAGACATTCAATTTATTAACGCTAATAGCATGAACAATAGTGATGATGCCCGTACCCAATCTCTATCAGAAGCACGGGCAGCAATTCAAGATGCGATCGCTCAGTGGTAAGAGGGACGCGAGGACACGGGGAAAATTCCTCTGCCTCATGCCTCCTTCAAGGTGACAACCGCTCAATTTTCCAAGTGCCATTATCTAAACGGCTATAGAGCAAGCGATCGTGTAAGCGGCTAGAGCGGCCTTGCCAAAACTCAATTTTTGTGGGGATCACTCGTAAGCCTCCCCAATGAGGCGGTCGAGGAATCTCCTCATTTCCATATTTGCTCTTAAACTCCTGCAAGCGTCGCTCCAGAACTTCTCGGCTTTCTATCACCTCGCTTTGATTAGATACCCACGCACCCAGGCGACTATTGGCAGGGCGAGTGTGAAAATATTGGTCAGACTCAGTTTCAGAAACTTTCTCCACATACCCACTAATTCGGACTTGACGCTCCAGTTCTGCCCACCAAAAGACTAAAGCCGCCTGGGGATTTTCTGCTAGTTCTTGTCCTTTGTGACTGTTGTAGTTGGTGAAGAAGGCAAAGCCCCGTTCATCAAAATTTTTGAGTAACACCATTCTGGCTAAGGGCTTACCGTCTGGTGTGGCTGTGGCAATGGTCATGGCATTGGGTTCAGGAAGTTGCGCTGCTAGAGCCTGATCGAACCATTTTTTAAATTGGATAAAAGGATTGAGGTCTACTTCGAGTTCGCTCAAACCTTCCAAGGTATAGTCTTTACGAAGGTCAGCTACAGTTTTGTTCATTGTGATTTTGTTCCTTATTATCAGATACGCTTATACTTGTCTTTATTAAAAATATCTATGATGATGATCAACGCCATCAAGAATTTTTAAAATTCTCTCAAGGTATATCTAAAATAGGTTGCATAAAATGCGCCGTTCGGCCTCCCTTCAACGCCTGTTAATTTATGGTCTAAGCGGTCCCATTATCGCTCTCAATGTCTGGCTGCTTTCTGTGCTTTTTCGCTATTTCCAGCATCCGATTACCGTCTTGAGCATTGCGGCGATTCTGGCTTTTCTCCTAAATTACGCGGTTAAGTTCTTTGAACGTGCTCGGATCACCCACACTCAGGCGGTGATCATAGTTTTACTTGCAACGTTAACCGTGTTTGGGATTCTGGGCATCACCCTAGTACCGTTGATCATTGACCAAACAATCCAACTCTTAAATAAGATCCCTAATTGGTTAACCACCAGTCAAGCAAACCTAGAGCAGTTTGAGACGCTGGCAAAACAACGACGTTTGCCAATTGATCTGACGGTTGTGAGCAGTCAAATCAATGCCAACATTCAGAATGTGGTGCAACAGCTAGCTTCTGGTGCAGTCGGATTTGCTGGAACGCTGCTGTCAGGATTACTTGACTTAGTGTTAGTTATCGTGCTTGCATTTTATATGCTTTTATATGGCGATCGCGTCTGGTATGGTCTAATCAATCTTTTGCCCTCTAATATTGCAGATCCTCTCGGCAGATCCTTGCGCCTAAATTTCCAAAACTTCTTCCTCAGCCAGTTGTTGCTAGGACTGTTCATGGTGCTAACCCTGACGCCAATTTTCTTAGTGATCAAGGTGCCCTTTGCCCTGTTGTTTGCCATGTTAATTGGGATTTCAGAACTCATTCCCTTTATCGGCGCGTCTCTCGGCATTGGTCTGGTGACGATTTTAGTACTTCTGCAAAATTGGTGGTTGGCAGTTCAAGTTGCGATCGCGGCAATTCTCATGCAGCAGCTTAAAGATAACCTGTTAGCGCCCAGGTTACTCGGCAATTTCATTGGACTGAATCCCATCTGGATTTTTGTGTCTATTTTGATGGGATTTGAGATTGCGGGATTGTTGGGGACACTTGTTGCTGTTCCCATTGCTGGTACTATTAAAGGCACTTTCGATGCAATCAAGAGCGCCAAGTCGAGTGATTTTGTATCAACTGTCACTATTGCCCATGATCGCCCCCCCGATTAAGACCTACGGTGTACACACAAGTCGAAAAAAGCTCGATTTCCCATTGTTCTCTCATTCCTATGCTCCGCATGGGAACGAGTGATTGTTCCAACTAACTCAATTTAGTCCGTTTCAACGGACTTTAGCTATTAGCTTTGGAATTTATTCCCAAGCGGGATAGCAACGAAGCCAAAGAATCAAAAGTTGCACAATCTGATCTCACAATTGACAATGGTGATTGATTACAAATTTCAGAGCAGGCAAAGCCTGATTAAAACAAGCGCAAGCAAACGTATAAAGTACACGCTTTGCCAATAGTCAATGAGTTTAGTGTTGAATTTACGGTCTTTTGATTTCTTATTAATTAATTAAGAACCCGTTGATGGAAGCTTCCGAGCTATTAGAAACAATCACACTCTTGATTTACCAAGCCCAGCAGGGGGAAATTGATCCTTGGGATGTCCAAGTGATTGAGGTGATTGACCGTTATTTAGAACTGATGGCACCGGAGGCAATAGCCCGAGGCTATGAAGCGGACTTGTCTCAATCTGGACAGGCATTTTTGTCAGCATCAATGCTGGTATTATTCAAAGCCAATACCTTAATGCAATTGTCAACAGTAGGAGATGGAGAGGATGGTGTAGAAGATGATGCTCTGTTGTCAGATGAAGACGGTATATCACATCAGGGTCATCGTCTACCACTAGAACGGCAATTGCGTCGTCGTCCAGCCGCAATGCCGCCACCAAAGCGCCGGGTGACTCTGCAAGAGTTAATCAAGCAATTGCAGATCATGGCGAACCAACTGAAACTAGTAGAAAAAGTCAGCAAACCTATCCGTCCCAGACGTCAGCCTAGCGTCCAAAGTATGCGGGAAGCGCTGGAGTTAGCTCACCAGGAAAATCTGACAGAAGTCGCTAGGGAATTGGAGCAGCTGTTGAAATTGTCGGCAACAGAGCTAAGTTTAGAAGAAAATTGGTTTAATTTAGAACAACTTGTAGAGTTGTGGACCCAGACAAAGCTTCTCAACCAAAACGGCTCTGGACATGAGTCTAAACACAGTAACCTAGTTAGCGTTTTCTGGGCGCTACTACTACTTTCGGCTCAATCGAAAGTAGAGCTATTTCAAGAGGAGTTTTACCACGAGATTAAAATTCGCTTACTTAGAGATTCAGCTAACACCTGCAAACCTTTTGAGCACCCGATGAACTAAGAAAGCCAAAAGTAGCCCTACAGATAATTTAGAGATTTTTGCTTCAGCCCCAAAATCCGAGTAAATTGAAAAGATAAGCGATCGCTTGTCATCTAAGTACCCCTATGGTTGCAATAACCACTAAATTACTGTTATCCCTGTCTTGAAGGATAACTTAGAGCAGAAATAAAAACTGATGATTAAGTATCACTCGATAAAAGTAAACTGGCTTGTGGTTGAGGAATAAATTTTTATGAAAGCGATGATTCTCGCGGCTGGTAAAGGTACTCGCGTGCGTCCGATTACCTATACAATTCCCAAACCGATGATTCCCATCCTGCAAAAGCCAGTGATGGAGTTCTTGCTGGAACTGTTACGCCGACATGGATTTGACCAGATTATGGTCAACGTTAGTCATTTGGCCGAAGAAATAGAAAACTATTTTCGTGACGGTCAACGGTTTGGGGTAGAGATTGCCTATTCCTTTGAAGGGAAAATTGATGACGAGGGTAAACTTGAGGGGGAAGCGATCGGTTCAGCTGGAGGGATGCGGCGCATTCAAGACTTCTCACCATTTTTTGATGATACCTTTGTGGTGTTGTGCGGTGATGCTTTGATTGACTTGGATTTAACTGCGGCGGTTAAATGGCATAAAGCCAAAGGGGCGATCGCTACTATAATTACCAAACCTGTCCCCAAAGAAGAAGTTTCTAGCTACGGTGTAGTTGTGACTGACGAAGATGGTCGTGTCAAAGCTTTCCAAGAAAAACCTTCAACAGAAGAAGCCCTCAGCACCAACATCAACACAGGTATTTACATCTTTGAGCCAGAGGTTTTTAACTATATTCCCTCTGGTGTCGAGTATGACATTGGTGGCCAATTGTTTCCCAAATTGGTAGAAATCAAAGCTCCCTTCTACGCCATCCCTATGGACTTTGAATGGGTAGATATTGGTAAAGTACCAGACTATTGGCGGGCGATTCGCGGTGTGTTGCTGGGTGAAATCAAAAATGTGCAAATCCCTGGTCATGAAGTCGCGCCTGGCATTTACACTGGCTTAAATGTCGCCGTAAATTGGGACAAAGTAGATATCACAGGTCCAGTTTACATTGGTGGCATGACCAGAATCGAAGACGGAGCTAAAATTGTCGGCCCAGCGATGATTGGCCCCAATTGTTGGATATGTAGTGGTGCAACAGTAGATAACAGCGTGATTTTTGAATGGTCGCGTCTGGGGCCAGGAGTCCGGTTAGTCGATAAGCTGGTGTTTGGACGTTATTGCGTAGATAAAACTGGTGCTGCGATCGATGTACAAGCGGCTGCTTTAGATTGGCTGATTACCGATGCCCGTCAGACAGTCCCATCACATACCCCTCTTGAGCGACAAGCGATAGAGGAATTGTTGGGGACAAACGCAAATTAGGGAATGGGGAATGGGGAATGGGGAATGGGGAATGGGGAATGGGGAATGGGGAGCAGGGGAGAACTTTTTCAGGGTCTTTCCCCAATGCCCAATGCCCAATGCCCAATGCCCAATGCCCAATCCTAACTATTTAAGTACGTATATCTTCTGAGACTCTGCTCGTAGGTTTGTAACAGTCGCTGAGATTCCGCTAGGGTGATCCGCTTTTCTTCTAATGCTTTCTCGCAACGCTGGCGAATGTTTTCCACCATATCTTCGGAGTCATACTGGACGTAGCTCACTACTTCGCTCATGGTGTCTCCTTTGACAACATGTTCAATTTGGTAGCCTTTGGGCGTTAATTGGATGTGAACGGCGTTGGTGTCGCCAAATAGGTTATGCAAATTGCCCATGATTTCTTGGTAAGCTCCATTCAAGAACATCCCCAAATAATAGGGTTCTCCGGGCTTGTAGGTGTGCAACTCTAAAACCGATTTGACATCGCGCAGGTCAATAAAGCGGTCGATTTTACCATCACTGTCGCAGGTGAGGTCTGCTAAAATTCCTCGCCGCGTTGGTTCTTCATCCAAGCGGTGGATGGGCATAATTGGGAATAACTGATCGATCGCCCAGCAATCTGGTGCTGATTGAAACACTGACATATTCACGTAGTAGATGGAAGCCATAATTTGCTCTAGGTCTTCCAGTTCATCGGGTACGTATTCTTGCTGTCTAGTGATGTTGAGAATTTTCTGACAACAAGCCCAGTAGAGGCGTTCGGCCTTGGCTCGTTCTCTAAGGCGTAAAATTCCTAAGTTGAAGCGGCTGATGGCTTCTTCTTTGAATTGTGCAGCGTCGTGATACAACTCTTGGTAATTCTCTTGGTTGATGGATTGGTAGCTTTCCCAAAGATAATTAATAATTGGGGATTCTCCCTCTTGCGGAGGTTCTGGTGCGTCGAGGGGGACATCGCTAGTACTGAGAACATCAAAAACCAGTAGCGACTGATGGGAAGCAAGCGCTCGTCCACTTTCACTAATCAGTGTTGGTACGGGAATCTGCCGTTCAGCACAGGTATCTTTTAACTCTGCCACGATATCGTTGGCATAGTTCTGCATGTTGTAATTTTTCGAGGCATAGAAGTTGGTTTGGGAGCCATCATAATCTACGCCCAAGCCACCACCAACATCAAGGTATTTCATATCCGCCCCCAGCATTGCCAATTCCACATAAATGCGGCTGGCTTCTTGAATGGCATCTTTAATCACATTGATGGCAGAGATTTGTGAGCCGATGTGGAAGTGCATCAACTGCAAAGAATCGAGCAGATTAGCTTCCCGTAACTTGTCAACAGCCTCGATTATCTCAGGCATTGTCAAACCAAATTTAGCGCGATCGCCACTGGAGGCTCCCCAACGTCCCATACCTTGGGTACTGAGTTTAGCGCGAACACCTAATATCGGCTTAATACCTAACTGTCGATTGGCATCAATCACCAAATCAACCTCTTCAATCTGTTCTAAGACGATGATTGGTGTTTGCCCTAGTCTTTGGGCTAACATTGCCGTTTCGATGTATTCTCGGTCTTTGTAGCCGTTGCAAACTAACAATGCTCCTGGTGTATCCAGGACAGCCAGAGCAATCATTAATTCTGGCTTGGAACCGGCTTCTAAACCAAATTGATGGGGCTTGCCAAATTTCACTAAATCCTCAATCAAATGCCGCTCTTGATTGCATTTGACGGGAAACACGCCACGGTAAACGCCAGGGTAATTATAGCGGGCGATCGCTTTATTAAAACAAGCGTTCAGCCGCTCAATCCGGTCTTCCAAAATATCGGAAAAGCGAATCAACATGGGAAGTCCCAAGTTGCGCTGTTTCAGGGCGTTGACCAATTCAAACAAGTCTAGAGAACCCCCGCGATCGCCCTTGGGTGCGACAGTAACGTGTCCAGCAGCGCTAATGGAAAAATAAGGTTGTCCCCAACCTTCAATCCGGTATAACGCTTCGCTATCCTCAATTTTCCAGGAGCGAGGTAAATCTCCTGTGGTAGGACTAGGTGGTAACAGTTTTTTTTGCTTATGATTTTTCACTTCTAATTTTTGTCCATTGGACGGTACTGGTACCACCTCGTCAGATGTAGCAGTTGACTCAACACCCATTTACTTCCTAACCTCTGTTTTTCACCCACAAATTAACAATTTAGCGTATTCATCTGGGAACGTATATGCACCCAAAGATAATTTCTGAGATAAACTCTGATTGGTCAAGAGTCATATGTCATTAGTCATTAGTCATTAGGAGCCAATTGTGTGCGGGGGTTCCCCCTGTTGAGCAAACTGGCGTTCAAGAGTGCAAAACTCTTGGACAAAGGACTCTTGGACAATTGACCAGATAAAAAACTCATTAAGTTTTTGGAGATAGCTTTGGAACGTACATTCTTAGCAATTAAGCCTGATGGAGTACAGAGGGGACTAGTGGGGGAAATTATCCGTCGCTTTGAAACTAAAGGTTTTACCCTAGTTGGTTTAAAGTTCTTGAAAGTCAGTCGGGAGTTGGCTGAACAACACTATGATGTTCACCGAGAACGTCCCTTTTTTGCTGGTCTAGTGGAATTTATCACTTCTAGCCCAGTGGTGGCGATGGTATGGTCAGGTGATGGCGTGGTTGCATCTGCCAGAAAGATTATTGGTGCGACAAACCCCTTAACATCAGAGCCAGGAACGATTCGCGGCGATTTTGGCATAAATATTGGTCGCAACTTAATCCACGGTTCTGACGCTCCAGAAACCGCGCAAAAGGAAATAGCCCTATGGTTTAAGGATGAAGAATTAGTCAATTGGCAACCACACTTAACGCCTTGGTTGCACGAGTAAGACTGTAGGGAGTGGGGAGTAGGGAGTGGGGAATGGGGAATAAGTGAACAATTATTATTCTTCCTCATCTCCCTCATCTCCCTCATCTCCCTCATCTCCCTCTTTTTACTTAGAGACTTCGCTCTTTTCTGGTTCTACTTGGGGCAATTGGATACCAACACGCTTGGAAAATCCCCAGCCTAAAATTAGGAAGATCGCAGCAATCATGATCCATTCTGGTGGAACTAAACTATCGTTTACCACTTTCAACAACAAGCGTAAACCCACTAAGGCCACAGTTACATAGCCTGCATCCTCTAGGTTTTCATATTCGTCTAGCCAACGGATAAACAATCCCGCCATGAATCGCAGCGTAATAATACCAATTGTTGCACCCGTCAGCACCAGCCATTTTTCTTGAGAAACTGCGATCGCAGTTGTCACACTATCCAAAGAAAATGCCAAATCTGTAAATGCTATCACCGGTATCGCTTGCAACAATGAATTAAAACGCGGCCCGTGATGATGCTCGTCTTCACTTTGTTGAGAGGTAAAGTGTTGGAATACCAACCACAGCAGATAAGCAGCGCCCAATAATTCAAATTGCCAGAATTTTTGCACCCAAGTGGCAGTGAGTATCAGGGTGATTCGCAGCACATAAGCAACGACTAAACCAAAGTTCAAAGCTTTACGCTCAAGTTCTTTGTCTTCCAGCCCCCTAGCGATCGCAGCCAGGGCGATCGCATTGTCGGCAGATAACAGCGCCTCTAAAAGCACCAGGATCAGCAGAACTATAGGGGCTTCAACGCTGAAATGAAAATCGAGGTAATCAAAAATTCGGTCTAGCATTCCGGGTTTCTCAAGCAGAAAAAATTAAAATTTGACAAGAACAGAGATTTTCATATTAAAAAGCGCAATAAATTGCCACTCTAATTCAGCTTAACGTGGTTGTGGTGCATTTTAAAGAGGGTTGAATGTATGCGATCGCCCTACAGCTGGGGTAATGTGCGTATAAGTCAATACACCCAAGGTTTTAACATTTAGTGAATGCGATCGCAATGGGCTGCTGTCATTTCGCATCTAGAATTAGGATCTGAGAACAAAAATATATTTTGTATCGCCCTCCAAGTGCTAAGACCTCATAGAAAATTTGTAGGTTGGGTTGAAGGTCGTGAAACCCAACATTTGCATGGCTTTGTTGGGTTTCGTTCCTCAACCCAACCTACACCGAAGTGATTTTTAGGCAAAACCTACGCAGTATTGATTTTATATCGCCCTTCAAGCGCTATAACATCATTAAGTGAACGTAACTTTTCTGAATTATTGAAGCATGGATAACACACTTCTACAACGCATCACTCATAATCCAAATATCTGCCACGGTAAACCCTGTATTCGAGGACTTCGTTATCCAGTTGAGTTTATTTTGGAACTGCTCAGTTCTGGTATGAGTACTGAAGAAATATTGAAAGATTATGACGATTTAGAATCTGAAGATATTTTCGCTGTCTTGTTATTTGCCGCTCGACTTAGCCAAGTCAAAAGCATTCATCGAATCGCCTCATGAAATTTCTTGTCGATGCTCAGTTACCAGTTCGTCTTGCCCGTTTTCTCAAAACTTCAGGTTATGACACAATCCACACCAGAGACTTACCAGGGGAAAATGCCACGCCAGATAATGAGATTAATGCCGTATCAATTCAGCAGAATCGAATTTTAATTACTAAAGATGTGGATTTTGTCAACTCTTTTTTAACAGTTCAGCAACCTTATAAACTTCTTTTAATCACGACAGGCAATATAAATAACTCAGAATTGGAATCTCTATTTATAGCTAACTTCCAATCTCTAGTTAAATTGTTTAAGCAGCATTCCTATATTGAAATAAGTCGAGACACGATTATTGTGCATCAGTAGTCTTTAGAAAAATTCCTAACATCACGCATAGGCTTTAGCTTCGCGTTCTAGACGTTCAATTTCTCTTTTCCACGACTCAAGGCTGTGTTCTCGCTTTCGTAATTTCTCTGCTATAGGGTTTCTGGAAGGCTGGGTATTTGGATTAGGCAGAATTCCATGATTTTTAAGCCAAGTAGGGGAAAATTCCTGCCAAAGATAAACATGATCGTGTCTATCGCCACCTAGACAGCGAATACGTTTGACTGAAAGTGTTGATTCACCAAAAAGGATTTGCTCATTTGTGGAATTTTTAGGAAACAGGCGCGTCTCACCACCGCCTCCACGAAAGAATTCGACTACAAACCACTCACCAAAATCGAATATACAAACCTCTGTCGGATCACTACCATCATCCTCTAGTAGATCAACATCATCTTGGATTTGATACCCTATGGCGATTTGTGATGTCTTGGGTAACAAGATGCGAAGCCGTTCAAAGCGGTTACTGTAATTAGCCCAAAAGTCCCTGCGACTACATAGCCGATTTGACTCGAAGTCTGGTAAATCGAGCTTGTTCAATATTAGATTTACTAACTTTTGGAAATCACCATAATTGATACCTCCAATCCACTCTCGAAGTCGTTGCCTTGCTGGATCTGAAAGTTTATACCATTTTTCACCATTTCTATAGTTATGTCTCAACCAATCAACCAGTAAAGAATGATTGCTTGCTATATTATTAGAAACATTAGTTAGCAAATGATTAACAGCCTTTGTTTGCTGACTTTCTAACATTTCATCCAAACAACTTAACAGCCATTTTACTTGCTGCTGATTTGGAGAGCGAATTGTAGTAAAATAGGGAGTTATGTCTTCTGTGAATTTGCTGAATAATGGAATCCAAACAGGTAAATATTCTCGGATATTGTTTAGTAATTCAGTTCGATTAACACGCTGTTCACAAGCAATTTTTGCTAATTCTCTACCTGCTTGTTCACTCCAAAGCGCCCGAATAATTTGAACTGGTAGGAGGTGACTAACTAAATCAGAATTAGCAAAAATATCAAAAGATTCAACTAAAGACTGTGCTAACACCTGTTTTTGCTGATCACCATAATAAAGAGCTAAACGCCACAATAGCTGATGTTGCAACCATAAATTAGAAATTGCTACCTTCCAAATAGCTGCTGATGTTTTCCTGCATCGGTCAAGATTTTGCTGATCCCACTGTGCTTTAGCATGGATGCAATAAACCCAGTCCAACTTACTTACTTGATCAGCTTTACCCTGTTCAATAGCTTCCAATATTTTATCAACACTTGGTATTGATATTGTTGCATCTGGTAAGTTACTTGCAAGCTGAATAAGTTGATTAGGACTACACTGGGGAGTTTCAGGTAGTGAAGGAATGGAAAACTGAAAATTCAATGTTTTAGCTCCTTTAAAGAGAGGTTTTTAGGATATCTTTCTTTAACTCATCACTGCGAAACTGAAAGCGGAAAACTACCTTGCGATCGCCTGGATTATCACGTTTCTTGTCAGATTCAATTTCTCCACGACCAGCAGCTAATATTTTCTGACTTAAAGGTGCTTTGGTAGGGAAATTCATATCATAAAAAATGTATGTGTAAACTGATGATGCTCGCAACAAGCTTAGTTGTAGATTGGTTTTGTCATCTCCTTCCGAGCTAGTATGACCTTATATGACTACGCGGCTAATTTCCTGATCAAATTCTGGTTTGGAGAAAATAACACCACTGTAAACAGGAATAAAGCGGCGTAGAAAGGCTTTACCTTCTGGTTTAAGTTCTGTACTTCCCTTGGCAAAAAGAATTGATTCTTGGATACTGACATCTCCATTATCTGGGTTGACTTTAACATTGATATTGTTGCTTTTCATCTGTCCCACAACATTACCAATTACTACCCGTTTTGGTACATCCTTTTGTGCAAGCTGGAGTAGTGCAGTGATAAATAGCAAAGCAAAAAACATTAGTAAACTAGACATCAGATCGGCAATAGACAGATAAATACTAGAGTCATCATCCTCTATAATCTCTGCATCAACTTCACCTCTGATAAAATCATCCATGATTGCTTCCTGCATTACGAAATTGGCGGTTATCATTTGCAGCAGCCAGCACTTTTGCTGTCTCTAGTAAATCTCCGCAAACTCTAGCCATAGAAGTATCTGCTTGTTGGAAAAAGCTTAACTGTGAGTCAACATTCCTTTGCATAGAAACTTCAAGATGACCCTGCCAAGACTGAAGGCTATGGTCAAATTTTTGATTCAAATCCCTGTATGAATTGTCTACTATTTGCACTTGCTGACCAATACCACGAGCAAGATTTTCTAGTTGAATTAGTCGTTGTGCATCGTTTAATCCAGCCGCACTAACTAATCTGTTGATTTGTTCGACAGACCTCTGAATGTTAATCATACTTTCGTCTACTTCTCGAGTCAATTCACTACGTCTTTCAAATTCCTCTCTGAAGACTTGATCAAGATTGTTCACAACCCCAGATAATCCTTCCTGTTGTCTGCCTAGTGTCCCCTCAAGTAAGTTGTTTTGTTCTTGAAAAAACATCTGTAAATTCGCTTGATATTCTTGCCGGAATTTTGTCAAATCATCTTCTACTGTTTGGCGGGTAGCTGTGAGTGTTGCGTCGATATTTCCTAAAGTAGCCAGAAGATTATCCTTCGCACCATTCATCAAACCAGAAGCTTGATCACCCACTGTTTTTAGAGTATTAGTTTGCTCATGAAAGGTTCTATTTGCTTGGGTGAGAATTTGGATAATTCCAGTCCGAGTAGCTTGAAGCATCTGCTGTTCTACTATTGCGCGTTCTTGTAGCGCTGCTTGCAGTTCCTCTCGAATTCCTCGGAAGGTAGCAGCAGCTTGCACTGCACTGGCTTCAAAAGCACTTCGCTGGGCTGTCATTCCTTCGATACTCTGAATTACACCTCGATTAATTTCGTGGGCTGTTTGTTGTATAACTCCCGTAGTTTCAGTTTGGAATTAACTCAAAGTTTGCCCCATATTGTTAGCAAATCCTTGAAGCATCTGCTGTTCTACTGCTGCACGTTCTTGAAGTGCTGTTTGCAGTTCCTCTCGAATTCCTCGGAAGGTAGCAGCAGCTTGCACTGCACTTGTTTCAAAAGCACTTCGTTGGGCTGTCAGTCCTTGAATACTTTGGTCTACGGCTCGGTTAATTTCGTCGGCTGTTTGTTGTAAAACACCTCTTGTATCTGTTTTAAATTGATTGAGAGTGTATCCCAAATTCTTAGCAAATCCTTGAAGTTCTACTAAAGTTTCTTTTTGAAAGTTCTCAATTGTCAGGATGGAATTTGCCAAACTTTGAGAGATACCGCCCAATTCTCTATGTAGAGTCAGTACAGCTTCGGAAGCTTGTTGGGTTAACTCTGCACTTTTATCTAGCCGATCTGCAATCGGTTCGAGTACCTGAATTCGTAAATCTTTGATGAGTTCTTCTAAAACTCTCTGTCCCTGGTTTTCTTGGAGTACTCGGAGTTGTTTCTGTTCTTTGAATATTGCTTCTAAAGCTGGAAATATCTGCTGACGCACGGCTAAAGCAATAGCTTGGGCTGACAACTGATTTAAACCTGCGAACTGTTCTGCTATGTTCTTACCCACAGATTTACCAATGGCTTCAGCACTCAGTTGGTTTAACCCGGCGAACTGTTCTGCTATGCTCTTACCTACAGATTTACCAATGGCTTCA
The DNA here is from genome assembly GCF_017114985.1 of Nostoc sp. JL33. Classification (GTDB taxonomy): domain Bacteria; phylum Cyanobacteriota; class Cyanobacteriia; order Cyanobacteriales; family Nostocaceae; genus Nostoc. The sequence continues at coordinate 94,998 of NZ_JABXKP010000064.1, read as the reverse complement.
GCACTCGGTTGATTTAAGCCTGACAATTTATCTCCTACACGGATAAATGCCTCAACTAGATCACTATTGTTATTGTCTGTTATTTTTAAGGTTGCGATCGCCTTCAATTTCTGACGCAAACTATCACGTAGTTTCTGCCGTAGTGAATCACGCCCAAACAAAACTAGAAGAAACAAGCTACCAGAACCAAGCCCCATCATGGAAGTGGAGAAAGCTGTTTTCATTCCCACTAGTAGCTCTTTACTGGCAGTCATCAGTTGTTTGGGATCTTCTGTAGATAAATTGATTCCTTGGAGTCCCTGTTGTATACCATAAAAAGTTCCTAAAAGACCAATGGCAGTACACAAGGTTGTCACGAAGCGTAGGGAACTACGAGGTATTGCTTGGGCTAAGACAGATGGATACTTTATAAGTATGAAGTATCCATCTTGTTGTCTGAATTTACTAGAGTCATCAGTTCCTAGATGGTCTTTTAACCAAGGACTATCCTTTTCTAAAAGCTTGACATTTTTACCCTTTTTCAAATTCTTCAAAAATTTAATTCCGGCTTCAGTTGTGCCACACTCTGAGCGCCAATACTGCCATAATGTGCAAACTTCGATAATAATTGCAATTATTAACACAAAAGCAATTGTCCAATGAAAAGGTTCGTTATGCCAAACAATGTCCCAAACTTTTGTCATTTCTACGCTGCACTCCTCTTGTTTATGTTGGTTATATCTTTTTGAATTGCTTTAATTCTTTATCCGTAAGAACTTTTTCAGCTATCCGCATTGGGAGATGCTCTGCATCCAGGCGTTCTCCTATAGCTTCTCGGAGACATAAGCTGTAAACTGGTTCACCTTCTGATTTTTTATCCTCAATTAAATAAACCTGTTCTGGTGCATAGCTTCGCAATAAACGTACTTGCAAACAGGTTTTTAAATCCCGCGAAGAAGTAGATAGGGGTGAATCATGTCCAAATAATTCACAAGCTACTTTCCAAGCGTGATTAACCGCCACAATCTCATTAACCAATTTCTCCACAGAGGGGTACAAAAGTTCCGCAGTTTCATGAGTCAATGCTTTTAACCTACTTACCTGAGATTCGATAGGTTTATTGTTCCCAAAGATGGAAGCTTATTTAACTTTTTTTGCTAAACTTATAAAGTAATTTTTGATGTCAAACTGCTCTTTAGGCGTTGAAAATGTATATAATATATTACGGCTTTAGGAACGCACCGAAAACCCAAAATAGTGCATTACACTAATGCGGTAACACACTCTACAGCTATAGCGGTTTTATACTTAATATTTTCCAGGTTATGCCAGAGAAAAAGCAAACAAAGCCTGCGTAAGCAGGCTTTGTTTATAAACTATTGATTTTTAGTCTAGAAGAAGACCAAAAACTAAATTCTTCATTAAAAGATAGGGTGTGTTAGCCCATAAATACGGCACTATTCCCATTTAATAGACTATTAACAGTGATAAAGATTGCACATCTTAAAGATTATTAAAGCTGATCTGGAAAAGCGATCGCGTATATGCCACCCTGACTTTTCACGTCATCTGGAAAAGCCCACGAAAAACCTAACCCCCTTCCCGATGCTGTAAGGGTGAAAATTCAAAGTCTCTCTCCTCTTAGAAGAGAGGTTTTCCAAATACCGTGAAAAATCAACTAAAAATTTCACAAAATATCTGCCAATTTTACCAGCAGACTATTTGCTAAATCCAAAAACCTAACGTCATCTGTATCAACACTATTTTCTTCACTAGCTAATAAGTTTTTTACAGCAGATAACCTGTCATTGGTTTGGGAAATTCTCCAAGATTCTTCTAAGTTTACTGCAAAATCAAACAGCGATCGCTCTCCTAAATCCTCTCTTACCTTCACAGCTACACTATCATTACTTACCAAAAATTCTTTAATCGCATCTAATCGAGAATTATCTAATATTTCGTCATTTCCCCACGTTTCTAGCCAGTCTCCATCTACATCTTCAACATAAAAATTCACAAAATCAACCCCGTAAGTTAGCCAGCTTTGCTGCATTTGTCGGGCTGTTGCTAAAGCTTCAGAAAAAGTATCCACTTGATTGTCGCACCTGTGAGTTTCTCTTTTGTTAGCCATAAAAGCTCTAATTAGCAGGTAAGTATTTAGGCTAGAATCCAAATCTGGAATATCAAATTCCCGAAATTTCACGAAAATTTTAAATATTTCCCACCGGAAAGGTAATCACTGTTATACAGTGCCACGTTGACTAACTGGTTGACAAAATCAGCATCCTTGGGATTGTAACTTAAGAACAGTCCTCTCTCTATTTCCCACGATCGCAGTGTATTTTGCCAAGCTTCGTACTTTTGCTGATTAAGTTCTTCACTAACACTAGTAACTTGAATGCACAGTGGTTGATTGTTACGACTAACAATTAAATCTGTTGCCATAGAAAGGTCGGCTATATAACGCTGCCAAAAACTACCTTCTCGCTGAACAATATCTTGGGCTATTGATCTAATGATATCATCATCAACCTGATTAAATTCGCCTGCCATCAATTTTTGCTTCCAAATATAAAACTTGGAGTCACTTGCATTAAACCATCGAGGAAAGAGATAACCATACCAATATCTCTCAATCGGTGTCATCAGATCGAACTTTGCTTTTTGTTCTTCTTCTGAAGGTAAGGATTTGATTATCAGCCAAATTGTAGAATCCGTAATCACCTCTAGCAGAAAGGCGATGACAAAAGGTTTTGCTGTCAAGGAACCTGGCTTAATATCCTTTACCCAACGATTGATTTCATCTAATCTTCTCGCTAAATTATGATCTATCGAGGAGGCTTGCTCGATAAGGGACTTTAGCTTATCCTTAATCTCTTTAGCTTGCAAACGATGCCCTACTTCCAGAAGATGACACTTTTTTTACACATTTATAACTAGATTTTACCTTGAAAATGTCTTTAGTTAATTTCCTGATGTCATTAAATATTCCCTAGGTCGATGCCCTGTATACGTAAAACCTCCCGCAGTCGAGCAATTTCTTGCTCTGCATGTTGGGCGCGTTCTTCTGCATGTTGGGCGCGTTCTTCTGCTTGTTGGGCACGTAAAATTTCTTGTTGGGCCAATTCTTCTGATGATAGTATTAATTGATTTTCAGTAGTGAAGAATCTTAATTTACCTTCATAAACTCCCAAATAAAGTTCTAACTGCTGACTCCACAAACGTGCATCAGTGGTGGGTTGAATTTATTGATACTTACCATCTACTAAATGAAATCCCTGAAGTTCCATTGTTACAGGATCAAACCAAAAATAATCTGGTGTACGGAAGGTATCCTGGTAAACTTGTTTTTTTAAGCCTTTATCAACTGCTGTCGTTGAACTTGACAAAATTTCCACAATCAGGTTGGGATATTTGCCGTCTTCTTGCCAAACTACCCAACTCTTACGGTCTTTTTTCTGAGTTCCCAAAACTACAAAAAAGTCTGGGCCACGGAACTTTTCTGATTTTTTCTGGTTAGGACTGTAGTAAATCGTCAAATTGCCAGAAGCATAGAAATCTTGCCGCGATCGCCACCATAATTTTAGTATGCGAATCAGCAAATCTATTTGATCACGGTGCAGGTCACTTTCCAAGGGTGGTTCGTCACTCAGTATATCACCAGGAGGAAAAATAACTTCGTCTTCTGAAATACCATCAGAGATAAATTCTAGGGTACCAGGTTCAGACATCAGCGATCGCTCCGCGATTTACATTGATTTTACTGAAAATTCGGTAACTTGCAGATAGCTTTCCAAACTTGTAACAACTCAATTGCACCTGGGGATTCATTCAAACTTAATAATGGCATTAACTGATAAGTTTGCTGCTGTTCATGTCTTAAACAAACAAATTGATAACGCAGTCCGTTAGTTACCAGTCCCCAAACTGATGGTTGTTGATCTAAACTTTTAAAAGCATAAGTGAGTAATTGAGGTAAACCCTCACCCACTTCGACCGCACTGTTTTTCGTTTCAATCACTACAACCCAAAAAGGCGGCGCAATATTACTTTGAGGACTGTTGATTGCTAAAATATCCATCCGTCCGGTAATTCTTCTGTCTTCATCTTCGACTGCGATCGCAATGCTATCTTCCATTGTCAACCGAATCGGCACATCGTAAAACCCAGCTAACCGCATTAATGGTGCGATCGTTAAAAATTTAACTAAACCTTCAGAAATTTTACCAAGCCTGAGATAACGATGAAAGTCGTTTCTAATTCGCAATAAATCCTGCTGTTCAAACTCTGTCAACGGTTCTAAATTTAAGAAGTCTGTGAATGAACCAGTTGAAAGCTCTTCCAGTTTGAGAAAGCGATGAACATCGTTGAGAGATAGGCTGCTAGCTTCGACCGTGAGTGTCATAGTTTCAGGCTTTGTTTGTGAAGACTACTTACAATATTGCAACATTCCCGGTAGATAGGTTGCAAAACCTCTTTACATTTCTTGATCGCTTGCTTTTGGTAGATGAAAATAAATGTAAACTAAATAACTCGGCGATTTCTACCCAGCTTAAGGAAAATCTAAACATTGTCTAGCACAACTGGGCTAAGAATAGTTTTTAGTAACAATAGCGATCGCACTCATAACTAACTATGTCTCAACCAACTATAGAATCAATCCTGCAAGAGAACCGCTTATTTCATCCTGCCTCAGAATTTTCACAGAAAGCCCATATCAAAAGCTTGGATGAGTATCAGCGCCTTTATGAGAAAGCCAAAGCCGATCCGCAGCAATTTTGGGCAGATTTGGCTGAAACAGAATTAGAATGGTTCCAAAAATGGGATACAGTATTAGACTGGCAACCGCCTTTTGCTAAGTGGTTTGTTGGTGGTAAGATTAATATTTCTTACAACTGCCTTGACAGACATCTCACTACTTGGCGTAAAAATAAAGCAGCATTGATTTGGGAAGGAGAACCAGGTGATTCGCGTACCCTCACCTATGCCCAACTGCACCGGGAAGTTTGCCAGTTTGCCAATGTATTGAAGCAACTGGGTGTAGAAAAAGGCGATCGCGTTGGTATTTATATGCCGATGATTCCCGAAGCGGCGATCGCCATGTTAGCTTGTGCCAGAATTGGCGCACCCCACAGCGTAGTATTTGGTGGTTTTAGTGCCGAAGCTTTGCGCGATCGCTTAATTGATGTTAAAGCTAAATTAGTAATCACGGCTGATGGTGGTTGGCGCAAAGATGCGATCGTCCCTCTCAAAGAACAGGTAGACAAAGCCTTAGCTGATGGTGCTGTTCCCAGCATTGAAAATGTCCTAGTTGTCAAGCGCACCGGACAAGAAACTTATATGCAGTTGGGCGGACGCGATCATTGGTGGCATGATTTGCAAAAAGGTGTATCAGCAGATTGTCCCGCCGAACCAATGGACAGCGAAGATATGCTGTTTGTCCTCTACACTTCTGGCAGCACAGGTAAACCGAAGGGTGTAGTGCATACAACTGCTGGCTATAATTTATATACCCACATGACCACCAAGTGGATATTCGACCTGCAAGACACAGATGTATATTGGTGTACCGCCGATGTAGGTTGGATTACGGGACACAGCTACATTGTCTACGGCCCTCTTTCCAACGGTGCAACAACGATAATGTATGAAGGTGCGCCCCGTGCTTCTAATCCTGGCTGTTTCTGGGATGTAATTGAAAAATACGGCGTTAATATTTTTTATACTGCACCTACGGCAATTCGGGCATTTATTAAGATGGGTGAACAACATCCGAATGCGCGAAACCTGTCTTCGTTGCGTTTGCTAGGAACCGTCGGCGAACCGATTAACCCCGAAGCTTGGATGTGGTATCAGAAAGTAATTGGTGGCGATCGCTGTCCAATTGTTGATACTTGGTGGCAAACAGAAACCGGGGGTATCATGATTACACCACTACCAGGAGCAATTCCCACCAAACCGGGTTCGGCAACTCTTCCCTTCCCTGGAATTATTGCAGATGTGGTGGATTTAGAAGGAAACACCGTACCCAATAACGAAGGCGGTTATCTGGCGGTGCGTCATCCGTGGCCAGGAATGATGCGGACAGTCTACGGCGATCCAGAACGCTTCCGCCGCACCTACTGGGAACACATTCCCCCCAAGGATGGTAACTATATTTACTTTGCTGGTGATGGCGCAAGACAAGATGAAGACGGCTACTTCTGGGTAATGGGTCGTGTGGATGACGTATTGAATGTATCAGGACACCGACTCGGTACAATGGAAGTAGAATCAGCCTTAGTTTCGCATCCAGCAGTTGCAGAAGCGGCGGTAGTGGGTAAGCCGGATGAACTTAAGGGTGAAGAAGTAGTTGCTTTTGTGACTTTAGAAGGCACTTATCAACCAAGTGAGGAACTGAGTAAAGAACTCAAACTGCACGTAGTCAAAGAAATTGGTGCGATCGCGCGTCCGGGAGAAATTCGGTTTACAGACGCTTTGCCGAAAACGCGATCGGGTAAAATTATGCGCCGCTTATTGCGGAATCTAGCTGCGGGTCAAGAGGTATCTGGGGATACTTCGACATTGGAAGATAGAAGCGTATTGGATAAATTACGAGAAGGTACGTAAACAATTCCAAATTTCTCAAATGCCGAGTATGTTAACCAGGACTTACGCAAACAATAGCCAAAACCATGATTTTCTTCTTAGGGGCAATTCATGAATTCTCCCAGAGTGCGTCTAGTTTTGCGTAAATGCTATTAACAACACAGTAACACACAGTAATTTTAACAATATAGGGTGGGCAAAACAGCCTACCCTTTGCTAGACAAACTGCATTAAAATAAAAAAGGTATATAAATGAGGGATGCACTAGGGCAAAGAGGCGAAGCAATTTTTACAGTATTAATGACGGAATTTCACTCTAATGCTGGCCCTATTTTCAAACCGCAGTTTTTAGGAGATAAATGGCAGTACGTTGATTTTATAGTGGAGTTAGTAGGGTCTGATAAATCTGTTCCTTACTTTTTTGTACAAGTCAAAACAACAAGAGAAGGTTATACTAAAAAACTCAATCGTCTGAAGGTGAAATTACGACAAGAGAGTGTAATTGGTTTAGCTTCTTATCCAGCACCAACTTATATAGTTGGTATTGATGAAATCCAAGAGACAGGTTACATAGTTTCTGCCAATGGTGAAAGCCTTAATTCTCTGTCAAGCATCTCTACACTATTTAAAATTATTAAACAGAATCGAGAACTTCTCTGGCATGAAGTTAACGATTTCTGGAGTAGATACCACACTAGTAATTTAATTTCAAAATTTGCTGATCAAGACTGGAGATAAAACTATGGAAATCGCAGCACCTTGGTATATTGGAAAACGGGCAGAATCTCTTGCTATTGTTTACTTGACTCGTCGTGATGACTTGATTATTTCTCAGCCAACACCAGATAAAGGATTAGATTTTTTAATCACAATTACCAAAGATGGGGTTTCTAGTGGTAGACTCTTTGGTGTAGAAGTCAAAGCAACAGTTTCTACACCTGGGTTAATACAGCATAACCAGATTTTTAAATTAAAAAATAATAGGAATGAAAATAAACAAATCAGAGATTTACCATTTCCAGTTTGCCTATTTTTCTTCATCTTAGATAATGATAAAGCTTATTACAAATGGATTTTAGAACCTAATATTAATGAGCAAAATAATCTGGGCTTAAACTTTAATGAAAGTGATGAACTGAAAAAACTCAATGACAAAGAAATAGCTAATATTATTTCAACAGTAAATAGTTGGTATGACCAGAGAAATAATAGATGAGGATGAACATACCAATTTATTTTTATAAAAGAAATAAGCGCGATCGCCCGTCCCTGAAATTTTAAGGACACCGTGCAGTCAGCATATTGACGTATTTCTTAGTGCATTGCATACTTAATAATGCATCCTCACCTTATATTATGAGAATAGAACATTATTCAAGGCATTGAGGGCGATGAAACTGAAGAGCAAACCCAAATTAGCATTTGTTCAATCTTTTAGCGGCATGATGCTGAGTATCATCACTGCAATTGGTCTATCACCATTAGTGTTAGCGGTTCCTGCAAAAGTTTCTTTGCAATCGCCTGAACAGTCTGTTGAAAGACAACCAGAAAAACTAGCACAGTTTTCAGACACAGGGACACCAGAGCGATCGCAGCTCGTGCAACAAGCCAATGCTTTATTTAATCAGGGTGACTTGACAGGTGCAGAGGAAAATTTACGTAAATTCATTAAAAAATCTCCAGAAGATGCTTTCGCACACTTTCAACTGGGAAACGTGCTTTTTCGGCAAAAGAAACCAGAAGAAGCAATTAGCTCTTATCGGGAAGCCATTCGCCTCCAGCCAAAATACGCTCTAGCTTACAATGCGATCGGTATTGTTTATGCTAGCCAAAGTCGCTGGGAAGAAGCTATTACTGAATATCAAAAAGCTTTAGAAATTAATCCTAATTATGGCGAGGCACTAACTAATTTTGCACTGGCATTGTGGCAAACAAATAAAAAAGACGAGGCACTATCTTCTCTACAGAAAGCTTTGAATATTTTCAAAGCACAGAATAGAGGTGAAAAAGCTAACCAAGTCGAACGAATCTTGCGAGAGATCAAAACTGGTGACGATCCTGCTGTTTCATGAAAATCATATTATTCATAGGACTTACGCATCAAGTACGGAATGTCGGGGCAATTCATGAATTGCCCCGACGGTAATTAGCTAAAAGTTAGCTTCGATTTTTACTTAGCCAGAGTGTTAAAATAGGTTATTTAAGTCCACCAAACAACGAATGGGCAAACAAAGCGGCTTGAGTGCGATCGCGTAAATTCAACCGACTCAGAATATTGGTAACATAATTTTTAACAGTGTTTTCTGAAAGAAACAGCGATTCGGCAATTTCACGGTTATTGGCTCCACAAGCAATTAACCGCAATACATCTAATTCTCTAGGTGTAAGTTGCGCCAATTCTGGACGGGGTTCCACGGACGGGACAGGTGCGGCAATCGGCATAAGTGCTTTTTCAAACAATCCCGGCCCGAGTAGGGTTTGTCCCTTGTAGACAGATAGAATTGCCAACATTAGTTCATCTGGTTCGGTGTCCTTGAGCAAATAGCCCTTTGCACCCAGCCGCATCGCCTGGAAAACATACTCATCATCATCGAAGGTGGTGAGGACGAGAACCTTAATCTCAGGATATTGTTGAGCGATCGCCTTTGTGGCGGCAACTCCATCCATAACGGGCATTCGGATATCCATTAGCACAATATCGGGTTGCAATGTGGCAATCTGTTCGAGTGCGCGTTGCCCATTCTCCGCCTCACCGATTACCTGCATCTGGTCATTCGACTCAAGCATACTCTTAAGTCCCTGGCGAATCAGATGCTGATCGTCAACTAATAAAATCCGAATCATAGCTAAAACACCAACAGCTTTGATAGTGGCAAAGAAACAGAAATACAGCAACCTGTTCCTAGTTGACTGTGGAGCTTCAACTGACCGCCCAGTGCAACCGCCCGTTCTCGCATCCCTTGTAACCCAAACCCGGTTGTATTTTGAGTCGGGTTAAACCCTTTTCCATTATCTTCGATTGACAGATGAATCATTCCAGCGTGAGCCAGTAGCCCAACGGTGACACTCGTCGCCTCAGCATGTTTGCAAATATTTGTCAACGATTCTTGCACAATGCGGTAAAGAGCCGTGTTTACTTCTGTTGGTAAAGTGTACGGTAGATCAATCTTACAGGACGGTTCAATACCTGTGGTTTGCTGAAAATCTGTCAGCAGCTTTTCAATAGCTGATTTGAGAGATTGCCCTTGCAAAGGATTTGAACGCAAAACAGAAAGCGATCGCCGAATTTCCAGCAGCGCCTCAGCCCCCTGTTGCTTTGCCTGTTTGAGAAATGTCAATGCTTTATCATTATTTGATTGCCAGAACAACAGAGTATTATTAATTTGAATGGTTTGGGCAGCGAGAGTGTGTCCCAACCCATCATGAATTTCGCGGGCAATTCGGTTGCGTTCCTGCAAAGTTGCCTGATCTTCAATCCGTAGCGCATACTGGCACAGTTGTTGATTGATCATCTCTAATTGCTGATGGGCAATTTCTAACTGCTCTCGACTTTGGCGCTCTGCAAGCAGGGCATTAATTAACAATAAAGCGAATACTAACGTTAAGGTAAACAATAAGATATTACTTAATCGCCAATCCCAGGACATGGCGATCACCTTATCTCGCACAAAATTCTCAGGTGCAATCGGTCTTGACAAAAGCAGTGTTCCATAAGAAAGCAGAGATAAGCCCAAGACAACCAACTGTCCTGATCGCTTAAATATCAGACAACTCCGCATCACCAGTACCAGACACAGCAGGAAAACGGAGCGAGGAGATAAAATATGTTGAGTCGCTGGCAGCAAAATTAAAACGAATTCCAGGGCTGTATAAACTAATTTGGTTTCCAGCTTAAGCATTGGTAGTCTCAAGCCCATCAAGCTGAAGGTGGCAATTACGAGAATTCGTAGCAGCAACGACCAGGACAACTCATACGGCAGCAGAACTTCCATGAACACTGCCGTGGCTAATAACAGCCACTCTAGGTAAAGCAACAGGCGAAACGATGGGTAGGTCAAGCTAACCATAGAATTCCAACTCAATGGCCTTTGTAACAAAACCATAGGTATTTTCACAATTTTAGATGTAAATAGGTGAAAGTCGGATATTTGGGCGTTGTGGATGATGAAACTCTTCTTCCTATATAACGAATCTGTCTCTAGTATCGCTAGAGCCGTTCCGACTGATTAACTATTTCTAAATTAGGAAAAAAGTCACAATGAGTTAAGTACTTTTTTACTGGTTAGGTTAGGAATTCTAGCTCATGCACAAACCTATCCCAACTTCTAAGATTAGGTTGTGTAAGTAAAGCAGCAACTTTTCAAACATCTTCTAAACAGTCATAAACCGAAATTGAGTCAGAACACTCATATTACATACAACAAAAACAACAGAAGTAAATGATTAAAAAACAGATAATTTTACCAACCCTTCTACTTGCAACTATTCTGATTGGAGGAATCACAGGTTGCACCAATTCTAAGTCTCCAGATGTGTCTCAAGGGGACAATGGGACAAAGGTATCTGATACGAAAAATACGACAAACTCGCCGCCATCGAATACGCCGGAACGCGCCGAGAAGCGCGAAGCAGTTCGCAAGCAAGTTGAGGCAGTTTTGACCCCAGATCAGGTAAAGCAATTGTCAGGGAAATTGCAACAAGGTGAAAGAATGCGTAAAGCAGTGTTGAGCCTGAATCTTACGGCTGAACAAAAGACTAAAATTCAGGATATTTTTAAGACTGCCTATCCCCACCGTCAAGGGCAATCCTAAGATAATTCCTAGTAGTTTTATCGAAAAATAATTCCGGAGTCAGTCGTTATAATAAAGCCATTAATTAATGTACGACTGGGGGATTCAGTCCCCCACTGATTGCATTCTGGATTCGGGATTTTGTATTCTTCTTCAATAGTTAAAGTATGTTCAAGCCAAAATTGCTCGTTAAGATAGAACTCGCCGTTATAGCAGTAATCCTTACAGGAACTAGTTTCTACGCTTCAAAAGCTCTAGGTAAACCCCAACCTAGCCCTCAAAAAATGGTGGATGAGGTGTGGCAAATCCTCGATAAAAATTATGTTGATGTCAGCTTTAATCATCAAGATTGGAAAGCAATTCGACAGCAGTATATTAGCCGTTCCTATAGTTCCAAGAAACAGGCTTATGGGGCGATTCAAGAAATGGTGGCTAAATTAGGCGATCGCTACACGGAGTTTTTCGACCCCCAGGAATTCCAAGCCCTAAATAATGACCTTTCTGGCAACCTCAGTGGTGTCGGGCTGCAACTGGCACAGAATGAAAAAACCAAAGCCTTAACCGTTATCGCCCCAATTGAAGGAACGCCTGCTTTTAAAGCGGGTATTTTGCCCGACGATGTAATTACCCAGATTAATGGTCAAATAACTCAGGGAATGAAAATTGAGGATGCCGTTAAGCGGATTCTCGGCCCGGCGGGAACCAAGGTAGTACTCACGATTCAACGCGGCAATCAATCGCAAACTTTCAACCTTACTCGCGCAAATATTGCGATCCATCCTGTAACTTACAATACGCGAACAACAGCAGCAGGTAAGATTGGTTACATTCGTTTACCAGAGTTTACGCACACTGCCGCCGCAGAGATGCGTCGGGCAATTCAAGCATTAGAAAAACAGCAGGTGCAGGGCTACGTTTTGGATTTGCGTTCCGATCCAGGTGGACTGCTGGACGCGAGTTTGCAAATTGCCAGTATGTGGTTGAAGCAAGGGGCGATCGTGTCTTTGGTAAATCGAGACAAAGTTAAAGAGAGCTACAATGCGACGGGACATCCTCTCACCAACAAACCCTTAGTAATACTGGTGGATAAAGGATCAGCCAGCGCCAGCGAAATTCTGTCGGGGGCGCTGCAAGATGACAATCGCGCCAGATTAGTCGGGACTCGCACCTTCGGTAAAGGTTTAGTTCAATCCGTAGAGCCACTGGAGGATGGTTCCGCGCTGAAACTAACGATCGCCAAATACTACACACCGAAAGGTCGAGATATCAATCATGTCGGCATTGCACCAGATATTACCGTGGAGTTAACCAAGGCGCAACAGAAAGCATTAGTGCAAAACCGAACCTTGGCGACATTAGCTGATCCTCAGTATGCTAGCGCCGTTGCTGATCTGAGCAAATTGATTCAGTCCGGGGCTAATCATGTAAGTTTACAGGGTGGGCAATAAGTATAGGGATACTCTTAACAATACCTACTATCGCCACTTTCAATCATGTCAACCCGCAAAACCCAACGACTTCAAATTTGTGAACCAGTCCCAGGTCTGCAAATCCTAGTTCAACTCAGTAACACTGCCCTAGTACGGACAGTCATAGTTACTGTTACCCAGCATCAGCTAGCGATCGTCGGGGTTGTATTTGTTGCCACCTTGGTTTTTGCTATGCGGGAAAATGCCCCCTGGCTGACAGTGCCTAAACAGGTGGCGATTGAATTCTTTTCTGCTGTATCCCAGTCCCTAGCTGCTTTATTGGGGGTGTTAATTGTTTTCCTGACGTTTAATAGTCAGTTGATCGCTCAAAGGCGGCATGAAGACTACTATACACTTCAGATTCAGATTGACCAACTCATTCGTTTAACTCAGTCTCTTCCCCCCGAACTCAGTAATTTTGATCAAAGTCTGATAGCACTGATTAACTATTTAGTTCCCTTACATTTAAAGGATTTACCAATCTGGGCAACTAGCTCCCAAGTGCAACCTTTGGACAAGCTTTTAGATAATTTCAAGAATGAATATGAATGGGCGCAAGTGAAGCAACAATCCTCCTTAGCTACCCATCTGCATCAACAACAAATTTTACTTGTGATCAATAACATGGAAGAAATCCTAGAGGGATTTTCCAGGCTTTACAATCGCATCCTAGAGATGAGCCGTTTCATTCTTGCAATCATCAAGTTGTCCTTTCTCTTGGGTGTTTCGCTCCTGTTTTTGCTGTTATTTGGGATTATCGATTTGCAGAGGAAGTTTCCCGATCTCAGCCTACCTGTGACTGTTTCTCTAGCAATTTGGGTGTTGATTGCTCTTTTAGAGCTAGTGCTTGATACCTGGTTTTTGTATAAAAACCTTTATGGCTCGTCTAGTCATTATCTACGGTTTTTCCTTAATAAAAAATACCCTAATTAATAGGCAGAGGCTAACTCTCTATGAGTAACTTAACATTCTCAGATACCAAAGTTAGTAACACAAGCAAAGCATATGAAATTGGTAGAAGCGGGAGTTGAGGTGGTAAAGGATTTGGCTGTTTCTAATAAACTAAAATCCATTGGAGGTTCTGATGAACCATGAAATTTCTAACGATTTGACTGAGAACAATATAGAACCGGAGCTACTACGATCGCCAAAAAAGCGATCGCCAAAAAAGATTCGTTTGGTAATTTTGGGCGTGATATTGCTGGCTGGGCTAGGTTTTTTTGGTATCTATGCGGGTGCAGCCAAGTCAGACAAAACTGAAAAATCCGGGCGTAATAAGCAGCAAGTGACACCTGTAACCGTGGCAATGGTGACACAAAAAACGGTTCCGATACAACTACAGGCGATCGGTAATGTGCAATCGGGGTCTACGGTATCGATTACGCCCGAAGCCAGTGGACGGATCATTGGAGTTTATTTCAAGAAAGGTCAAGATGTGAAAAAGGGACAACTTTTGTTTACCCTGGATGACCGATCGCAAACTGCTGCAATCCAGCAAGCTCAAGGAACTGTCGCCAAAGACCAAGCGCAAGTACAACAAGCTAGAGCTACATTAACTAGAGACTTGGGTCAAGTAGACCAAGCTAGGGCGACCTTAATCAAAGACCAAGCCTTGGTACGACAAGCCCAAGCAACTTTGGCCAAGGATCAAGCGCAAGCAGAATTTGCTCAGGGACAGAGCGATCGCTATGGTGCATTGTACAAGAAAGGCGCGATTAGTTTAGATCAATCACAGCAATACGTTTCCAACAGCAAATCGGCTACAGCAACCCTACAAGCAGATCGAGAAGCGATCGCTAATGCTCAGGCTGTTTTGAAAAGCGATCGAGTGGCGCTGACTAATGCCGGCGCAGTTGTCAAGGGCGATCAAGCTGCGATCGCTAATGCTCAAGCCGTTGTCAGTTCCGACCAGGGAGCATTGGAAAATAGCAAAGTGCAATTATCTTACGCCAAAATTTATGCACCGATTGATGGTCGCGCTGGCAATATTCTGGTGACTCAGGGCAATGTGGTGCAAGCTAACAGCACGACTCCACTTGTTACCCTCACCCAAATTCGCCCGATTCAAGTTGCTTTTTCCATTCCCGAAACAAATCTGCCCCAGGTACAAAAGTATATGCAGAATGGCAAGCTGAAGGTAGATGTGACGTTCCCGGATAATCAAGCTCATCCTCTACCAGGTACTTTGTCTTTTGTCAATAATACGGTTGATAACACCACGGGAACAATTCAACTAATTGGCGACTTTGACAACACTCAGGGACATTTGTTTCCTGGTCAATTTGTGAACGCAACGCTGACGCTGACTCAACAACCGAATGCAACGGTTGTTCCCTCCCAAGCCGTACAGAATGGCCCAGATGGACAGTTTGTTTTTGTAGTTAAGCCCGACATGACGGTGGAAAATGTTCCAGTTACAGTTAGCAGCAGCATTGATGGGCTAGATGTGGTTCAGAAAGGGCCGCAACCAGGCGATAAAATTGTCACCGATGGTCAAGCTAATCTGGTTTCGGGTAGCAAAATCCGCATCAAAACAGCCGGCAATGACTCAAATGCAGGTGGAAATTCCTCAAGAAGAGGAAGGGGCGCAGGGGGCAGGCAGCAGGGGGGAGAATCCCCGAAGTCAGGCGGAGGTGAATCATGAACCTTTCAGAGCCATTTATCCGCCGCCCGATCATGACGACTCTGGTAATGGCGGCGATTTTGATCTTCGGTTTCATGAGTTATCGTTTGCTGCCAATCAGCGATTTACCAAGTGTGGATTATCCCACAATTCAGGTAAGTGCCTCCCGACCAGGAGCCAGCCCGGAAACGATGGCAGCATCGGTTGCCCGTCCCTTAGAGAAGCAATTTTCCAGCATTGCTGGACTCGATTCGCTCAACTCAACTAGCACCTTGGGACAGACTCAAATTACCCTGCAATTTAACCTGAGTCGGAATATTGATGACGCGGCGCAAGATGTGCAAGCCGCGATATCGGGAGCATCGGGGCAAATTGCAACCGATTTACCCAACCCTCCCACTTACAGCAAGGTTAACCCCGCCGATCAACCGATTCTCTACCTTTACTTAGACTCTCCGACTCTGCCGCTTTCCCAGGTAGACAATTATGCTGAGACTTATCTGGCGCAAAAGCTATCTACAATCAATGGGGTGGCACAGGTAGCTGTCTATGGTTCCCAAAAGTATGCGGCTCGAATTCAACTCGATCCGCAGCAATTGGCAACACGGCAAATTGGGCTAGATCAGGTGGCGACGGCGATTCAACAAGGTAACGTCGATTTACCTACCGGCAGTCTTTCGGGAAATCACAAGAATTTTACAGTCCAAACTAACGGGCAACTCCAGGATGCGGCTGCTTATCGCCAATTGATTGTGTCTTACAAAGATGGAATGCCCATCTATCTCAATCAACTGGGGCGGATCATTGACAGTGTAGAAAATGACAAGTTAGCAAGCTGGTACAACAACACTCGCGCGATTATTCTCACGATTCAAAGACAGCCCGGAACCAATACGGTGCAAGTCGTAGACACGATTAAGAAATTGCTTCCGAATTTGCGAGAGCAGATTCCGGCATCCGTGGAAATTGGGATTCTCTATGATGCGTCTCAGTCGATTCGAGACTCCGTAGATGATGTCAGATTTACGTTGATTCTGACGATCGCTCTAGTAATCTTAGTAATCTTCCTCTTTTTGCGGAACCTCTCGGCGACGGTAATTCCCAGTTTGGCGTTACCCGTTTCGCTGATTGGTACCTTTGCTGTAATGTATTTGCTGCATTACTCACTAGATAACCTGTCGCTGATGGCGTTGACCCTTTCCGTGGGCTTCGTCGTGGATGATGCGATCGTCATGCTGGAAAATATCGTCCGTCACATGGAAATGGGGGAACGTCCATTAGAAGCGGCGTTGAATGGGTCGAGAGAAATTGGTTTCACAATTCTATCAATGACCCTTTCCTTAGTTGCAGTCTTCATCCCGATGTTGTTCATGAGTGGAGTGCTGGGACGATTATTTCATGAATTTGCTGTAACGATCGCAGTGGCAATTCTTGTATCTGGTTTTGTGTCTTTGAGTCTGACTCCGATGTTGTGCAGTCGTTTTCTGCGTCCTGTGGATCATGCCCATCAAAGTCGGTTATATCAAGCTTCCGAATATGTCTTCGATCGCTTCCTCAGTTTGTACGATTGGAGTCTCAAAAAAGTCTTAAAATATCACCGCACCACGATGATTTTATCTGGCTTTCTATTGGTGGTGACAGTTGGGCTGTTGGTGATCGTTCCCAAAGGCTTTATTCCTAGCGAAGATACCGGACAAATTACAGGCATTACCCAAGCAGCCCAGGATGCATCCTTTGATAATCTTGTCCAGCATCAGCAGACAGTTGCTAACCTGATCCGCCAAGATCCAAACGTGGATGCAGTCAACTCCAATATCGGGGCGGGAGCCAGTGGAAGTGGCGGTGGGGCAGCAGTTGCAGCGAATTCTGGTAGTTTGTTTATTCGCTTAAAACCGCGATCGCAGCGCCAACTTAGTGCCGACGAAATCGTGCAAAATTTGCGAACCAAACTCGCCACTGTTCCAGGCATCCAAGTATTCTTACAAAATCCCCCAGCCATACCGATTGGCGCTCAACAAAGTACAGGACTTTATCAACTAGCACTTCAGAGTTCTGATGTCAAACCCTTGCAGGAATATGTTCCGCAACTTGTTCTGAAGATGAAGACCTTGACAGAACTTCAAGATGTGAACAGCAATTTACAGTTTGCTTCCCAGATTCAAATTGATATTGACCGCGATAAAGCCTCAACTTATGGGATCACCGCCGAGCAAATCGAAAATACCCTGAGAAGTGCCTACGGTTCCTACCAAGTGTCAACCATCTATGCAGCGACCAATGAATATCAAGTGATTCTGGAATTAGCACCCCAATATCAGGAGGATATCAATGCTTTGTTGACATTATACATTAACTCCAGCACAGGAGTGGCAGTTCCTCTGAAGACATTCGCCAAACTATCTCAGGGAGTCAGCCCGTTAATGGTTAATCATAACGGTCGGATGAACGCCGCCACGATTTCCTTTAACCTCGCTCCCGGTGTGTCCTTGGGAAATGCCAATGAAGAGATTGAAAAATTGATTAATCAGGTGATTCCTGCGAGTATTAGCACGAACTTTCAGGGTGCAAGTCAGGTATTTCAAAGTTCACTGCCGAGTTTGGGTTTATTGTTAGCGATCGCAGTCCTAGTAATTTATCTGATCCTGGGTGTTCTTTATGAGGATTTCATTCACCCGATTACAATTCTTTCCGGTTTGCCTTCAGCAGGTTTTGGCGCATTGTTAACGCTGATCATATTCCATGTCGAACTGAATGTTTACTCCTTCATTGGGATAATTCTTTTGGTGGGCATTGTGAAGAAAAACGGGATTATGATGGTGGACTTTGCCATTGAAGCCCAGCGAAATGAAGGTAAAAAGCCCTCTGAGGCGATTTATCAAGCCTGCTTGGTGCGTTTCCGCCCGATTATGATGACGACGATGGCAGCATTAATGGGAACCTTACCGATTGCGATCGGATTTGGGGCTGGTTCAGAATCCCGCCGTCCTCTAGGGATTGCAGTTGTGGGCGGACTGGTGTTTTCTCAGATATTGACTCTGTATTTAACTCCTGTGTTTTTTATATATATGGAATCATGGCGGAAAAAGCTCAGTCAAGTTAAGTTTCGGCGGGTATTTTCATTTTCAGGCGGGCGATCGTGATGTTCAAGAAGCAATAGCAGTTTGTAACTGACTGAGTTAGAGAATCTATCGCAATCCTAAATGAGTTGTAAAAATTAATTATTTTTTAAACGAACCGCAGAGGCGCAGAGGACACAGAGAGTTAAGAGATTTAAATGTAGTTACGCTTTCAGCTAACGCACCGTCAATAATTCAAGGTGCGTTAGCCTACGGCATAACACACCCTAATTCTGATTTTCTCAATTACGAATTACGAATTAAACACTTATGTCAGATATTAAAGATGCATTAGACCGAATTAATTACTGGTTTCAAGAAAATCATCCAGTAAAGATTGCATCATTGGCATCAGGTTTAAGTCTATTGGAAATAGATAGTGTGTTGAGTACTCTATCTTTTAAAGTATCCAAAGAAGTTCGGGAAATTTATGAATGGTCAAATGGATATCCCAAATATGATTGTGCAGATGATTGGATATTTTATTATATGTTTCTTCTAAGTTTAGAGTCAGCAGCGAAAGAGGCTCAAACTTGGGCAGAAGAACATGAAGAAATAGCCCTGATGTATAAGTATGCAGGTAAACCTGTCTTCCCAATCTGCATGTCGGATATCGAGTTTTTAGCAGTTGTTGCAACGGATGATGAACAAACAACTTCTCCTGTAATTTATATCTCTGAAATTGCTGAAATTTCACTGCGATACACCAATTTAACAGCTATGATGTTGACTCTGGCAGAATCTTACGAGACTGGGGGATTGTTCATCGATCCTAAAGGTTACATAGAGAAAGATGAAAAAAAGTATGCTGCTGCATATCGAAAATACAACTCAGGAATTACAGACTTAGCTCTCGAAAGATTTCTGAAAATATTTCCTGAAGATTCCTCTTGGCAAACCGTACAACTACTTCATAACGATTTATATATGAGCAATACCTATCAAATAGAAATCCCACAAAATAGCCTGAAAACTAAAGTAGTTAATACTCTTCTTAATCTGCTGCAAGACGAAAAATATGATTCCGGCTTTTCTGTAGTACTAGTACTCGAAGAACTTCGAGCAGTCGATGCATTAATTCAAGGACTTAAACACCCTAGCAAATGGGTTCGGAGTCGGGCGGCGTTTGCTTTAGGAAAAATTAAAGCATTTGAGGCTGTGGAGTTTGTATCCCAGCTTTTACAAGATCCAGATCCAGTTGTTCAAGAAGCAGTTAAGGAGGCGTTAGATATGTTTAAAAATTAGAGATAGAGCGGTTGCATCTATCACACATTTATCAAACTCACGTTGACATTCTATCTCAATACAGTTCAGCTAAACATTTCTTCCTCCTCTTCCTTTGCGCCCTCTGCGCCTCTGCGGTAGCCTGCGGCAAGGCGCTCCGCGTCTACGTTTAAAAAAATTGAATTTGACAAAGAGTTAAGCCTTAACCCCACCACATTTCTGGGATAACAAAACCCATGAACCTTTCAGAAATCTTCATTCGTCGTCCAGTCATGACCACCTTGGTAATGATCGGTATCCTGATCTTCGGTCTGATGAGTTATGTATTATTACCCATCAGTGCGCTACCTAACGTTGAATATCCTTTTATATCTGTCTCTGCTAGTCTCCCAGGTGCCACACCCGAAACAATGGCATCTTCGGTCGCCGCACCCCTAGAAAGACAGTTTACCGAAATTGCCGGACTCAATTCATTTAATTCCACCAGTTCAACTGGCAGCACCAATATCTCTCTACAATTTGACTTTAGCCGCAGAGTGGAAGATGCCGCCAAAGATGTACAGGCAGCCATTTCAGCCGCCGCCGGACAACTGCCCGCCGGAATGCCTCACCCGCCCACCTATCGCAAAGTCAACCCGTCTGTCTCGCCGATTCTCTTCCTCTATATGTATTCTGAGACACAGCAAATCTCGACAGTAGATGAATATGCAGAGGTAACAGTTGGTCAACCAATCTCGATGATTGATGGTGTTGCTCAGGTACAGGTCTTTGGTCAACAGCAATATGCAGTCCGCGTTCAGCTTGACCCGCGAGAGTTGGCATCGCGGGGAATTGGTCTAACTCAGGTGAAAACTGCAATTCAACAGGGAAATGTCAACTTACCAACCGGCAGTCTCTCTGGCACTTACAAAAGCTATACGATTCAGGCGAACGGTCAACTCACCGATGCTGCCGGCTATCGCCAGCTGATTGTAACTTATAAGAATGGTGCGCCTGTAAGACTTCAGGATTTGGGGCAGGTGATTGACAGTGAGCAAAACGTCAAAGTCTCGAATTTGTATAGCGATCGCAAGGTAACAAACCGCCATTCCGTTGTTCTCGCCGTGCAGCCGCAACCGGGTGCTAACACTGTAAATATTGTTGATGCCATCCAGAAACTTTTACCTACGCTCCGCGAACAAGTTCCCAAATCGATTGAGATGGGGATTATGTACGATCGCTCCCAAACCATCCGAGCCTCTGTCAACGATGTAAAGTTTACCTTGGTTCTCTCGGTTTGTCTAGTTATCTTGGTGATTTTCTTATTCTTGCGTGATGTCACTGCGACGCTGATTCCCAGTTTGGCGCTACCTGTAGCGATCATTGGCACTTTTGCCGTGATGTATTTGTCGGGCTTTTCCCTAGACAACATCTCACTCATGGCGTTGACCCTCTCCGTGGGCTTTGTCGTGGATGATGCGATCGTGGTGTTGGAAAATGTCGTCCGTTATCGGGAAATGGGCGAATCTCCCCTAGACGCAGCATTGAAGGGATCAAAGGAAATCAGTTTCACCATTTTGTCAATGACCCTTTCCCTAGTGGCGGTGTTCATCCCAATCATGTTTATGAGTGGAATAATCGGTAAATTATTTCATGAATTTGCCGTAACGATCGCAGTGGCAATTTTGGTTTCGGGTTTTGTTTCCCTCAGTCTCACCCCCATGTTGTGCAGTCGTTTCTTAAGTTCATCCCATCAGCAAAGACCAAATCGGCTTTATCGAGTCTTAGAAGGGGGATTTGATTTCCTACTACGGGGATATGATTGGACGCTCAAGCCTGTTTTAAAATACCGCCTGATGACGCTGATTGGTTCTGGAATTCTGCTGCTAATGACCGTCTATCTGTTCGTCATCGTTCCCAAAGGATTTATTCCTACGGAAGACACCGGACAATTAATGGCGAACACGAAAGCCGCGCAAGATATTTCTTTTGATGATATGCGGCGTCACCAGCAAACGGTTGTTGATATCATTCGTAAAGACCCCAACATTGAAGCAGTTAACTCGATTGTGGGTGCAAGTGGCCCGAACGGTTCAGTCAACGGCGGGCGAATTACCATTCGCCTAAAACCACGTTCTCAACGTCAACTCAGTGCTGACCAAATCATTCAAGAGCTAACCCCCAAGTTGAGACGTACAACTGGGATTAAGACATTCCTCCGCTCTCCGCCAGCTATTCCCATTGGTGGGCAACAAACTAATTCTACTTATCAATTTACGTTGCAGAGTTTGAATTTGCAAGACCTGCGCCAATACGTTCCTAAACTTGTGGATAAAGTCAAAACCCTACCAGGACTTCAGAACGTTGACAGCGATTTACAACTCAGCACTCCCCAAATCCAAGTCCAATTTGACCACAACAAAGCCGCAACTCTGGGGATTACCGCCCAACAAGTTGAACAAACTCTCAGCGCTGCTTATGGTTCCAGCCAGGTTTCTACTATATATACTCCAAATGACCAATTTTATGTAATCTTAGAAGTGAAACCAGAGTTTCAGCGAGATCCCAGCGCCCTATCGCTACTATATGTGCAATCGAGTACTGGAAAACTGGTTCCTTTGAGTGCGATCGCTAATATCTCCCAGAATGTCGGCCCTCTCACCGTTACTCACGTTGCTCAACTTCCCTCTGCGACTATCTCTTTTGACACCCTACCAGGAACGTCTCTAAGTCAGGCTACAGATGCGATCAAGCAAGCAGCCAGTGAGTTGCTACCTTCAACAATTACCCCCAGTTTTCAGGGTTCAGCCCAGACCTTTCAACAGTCCTTCAACGATTTAGGTGCGCTGTTGTTGGTGTCTATTGTAGTAATCTATCTGATTCTCGGTATCCTTTATGAGGATTTCATTCACCCGATCACCATTCTTTCCGGTTTACCTTCGGCGGGTTTTGGCGCATTACTCACACTGCTGATTTTCCAGGTTGATTTAAATCTTTACTCTTTTATCGGCATCATTCTGCTAGTGGGCATTGTCAAGAAAAACGGGATTATGCTGGTGGACTTTGCGATTGAAGCGCAGCGAAAGGAAGGGAAAAATTCCTTTGATGCCATCTATGCCGCTTGCTTAACTCGCTTCCGCCCGATTATGATGACGACGATGGCAGCTTTAATTGGGACATTGCCCATTGCTTTGGGGACGGGGGTAGGTTCAGAAGCGCGTCGTCCTTTGGGGATTGCGATCGTTGGTGGATTGTTATTTTCTCAGATATTGACTCTCTATCTGACTCCAGTGTTTTTCATTTACATGGAGGCATTGCGGAAAAACCTTGGCCAACCTAAGTTTAAGTTTTCCCGCTTTTTCTTCAAAAAACCCAAGGTTCGCGGAGAATACTGATTGTCAAACTCCACTACCCTCATTGCGGTCGCGCAGGATGCGAAGAATTTCAGCGACATTGCCTTGTAGATTATCTAATTGATTGCTGTGTCGGGCTTGTGTGTTTTCAACTCGCTCTAATTGATTGCTGTGTCGGGCTTGTGTGTTTTCAACTCGCTCTAGCCGATCAAGAATTTGCACCACTGCATATTGTGTCGTGCCCACAACGCCAATCTGTGCTTTGAGTGAATTTACCTCAATTGTGAGGCTGTCTAAACGAGCCTGAATATCTTGTATTTGTGCGTCTGTCATATATTTTTCTCGCCTCAACTACCAGATATTTCTGATTCTTTTGCACCTTGCTAGGAATATGTTAAACCAAATTCTGGGGCATACAGTTGGAGAGACTGGAATAGCATTGACCGAACTGCGAGATCGAAGTTTTCTATTTGATACTTTGCCATCAAGTATATACAATCCTATCGAATCCTCTTCAGGCTTAACCAGTTTTTCGATCTTAGTAGTTATTTGAGATGCTTTTTGAGTAAGAGCGATCGCTCTTACTCAGTAATTTACCGTAGTTGGGGTGTAAACTAAACGTTACTGTGGATTAGTTGATTTTTGGAAGCTCCCATATTCTAATTCTTTGAGGCTCACGGGACGATATATCGCTTGTTGCTTGGCAACGTATCCATAATTAGCAAAGTCAGTAAAATAGCCATCTATTCCTAACTTAATGAACTGTTCATATTCATCAAGCGGTTGCCCGTGGTAGTCAGGAGAGAGAAAATATGAATCGCTGCGGAAGGTGTAAGGATGGACTAGCAAGCCAGCATTATGAGCATCACTAACTAAGGAAGTTGGCTGTTTAAGGAACTTATCAGCATCGCTAATCTGTCCATCTCCATTAATATCAATTGGTTGACCTTGCTGATTCAATCGTGCAGAGGCAGGCACAATTAGCCGTTTGTCAGGGCCAATTCCTGTTGCGTAAGTTTTAACTAGAGTCAACCCTTTAGGAGTGATCAAATCAGCGTAGGTTTGAGGAAGCTTGTGGTAAATAAAGTCATAAGGAGCGCCACTGCTATCAATTAACTGAATCAGAGGAATATCGACTCCAGCAGCTGGCATGATCTTATTTTTTAATTCTTTCAGATTAGAGACTTCAAACGATTGAATAAAAATGCGATCGCGATTAGTGTAGCCGTTAGCAACTAACTGATCAATTAGAAGTTGTGAAGTATTGACATGGATAGGAGTGCCATCTAAATATTTACCAGCTTCCGCAAAATATGTTGGGTGCTTAGTTTCGGGATAGATACCAATTTTCCGACCAGTTTTTGCTTCGCTGCGTTTGGCAAGGTTGATAACTTCGTCAAAAGTAGGGATTTGAAACACACCATTATACTGAGTATTCTGAGGACGAATATTGGGGAGGCGCTCGATTGCCCGCAGTTTCTTAATCTCAGCTAAAGTAAAGTCTTCTGCAAACCAACCTGTAACACGATTCCCGTCAAGGACTTTGGTTGTTAGACGTTTAGCAAATTCGGAAACATCGGCAACGTTTGTTGTGGCTTCTTGGATAGTAGGTTTTCCATGATCATCGTAAACAATCTTGCCATTGTTATCTGTTTTCACTGTTGCCAATAGAGGTTCGTGGCGAACAATCAGGACTCCATCTTTGGTTACTACCAAATCCGGTTCAATGTAGTCTGCACCAAATTGAATTCCTAAGTTGTGAGAACCAATCAGATCACGTCCAAAATCTCCCACCGTATGTTCTGGGCGATAACCAGTTCCACCACCGCGATGACCGATTACTATCGGCGGTTGTCCATATAAAGTATTTAGCTTGGGAAAGTTTGGGTTGCGGCTGTCAATAGCGTGAACAGAATTCATACTGCCTAGAATGACTGAAACAGATAATGCTAGAAAAAAGCACACAAATAATATATAACGTTTGAGTCGAAACATATTTAAAACCTCGCAAATCTATGGTTTATAGTTTGAGAGTTCGAGGTTAAAACAAGGTTTACGAGAGTTTAAATTCTGCAATCGGCAGGTAGTTAACCCAACATTTAGTTACCTCTGATTTTCTGAGATTTGATGCCCAACCGATTAATGCGATCGTAGAGGACTGATTTAACAATCCCGTACTTGTCAGGAAACTCGGCTACTGGCACTCGGTCGAGTTTCGCCATTATGTGCTGATGTTCAAAAATCAAATATTATTAAGCCTTAACCCAAGCGTATTGCGCTATAAATATTACATAGATACCTGAATTATGCTGTATATTCAGGAAGTTTGCTTCTTTTCTATTTGGTAAGCCTGCAATAAATATTCACCATTGAAATGAATCAGGTGAGTTGCATCTTCAGCAACCCAAACATCTGTTTCCCAAGCAATCTCTGCCAGATATGCCACCATTGCCTTACGACTGAGAAATGTTGTTACCATCACCAGAGGTATTTGGATACCTCTGAATAAGACTTCAAGTTCATTCTTGCGTTTAGGATTAATTGGCCCATGCGAGGTTACAGCTTCAATCAGTACCAACCAGTTTTTTGTTGTGAAGTGAATAATCACATCTGGCATTTTGCCGTGGGAATCGATGTTAACGCCCAAATCTGTCAATGTAGCTTCATCGAAGTAGGCGAACTTTTCATCAGTATCACCAACATAGATGAGCTTGCCGCCAGGAGTAAAACGAGGGGCAAAATCATTAATAATTTTTTCAATTAGAATATTTTGACCACCTGGCGATAAAGTTTTAATTTCTCCATTAATTACTATGGGAATACGGGACACTTCACGTTCTTGAGCATATTGTTTTTTCAGAGTTTCAACCGAAGCAAGGTAAGTGCAAATGCTCTTTTCCCATTCGTTAGTGGCGTAAGTTCGTAATAGTTCGAGCGCACTATTTTCAATTTGATATACAGTTTTTGGACTGTTGATAGGGCGGCTTAAATCATCTGGATTAGCAACTATCAAAGCTGCATTCAGAAATTGATGCACTGTCTGACGGCGAACTGTTTCCCGTGTGTTGGGCTTATAAGTTTTGCCATAATGTTGAGCCATAAAGTCCATCATCGGCGTAATTCCCATCAAAGGGGAAGTTGCTGATTGCCAAGAGTCTGTCGGTTTTAAGCCAAGCAACGCCAAGAGAGTTAAAGCTGACCGTTCGTTAAGCTGTGCCCGTGGAAAGCCCAATTGTGTCAAAATTTGCAGCGCTTCATCAATTCGAGACTTAGTTGCAATTGGATTATTCTCTGACAGATTCGACATACTCAGTAGCTTATTTTCTATAAGTTCATCAATTTCCCGTAAAGAAGGAAACTGCTCTTTAATCCCCGTCCCTAAAGATAATAGCTGTGACAAATTAGGGTAATTTAATTTTCGTAAATCTGTTGCATTGACCTGAGTATGCCCATTGAACAACCGAAAAAAAGCATCGACTAGAGTTGAATTGAGATAAACAGCAAGCCCATGAGCCAAGGTAAGGCTAAGTCCACGCCCATCTTTGTGAAAGTAATTCAAGTGATTTTCAAAGCCGACATAGCCATAATTAAATTGGTTGGCATCATAAACCACCGCAACAACACGCCTTTTCTCTTCTTTCGATGAGAATCTTTTACATAAAACGTAATGCTCATTTGGTATTAGAAGATTCGCTGTTTCTTCTATATGGACTATCGCTTGAGACTTTTTAGTTCTTTTTGGGTACTCTAAATATCCATTCGATAAATTCACCGGATAAATTAAAGGAACGGTATTGCTTTCTGAATTTGTCCTTAGATAATCTTTTGCTCGGAAATCTACTACCCGTCCGGTTGAAACTGTTAGCCCTAAATGTTTCAACGTGCAGGTAAAAAGTTCCATTCTCTGAACTATTTGCTGGCTAATCTTATCTGGAATAATATGAATAAACTGCTCTAGATCATCGGGCTTAACTAAGTCAAAATATGGTACAGAGTGTGACATGATAAAGTCATCATTAGCGCCACAACTGGTATTGATGATTACGGTACTAGACTTTTCCCTTTGTTTTCTAGCTTGGATAATAATAGTTTCCTGCAAAACCTCATCATCACTAAATGCTTCTTGCCGCGACTCAAAAAGATGTACTTGCTCTAAAGCCATCATCTCTAAAAACATCTTGCGGAAGTCACGGAAATATGGGCCATTACAAAAACTGCGCGGGGTAATCGCTACAAACTCCCCATTTGGTTTTAGAAGTTGTGCTGTTGCAGCCATAAAACCAGTATAAAGATTGCTAGTTTCCAAACCGATAGAACGCAGCAATTCGCGCACTTTGGAATGAGCATTGATTTTCAAATAAGGCGGGTTGAGAATAGCATGAGTAAATTCTGTTGCGTAGTTTACCGCCGTAGGCATCGCATTATTCAATAAACCAACCTGAAGCAGCCTGACTGCATCTTCGATAAAATCAGTCTGACGAATTTCGTAATTGAAGGAAATACCCACATATTTACATTCCCTCTCACATAACTCTAGAGTCTGATGCAAATATCCAATTAGAAAAGGGTCAATTTCATAGGCTACAACGCGCAAACTTGACGTGTGTTTTCGATGCTGGCATACTTTTGCTACAAAAGCGGCAAGTAATGAACCGATTCCGGCTCCAGCATCAAGTAAGGATATTTCAGGCAAATCCAGCCTATTAAACATCCCAGCCATCAATTGGGCTACTGATGCGGGAGTCAGAAACTGACCCATCGACCCTTTTTTATCTTGCCTTAGCTTTAAACTTACTACAGCCCGACGAAGATCCACTTCTGCAAGCAAGTTTCCACTTGATAGTTTTGCGAGGCTGGTAAACTCTAAACTACTGTTATTACTTGCTACTAATATCATGTCCGCTTGATTGCTTATTAAACCCGAAGAACCCCAAAGAGCCAAAGCTGTGCTTTGTCTCCCCTCCCCGCCTGCGGGGAGGGGTTGGGGGTGGGGTTCTTTTATTATGGGTAATTTGGCGGACATGATATAACGCTCTACTGCTTGATGGGACGATCACGGTCTGTCTTCTTAATTGCGAAGTTTACAACAACTTTACGGCATCGTTTGCGATCGCGTTGTGCAAAACCTTAGTATAATTTTGCGTAAAAGCGTAGCGTTTTTAATCAGGACTTACGCAAAATTATCAAAAAACGTAGACGCGGAGGGCTTCTTGCCGCAGGCTACCGCATACTCCTACGGAGAAGCAAGCTAGCAAGAGCCTCTCCTTGGCGCAGCCTCTGGTAGAGAAGAGTTGGACGTAAAGGAATCGTTTCTAAATTTCAATAGCGTTAAGCTAGAAGAAATCCATTTTAATATTAGTGATGCCTAATATTCAAGAACACGTAAACACTCTCGTTACAAAATTTGTTCCGGGTTATAGATTTATTCGTTTACAAGAACTCACAATTGATAAAACAAATTCACTCCAAACAAAAATTAATAGTAAATCAATTAAAGTTCTCAGTTGGAATATTGCTAAACAAAACTATAATAAAACTTGGCTTAAAGATTTTTCAAAAATAATTGAAACTTATCAACCAAACCTCATCTTTCTACAAGAATTTTCTCTTAGATTAGAAGCAGATGAATGGTCAAGATGGCTGAAAATGAATTGGAATTTTGCTCCGAACTTTATAGATATTCATCATCAAAGCTATTCGGGGATTTTTACAGCATCTACAATCAGTCCACTCACCAAAAAAGTTATAACTACTAAACATTATGAGCCGATTGTTAGAACTCCTAAAATTTCTTTAATTACTGAGTATCTGCTATCTGAACAAAGCACAACTCTCCTGACTATCAATAGTCATTTAATCAATTTTGTAGATTTAAATAAATTTAAAATACAACTAAAGGAATTAGAGCTAGCGTTATCTACACATCGTGGCCCACTAATATTCTCAGGAGATTTCAATACTTGGAGTCAAAAAAGAGCAGTTATTCTCAATCAAGTAATAACTCAATTGGGATTAACGCCCGTAATTTTTGCACCTGATGAGAAGGAGAAAATTAAACGCTTCCTGCTATCACCCCCTTTAGATCATATCTTTTATCGAAATCTCAGCGCGAAGAAAGCCAGTGCTAAGGTGCTAGACAAAATTTGTTCATCCGATCACAAGCCATTACTGGCAGAATTTACTTATATCAATACTCAAAAAAACTAAGATGCTTGTAGATGGTGGTGTTCTAGCTATTTTTAGCACAGCTACAGTTGTTGTTCATGTCGTGGGAGTTGCACATGCAGCCCATGCAGTGATGAATGTGCGTTCTTCCCAAGGGGCAATTGCCTGGAGCATTTCTCTAATTACCTTCCCCTGGCTAGCTATTCCATTGTATTGGATTTTAGGAAGAACTAAATTTCATGGATATGCTGAAACACTCCGCTCAGTTTATGCACAACACTACAAGCTTGTTCATCAGACTTATAGTGAAGTTATTAAATTTCAGGTTGCGCCACCAGATAATCTAGCTAAGTTGCAACCATTAGCGGAAGCTTTTACAGAAATTCCTTTCACATCAGGCAATGCTGCCGAATTACTGATTAATGGTCAGCAAACCTATGAAGCGATGCTGAAAAAGATTGCATCGGCGACAAATTATATTTTGTTGCAATCCTATACTGTTAGCGATGACCAAGTAGGTAATGAGTTTAAAAAAGCGTTGATTGCTAAAGCCAAGGAAGGAATAAGCATCTACTTTCTCTACGATGAAATTGGTTCACAGAAACTATCTCGTTCTTATATCGAGTCTCTGCACCAGCATGGAATTGCAGTAAGTGCATTTAACACCACCCAAGGTCAGGGTAATCGGCTCCAATATAATTTTCGCAATCATCGGAAAATTCTGGTGGTGGATGGAGAAATAGCATTTGTAGGTGGACTGAATATTGGTGACGAATATTTAGGAAAAAATCCTCGCTTGAGTCCTTGGCGCGACACGCACATGATGCTTGAAGGGCCAACTGTACAAAGTTTACAAAATTCCTTTGTGCGAGATTGGTATTGGGCGACTCGAAAACTTCTCGAAGTTAATTGGCAGGTAAAAATTAATCGGGAAACTAATCAAACTGCATTCATTCTTCCTACAGGCCCAGCAGATTCGCTACCAGCTTGTCAGCTTTTTTTCGTGCAACTAATTAATCAAGCTCAAACTCACCTCTGGATTGCTAGTCCATATTTTGTGCCGGACGAGGCAACATTGTCAGCCTTAAAACTGGCAGCAATGCGAGGTGTAGATGTGCGAATTATCTTACCAAATCGACCTGATCACTTATTTGTTTATTTATGTTCCTTCTCTTACTACACCGAAATGGAAACAATCGGTATCAGGTTGTATCGTTACAAAAATGGGTTTATGCACCAGAAAATTATAGTCATTGATGAGAATATGGCAGGGGTAGGAACTGTTAACTTAGATAATCGGTCTTTTTCCCTAAACTTTGAAGTTATGGGTTTTGTTACCGAGCCTCGGTTTGTCCAAAGTGTGAAAAAGATGTTAGAGGATGATTTAGCTGTCTGTATTGCTGTTGATCTTGATGAGTACGATAAAAAACCTTTTTGGTTCAAGTTAGCTGTAAGAGTCTCTCGATTGCTGACTCCTTTACTTTAATCACTAATACAAGACTTACGCAACTGTCACAATTGCGTAATACCATTTTTTTATGAGGCTGCGCCAGACCCTTTTAATTTCTTTTTTTCTTTCTTTCTTCGCGTCGTTTGCGTCCTTCTCCGAAGGGGAGACGCTGCGCGTAGCTTGCTTCTCCGTAGGAGTATGCGGTTCGTTTTTCTTTCTTGTACTTAAATATGGTTTAGCGCATCTCCATACAGAATTGGTACTGAGAGCATCTCACTTTCGTAGAAAGCCTAAACCTCACCCCAGCCCTCTCCGTGAGTTCGGAGAGGGAGCAGGAATCTTCTTTCTCCTATGGTGTAGTGTATTTGCTTTCACTGAGATGCTCCCATTGGTACTTAAAGAAGTCCTGCTGATTCATATAATCGTTTGAGCATTGCTGAAATTTTCGTACCATAATCCAAATCTGCTGACCACCGCCCTGATAGCTGATCAATTAATGGCGCAATCCCGCGTGTGACAAAGCGAAACCTGGGATCTACTACTTCTTGTACCAAAGGTTCTAAACTGGCGTAAGCTTTCAAATGTTGGATATGTGCCCTCACTCCAATTCTGGCACTTGAAAAAGATGCAGCCTCCGAACCACCACCGATCGCACCTAAGCCTGCAAAGTTATTTTGTTCAGGTCTAATATCGCCACCAAACCGTAAAAATCCAGTTTCTACACACATCTGGCAAAAGGCAATATCATAGTTAACTCCCTCTATACCTGCTTCTTCTCGATAAAGTTTTGGGATGTCAGGAAACTGTACCAAAGCATTTTCATTATTGTTTCTCAGAAATAATTGTAACTGTACTTCAGAAGTATTACCGTTCGACATCACCCGCGAAAATTGACCGGGGCAAACCACCAAATTAGATCGCAAGCTAACAGTACGCGTTGCAGCATTCCAACTGACTGCAACATTAAAATCTCGCAGTTCGATCGCTTTGACATAAACTATTTTGTGATAGGTAATCCGATTGACATTACCTGCTTTTGAAAGGTCAATCCGTAGAAGGTCTACTAAATCAATGGGGATGTAAGCATTACCATTAACTAAAACTCCTTGCTCTGAGTAATTTTGCCCATTAATATTGATATTAATTCCCGGATAATTTACTTCTGCCGGAGTTCCAGGAGTGGGGTCAATCACACGACTCCAAGTTACTAACCCATCGACAATTCCCAAAGCAAAATCGCGGCGACGAGTTTGCAGCAAAGCCCGATCCTCTGGATTGCTGAGAAACCCCACTTGCATCACTAAAGCTGGAAAGGTTGTCTGACGACAGAATGCTAAACTACCCAATCCACTATTTGTATCTGGCTTGACTCCGCGATTCGGTAATTGGGGTACGCGGCGCAACAACGCCACTAGCAACTGTTCAGCATTACTCCTGCGATCGCTATTATTAGCAATATAGAAGACGCTAGCCCCACGCACAGAAGGGCTGTTAGCCGCATCAGATTCAATTTCTAGGGCGACATCACCCCGGCGGCCACGGGAATTGATCCAGGTGATAGTTTGGGCGGCACTCAAGTCATCAGGAACCGCCAAAATTTCCAAATTCCGCGCCCTCAGTTCCGTGACAACCAAATCCCGCAGCAGAATCATTTCTCTAGCTTCAGTTGTACCAGCTGCGATCGCGCCTGGATCGATTCCTCTAGTTTCTTTGCCTCCATGAGCGGCTGATATAAAAATACGTCCCATTTTCAGTATTTCCTCTGATAAAATTAAGTGTAAGCAATTCTCTAGATCATTCTTGCTTGGTCTAGCAACAAGAATATAATAGCGATCAGTTGGGAAACCCACCGTGGTGTTAATTACCAACCCATGACTTAATAAATAGACTAGAATGCAAATCCCCCGCTTGCACCCAGATACAATTGAGGAAGTTAAACTACGGGCTGATATTGTAGATGTCGTCTCGGAATACGTAGTTTTACGCAAACGTGGAAAGGATTTTGTCGGTTTATGTCCTTTCCATGATGAGAAATCTCCTAGCTTCACCGTCAGCCAAACCAAGCAAATGTACTATTGCTTCGGCTGTCAAGCTGGGGGAAATTCGATTAAGTTTGTCATGGAGTTGGGAAAGCGTTCTTTTGCTGATGTGGTGCTGGATTTAGCACGGCGTTACCAAGTACCTGTACAAACACTCTTACCCGAACAACGCCAAGAATTACAGCGTCAGCTATCTTTGCGTGAGCAGTTGTATGAAGTTCTGGCAACGTCCGCCCAGTTTTATCAACACGCCCTGAGACAATCACAAGGGCAAAAGGCACTTGAATATTTGCAATCTAGCCGCCAACTCAAAGAAGAAACTATACAGCAATTTGGTTTAGGTTACGCCCCCGCAGGTTGGGAAACTCTCTATCGTTATCTAGTGGAAGATAAACGTTTGCCCGCGCAAATACTGGAAAAAGCGGGATTGATTAAGCCACGCCGTGAAGGAGGCGGTTATTATGATGTATTTCGCGATCGCTTGATGATTCCCATTCGTGATGTCCAAGGGCGCGTCATTGCCTTTGGTGGTAGAACCCTGACTGATGAGCAACCTAAATATTTGAATTCACCAGAAACCGAACTTTTTAGTAAAGGTAAAACATTATTTGCCCTCGATCAAGCCAAAGGTGGGATTTCCCAAGCCGATCAAGCGCTGGTGGTAGAGGGATATTTTGATGCGATCGCTCTCCACGCTGCTGGTATTAATAATGCTGTCGCCTCTCTCGGTACTGCCTTAAGCTTAGAACAAGTGCGGCTAATATTACGCTACACCGAATCGAAACAATTAGTACTCAACTTTGATGCTGATAAAGCCGGAACTAATGCCGCCGAACGTGCGATCGGTGAAATTGCCGAACTAGCATACAAGGGCGAAGTTCAGCTAAAGATTCTCAATTTACCTGATGGTAAAGATGCTGATGAATACTTGTATACTCACACATCAGAAGATTATGGAGAACTGCTAAAAAATGCCCCACTTTGGCTAGACTGGCAGATTCAGCAAATTATTCAAGACCGTGATTTGAGACAGGCTACTGATTTTCAGCAAGTAACTCAGCAATTAGTCAAATTACTTAAAAATATAGTTAACAGCGATACACGCAACTATTACGTTTCATTCTGTGCAGAAATACTCAGCTTAGGAGATACCAGACTTATACCCCTACGAGTTGAAAATCTGTTAACTCAAATTGCTCCCCCTGCGGCTACATACTCTAAGCCTGTATCAGCGAAGAAAGCATGGGGAGGTAGCAAAGTTTCAGACTCTCCACTGCCCACAGAACGAAACCTTTTAGAAAACGCAGAGGCTTTATTACTGCGAATTTACTTGCATTGTCCAGAACAGCGTCAAGCGATTATTGACGAACTAGAGGAGCGAGATTTGCAATTTAGCCTTTCCCACCATCGATTTTTATGGCAACAGATTTTAGAAACAGTAGTGGAACAGCTAGATTTAATATCAACCTTGCAAAACAGATACCTAGAATCGTCTGAAGAATTGGGATTAGTGTCGCATCTGTTTCATCTGAACGAGAAATGGAAGAAAGAAATACTTCGGACTCCGCAAGTGGTTCAAGCTGCGATCGCTTGCATGGATTTAGTGATGCTGGAAAAACGCTATCGCCACTTTTTGGAATTATGGCAACAAACTGATCCAGAAGCTGAACCAGAGCGGTATCAATCTTATTATCAGGCTTTCTACGCCGAAAAAATTAAGCTTCAAAAAATAGACCGACAACGGTTATTTTCGATCACAGAGTTGTTGTAGCCTAACTCTTGATTAGACATCAATACAGTAAGTAGTTCAACCTAAAAAAAGTAAGACGTTTGTAGTAGCGCTTTAGCGCTAAAGCGCTACTACGAGCCTGAAAGCATTTTATGTTTAATTAAGTTGACTTACTTATCAGTTAATTAGATACTTCCCAAAAAAAAGAAAAACCTCACCCTGTCCTATCGGACATCCCTCTCCTTACCAAGGAGAGGGACAGGTTTTGCGTAGCATAACCAGGGTGAGGTATCTCAGGGGCTGGAACTTGTGTGTACACCGTAGCCTTGTAGGGGAGGGTTTTCCAGAACCTATGAAAACTCAATTTATTGAACAGCTAAACAAGATTAGCGATCGCGTTTAGCAGAACGGCGCGGTGCCGACGAACGAGCACCAGGCTGATCGCCATTCGTGGCCGGTGGCGCTACCTTACGTTTAGCCGATGTCTGTGGTAAAGGTTTAGGAGTCCGAGCCGGACGCTTATCACGTTCGGGCTTGGCTCTGTGTTGCCGTCCATTTGGGATTGCTTCTGCCTTAATATCGGGGTTGAGCGCAAAACCAGCGACCACTTCCCTTGGCAAGCGCTGCTGGATCAGTTTTTCAATATCTGTCAATAGGGGGTATTCATCGACGCACACCAGCGATACGGCTTCACCTGACGCGCCAGCGCGACCAGTGCGACCAATGCGATGAACATAATCCTCCGGTACATTGGGCAGATCGAAGTTGACTACATGCGGCAGTTCGCTGATGTCAAGACCCCTAGCAGCAATGTCCGTCGCCACCAGTACCTGTAAGCTGCCATTCTTGAACTTTGCCAGAGCGTTGGTACGCGTCGGCTGGCTCTTATTACCGTGGATTGCCAGTGCTTGAATGCGGTCTTCGCCCAACTGCTTAACCAAACGGTCAGCGCCATATTTAGTGCGAGTGAACACTAGCACTTGATACCAATTATCTCGCCGAATTAGGTGAGCAAGCAATTGGCGTTTCTTGTCACGGTCTACCTGGTAAACTTTCTGTGCTATTGTGTCGGCGGTAACGTTGCGGCGTGCCACCTCAATCATCGTCGGGTGATTAAGCAGTCCGGCGGCGAGTGTCTTAATTTTGTCGGAGAAAGTAGCGAAAAATAGCAAATTCTGTCGCTGTTTGGGCAGGAGTGAGAGGATGCGGCGGATATCATGAATAAAGCCCATGTCCAGCATTCGATCTGCTTCATCCAACACCAAAACCTCAATATGCGACAGCTTCAGCGTGCCCTGCTGTATGTGGTCTAGCAGTCGCCCTGGAGTAGCAACCAGAATATCCACTCGTCCCTTCAAACGCTGTTTTTGCAGATGAATACCGACTCCGCCAAACATCACCATCGAGTTGAGCTTCAAATACTTGCCGTACTCGCGCACGCTTTCTTCCACCTGTGCAGCGAGCTCACGAGTCGGGGTGAGAATCAGCGCCCGGATCGGCGGGTATCCATTAGACGTACCTTTGATGCTCTTATCGGACGACAACCGATGCAAGAGCGGCAGTGTAAAACTAGCGGTCTTTCCAGTCCCAGTTTGTGCCCCGGCTAGCAAATCGCTACCTGACAATACAGCAGGGATCGCCTGCATCTGAATTGGCGTGGGTTCGGTGTACCCTCGCTCGGTAACGGCACGGATAATTTCATTGGACAAGCCGAGAGTAGAAAAAGACATAAGACTCCAAAAATAACATCGGCCTGTCGCCAATGGTGGCGTTAGTCTTAGGCGGACGGATAAAAAATCATTGAAAGGCTGTTTCGGGGCAGTAGCGCCAAGACTCAGAGCGTGTGCCGCAATTTTGCATTCTAACAGATTGCAATCGATTGTGTCGTTAAAGTTGCTCTGATTGAGTGTTGTGTTAAATTGGCATTAGCATTACTTGCTTGCAAAGTAAAGTGTTGAAGAACTAGGAGAAATTCATTATCGCAATCCAAAAGCAACTGATTAATTCGCAAATCAAGTCACCTCACGTCTTCTTGATTGACCATGAGAATAATAATCGTGGTCTGATCGACACCAAGGAGGCCCTACAGCTAGCGGAAAGTTTAGAGCTTGACTTAGTTGTAGTCTCCGAAGGCAAAGACGCTCCAATCGCTAAGATTCTCAACTATGGCAAGCTTCAGTATCAAAAGAAAAAACGTCAAAGCCAGAGTGCTAGACCCACGGTAAAGGAAGTTCGGTTCGGACTAAACGTGGGTGTGGCTGATTACAATTTACGTATTGAGAAAGCAGTTCAGTGGTTGAGTAAAGGCGATTCGGTGAAGTTTGCGATTCGTTTACGAGGTCGAGAACATCAATATCGTGACCAAGCTGGAGAACTGCTAGACCGGATTGCAAACGATCTCAGTCAAGTAGGTAAAATCCAGTCGTTGGATAAACGCTCACTGATTGTTCAAGTCATTCCTGCCTAGTTAATCTAGCGATCGCTGGAGGATGTATTTGACCAAATAATTACTAATTCATAATTCATAATTTAAAGACACTGTACAGTAGTGCACACTAAATCAAAAATTTAGTGGTCAATAAGACAGTGGAGAGTAGTGAGCTACCACTGATGA
Organism: Nostoc sp. JL33; assembly: GCF_017114985.1. Lineage (GTDB taxonomy): Bacteria > Cyanobacteriota > Cyanobacteriia > Cyanobacteriales > Nostocaceae > Nostoc. The sequence goes on along the minus strand of NZ_JABXKP010000064.1, from coordinate 57,880 downwards.
TTGTAATTATGAATTATTAATTATCATTATTGATTATTTTGGCCTTCCGACTGCACAAGCGCCAAGCGCCGATATATAGCCAATCAATCGGCGCAATTGGTGATTAGATGTGTCAAAGCATCAATCAAGCGATCGCTTTCCATTGGTATAATATCCTTCCCATGCATCACATCTTGAGTCACATGAAAATCAACTAATGTGCCTAAAAAAATCCTCGCTGTTGCCTCTGGGTCAGTAATATTCAGTTCCGGGTGAGCAGCCAAGTATTGATTGAGCGTTTCCAGCGTTGGTTTAATCATCGCCCGAACACAAATCTGAGTTAATTCCGGAAAACGACCAGATTCCCCAATTAGCACTCGCCAAAATGCAAAGTGTTCCTGGTCGTTATTCATCTGTTCTAATAATTTCGTTCCGAATTGGCGTAGTACGATTTTTGGTTCTCCTTCCATAGGTTCGGTGCCAAGGAGAGAGTTAAACTTCTGATGTGCCAAGTTCTCGATCAGTACTTTAAAAAGCCCTTCTTTATCTTGAAAGTGGCTGTAGACTGTCGCTTTAGAAACACCTGCTGCTACTGCTACCCGATCCATACTTGTACCAGCATAGCCATTTTGCAGAAACTCCTGCATTGCCCCTTGCAGAATTTGCTCCACTTTATCAACGGAATTATCTCGAGCAACTTCGTCAGTTTTAATCCGTACCATTTATTAATTATCCTCTATTATAAAGAATTTTAATCAGTTAATCGGCATTTACAGCATTTTTTACTTTTTACTCTTGACTAAACTACTCAGTTTAGTTTAGCATAAATTGAACTGAACAGTTTAGTTCAATTTGTGAATGGGAAAAGGTCAACGCTACGGTGCAAAACTGGAAATTAGAGGATTTAAAGTCTTCTCAAAATCTTTGGCGATCGCCCACGGCACTAGCAATAATTGCATCTTTAGCAATAGGTGGAGCTAGTGTTTATACGGTACTAAATCAGGCTACCGCTAATGAAAAGCAAGCAGCGCCAGTAGCGGTTAAACCAGTGGTAAAAACAGTCACAGCATTGGGACGCTTAGAACCAAATGGAGAAGTGATAAAACTGTCTGCAACTTCTTCTACCGAGGGAAGTCTGCTTCAAAAACTATTGGTGAAAGAAGGCGATCGCGTCAAAGCTGGGCAGGTAATTGCAATTATGGATAGTCGCGATCGCTTGCAAGCAAGTTTGGTTGAAGCCCAAAAACAAGTTCAAGTTGCCAAATCCAACGTTGACAAGGTAAAAGCGGGAGCAAAACAGGGAGAAATTGGAGTGAAGCTAGCAGATACCGTCCTGTTTGATCGCGCCTCCAGAGGAGATTATAAAGAAGCGATCGCCCAAGTTGGACAAGGGAAACCTGTGACGACTGAAATTGACCGCCGGACAATTACCATTAGCGGCTTATTTTCAATCGGGGCTTCCTTTGCGGCTGATGGGAATCTGATTACCAGCGACCAGAATTTCTTGCGGCTATTTCCCAAGCGAGAAGCAAGTAGTGTCAGTTTAGGTTTGGTTCAACTAGAAGCAGGCTATGATCCAAAACAGGTGAAAGCAGCTTTAGAATCTCATTTAGTAGATAATGATGTAAAAGTGTTGACCAAAGCAGAATTTATCGAATTTGAAACAGATTATTGGAAAAAAAATACAGCGATTGGGTTTATCTTCAGTCTGGGTGTAGGAATGGGGTTTATGGTAGGCGTGATTATCGTCTATCAAGTTCTTTCTACAGATGTGAATTCCCATATGAAAGAATACGCCACTTTCAAAGCAATGAGGTATAACAATCTCTACTTATTGGGTGTGGTATTTGAAGAGGCGATAATTTTAGCAGTCTTGGGCTTTATCCCAGGAGCGATCGCACCTTTAGGACTTTACTATCTAACTCGCAATGCCACGAATTTACCACTTTACATGACCGTAGCACGAGCCTTAACGGTATTAACGCTGACTATGATTATGTGCATAATTTCTAGTGCGATCGCCACTCGTAAATTACAGTCCGCCGATCCCGCAGATATGTTTTGAAAAATGGGGAGTAGGGAGTAGGGAGTAGGGAAAAACAACTGACAATAACCAATTCGCCAATTTCTATTCCCCATTCCCCATTCCCCACTCCCCACTCCCCACTCCCCATTCCCCACTCCCCACTCCCCACTCTTCTAAATATGTTTCCCGTCATCTCTGTTAAAAATCTCGACCACTACTTCGGCCATGGTCAACTCCGCAAGCAAGTTCTTTTTGATATCAACCTAGATATTAACGCCGGCGAAATTATTATTATGACTGGGCCTTCTGGTTCTGGTAAAACAACACTTCTCACCTTATCAGGCGGCTTGCGTTCTGCTCAATCTGGCAGTTTACAAATATTGGGAGAAGAACTTTGTGGTGCTAATACAGCAAAACTTACCCAGGTGCGACGCAATAACGGTTATATTTTCCAAGCGCACAACTTGCACGGTAGCCTGACAGTACTCCAGAACGTCAGAATGGGCTTGGAAGTGCATAATAATATTTCGTCGGCAGAAATGAAAACTCGGTCAGCCCAGATGTTAGAAGAGGTAGGATTAGGCGATCGCCTGAATTATTATCCTGATGATTTATCTGGGGGACAAAAACAAAGAGTTGCGATCGCTCGTGCTTTAGTTGGTCATCCTAAAATTGTTTTAGCAGATGAACCCACCGCCGCCCTTGACAGTAAATCGGGACGAGATGTGGTCAACCTCATGCAAAAACTAGCTAAAGAACAGGATTGTACTATTCTCTTGGTTACTCATGACAACCGCATTCTAGATATTGCCGATCGCATCGTCTACATGGAAGATGGCAAGTTAGTAAATGACCGTGCTGTTGTTGCAGCCAGTTAGGCTGGTTCTCCCCAAACGGTTGCAAAAATGTAATCCCAGGCTTGGTGTGAATTTATCAACAGAGAATTTTTACATTGTTTATTATCTTGATGCAAGTTTAGATGTTTTATTCACAAAAAAATAACCAGAAAGTGCTATTTAACTATTTTGAGCCGAAAATCGTCTCTGTAGTTTCACTAATGCCAATCTACCGACTGATCTGCTAGAGATTTGAAAGGTTTATTCTTATATAAGAAATGCTTGCTAGAGTCTGGAGTGCATCAATTGTGGGCATCGATGCCGTCAAAGTAGGCGTAGAAGTCGATGTGTCAGGGGGATTACCGGGAATTGTTGTCTTGGGACTGCCAGATTCAGCGATTCAAGAATCAAGAGAAAGAGTCAAAGCAACGCTGAAGAATGCCGGTTTTGCCTTTCCGATGCGTAAAATTGTGATCAATTTAACCCCAGCAGATTTACGCAAAGAAGGCCCCTGTTTCGATTTGCCTATTAGTGTGGGAATTTTGGCGGCTTCTGAGCAAGTTAGCGCTGATTTGTTGGGGGATTATCTATTTTTGGGCGAAGTCTCTCTGGATGGCAGTTTGCGTCCGGTGGCTGGTGTCTTGCCGATCGCAGCAGCAGCCCAAAAGATGGGAATTGCAGGTTTAGTTATCCCTGCTGATAATGCCCAAGAAGCAGCAGTGGTTGAGGACTTGGCTGTTTATGGCTGCAAACATCTGTCTGATGTGGTGGATTTTTTAAATAATCCGGGGCGTTACAAACCTGTGCAGATGGATGGCACAAGGGAGATAGTAACACCACCCTACCCTGGTGCAGATTTGCATGATGTGAAAGGACAAGCTCATGCGCGTCGTGCCTTAGAAATTGCTGCTGCTGGCGGGCATAATTTAATTTTTGTCGGGCCGCCTGGTAGTGGGAAAACCATGTTAGCGCGGCGCTTACCAGGAATTTTGCCGCCCCTGAGTTTTGCCGAATCTTTGGAAGTGACTCGCATCTATTCGGTGGCTGGTTTATTGAAAAATCGCGGTTCGTTGGTACGCGATCGCCCTTTTCGCAGCCCCCACCACTCAGCATCCGGGCCTTCTCTTGTGGGTGGTGGTAGCTTCCCTCGTCCTGGAGAAATATCATTATCTCACAGAGGTGTACTTTTTCTGGATGAACTCACGGAATTTAAACGAGATGTTTTAGAATTTCTGCGTCAACCTTTAGAAGATGGCTACGTCACGATTTCCCGCACCAAACTATCAGTAACGTTTCCCGCGCAGTTTACTTTGGTGGCGAGTACCAATCCCTGTCCATGCGGTTACTATGGCGATACCATCCAACAATGTACTTGTTCTACGCGTCAACGTGAGCAATATTGGGCAAAACTTTCTGGGCCGTTGATGGATCGAATTGATTTACAAGTTGCGGTGAATCGCTTAAAACCAGAAGAAATTACCCAACAACCTACCGGAGAAGCATCAACATCAGTACGGGAACGGGTTCAACAAGCAAGCGATCGCGCAATTACCCGTTTCCAAGGAGAAGCAAATCTGCGTTGTAATGCCCACATGCAGAGTCGTCATCTTCAGAAATGGTGCAAGTTAGATGATCCTAGTCGCAATTTATTAGAAGTAGCAATTAGAAAATTAGGTTTATCGGCAAGAGCAAGCGATCGCGTTCTGAAAGTAGGGCGGACTATTGCAGATTTAGCCGGAGAAGATGAGCTAAAAACCAATCATGTAGCGGAAGCGATTCAGTATCGCACAATCGATAGAATGCACTAGGGGCACAGAAAAAGCTCATTGGTGTCAATTTAACGTAAAAGTCATGTCCCGCAAGGAACTTCAGTTCCTTGGCTAATAGCAAAAGTCTTCTGTTGATGACTAAATATACCCAAAAATCTTTAGTCTACTTCAGTAGAGTTTAGTTGAAAGCCAAAGAACTTTAGTTCTAGGCGGGTGAGTCAGCCTGATTTTTTAGTTTGTTATTTGTGATTAATTATTCTCCCCTCACTCCCCCCAAAGATTCAAACTACGTCAAAATTTAAATAAAGGCGATCGCATCTTACCAACAATGCACATTACCCAAAGTCTCCATACAGCAATTCTTGTAACTGACTTAGAACGCTCGGAACACTTTTATGGCAAAGTACTGGGATTAGCCAAAATAGATCGTTCCCTAAACTACGCTGGTGCATGGTATCAAGTCGGCGATTATCAACTTCACTTGATAGTTGCATCTACCGTCCCCACGGAAAACCCAAACGAAAAATGGGGACGTAATCCCCACATCGCCTTCTCAGTAACTGACTTAGAGGCTGCCAAACAGCAATTCCTCAATCATAATTATCCTATTCAAGCCAGCGCTTCCGGTCGCGCTGCTCTCTTCACTCAAGATCCTGATGGGAATATTATCGAGTTGAGTCAGCAGTGAGGATGAGGGGGATGAGGGGGAATTATTGAAAAAGCTTTTACCTTGTTTTGTCCCAATGACTAATGACTAATGACTAATGAAAATCATTGCCTACACTTACACTGATCCTCTACTAGAATCTTCTCCCGATCAAGCCGATTGGGGATGGGAGGTGGATGGAGTTTATGAAGATTTGGGCAAGCGAACGCAATTACAACAATTATTCACAGATTGCCAAACTCAAAGGGCAGATTATCTTTTGATTCGTCGGTTGGAAGAATTAGGGGATACTGTAGAGGAAATTAGCGATCGCCTTCATCAACTCGAAGTAATGGGAGTAGCAATAATTGCCACAGAACAACCCTACACTTCCGAAAATTACCCTCAGGGCGCTGGCTTGCTGAATTTGCTACACGCAATCCAACGTCAGCAACGTAGTCGTCTCATCCGTCAAGGACACGCCCGTAATCGTCTTGAGGTTGCACCGCCACCGGGCAAAGTTCCCTACGGCTATCGCAGAGGTAAGGGAAAATATACTGTTGATCGCAGTACTTCACCAGTAGTCAAAGATTTTTTTGAACACTTTTTACTCTATGGTTCCCTGCGGGGTTCAGTTCGTTACTTGGCGAAAAAATACGGCAAAAAAATCTCTGTAACCACAGGAAGACGCTGGCTGACTAATCCAGTTTATCGCGGCAATACAGCTTACCAAAATGGTGAAATTATCTCCAATACCCATATTCCGATAATTTCTAAAGAAGAAGCAGCCCAAGTTGATCGACTTTTACGCCGTAACAGCCGTTTACCATCCCGAACTGCTAGTGCTAGGCGTTCTTTAGCTGGCTTGGTTGTCTGTGCTGAGTGTCAGTCACACATGACAGTTACCCGTGTCACCCAACGCAACCAAGATAAGGAGTATCTTTATTTACGTTCTACTAGCTGTCCCCAACGCCCCAAGTGTAAGGCTATTCCCTACCAAGAGGTTTTAGAACATACAATTGAAACCGTTTGCCGTGACTTACCCTTAGCTGTAGCGGGAATGAATTTTCCTCAGTTGGATGCAGTCAAGAATAGTTTAGGGCAAGCGATCGCTCGTCAGCAAGAAATACTTGCTCAGTTACCCGCATTAATTGAAACTGGAATTTTAGATATCCAAACAGCAAAGTTAAGGGCTTACAAACTCCGCACAGAAATTTCTGCACTCGAAGCAAAGTTGGCGACTCTTCCCCCAGTTAACTTGTCTTCTGTTGCTCAAGCTGTTTCCATTCCCCAATTTTGGTTAGATTTGTCGGAAACAGAGCGACGATTTTACTTTCGAGAATTCATCAGGCAAATTGAGATTACTCTTCAGAATAAAGAATTAAAACTCCGAGTTATTTTTATTTTTTAAAAGATTCTCGTTTCTCGTTCCCAGTCTCCGACTGGGAATGCTCCTCATTAAGGCTCCGCCTACCTTACTCGCGGCAGAGCCACAATGATTAGCATTTCCAAGAGGCTGGAAACGAGGTTTTAAGGGAATTTGGGCTTAAGTTGACACAAATGAGCAATATTTTCTACAACAGATGTGATTCAAATAAACGTTATTTCTGAGATGGTTGATCCTTAGTATACGCAGCAGGTTTTGGCCCGGTATTCCGCACATTGATAACTTTATTAAGGATATCAAACCAAAAAGGCGCACCCATAGCAATAGCTAAACCACTCACTATCCAACCGCAAATTAATTTCAAAACCTGCCAACTTCTAATTAATAAAACGTTCCCCTGATTCGATTCACTAGTATCTAATAGCTCAAACTGTTGATTGATATTTTGCCATCCAATGGGTACAGAAGCATTTCCTAATAGTTTCTCGATTTCCCTTCTGGCTTCTGGGTCTTTGATATAATCGGTTCGTTGACTTGCACTTTGAGTAATGGTAGAGCGGATAACCGAATCTTGCGACAGCCTTTTAATCAGGTGAAATGTATCAGTATTGGTTAATATGGCAATTGATATACCAATTATAATCGCAACTCCTTTGGCATTGCGTTTATAAACACCACTGGCTCGATCCATAGAGCGATCAAACCATGTTTCGACTTCATTTTTAAACTGATTTATTTCTTCTGTGAGGTCGCCAACCTTTATCCTACTACGTTGAGCAAGCACACGAAGACTATTAATTAAATTATCAGGTACATCATTAGGTAACTCTTGATTAACAAAATCTACAAATTTCTGGTCAATATCTCCATAAATTGTTTGAATGGTTTTGTATGCTTCACTATTTGGAGCATTAATACCTGTTTGAAGTTCTTTGTAAGATGCTAATATCATGTGCAAATTGGTTTTAACTTCATCACTAGGATGTTTCACATAATTAATTAACTGCGGAATTTTTAAGGTATCTAATAAAGTAATTGCAAATGTTTCAGAAGCAAGATAGGAAGGGGCGCTTTGTTTTTCTCCCAGTGCTTTTTTGCTACTACTTTTAGTAGTTTCACGAAACTGCTTTTCTACTCTCTCCTTTGCTTGTTGATTCAAGGTATTAATCAAAGGATCGTTATAAAGTTTCTGTACTAAATTTCTTGCCTTAGTAATATCTGATTCTTCACTTTCGCTACCGCCTCCTACAAGTAATTCAATTGAATTTTTTAAATGTTTAGCTCTCCATTGTAAAAATGTGGCGATCAATTCCTGAATTTCAGAAGCTAGTAAGCTCAAAATTAAGTAAATAAAAACTAAGCCAAGAGTAATATCCACCACTACAGGTAAAGTCATTGACAAGCTCCCATAATTTGATAGCTGTTTATTATTCTAATAAAGACTTTTATAAAATTCTACAACACAGATATTTAAATTAAATATCGCTTAATTAAATTTAAAATGCAAAAATTTGCTCATATTGCTTAAAATCTTGTATTTAGTCCTCTTGAGAGGAATACAAGCTATAAGAGAGGAAATTTATTCCCAGGCGGGATGGGAAGGAAGCGGAAGATTTAAAGGATGTCGGTAATTACTATCCAAAAAGATTACAACTAATTCCTTTAAGTATTCAGCACGCCATTAAAACCTTGTAGCAATTATTTCCTATTTTTCGGAATTTAGCTAGCTTGCAACTAAGTAGATAAAAATTAAACTAAGGGTAGTATTAAAAATAGTATATAAGTTCATTTACGGACTACTCAACAGGTAATAAATAATTTATTGGCTGTATTATTTTTATCATTTTCCCGCTTGAATGTTCTTTAACTAAGTAAGATAAATTTTTCAAAAAATAGCGCCAATTAGAGAAAGTTGAGTTAATCTTGGAAACTAGCAATTGTTAATAACATACGTTGTTACTGGGTGGCAACATTGGAGATTCGCTAGATGTCTCTATGTAATCAAACCAGCAAGTAAAATGATTACCAGAGAATATGCAAGAAGGAAGCTTTATTTGGAGTCATCTGGAAAAACAGCATCGCACGGTTGGCAAATGGATTGATTGGGTATGGCTAATAGTGTTGCTGTTGGCAGCAGTTTTACTGTTTAGCATCAATCTGGGAGGATTGCCCCTGCGAGATTGGGATGAAGGTACTGTGGCACAGGTTGCTCGTGAAATTTGGCACGCACCAGCAGGTTCAATGCGTTGGCTTTACCCAACGCTAGGGGGTGAACCATATCATGACAAGCCGCCTTTGATGCATTTGCTGATTGCTTGGGCTTATTCTTTAGGAGGTGAAAATGAGTGGACAACGCGTCTACCTGGAGCAATTTTAACAGCGACATCTGTACCTTTACTGTATTGCATTGCTCGAGAGATATTTCGCCAGCGTTGGGCAGCGATTTATAGCGCCTTGATTTACCTAACAATGCTACCCGTGGTGCGTCATGGGCGGTTGGCAATGTTGGATGGGGCGATGGTAAGTTTTTTGATGGTGATGATGTTGTGCGTGTTGCGATCGCGCCGGGATTTACGTTATTGCCTTGGTGTTGGTATTAGTTTTGGGTTGATTTGCCTAACTCAAGGACTGCTAGGTGTATTATTAGGTGCGATCGCGATCGCATTTCTGTTTTGGGATACGCCACGACTGCTCACCTGTTACTATCTGTGGATAGCAATCTTAATTGGCATTCTCCCCGTAGCTGGTTGGTATAGTGCCCAACTAATTCACTATGGTTACACTTTCGCTGAAATTGGGCTTGCAAACCCATCACTAGCCCGAATTAGCTCATTTGTAGAGGGTAATCCTGAACCAGCTTGGTACTATGTTATTGAACTTCTCAAATACACATGGCCGTGGCTATTATTCTTACCGCAAACTGTCCGCTTAACCTGGGAGAATCGCAACCTTAGTTGGGCAAAACTAGTAATGGCGTGGAGTGGTGTTTATCTGCTGGTAATTTCTTTCATGATTACCAAAGTTCCCTGGTATTTATTCCCGATTTACCCTAGTTTAGCCTTAGCTTTTGGTATCCAATTATCAGAGACAGAAAATTCGCCTTTACTCTCATCTTATCCCCGTGCTTGGGTTGCTGGTTTGGCGATACTTGCAGTAGTCGCTTCTGCTGGTAGTATTTATTTCAGTTGGGGTACAACACCGAAAACAGACTTACAACTGATTTTTGCATCAGTAGCTTTAACTATGACCTTAGCAGCTATTTTGGCAGAACGAGGCGACGGGCAATTTCTGAAGATTTTGTTTTGGGGAAGTTATATTTCGCTGCTGCTGTTAATGAAATCTAACTACTGGGTTTGGGAATTATCTGAAGCTTATCCAGTTAAACCAGTCGCCGCGATGATCATGCGGGCAAATCCAGCCACGAGGAAGATTTACACATCTTTTCCCTATCATCGTCCCTCGTTAGATTATTATAGCGATCGCACCATCATTCCCGCTTCTGTTGGTGAACTGCAATATTATTGGCAATACAATGGCCAACCCTACTTTCTACTTCATGCATCTGCTTTCAATAATCTTCAATTAGACTCAATGAAGCTAGTTGACCAAGCTGAAGGCTGGAAGTTAGTTACAAAAGATACTAATCGATTGTAAATCTAATGTGGGGCATTGGGCATAGGGCATTGGGCATTGCTTTCTCCCACTCCCTCATCTTCCTCATCTTCGGCTACCTCCCATTACCTCGTTCCCAGTCTCCGACTGGGAATGCCTATTTTGAGGCTCTGCCTCTAATTATTGTAAAAAATTTCTGAGTGCAAAAATAATAAATTATGTTTTCGTTGTAAAACATTAGTTTTAAATACTTTTATAAAATACCCAAAAGTATCTAACTGCACATATTGTCTATGATAAATAATTTCACTAGCTAGCAACCTGTGAGCGCGTAACTTATGACTATTAAAGATTCTAAGGATAATGTTCTGTTGAGTAGAAAAATAATTTGACCATCGGCAAATAAATTAGTGAGATGTATGTTATGGTTTTTATAGGAATCAAAAAAGTAAAAGCAAAAAAAGACTTCAAGACAAGTTTGAGGCAAACTCAATAAAGTTTTTTTGCTCTGGTAAGTCCACTTCAATTCGCTACATCTGTTTGCAACGAAAATCTAAAACTAGATTGAGTAGGATAGTAGCCTTTGTAACAACTTGAAGTCAATCGAAATTTATCTGGGTATGAGCCAATAAGAGTTGGCTAACCTAGCTAGAGCATTACCCGCCAAAGGCAATTACTTTTGGAGTCTGGGAAGAAAGACTCTTAGTACAGCCTGACAAATCCATAGAAATACAGAATATTTACTAACCTAGTCTTGCGGGAGCAAACATTTTCAACCGCGAACTAAGTTGAAGCAGTTGCTGACTTTTGGAACGAAAACTTCAAGCAGGATGGTGTCGTTCCCCAATTTTCAGGAATTTAACCATACTGTCAAAAGTCACCAAGATATTGTCTAAGCCAGAGTGTTAGCGGTTGCCTGTGCAGATATTATATATAGTACTGCACCTGTAGCTACAACTTTTGGGCTGGAATTTATCTTGCTGCATCAATCACGAAACGAGAAGCGCTATAAAAGTTCTTGGCGACTTGACATGAGCAAAATCAGAGAAGTTGTAGCGACCATTTAGAGTGGATTGCAATGCAAGTTGGTTGTGTGGTTCAGGGAACAAATCTGCGTTCATTTGAATTCCTGCTGCAACCACTCTTGAGGCTTGAGCAACCATTTGGGATTCTGTTATAACAACTGACAATGCTGAAGTCATAGTTTTAAAGGCTTTGTTATTAGGAGATAGAGATTTCTCTATGCCTTAAGCGATCGCTTTGTGGGTAAATATGTTCTGATTTTAACTGTTTTTGCCAGGATGCGATGTCTAGCGATAAGTTGCTACACGTCAACGCCAACAGGCTCTACTTCCCTACAGCACCAAGGGTAAATATCTCACATCAAGCTTTTAACCCATCAACTAAATTATTCTAGGAAAACACAACCATGACTGACCCAAAAATTAGACAAATAGCTTTCTATGGTAAAGGCGGTATTGGTAAATCTACCACTTCTCAAAACACCCTAGCAGCTATGGCTGAAATGGGTCAACGCATTCTGATTGTCGGTTGCGACCCTAAAGCTGACTCTACCCGTTTGATGCTACACAGTAAAGCTCAAACAAGCGTTCTTCAATTGGCTGCTGAACGCGGCGCTGTAGAAGATATTGAACTCGAAGAAGTAATGCTGACCGGTTTCCGGGATGTACGTTGTGTGGAGTCTGGTGGCCCTGAGCCTGGTGTGGGTTGCGCTGGTCGTGGTATTATCACCGCTATCAACTTCTTAGAAGAAAACGGTGCTTACAAAGATGTTGATTTTGTAAGTTACGACGTTTTGGGTGACGTTGTGTGCGGTGGTTTTGCTATGCCTATCCGTGAAGGTAAGGCACAAGAAATCTACATCGTTACCTCTGGTGAAATGATGGCGATGTATGCAGCCAACAACATCGCTCGTGGTGTTCTCAAATATGCTCACACTGGCGGTGTGCGTTTGGGTGGTTTGATTTGTAACAGCCGTAACGTTGACCGGGAAATCGACTTAATCGAAACCTTGGCAAAACGTTTGAATACCCAAATGATTCACTACGTACCTCGTGACAACATTGTACAACACGCAGAATTACGTCGTATGACTGTTAATGAGTACGCACCTGACAGCAATCAAAGTAACGAATATCGGACATTGGCTCAAAAGATCATTGACAACAGGAACCTCACTATCCCCACCCCCATTGAGATGGAAGAGTTAGAAGAGTTGTTGATTGAATTCGGTATTCTCGAAAGCGAAGAAAATGCTGCAATGCTGATTGGCAAAACTGCTACTGAAGCACCAGTCTAAAGTATTGCTAAATAAATAATGGTTTGGGGTAGGCTACAAGCCTACCCTTTCCCCAATTTTTGCATTTCTTTGTTTGAATCCTTAATAGGAATATATAGCGTGCAATACACTCTGACCTCTCTCCAAACCTCTCTCCTTTTAGGAGAGAGGCTTTGAGGTTTACTCCCGTTTCCTACACTAGTTTCAATCCCTAATAGGGATTTTGGTAAATTGCAATACTTCAGAAATTTTATCAGCCCATTCAGTGGGGTTTCAATCCCTAATAGGGATTTTGGTAAATTGCAATGCGTCCCAAACCCCGCCTCTTTTTGGATCTCTCTTGTTTCAATCCCTAATAGGGATTTTGGTAAATTGCAATAAAGTTCCGCTTTAATCTTCATAAATGGTTAAAGCGGGTTTCAATCCCTAATAGGGATTTTGGTAAATTGCAATCAATTGGATGTTTGGGGGATGCTTTAGATAATAATGCTGTTTCAATCCCTAATAGGGATTTTGGTAAATTGCAATCAAAAATTTGAGAGACAACAAGCTGCTGTTGAACGTTTCAATCCCTAATAGGGATTTTGGTAAATTGCAATGCAGCCTAATAAGCTCTTTTTCCTGAGTAATTAGTTTCAATCCCTAATAGGGATTTTGGTAAATTGCAATTTACTGGTAGCTGGTACACGTATACTCAATTTTTTGTTTCAATCCCTAATAGGGATTTTGGTAAATTGCAATAGCTGAGGACTCTTCCATCTGGCTAATTGCCAGGTTTCAATCCCTAATAGGGATTTTGGTAAATTGCAATGGTTTATCCCTTGGTGGTATTGCTTTCTTTTTCCGTTTCAATCCCTAATAGGGATTTTGGTAAATTGCAATCGAGGCTTCGGCAAGCAATTCTATCTCAACACAGGTTTCAATCCCTAATAGGGATTTTGGTAAATTGCAATTCGCACTCCTTCCACAAAGCGCGATCGCGGCCTTTATATGTTTCAATCCCTAATAGGGATTTTGGTAAATTGCAATTCCACTCCTATCTACCAAAAAGAAAGCTGATAAAGTTTCAATCCCTAATAGGGATTTTGGTAAATTGCAATTGGTGAGCCAGAGAAAGGGTCTTGTTGTCCCGTTTCAATCCCTAATAGGGATTTTGGTAAATTGCAATTCCCAAATCTCACTGAGAGGCGCTTGCCAAAAAGGTTTCAATCCCTAATAGGGATTTTGGTAAATTGCAATCTTTCAGCCGATGACTTTTCAATACTGCTGAGAAACAAGTTTCAATCCCTAATAGGGATTTTGGTAAATTGCAATTCAACTAGATTACTTGTTAGGGATCTTGAGATTCGTTTCAATCCCTAATAGGGATTTTGGTAAATTGCAATTAGAGCAATACATCTCGGTTTTATTCACGTCGATTGGCGCGTTTCAATCCCTAATAGGGATTTTGGTAAATTGCAATTAAACGGGCTAGCTGCGGATGGACTAATTTCAGTTGTTTCAATCCCTAATAGGGATTTTGGTAAATTGCAATAATTCTTTCCCGGTAATGGCAAGGAATATCTCGCTTGGCATTGTTTCAATCCCTAATAGGGATTTTGGTAAATTGCAATCACCCTTATATCAAGCTAATCACCCGGCTTTTATACTTGGCATTGTTTCAATCCCTAATAGGGATTTTGGTAAATTGCAATAAGCCAGCACAGGAGATTATCAAGGGTAACAAACTGTTTCAATCCCTAATAGGGATTTTGGTAAATTGCAATCATTAAATATTAGCTGGGGTTGAAGTGTGGCTGTAGTTTGTTTCAATCCCTAATAGGGATTTTGGTAAATTGCAATGGGTTATCGGGGGTATACTGGGATTCTAAGTGGTCGTTTCAATCCCTAATAGGGATTTTGGTAAATTGCAATTACCGTCAATGAATCCCATTAGTACTGTTGTACCGTTTCAATCCCTAATAGGGATTTTGGTAAATTGCAATTCCATTTGAGGGCGCTAAACAGTTGCTTTACTCTGTTTCAATCCCTAATAGGGATTTTGGTAAATTGCAATTAGGCTTCACCTGTGGCTTAATATTTGCGCTAGGCTTGTTTCAATCCCTAATAGGGATTTTGGTAAATTGCAATAATAATCACCGGATTAAAAATCGGAGAGACTCATGTTTCAATCCCTAATAGGGATTTTGGTAAATTGCAATAGCGGGAGCCTGAAAGCCAAGCTGTATTTAGTTTTCAAGGTGCAGTTGCGCGATTCAAGAGCAATCATAGCATTAGAGAATTCGTTTGGGAAGAGTGCCAGGAAAGTTTAAAGTCTAAAACCCTGTTTTGACAAGCATTTCAGAGATTGCGCGGATAAGGAGTAGGCGACTAATGGGTTGAAAGCCTTACTGGAGTTGGGATAGAAGCACTTTTTTGGGGCTGTCGAATTTGTACACCTACCCTTCCGCGCATTTGAGATGCAGAAACCTAGCTAGAAGGGGACTCAGCAAAGAAAATTGTTTCGTCTCGTGGCTGTTCTCCGCCAATACGTTCGACTTTTCGCTGACAACAGCCACAGAGAAAATAAAAGCGCACGCTGTCAGTGTCAGGTTTTATCAATTTAGCTAAACGCGATCGCAGTTTAGCATACTGAGTGAAAGTGATATCGCACTCAAATACACTCAGTTGCATCCATTGTCCGTAAGACTTGAGAACTGAATGGATTTTAGTACGACGCTTATCTTCTGGAATGTCGTAGCTGACAACAATATACATGGGGGGAGTGGGGAGATGGGGGAGATGGGGGAGATGGGGGAGATGAGGGAGAAATGATTAATTACTTGAGAATTAAAGGGGGATATTTATCAATTTGGTTCATGAGGTACTTACTCAACAATCTCGCTTGAATTTCAAAGGATTCTTGGTAGGTGCATTTGTTTCCCATGACTGGATGTTTGAAATTCGATAGTTTCTTTTGTTGGTAGGCGCGAAGAAATATATGCAGTCCTTCTTTGGTTAAAGTCACAGCACCACTGAGCGGTTCGGTGGTAAAGTCAGTTAGGGTTAGCGATCGCTTGTTAATCAGCGACAACACTACAGCATCCACTATTAAAGGACGAAATTCTTCCATCAAGTCTAAGGCTAGGGAAGGTTTACCATAACGCTCGACGTGTAAGTATCCTAGATAGGGATCGAAGCCAACAATATTTAAAGCACTTTGCACATCATGACGTAGTAATGTATACCCAAAACTCAGTAGGGCATTAACTGGATCGGTTGGTGGGCGGCGGCGTCTGGCTTCAAAGCGGAATTCTGGAGTTTTGATTAGCTGTTGAAAACAACCAAAATAGGCTGCACTACCGGCACCTTCTAAGCCTCTGAGGGAATCAATACTGCTAGTTTTTTCGATTGGTGCGATCGCGTTTTCCAATCGAGTGATGTTATTATTCAGGTCAGTATCAGGATGTTCTCGCTGAGTGCGAAGTAAGCTATGGCGGTAATTTTTCAATTTACCCCGCACAAATCCTCTAACTAAATGTATTGCTGGTTGTGATTCTCCTACAGCTTGCCATTGGGCTTTACGAACAAAGATATTTTTGGTAACTTCTGGTTCTAAACGTCCTAAATATCGTCCGTTTTGTGTGAGAAATGTTAAACCAATGTGACGTTCTAAAAGTTCACTGACGACGGCGGGAGAAATAGTAGCCCGTCCTAGTACTACAATTCCCTCTATTTTAATTAAAGGGATATCCAAGATTATTTTTTGTTCAGCTTTAACGGTGAGACGTTCGTCAACTTTGCCGATAAAAGCATCGGCTTGTGTTACGTAAAGTGTTCCCATGATTTCATCCTTAATTAATTGAAAGTTATTAAACTCAATACAATTTGGTTAGCTTATTTACTACGCGAAGATTCCCCCAACCCCCCTTAAAAAGGGAGGCTTAGATTTATCCTTTACGTTTTTACAGATAGCGATTCCCGCAACCTCTAAAAATTCCTTCTTTACCCCTTTTTTAAGGGGGTCGCCACAGGCGGGGGGATTCTTATTTGATAGAAGCCAATACGTCCTGAAACTAGAAGTTATATCATGTCCGCTTGATTGCTTATTAAACCCGAAGAACCCCACCCCGCCAAAGCTGTGCTTTGTCTCCCCTCCCCGCCTGCGGGGAGGGGTTGGGGGTGGGGTTTTTTTATTATGGGTAATTTGGCGGACATGATATTACCAGAGGATGATTTAATGTACTTCTTGATAACTTTTGACTTTATCAGTTGCTTTGGGTAAACATTGCGAATAAAGGCTGCATCCTTGGCAGCGTTTGCTGTAAATCGGTTCTGGCATAAATCCTGTTTCGAGGAGATTTGTGACAGATTCAATAGTAGCGATCGCACTTTCTCGCAACTCTTGATTAATCTCTACTAATTGCCGTTGATGGGAGTGGGCATAATAGATATATCCAGTATTAACTGGTTCTCCTGTCATCTCTTCTAAACATAAGGCTTGGGCACAAACTTGCAACTCATCATTATCCCATTCGCCTTTGCGTCCCCGTTTATATTCCACTGGATAAACTTGACCTGATTCTGCTTCAATTAAATCAGATTTTCCGATGAGTTTATATTGCTCCGACTTCAGCCAAATTGCTCGAATCTGCCAAGTTTCTCCTCGCTGTACATCGCCTGTAGTGTGGACGCGATCGTGTAAAGTTGTGCCTTCAATTGTATATTGGTTATCGGTAAATTCTCCTGCACAAAACATCCGCCAACAGCGATGTGGACAATAGGCATATTGATTCAATGCCGCAATGGAAATATATTCGATGTTATTTGTCATTAGTTTATAATGAGTGTGAAATTTTCTTATCTGTCGGAAATTAAATTTGTGAACTATTCTCGACTAGCGCCATAGTCCGCCTAGAAATAAATTTCAGGGCTAATAGCCCAAGTCCATTAAAATGGACTAAAACTATTTTTTAGTATTCTTCAGAAGGCTTTAGATGGTAACATTCGGTTTATAGCTCCTGTGCGATTAAGGGGAATACATTCGTCGCATCATGCCCATACCCATTGTTGTTTTTCTGCCGACACCACTATATAAAGCAAAGTCAGCTAAGGCATTGATTTGCTTAATTTGTATTGGTTCAATTTCTCCCAAAATCTTATAGGTAACTTCGCCAACGATGCCGATAAATTTGCTGCGAGAATCAGCTAATATTTCTGTGTGAATATTGACAAATGAGGGAAATATTGACTCGATCGCAATCTGAGTAAATTCTATACCACTGTATTTATTCCACCGCGAAAGTAAGGAATTAAACACAGATTCTCTGGTAGGAAGTGTAGTATCATACTGTCCTTGACGGAAGGCGGTAGGCGTGGAGAAGCTAAGGTTAATGGAGGAATTGCGTAGGCGTAGCCCGTCGCAGACATCGCTAGCTTCTTCGTATAATTGAGCATAAGTACTGGCATTTGCCCAAGGTTGAATAGATTGGGGTGTACCTTGAATGCTGGTAATATACAAGTCAGCCGGGCCAAGATGCCAAGGGCGATTGGGATTAAGATTTAGCCAGAGTTGGGTAAGTTTGCTAAATAGAGTGTCATCTAATAAAGAGATGCGCCACCAACAAGGAGTTCCGGCGGGAATGGGTTGTTGATGTGAATATTGCAATTTAGATCCGCCCTTACCTCCCTTCAAAAGGGGAGAGTTTGTATTACTAATTTGCAAGGGAGAGAGGGTGAAAGCTTTGTCAGCAGTGGAATCGTGCAAGCGATCGCCTAATGTGCTATCTACAGAACTAACGAGGGTTAAAAATAGGGCGTGGAGATGTCTACCTGTGAGATACTGTGGTGGAATGGGCGATTGAGGTAGCAAATTCAACACTAAACTATGAGGCATACTTTTTCTTTTTGGTTGTAGACTGAGTGATTCTTGACTCTACAGTGAACTCAGGAATTTCCTGGAGTTCAGCTTCACTCAAACTATACTGTTCACAAACTAAACTTAAGCGATTTCCTGGGGTTTTGACAGCGTTAACCGAATGGGTTAAATCACCTTGAAAATAAACTAAAGTATTAATTTGGGGCTTAATTTGCCCAAGTTGGCGTTTGTGCGATCGCAATACCAGTTCTCCCCCTTCCATATCTGCTGGTACGCGCACATAGAGGACACTTACAACCGCAGGCGGTTCAATGGTTTTGGAGTAGGAACGTAAGGAGCGATCGATATGCGGATCGACGCGGGAGCCTTCTTTTAGCTGTAAAGGATTGAGGTAAAAAGCATTACAATTGGGCTGGAGAGCCAAATCTAGGTAAGGCTTGAAGTAGGGAAACTGTTGTTCTACTTTTGCTAATCCAGAACGCTGAAATACTACGGAAAATCCTTTAGTGGCGACAAAATCGCGGTTGAGGTTGTTGATAGCAAAGTAAGGACAAGCTTGGATTTCTCCCCACAAGTTGTTTAGGTAATCGCTGGGGAAAGCGTTGGATTGTTGTTGATAGTGTTTCACGATGGGTGTGGGGAGCGTACAGAACTAACAGGGGTTAAAAATTGTAGCGTAATTTGTCACTGGGGAAAAGGTTAAAGACTGTGCAGCATAGATAGTAAAATCATTTTAAACTGAAATAAACACTGGATGGGGAGCTAGAGCGATGAGAATTGATGATTACAATGCAGCAAAGGCACTTACTGAAAAATTAAAAGAGAGCTTACCAATTAAAACACGGGCTGGAAAGGAGTTTTTGAAGACATTAAAGCAAAAAGGAGAAGAGGCTGATCCAGACAGAGAATTTTAAATTGATTTCGTTGCCTATTCAGGAGATGAAGGTGGGATTATGTGCGGACTAAAAGAGCCAAATAATCCCGAAAGTGAAGAGAAATATTTTGCTTCACTCACCCACCTAAAAATTGACTCTGATCATCCTCTAGCGGCTGAAGTGCAGGCTTACCAACGCCAGCGAATACGTAAGTTAATGTTACAAGATTCCAGAGGTTTTAAAGTCGAGTTAATGACTATAGAGCCTCGGAAAAATAAAAGCCGTGGGAAAGGTTTTGGGAAGTGATTAACTCCGAAAACGATATTCTATTAGAACTGGAATTTTTAAGTTTTGAATGCCATCAAATTGATAGTATTGACCTCGCATTTGGACATTCTGAATTAAGCTAACTGGAGGCATATTCACAACATCATAGCTAATCACTTGGTTAGTGAACATCACATCTAAAGGATTTAATGGATGTGTACAAGTGAATATACCTTCAGAAATTTTATGTTTCGGTAATTGTTCAACCGTCACTTCAGCCTTGCTCATCCATTTACCCAAGCGAATCCACTTTGGTAGTTTGAGTTCTTTTTGAGATATGACAAAAAACTCAAATTTGCTTTCTGCTGCTATTTCCTTTGCTCTCCCAAAACTAGGAATATTTTTCTGTGTTTTCTCCATTTCAACGTGGTAGTTGTTGTTAGCATACTTCCAGGTGTTGAGGATAGAAGAATGATTGAGCGATCGCGCCGGAGTTACATAAATTTGCTGTTGATTGAGTGGCGTTAAATGCTCCTCATATTTTGGCACTTGTTCGGGGCAAAAATAGCGATAAGAATGTTCTTCAGCAACGGTAGTAGAGTAGAATTTGCTATCAACTAAACCCAGTGCATAACAAAGAGCATAATTGTGAATTATTGCTTCTGTTTCATACAATCGCCCGATTTCACGAGTTGCGTAATAGAGGCTGTCATGAAGTTCTATTTGACAACGGTAAATAAACACCATATCGCTTACTCCGTTGCAGCAACAGCTTTCTTATTATTCTTGGTATCTTTCTTAGGGTCTTTCTTACCTGATTTAAGAACCCATGTTTGAGCATAAATAGATGATTCAGCATTTGCTTGGCTCAACATTTCTTGCAATCGAGTTTCATCACTGGTGATAGACTTCACTTCACTCAAAAGTTGTGTGAAGGATGCACCAACAAAATCAGTATGAGAAATACACTCTTGAGACATTAGAGCAGTAATTGCTTGTGTAGCCGCCTCTAAAACCTCGTCTTCATTGAGCGGATCAGGAGGATTAATTTGCTTAGGAGTTGCATTGCTCATTACGTCATATATCTTTTGAGTCCAGAGAAGATTACTAACAATCTCACCATCAGCGAAAATGACTCCAACTAACTCATTACGTACTCTACCAGTGCGGGTAGTCTGCGCTCCGTAATGGCGTGTTCTCAGAATATTATTGAAAACGTAGAGAAATCCAGCTTCAGTGGGATCTTTGAGCGTGACAATACTGGGAAAAAAGACTTGAGGTAAGATATGGTCTTGACTATTAATACGGCTGGTTACTTCCCCTTGACGGCTCATCGTCCCATTTTCAAAAGGTGCATTGAGGGTAAAGTTAAGGTGAGAATCATCAAAGGGTGTAATAGAGTATGCTGTGTCTACAACTACTTTCGACTTTTCAGAACCGGAATCACCAATAGCAAAACCGTAGAGAATACAATCAGGAGTAGTTTTGCTGAAATCTACGTTGTAGTCGCATTTTTCCCAGTCACCAATTTTGTAGTTACGTAATAATTCTCTACCTGTTAAACGTTCTGGTGTAGACTGCTTGCGCTTAAACATTGCCAATCGGCTAATAGGTTCTTTGTTTTCAATTCCAGCACGTACTCTGGCTTTATTAAGTTCACCATCTGTCTGAAATAAAGGATAAGATTCTGTAACGCGAATAGTAATGAAATGAACATATTTCCCCATTGGTTTAGCAGGGATTACATCGTGGAAAAATTTAGAATCGAGTGTTTTCAATAATTTCATGGTTTGATTACTCCGATTTAGTTAGTTGGAAGAAAAGAATAAATTAGACTGATGCTTCAAGTTCTAATTCAGGAATATCATCAGGCTCATCTTGCGGACGTGCTTTACGTTCTTCATCATCTGCAAGGCGATAAAGGTATTCACAGGTATCTCTAATTAGGTTGAGTTGAGTACCTGCTAAACGTGCGCGATCGCTTTTAAAACTTCCCTCAAATATTTCTTTTACAAAATACTTAGAAAACTCATAAACTGCTTGACGTTCTTCTTCGGAAGTTAAGGCAGGTTTCCACTTACCATCAATTAAAGTTAATGTTGGTTTTCCTTCAGCCGCTCTCCGTCGCACATTATTCATCAGCTTGGCTAGACGAGCCGCTACCACATCTATTAAAGAATCAGTGTCACTAGCCATAGATTTATCAATTTTTAAAATTACATCAGCAGCCTCATCAATTGGTTTGAGAATTGCATTAGCTTTGGCATATTGACTTTTAGAGCGATAAAAACGACGGTAGAGTTCTGTTAACTTACGCAGTTGATTCACAGCTTTTCCTCCTGGTTCAAAATAGTGATAAAAATCCAAGTATAGGCGAACTTTCGCCATAGGTACAGAATCAATTTTGTCTTGCTTTCGCAACCATTTATTAAGGTAATAAAACACATAAAGAGGACTGGTTTCTAAATCCCGTGCCAAATCTGCTAATTTTCCCCAATCTGGATCGCCATCCTTTTTACGGTTAACTTCCAAGTGAATAGAGTAAGCAGCAGTGAGAGCATTGAGGGGAGAAAATTCACGTTTTTCTGAACTACGAGGTAGAATGCTATCTAAACGATAGTTATCTTTTAGAATCAAAGAACGAATCGCTTGATGTTCTCCATCAATTAAAACTGTTTGTTCAAAATCAGCACCACTAATGAAAGGTGGTACAGGTGACTCTGATGCTACAACTTTTACATCTAGAACAAGGGGTAACGCTAATGCTAACCAAGCTGGTGTTACCCAAGATTCTGTATCTGTGGCGTCTCTTCCAGGCGGTAAGCCTAAAAAGAAAAATGTCAGAGTTTCATGTTCTGGAAAGCTAATTTTAAAAGTGCGGTCATCTTCTGGCTTTAGATTTTCTTTAATCAAGAGAGAATCAACTTTTTGGTAATCTTCAATTTGAAACTTTGCAACTTGATTTTCTGCGATAAAATGCTTACGCATTTCGGCATCAAACCGAGTTCGAGAAAATTGATTGTAAGCCTTTTGCAAAAATTTATTGGTTTCTGGGGTAAAAAAGTAAGTTGGGTAAAGGTAGAGATAGCGATATTTGCGACCTTCAAAATCTGCTCCTACGGCATTTGTTTGGTTCATCAAAATTTGTCTCAACATAATTTCAATTGACCAGATTGAGCAAATTTGCCGTTTAGCAGCTTGAGCATTAAATAAAATCTGACGGTTACTGTAGACTTGAGGAGCAAATAAAGTCGCTGATTCCATCTGTTCAGTTACAGTATATGAAGAACTAGAAATTGCACAAACATTTTCTCGTCCTCTACCCGTAATTTTGGCGGCATTATAGCGTTTAAGTTCAACTAAAAATGAGTCCGGTGTTGGTTGTATAACTGCGCCTGTAGGTAAAGAAATAACTTGACTGACATAAGTTTTTAAGTCATCCCAGCCATCGGGCATATCCTGAAAATCTGCTAAAATTGGTCTAATAAAAGCAGCAGCATGATTCACCATCCCTTTCATAACTTCCAGAATTTGAGCAAAGCTTAATCCTGAATTATTGCAAAAGTATTGCGCTGCTATGTAATACCAATCAAGAGGTACACCACCTGTTTTTTTCAAAGATTGAATTTCTCTGATAGCTGGAATTTCTGCTGATAATTCTAAATATTCAGCTAGCTTTTGTGTTAAATCTAAATCAGGAATACTTTTTCTCTGATTTTTTGCTAGTTGTTTCTGCCAATCATTAACTTTTTCGCACCAACTACCCCAAATTCCTCGACACAAAACATCACCAAATTCTGCCAAGCGATCGATGCGGATTTCATTAGGAATTTGTAAATTTAAGTGTGCTGATAGTTCGCCTTGTGCTTGATAATTTAGCAAGCTTTCGCCTCGCTTATCAGCAGAAGCAGGTTTTGAGTCTGGAAGTAGCCGAGAAGCAGCATTAATACTAACTTCCATTAATTCAACTACATCAAAAAATAACCAGTAATAATCTGCAAATTTTAATCCTTTACCACCACGATTAAAACCTGTCTGTCTTTCCTTCAGTTTCTCGGCACATAAGTACTTTATTTTGGCAATAACTTGTTCAGGAATTTCATCAGTTGTAATTGGAGGAGCATCAACAGTAGCTAAATAAACAACACCATCAGGTAAATAGAGTAATGATGTATAAAAATCTTCAGGATGTGCTGCAATTAAAGCGTTATTGAAAATATTTGTGAGAATTCCACGATTTTCTGAAAGGGAATGATAGGTAAGTTGTAATTGATGATTGCTTAATCTTGCAAGCAACGTAGGTAAACGCCCATTTTCTACATCTCTCGGATGTTTAATGACTGAAGCAAATAAATCAGATAGTGAAACTAAGTCAATCAAAACCTGTCTAATTCTGCTATCTAGTCTTTCATCATCTAAAGGTTTTAAGCCACGAGTAATTAAACCTAAATCCGAATCATTTTTAACTCCTGCATTGCTGCTAATTTCAATAATGTCATCGATAAGTTCTTCCCATTGTTCGCCTAGTAAGTGGTATAAGCCAAAATCTAAAATCTTTTTGGTAATGTATTCACGTCCCAAATTCGGAGCATCTTCTTTTTTTGGGGGTTTTTCTTCCCAATTGCGAATGATAAAATTTTCTTCTAACCAATCTCGATAGTCAGGAAATTTTTCATAGTCATGCAACAAATAGGAAACAATAAATACAGAGGATTGTAAATCTTCACAATTACGCTTAACTGGGTTTGTGCCTATTCCTTCTGCTTGTAGCTTCTTCAAAATTCGATAGCTGGGAAATAGACCATTAAGTAAGTGAGCAAGTATAGATTGATCGCCAGCGTTGTCTCTACGAACAGGATTTTTACCTGCGGCTACGCGTTTGGCATTTATAATTTCTATCGTGACTTCAAAGAATTTACCTCCTTTAGCGGTTGCGCCTGCTAACTGCCGAATTAAATTAGGTAAGACATAATCTGCAAATTTTTCTAGGATGCGATCGCCTTCATTTCCTTTTGCCTTTTTTACAGCTTCTTTAAATAACCGAATTGTGAGAAGTTCGCGTTTGACAGGCGATTCATCATCTTCATCCTTTCCTGAATCAAAATCTGGTACTTCTTCCGGTAAATCATCATCAAATTCGTTCATTAATTTGCTTCCTCGCTTTCAATAGCTTGATATTCGAGTATTTTTCCTTGTTGAATAATCCATAATTTACCTATCACGTCGGCGGATTCTAGCCCAGTGATTAATATTTCAATAGCTTCACGCCAATCAGCAAATGTGTAGCGAGAGGCTAGACGAATAATTACAATTCCTGAATAGTTAGAGGGATTATATTTCAGACGATTTCCAAAGCCGCGATCGCAAGTAACTAAACATCTACTCTCACGGCGACAAAGATCAATAACTTCGGGATCGGGTGCAGAACTTAAGCCTTGTCCTGGTACTGTTGCAACATCGTGTCCTGCTAATTGCAATAAAGTTACAACGCGCAAGTCGATATTTTCATCTAGCTTTAATTTCACGCACTTGCTTCCTTTTTTTTTGTCAAAGGAAGTTCCACAAAAACATCCCGCGCCATTTCTGCACCGTAAGCAATGCAAGCTAGTACATCTTCTCTTTCTATGCTTGGATAAGCTTCAAGAACTTCTTCAATTGTTGTACCACCAGCTAAATAATCCAAAATTAGTGATACCCAAATCCGGTGTCCGCGAATGCACGGTTTACCAAAACAAATATTTGGATCGATGGAAATACGAGAAAGCAAATTATCTTTAGTCATTGGTAGTTCTCCAGATTTCGCGTAATTTATCTAAACAAATCCATTCGTTGTTCTTCTTCACCTCAACATACTCCCAACCATTAGCTGCACCACCCGTTACCTTTGTAGCTAAGGGGCTTGGTTTATCAAACTCTTCTCCGTCGTAAACAATAGTTCCTCTTGCAGAAATTTCTAGACTATTGATATACTCACGACCCTTTTTCTTAGCCTCTTCCCGCTTCAGTTTGACTCTAACAGCCATTCCTCGCTTAGTTATACCTGCGTCGAATAGCTGACTTAACCTCACATGAGAATGGTCTGCCTTATCTTCTAGAGTTTGATTTTCGAGATTGAGAAATAACTGCGTTGAGGATACTTCCGATTGACGTATCTGATTAACTGGTATTTGCTCAAACCACGAGTTATTTGTCTTTAAGTATTCTGGAAGCCAGTTTAAAAACAGATGACGTAAGCTTTCTGGCATCCGAGAGATATCGTCATCATTGAGATGAATGTGCATAAAAATACCTGATGAGGTGTGTTCTCATCATCTTGGCATCTTCTTCTCCAAAGATCAACTAGTTACTGTAGCTATATGATTGAGCCGTCACTGTAGCTATATGAATAGACTCGGCAGAAACAACATAGTGTAATCTATATATAAGGGGAAAGAAACGCAGTGCAGTACTGCATAAGCATAAATGCTTAAAATACCTATTAGGGATTGAAACACTGTTGCTTTCTGATTTCGAGCAAAATTCTTTCTCCTCAAGCTTTTAAGCCAATTCATCTTTCATCTCCTTTAGCTTATATTGGCAGCTGTAAGCGGTTACAGCAACTTCAACATATCCATCCTTCATCGTCTTTTGGCTTCCAATGCCAAGTTAAGGTTTCCAATAACAGCGCATCTTGTCCAAAAGTAAT
The DNA here is from genome assembly GCF_017114985.1 of Nostoc sp. JL33. Lineage (GTDB taxonomy): Bacteria > Cyanobacteriota > Cyanobacteriia > Cyanobacteriales > Nostocaceae > Nostoc. Next base: position 31,642 of record NZ_JABXKP010000064.1, on the reverse strand, counting down.
GGTGTAGCGGGGACTTTTATCTTCTGGCTCGTTAGTAAGAGGGTAAGCTTGAAAATGCATAGGTAATCCGAGAGTGGCGCGTAAAAAGTTGCGATCGCGGTCTGAAATGAAGCACACTAGTTTACGTTTACTCACAGCATCACTAATTTGGTTGATACCGTAGCCGTATCGTTGGGAAATCTCTAAACCTTGTAGTTCGTGTTGTTTATCTGGTAGAACTTGCACCTTACCAGATTTAGCTAATTCTCTTAGATTTCCTGGATAATAGAAGTGCCAATCTTCCCGCACATCCCGATAGCCTTTGAACTTTAAATAACACAAAGCTTTATCAAAGCGAGTAGTAATTACTCCTGCTTTCTCGGCTTTTTCCATAAAGCTATTTTTATCCCATAACTCGAAAATAAAGTTATTGAGAATACCAGGAAGATTATACATTTTAAATCTTTCTGCTTCTGGCTCATCTGGATTAGTTAAGTCATAAATTGCACAATCTAACTGGCTACTTCCCCGAAAACTTCTAGCCTCATCAATAATTTTTGTTTTTCCTTCACTCTGACAGCGATAAAACTGTGCGTTCATCTGTTTAATGCTAATTCCCAAAGCATTTTGAACACTAGTACCAAATTTCTTAGCTACCTCTGGATATTTCTCTTTGATATGATAGTTTCCTTGCAGCTTTGAATAGATATAAGCTGACTGTATACCACCCCATCGCTGAGGATATCGCTCAAACTGATTTTTAAATGTCCAAAATTTATCAATGGCATTTTTAAAACTAATGCGGTCATAAGTTTCACCATCTTGTAAAGGATGAGATTTATCTGTAAATAGCCTTGCAACAAGAAAGTTAGGTATTAAAGCGTAAGCTTGATAAGTTTCAAAACCTTTGTGTCTGCCAAGTCTACCAAACCGTTGAATAAAATTTCCTGCATCAGCAGCTTCAAAAACTAAGAAATTAATCCGAAAGTCTACACCAACATCAATTGTAGACGTACCCAAAAGTAAATCTGCTTCTGCAACTGATTGAGATTTTTCAGTTTCTCCTGTTAAGCCAGTATTTTCTCTAACCTTCCATCGTGGTTCAAAAATAGGTTTTAACTTATCTATTAGCATTTTAACTGCTGCGATGGAATTTAAAATAATTGCACCTTTGCTGTTAGGGTAGTCTTGAAAAAACTTTAAAATCACCGTTTCAGCATTTTCTTCTATCCATTTATAGCTAGAACTAAGATTAGACTCTATTCCTTGAGCAAAGCATAAGTTAATAGGTTGACTAATCTGCCGCCACCCATCATTTGAATCATCTGATGAAAATTTATAAGCTCCAACAGCAACCGGATCGATAATCTTCGGTTCTATTCCAGCTTTTTGAAAAGAACTCTTTAGGAATTCGTTAGGTGTAGCAGAAAGAAAGAGGAACTTTTTCTGATAACTACCTGTATGTTTAATCAATAGTATAGTATTTATGACGCTGGCTACTTGCGGGGATGAAAAAACATGAAATTCATCGTATATAAATAATTTATACTTTTCATCTATACGTCTGAATAACCTGTCAGGGTTATCTATTTTTCCTCTCAAGTAGTAAAAATTATGGATGTAGTGGAAAAGATCAGGATTTGTCAGCAGAATTTCATATTGAGTAGAAAAGTCTTCTATCCCATCTAGTTTGGAAGATAGTTTACCAGTAGCTATATATTTTTCCAAAATAGCCGCAGTTAAGCGATTAATTTGTGGATCTTTCTGAGGTTTAAAAATATCTTTGTATTCTTGAACCTGTTTTTCTTGATCTCTTGCTAACTCGTTTGTTGGATACATTGCTAAAGTAGATGTCCTACTTGTCATAGCCTGTAAATAAGCAGCCAAGCTTTTACCATCTCCAGTCATTGCAGTGTTGAAAATTACCTCAATACTTGGATCGCGTAATGCCTCCAGAGTTGCCACTTGATGCCAAGAGAGTGACCAATCATTAGGTAATTTCACGCCATCAGGTGTAGGGACGGTTTTAGAATAAACAGGTTTGAGGCTAATACTGTAATTTTCAGACATATCCTTGAAATTCCTATCTTAAATGCTTGATTTCTCGGAATTTTTATGCAAAAAGAATGGCAGATTTAGTAAATCTAATCCGATTTCTGCAACCAATGGTGGCAGTTTTATATATGTGCTAAATAGCACCCATAAATTTCTGCAACCATTGGTTGCAGTTTTTAAGATGTGTATAAAACATCTCCAGCCTATTTCTCGCACCATTGGTGCGAGTTTTTCACTTTACTTAAAAACTGTCCGTAACTCGTTGTTATTCCCTATAATGCCATGCAAAATAGAAGTTGCCAAGATATATCCGTATAAAAGTGTCCGTATAAAATATGAGTCGAAAAGGTCAATCTATTACACTGTCGATATCAGAACGTGATAAAGCCGAGCTAGAAGCGATCGCTCGTGAATTCGGTATGATGTGGGGAGAGGAGCCTAACATCTCTAAGTTAATTAAAGCGATCGCTCAACGTAAGTTACTCATCGGTAACAATAACGATTGGAAAGAACCACGCATCAGGGCATTACATAGATGTATCAATGCGTTGACAGACATCGGGCAAATTGAACAAGCCCAAATCATTGCAAACTTACTTCTCGAACGCAGCGAATTATCATTACCACTGCGAGGCGAAATTGAACGTTTCTTAGAGAATTTGCCCCCACCTTGGCGCTTAGAAATAGACCGCTACATCTTGCGCGAACAACCCTTTCAGCTTTCCTATCAAGATGCAGCAGAGCGTGTGTTTAATTTTACCGTTCGCTATGCCAAAATTACACCCCACGAAAAGCGGCAATATCTTGATTGCTGGTGCGAAGAGACAGAAGGAAACTTTGATATCCCAGAACTGCTTCACAACTGGAGTTTACGATTAGACAGGATTACAGAAGCTGCTGTCATGCCAATTTCTGGTGAGTGGCGATCTAATTTGGCCCAGATAGAAGTGGAAATGCATCTATTTGCTGGCTTGGCTTTTGCCTATCAAGTTAAACCAGAAGACAATATTAATGAGTGGCTACCAGATAAAGCGCGAGTTCGGCGAGTTGTTAGGCGAGTATCTAGTACATTTTGGTTTAGCCGCGAAGTCATGCAGTATGCGCCAGATTGTGTAGTGATATTACCTGAAAATGTGCGCGATCGGCTCAAACAAAAACTCCTCACCCTCTGCAATTTATACGACATCGAAACCAGGGAATAAAAGAATGCCAGAAATTAGCCGTTTTTTCGGAATTATTATCTTTGCATCAAGCCGAACTGATGGAAGACTGGGAACTCCCTAGAGACAATCAAACCTTACAGAAAACCTCCCCATTAGAGTAAATCATGCTCAAAGATATCATTGCAGTTGAACCAAGAGAAAACTATCAGCTTCACATTTGCTTTCAAGATGACGTAGAAGGAGTAATTGATATTAGTAAAATCGTTAAATTTACAGGTGTATTTGCGCCTCTGCAAGATAAAGAATACTTTGCTACAGTGTGCGTCAACCCTGAATACGGAACAATTCAATGCGAATCGGGAGCCGAGTTAGACCCAGATGTTATTTATGCTTTGATTACAAAACAGCCAATTCCACAATATCAAGTAAGTGCTATTTCAGCTAATTCTGCTGATTGAAATTACAAAACCATTAATTGAATTTTATTTGGTAGACATCCTGTCTACCAAACTTCATTATCAGTCTAATTTGAATGGTAGATATTTCTTATCATCTTTATCCAGCAATGAAAACTTCATCATCTGGAAGACGTAGCTGTTTAAACTTCATTGCCATTGTTAAAATTCCTGACAAGCCTGAAAAGAATCTATATTCTTTCTCCATATCATTACAAACAATGGTTATTGGATAAGAAATAATTCCTTGCTTGTTTAATTGAAAAACAACAGCAGCATTTGTTCTTGGGCAAATAATTACTCCTGGTAAAAGATGCCTATTAAAAGCTTGTATTAGGGGTGTGGGTCGTATTGCTCCTCCAGCACTGCGGATAATTTGGCAATTTTTGAAAGCTGTTAGTTTATTCAGTTCTGTACTGATAAATTCTTGCCAGTTACCATCAGTATAATGCAATCTGAAACTCAATTGATAAGCTTCAGTAGCGCGACTGGTGATTTCAATATAATCACCATTTTGGACAAATTCGTAATAGCGTAATAGGTGAAAAGGATCTAGTCTTGTTTCCTCCGATTCATCTAGAATAAAACCATGAGGGTCACGAATGGAAAGACTTTCAAACAGACTAGAGCGAAAATCAAATAACGGTGCATAGCTTGTACTAAAAACTTCAGCAAATTCTTTTAACTCAGCTAGTGCCTGTTCATCTTTGTTAAATAAATTTACGTATTCGTCTAAAGTTGTACGTCCAGCTTGTAAGTCATCCCAATCTTCAGAAAATTTAGCTTTGATAAAAGTTTTAACAAATGCTTGACCACCTTTGATATACTTCCAATCCTTTTGGATTTCTTTGAGACTTTTTTTTGCAATAGTTTCAGCACCTCGTAAAAGTTTCATTCTATAGCGATAATCATCCCAAGTTCTGTTTCCTTCAAAAATAGACTTTAGGGTATTGAATAACTCCAAAATCAATTTTTCCTCAGCTAAACCTTCAAGCATTTCTTCCAATTCCAACAAGGGACGGGCAATTTCTAGAAATGCTTCTGAACGCCAGTAGGCTTTTAAAAAAGGCTTATCTAAACAGGGAAGTGTTTCAAGCAAGTCTTTTAGCGCGGTACGTCCCCCAGCAGTATCTAGAGAGGTTAAACCTTCTTCCCAGGCGTTAGCAGGTAAGTAAGCAATGGCTTCTGAATCAATATTAGTTTCAGATTTACCCAAAACACGCCCAACTCTACCAATTCTCTGCCAAAATGCGGCGCGATCGCGTGCTGAAAAAATCAACCAATCTAAATTTTGCCGTTTCGGTTGAGGATGTCTTTCAAAGTTAAATCCTACATCTACAGTGCTAGTAGCCAAAATAATTTGACGCTGCATAGCCCTTTGTCTATCTTTTTTGGGTGCAGGGCCTGTAATGCGTCCGATGTAATCACCAAGTCCTTGCTGTCTTAACAAAGTTGATAGACAATCAATATTATTAAGCGAGTCCAGAATTACAGCACCATTTTCATCAGGTCTGTCTCGAAAACGTTGGACAACTTCTGCTACTAACTCTGTTAACCACTCTTCCTTACTATCTGGTTTTGGTCTTAATTCTAGATTAACTGCTGTTTGTGACGGTAAAAGATTAGTATTACCTGCTTCTCCATCAATTCTTGCTATCTTCACACCAGCTTGTTTTAAATTCTGCAATGCTAATTCACAAGCTGGTTCTGGTGTTGCTGTTAACAATACTACCTTGCGTCCGTTCTCAAAAAAACGAAAAACTTGAGAATAAGCAAGATAAAACAACATTCCTACTAGCTGTTTAGCATCGTAGAGGTGAAATTCATCAAAAATAACTGTCCAAAATTTGGTGTAAAAACTACTGGCGATATTACCTCTATCTAGGTTGTTATATGCAAAGAAAGTTGCGTAGTAAAAGATATCAGGATTTGTGACTAAAATAATGGGCGTATTAGCCCCAACATCAGGAAAAACTGTAGCTGGATTCCGTAATACGTTATACAGCTTCTCCCCCGAACGACTGCCAACTTTATCGTTAGACCAGCTTTTAATATCTTTAGCAGAAGCTGATTTGACTATATGAGGTAAGTTAGCATCACTAACAAACTTTTTTGCTGCTTCTGTTTGCTGTTCAATTAAAGCATTAGTTGGAGCAATGTAAACAGCACTTTTATTTGGCTGATGTTTTAATACTGTTAGTCCTGCGTTGGTTTTACCTGTACCAGTTGGTGCTAAATCAAGGATAATATCTGCATCCTTAGATTGTTCAAATACATCAACTTGATGCTGAAGTGCATTTCCCATAAAAGATAGTTCATCTGGCAAAGATGCACAAGCTGAAATACTGCGCGGTTCTAATTTGATAACTAATCTTTGATTACTCATTGTTACTTTCTCTACCGCAAAAATGTAACCCTGCTGGTACAACCATTTCTCCAACTTGCCAAGCAGCACCCCGAAAACGAAGATTTTTAATGATGGGTGCAGGAGGAATAGAAATTAAATCGAACGCTAAAGCCTCTATTTGCTGTGGTAAATCAGCAGCATTTAGATAATGTTGACTTTGATATTCAGCTTCTGGTAGTAAAGTTACAGGAAATTCATTAAGCACATTCACCTTGACTTTACTCATGAACTTACCAAGGCGAATATAGTTTGGTAATTGGTAATTTCCAAATACCAAAGTTTGAAATTTGTTTCTGCGTTCAATCATCCGCAGTCTTCCAGTTTGTGGAAAATTACTTGGTCTAAATGAACTTGGTTTTTTCCCTTGGCGTTGTAATGGTAAATCTTCCCGCGCTGTAGCAACACGGTTATTAGTCATTGCATACCAGTAAGAATCAGAAAGAGCATTGAAACGTTCAAATCTGAATGCCACTCTACCTACTGGTGAAGCTGGTAAGATATAACCAGCTTGTGCTATTGGTTGCAAATCTTCTTTGTAGGTTGGTCGTCCTGTAGCCTGACCTTGGAGGCGATAGGGGGAATTTACCCAACCTAAAGCATAGGTAAGAGCATAATTCCCAATTACCCCCTCAGTGTAATAGGTATCAGACAACTCCCTAGAGGCAAAAAAGACTGGTTCAAGACAGTATAATTCAACAAGTTTTGCCTGCTGAAAAGGAATTGTTGACATAACCTAAATCTCTACTTCAACTGGTGTATTCTTGACTTTAGCTTTGCCCTTTTTCTTCTCAGGCGCAATCTGACGGAAGGATTCATAGGATTGCGTTAAACGCTTGAGAAAATTATCACGTTCTGCTTCTGACCAATTAGTTTCTACATCAGTCACTAAATTTCCTAATTCCTCTTCAGATAGTTGCACAGAAACCCCTCTCTTATTTTTCCAATTAGCAATTACTTGTTTGCTAGCTGTAATTAATTGATTAATATTCAAAGGGTGTTCTAAAGGTTTACCTAATACATCATAAGTAGCTTGTACAAGTTCCAGAGAACTAGGAAGTTCGGTAATACTACCAAATACACCTAATATTTGGTTTTCCATTCGTCCAACACGACTAGAAACCGCACCGTAACGACTGGTGAACAGAATGTTACCGATGATATAGCGCAGTTCATCCGCAGTTACATCTTTTAGGGTGACGACATCCAGAAAATGCACACCTGGTTTGATGTATTCGCTAGTATTTAAAGCTGTTGAGGCGTTACCTTTTTCATCGCGCATTGTACCAGTTTCGTAGATGGCGTTTATGGTGCGATCGCCTACAACATCACTAGCAGGTAAAATACTAAAAGCATCTTCAGTCCAAATGCGACTTTTTTGAGCGCCACCCCCACCAGCAGCGAAGCCGTAAAGGAAACAATCTACACACATTTCACAAGGTGAATTAGTATTTAAAGCACAAAGAGAGCCATCTTTAGGATTGGTGTATAAAAGCTCATGCGCTCTTAAATGTTCTCGTCCGTAGCGTCTTTCTGGTGCTACTTGTTTACGCTTAGTCATTACTAAGCGTTGAATTATGGTTTTTTGATTTTCACGCTCTAAACCAGCTTGGACAAATTCGCTACACATTGGCTCACCTGAACCTTCTGTACGAAAGATAGTTTCAGAATGGGTTGTTCTTAAAACAACTAAAGTGATAAAACGTCCTTTTGGGAAATTCTCATAACTTTTTGCTAAAACTGAAGAAAGTTTTGAAATGGACATGACAAACTCCTAATTATTTAAACAGTTGTAGTTGTTTCGACAGAATCATCTACAGATTGATTTTTAAGTTGTTTACGTGCTTCCTCAAGGAAGAATAAATAAGCAGCTTCTAAAGTTTTTTGGTCAGATAAAAACTTTTCAGGACGTGCTGAATAAACCTCCTCATATAGTTTTCTTAATAGCTCGTAATAACGCTTGACCTGTTCATACTTTGTTGCACCTACGCCATGCTCACGGATACGGTCTAAGCGAGTATGATATTGCTGTATTAAAGCGGCAAAAATTACATCTAATCCCAAATAAGATTTTTGAGAACGAATAGCAGCAATAAAGGCTGTAAACGGTTCTGCTTGAGCAGTTCGTTTAAAAGAACTTCCCCAAATTTTTCCCTCTGCTGCAACTTGAGCAGCTTCTTTAAGATATTTAGTTAAGAGTAAGTTTTCATCCGGCATAAAACTCTCCAGTAAAGTATTTAACGGCTCACAAAGGCGACTCCAAATAACACTCAAATTTGGTTCGTCTTGTTCTCGCAGAGTCCAACGTAGCAAGACATAATAAAGTTCAATTTGTCTGACACAAGCACGAGCCAAATCATACAAACAATCATCAGCTTTCTGAATACTTGCAACAGATGTTGCTAGTTTGCCAATGCAACGTAGTCGCTCAAGAATTTTTTCTGCATCTTGGCGTTGCTGATATTGTCCATTTCCCAATAAAGTTTGCAGTGCAGAAGAAATTCCCTCTATTCGTCCGTAAACATCATTAGATAACTCAACTTCTAGATTGCTACTCAAGGTAAAAGGAAAGCCGATATCTAAAGACAAGGAAATTTCTAAAGCAAGCCTCAGTGATTTTAGTAAAGCTAAAGAATTATTAACATCTCCCCAAACTAAAGGAATAATCACAGATGTATGAATAAAATCAGGACGCTTTGGCAATGCTAAACCAACTACTTTGTTAGCTTTAAATTCAAGCTGGTTATCTTTATATAATTTCAATTCATCAATAGTGACAGTACCACCTTCAGCATTTGTCGCTGCAAGTTGTTTTAAAAGTTCACGCCAAATTCTCAACAGTTCTGGAGCAGAACCTTTAGGTAATGCTAAGTGCAAATAAAGCGGGTCTTGTTTTTTAACAGCAGGAAAGTTCGCCCCGACTGCCATTAATTGGTAGGCTAAAGCTGCAATTGAATCTGCTTGTCTTTTCGGTTCAGCACTGATACCACCTGGTAAGCGGTTAGAAAAAGCTTGTACTTTTGTCCCAGGAGGCATATTATCTGAAATTAGCTCATCTATATCGGTAGAAGTAGAACCTAAAGAGCATCTTTGTCTGGGATTTGCTTCTACATAAGCATTTAAATCATTGGCTCCATTTAACCGAATACCAAACGGTAAATTTACCATTCGGCTAACGGTTGCAATCATCTCTTCAGATACTTCTGTTTCTTCAGATATTTGTGTACTTTCCTTTCTTAGTTGGAAAGATTCTTGTAGAGCTTCTTTAATACCCTCAATTCCTTTAACAGCACCTTTAGCAGCAAATAAAGGTCGCCCATATTGACCATTAAACGGCTCAATTGCAGTACGCTGAAGTTCAGATATACCCGTATGATGAGCGATTTTATCCCAAACTTCTTTAGGGCTTAATCCGGCTTCTCTATAACTGAGGTAAGCTGCCTTTAAACCTTCAGATATGGCAAATTCTTCTGCATTACTTACAGGTAATAACTGAAGTTCAGCCGCTTTTATTAGTGCATCTGCACCAGCCATTTCACCCCACTTAGTTACATCTTTCGCAATCTTGTCTGATTTGTATCCAGCTTTTTTCCTTTCTAAAAGAGCCTCAACATTTACCAAAACTTCCTCAATATTTTGTTGGATGGCTTGATGAGTAACTTTAATACCATCTTTAGTAGCTCTGACAAGTCTTTCGATATTATTCCCAAAAACTTGGTCAATTTTACTTTGCCAAACAGCAGCTATTTCTTTTGTCAAATCTACATTTGCTAAAGCTTCCCCTTCAAAAAGTTCACCATCAGGGAAAATTGCTAAAGGATTTAACCCATACTTTTGTAAAACCTCTTCGCAAGCGCCGAGTAATAGGGCTGTAATATAGCCTTTGTCTTCAGAAATGCGGATTCTAAAAAGATTAGAAGGTCGATTAAATGCAATAGTCAACTTATTTTGAACTTTCCGAAAACGTTCTGCTTCTGGAATTCCTAAATCAAATAAGTCAGAACCTGTAACCATCGCCGCCCAACGGTCAATATTCTCGTCTTCGGGCAAAAACCTTGAACCATCGCTCACATGATGATCTGAATGACGTTCAATTAGTTTTCTAACTAATTCCCAGTCATCTTCTGTAACTACGAATTTTATTACACAAGCCTTTTCAAGTTGTTCTCGTAAAAATTCCTGATTTCTAGCCAGGGTTTTAACATTGCGTCCTTGGGTATCTAATTTATTCAGGTCATGTACAGCAGTTGCAGCTAGTAGCAAAGGTCTTTTATCTTCTGGGACTTCTGCAATTCGGCTAACTGTCAAAATGAACTGACACGCAGAATCAAGGTGTTCTGCAAGGGTCGTACCTTTTCTTACGCCGTACTGATGATGATGTGCATGATTTTCGTAAAGCTGGGGGCGAATTTCACTGAAATAACGCTCCTCCAACGTTTTGGGAGGAGCATTTAAAAGCCGACTGCGCTTAATCATATTGAGAGATATAAATTGTAAATAGATTTAATACCAAACTCAGTCTCACTAAGTGGTCAACAATCACCATAGTCTGTCTTAATTTCTTGTGCCACTAGTACGAGTTTTTATTGAATGAATTTTCAAGCCCTATTTTCAGGTGGGCGAATTCTGACTCTATCTAATTCAGCAGTTACAATTGCACCAGAGAATAATTCGTTTCCGTAAAGCTGAAGTACCCGCAAACAAACTATTGATTGTTCTTTGGTTGAAAGATTAACTAAGCGCAAGATACCACAGTGAGGATTTCCCCGCAGAATTGCTAACTCTCCAAAATCTTTATCAAGGGTGACTAAAATCCTACTTTCACGATAGGCGGTTGCTAAAATTTCCTCGTCACCTGGGTCTTTTGGCCAATCTCCAGACCAAACCACATCATACCCAGCCGTTTGTAAATCGGTACGCACCCTAGCATTAATGCAAGTATCTAGTAGTATTTTCACCTTGGGGACTCTATGAATAAAGGTTCAACTCGTTCATGACCAACTAACCTTCGTGCATAGACTAAACAGGCTTGTACATCTTCCCGTTCTAACCAGGGATAAGCTTCTAGCAAAGTTTCAATAGTATCTCCTACTGCTAACATTCCTAAAATATGTTCAACAGCTAGACGACGACCTCGAATAATCGGTTTACCGCCAAAGATTTGGGGGTTAAATGTAATTCTTTCTAGTAATGTTTGTTCGTTCATGGTTTATACGATGACCTCTAATACAAGGTTTACTGAAACAAATATTGGAGTCAAGGGAAATTCCTGATATTTTTGAGATGTATACTAAAGAAGCCTTGAGACTGCACGTTAATCCCTAGCAGGGATTGAAATGAAAATATGTGATCAAGGCGTTAACACGACTTCATAAATCCCTATCAGGGGTTGCAAGCTATATACTCTGGCTTTTTTCGTATCTGCCTAGCGAGTAACATTGTGTTTTTTGGTATTGAAATTATTGATTAACTTGGTATACATATAAAATAGCTATAAATACCATTTGTGTCAATAATGTAATTATAATTTATAGATGTCCAGAAAAAAAGAAACGATTACACTGTCAATTCCGCCAGGAGCTAAGGAACAACTAGAAGCGATCGCTCGCTACCTCAATATCACTTGGGGCAAACAACCGAGTATTTCGGGCTTAATAGTGGCGATCGCACAACAATCTGTAGAGGTCGGAAAGCGCTTTACGCTTGACTCTAACCAAGTTAATGCCTTACAGCAGGCAATAAAAGCTTTAAACGATGCAGGTCACATAGGAGAAGCGCAAACTGTACTTGCACTTTTGCTAGAACATGGTAATCTCGAAGCACCTCTTCGTCAATTGCTGATGAAACAACTTAGTCAACCTATCCAAGAATGGCGAAATACGATAGAAGAACTAAGTAAAGCAAAACAGCCTTTCTACCTTCTCTATTCCAACTCTCAAGGTCAGGAATTAGATTACAAAGTTCGTCACGCTGAGGTGAGGTTTTTTGAGAAACGCTTTTATCTCATGATTTGGTGCGAAGAGACAGCAGACGTAGAAAACGATATCCCAGAATTACGCGAACTTTGGCACAATCGTTGCTTAAGCTTTGAACGAATTAAGTCTATTGTCCCGACAAGTGGAGATTGGCGAGGTGAACTTGATTATGTTAAAGTGCAATTACACTTTCGAGGTTGGCTAGTCAAAGCCTATCAACCGAAAGAAGATGATATTGAAGATGACATGATTAATGATGTGCGTCAGGTGGTGCGGCGAGTAGCTAACCCTTTCTGGCTGATTCGAGAAGTATCGCGCTATTGGGAAGATTGCGTGATTGTATCACCTGCGAGTCTGCGCGATCGCCTTAAACAAAAACTCCTCACCCTCTGCAATTTATACGATATCGAAACCAGGTCTTAACTCTTTCCCTCTCCGAGTCGGAGAGGGACGGTTTTACATACTAAAAGCAGGGAGAGGTCTTTTCATCCTTGACAAAAGTACACTTCCATAAGATGCACTCATGTAACCGTTGTCTGCGATCGCCTATAGTCATCTACAATACGTAAGTAAGACAAATGACCTAATAACAAGGATTCCAGACATCAATTCGGAAAATTAAAGAAAAAAATAATTACTAATTGCTTAAAAATTCCGGTTTATTTAGCTTTGGGGTGATAAATAAAAATAATAGCGTTGAATGTCATGCTTCCTACCGCGAAGGATTACTGAAATACTTCGCTGCTTTCAGGATGACTACTGAATATCAAACAACATCTGCCGCCAATCAGTTTTTTGCTGGGGATGCTTCTTTGCGACAAAAAAAGCAGATGGATCTACATCAAAAGGCTCTACCACAAAACTTACTCTAGATGTATCTAAGTAACTATGCTGATCAAGTCTAAAGATGTCACACTATCTGAGAGCAAATTTTAAAGTAATTGTAAAGGACTTAGTGCCATTTTGGCAGGTTTCTATCAAAAATATGGGATATTAGTAGATTGTACAAATCTTTATTGTTATCCACACACTAGCTACTATCTACCGGAAGCTGCTAAGACCAAGCAAATTTGACACATATAAGTTTAAGTCATTTATGAAGTAGGAAATAATACATGGTATTATCACTGTCTTCTCATAACGTTATCCAGTATCTGCAAGACGCGGGTCTGTGTAGCTCAGAAGATGGCGCATCAGAAAAGTCTGAGTTGCCAGGAAGTAATAAGAACAATTTCGATTTACTAGTGACTCTAGCAGATAATCGGAAACTGCTCGTTAAACAAGAACGTAACGTTAACAACAATGACGCCGCGCCCCATGAATTGTTTCAGGAGTGGCTATTTCATCAGTTGCTCCAGCAGTTTCCAGTTCTCGGCAATATTTCCGCGATGGCTACGGCGGTAAACTACGCACCATTGGTAGTGCATTTTGACGAAGAAAATTCTATCCTCGTCCGCAATTACCTGAGTGAATATTGGGAGCTTGCGACATTCTACCACAACAATGATATTTTTCCACAAGAAATTGCCTCTGCGATCGGCACTACTTTGGCGGGACTTCATCGTGCAACCTTCAACCGCCGAGAATATAAGGATTTTATGGCAACTGCTCCCCAAGGAGAGTTTCGCTATGGCTTTTACAATCCGGCACAAGGGGTAGGGTCAATTGAGCCGGAGATTTTTGGGAATGTTCCCACGGATGCGCTGAAATTCTATGTTCTTTATCAACAGTACGAGAGTTTGGAATCAGCGATCGCAGATTTGGCATATGACTGGAATCCTTGCTGCTTGACTCACAACGACCTGAAATTGAACAACATTTTGGTTCATTCCAGGTGGGAGAAACTAGATAATTGCTTAGTACGACTAATTGATTGGTCAGCTTGTGGTTGGGGAGATCCAGCTTTTGATTTAGGAACTTTGCTGGCAAGCTATTTAGGCATTTGGCTCAAGAGTTTGGTAGTAGACCCCACCATTGAGTTAGAAGAATCTCTACATATGGCGTTGGTACCTTTAGAGATTTTACAACCTTCAATTATTGCCTTAATTAGGGCTTATATAAATGCTTTCCCGATGATTTTGTCATACCGCAGGGACTTTATTTCGCGCGTTATCCAGTTTGCGGGGCTGGCACTGATTCACCAAATTCAGGAGATGATTACCTGCCGTAAATACTTTAATAATGCTGACATCTGTATGCTCCAAGTAGCTAAAAGTTTACTCACTATGCCGGAGCAAGCTGTGCTGACCATTTTCGGGATATCAGAGTCAGAAATACTGAATCCTGGAGCAAAAATCCAGAAACTTCCTCAACCCGTAAAAGAGCCGCAGTTACTTCGCATTTATTACGAAAAAACTCGGCTTCGCGGTTGTTAATGGCAAGGAGCAGAAGAATTTGAAGAATAACACAGAATTGAGAATACAGAATTCCGAAACCACTATCAATGAACCGCTAGCTTCTCTATTCGACATTGCTAAGAATATCCAGATTGAGTCAAATTTTTGTATTTGCCATCCTAATTATCAACCCTTTGCTCTGCCGACTAAAATAGCCGATAGATTTCAGCACAATTCTGTAGATTTACAACAGAAGTATCTCAGTCTACTGCTGCGAAACTTTCTCTATGGAATCTATTACAACGGCTCCTTGCAAAGTACTTTGGCAGTCAATACTGATAGTACTAATCGCCCGCCAAAGCATAATTTAGCAGATAATTCCATTTTGGAGATTGATTGGAACTTTTACGAGCAATTGCACGCCAGTAATCGCGGCATAGGTTACTTTGACCCTCGATGGCAGGTGTTGCGGAAAGAACCTGATGGTACTATGGCGGTGACTAAAGGCGGTTTAACACTTTATGTTGAGCCAGACTGCCATCTAGAATCCAGTAAGAAATCTACCAAAGTGGGTGACATGGTAGCAATCTGGATGCCCAAAAATCGACTACGAAATGGCTGTTACTTGGCAGTTAGTAATGTCGGACAGGAACGCCAGAGCAACCCCGACGCTGATTTGGGAGCAGGGCGAATTTACTTTAACTTTACGGCATCTGGTGCGATCGCTCTCATGGAAAGCTTGACACTGCGATTGAATGCAGCCTCGATTCCCTTTAGCTTTCAGGTTCTCCACAATCCTTCTGCATACGGACGCTATGATTCGGGGCTACTTTACTTTGAACTCCCCGACTATCCAGCAATCCGTACAATCCTTCAGGCTATTTATCCAGAAAATCAATCCCATTTCCATCCCGAAATTCCTTTGTTTACCAAATTTTTAGCTCCAGGGTTAGGTTTAGCTGAAGAACCAACCCAAAAATTTGCCGCACAAGAAAGTTTTGGGATGAACCGTTGCCAAATCGTCGCTAATGCTTTACTGGAAGCTTGGCAAAAAGGTAAGAATGCGATGGAGGAACGGATGAGAGTTATTGACCAACATTTTGCGCGACACCTAATAGATTTACAGCGTCCTTATCTCAATCCTAGTTCTAAGGATATATATAAGCCGTTAAATTGATGGGGAGTGGGGAGTGGGGAGTGGGGAATGAGGGGGATGAGGGGGAAGCAGGGGAAGAAAGAATAACCTAATGCAATACCCCATGTCCCATGCCCAATGCCCCATTTAAAATTCTACAATTACCGGCACATGATCGCTGGGTTGGGTTAATTTTCTGGGTGCGACATCGATGATGCAACTTTTAGCACGCTCATATAGCACGGGTGTGAGATAGTGATGGTCAATCCGCCAACCTAAGTTGCGACGGAAGGCGGCGGTGCGATAATCCCACCAGCTATAATTTCCGCCTTCTGTGGTGAATTTGCGAAAAGCATCAGCAAATCCCAGTGCCAGAATAGCCCGTAAGGCTTGGCGCTCTGCTTCTGTTGCCATAATGTGATTTTCTGTACTCACTTGCTCGTGAATATCCTTATCCTCCAGTGCGATGTTGAAGTCTCCGCACACACTAATTGCACGTTCTGACAGCACGAGCAAGCGCAAATACTCGTGTAGGGCTGTCAACCAGCGCAGCTTGTATTCGTATTTTTCAGTTCCTACTGCTGCACCATTGGGAACATATAAGTTAACAATCCGAACACCATCAATTACACCTGTAATCACCCGCTTTTGCTCATCCCATTCGTGGTGTAAATCGGGCAAAATCGCCCTAAATCCGCTACTTACGTCTTGGAGCGGCTGACGACTAATCAACGCTACGCCGTTATAAGATTTTTGTCCTGATACATAAAGGTTATAGCCTAATTGCTCAAAAGGCGATCGCGGAAACTCGGCATCCACAACTTTGGTTTCTTGCAAGCAGAGAACATCAACAGGATTCAGGGTTAACCAATCGATAACCTGTTCGAGGCGAGTGCGAATTGAGTTGACGTTCCAAGTAGCGATTTTCATTCGTTAATTATCAGAATTTTTGTAAATTACTAATTACACATTATGTAATTTTTGTACAATTACTTAATATTTATAATTTCTGTTGCATTTGCTTTCTTACCTTTAAACAAGCTTTAATTACTTGATCCCATTCAATATTTTAGTATTTTCAGCTACAAAACATTCAATTTTGTAAGTTAGGCTACAAAATATTTTACTTTATTATGATCCCCAAGACAGATGCAACAAGTAATTGATTTGCGATAGCTTATAAATATAGCTCAGGGTTGACTTTTACCGATAGTCAATTAGATTTGTCGGTAAGAAATTCGCGTTAGGGTTAACCGTTATTGCGCTTTTGGGAGCCTGTTAGGTTAATTTAAATGTCAAAAGAGTAAGTACAAATGCTCTTTACTCATACAATAATGATGCAACTCATTATATTGAGGACAATTTCATAGACTGAACCAATAAAACTTATGAAAATCGCTCAAGTTGCCCCCTTATGGGAAAAGGTTCCACCTTTTAATTATGGAGGAATAGAACTGGTAGTGAGTCGCTTGACAGATGAACTTGTTCGTCGCGGTCATCAGGTAACCTTATTTGCCTCTGGCGATTCTGAAACTTTGGCTGATTTAGAAGCAGTTTATCCGCGTGCATTGCGCTTAGACCCAAATGTGAAAGAGTATGCAGTGTACGAAATATTGCAACTGAGCCAAGTTTACCAAAATGCTGCCCAATTCGATATTATCCATTCTCATGTAGGGATATCGGCATTAGCTTTAGCGAGTTTGATAACAGCAACCACTACAGTGCACACCCTGCACAATAATTTTACAAAGGACAACCGTCACGCATTTAGCTACCACCAAAAGCAACCATACGTCAGCATTAGTAACTCGCAGCGTCAAATCGATCTCAATTATATTGGCACGGTTTATAATGGAATTGAGCTAGCAGATTACCCATTTGTAGCCCAACCGTCAGAACCTGCATATTTGGCGTTTTTAGGACGTTTTTCGCCAGAGAAAGGGGCCCAACATGCGATCGCGATTGCTCTTGAGAATGGTTGGCGCTTGAAGATGGCAGGGAAGGTTGATCTAGTAGACTCTAAGTTTTTTGAACAAGAGATTGCCCCCTTGATAGATGGTCAGCAAATTGAATATCTAGGCGAAATTAACCACGCCGAAAAGACTGAACTTCTGGGCAATGCTGCCATAACTCTTTTCCCGATTAACTGGCAAGAACCTTTTGGCTTAGTAATGATTGAATCAATGGCAACTGGTACACCAGTAATTGCCATGAATTTCGGCTCCGTACCTGAAGTGATTGCCCACGGTAAAACAGGTTTTATCTGCAAAAGCTATGTAGAAATGGCGCAAATGATTCCACTAGCTTTGGAACTCAATCGTCAAACCTGTCGGAAATATGTGGAAAACAACTTTAGCGTTAGCCAAATGGTTAACGGATATGAAGCCATTTACAGACAAATTATAAAAGACCGCATAGAATCAAATGGCTGCATTCATGCAGCTAAGATCCAGTTTTAATCAACTGCTTTTTTATCCAGCTTAAACAATAACTTTTTTCAAGGAGAATATTGGTATGAGTACGAGAGCCAACACCTGCGTATGCTGCGGTGGTTCCCTGCTGCGTCATGCCCGTCATGGTGAACTATATTGGTTTTGCCTGTCGTGCCGACAAGAAGTACCGCTATTAACTGTTACTCGCTTGCCTAATGTGGAAACCCGGAACACCGGAGTGGTTGCCCAGCCAGTGGTAAATACCTAGTTTTTTGACATATAAAGCCTAATAAAAATCGAGTTTACACCTATCAATTAGCTCCAACTGATAAAATCGGATGGAGCTTTATTGATAGGTTTAAAGTTTTGTTAGCAGCGTTACTTTATGGTCAAGAAGATTTACGCTTAGAGGAAGTTGTTGACCCGACTCCGGCGGCTGGCGAAGTTGTGATCCAGGTGGGGGCAGCAACAACTTGTGGTACAGATTTGAAAGTCTGGCGGCGTGGTGGTCATGCCAAAATGTTGAAACCGCCGACGCTATTTGGTCACGAAGCAGCTGGGCGAATTGTTGCCTTGGGTGCAGGTGTCACTGGTTGGCAAGTAGGCGATCGCATCGTTGCAAATAATTCCGCCCCATGCTGCCGGTGCTTTTTTTGTCAACGCCAAGAGTATTCATTATGTCCGAATCTGACCTGGAATAATGGGACTTTTGCGGAATACCTAAAAATTCCCGCAGCGATCGTACAGCATAATTTGTTACAGATTCCTGATGAGTTGCCGTGGGACTTGGCAGCGATAACGGAACCCTTAGCTTGTGTGTTGCATGGTGTAGCCCGTTCTAACGTCAAAGCTAAAGATCAAGTAGTCGTCTTAGGAGATGGGGCGATCGGGCTGATGTTTGTGGCGGCGTTGAGTGGTCAAGCTGAGGTTTTGCTGTGGGGAGGTAATAACCACAGGCTAGAAATTGGTCAAAAATTGGGTGCAGCCCAGACCTTTAATTATCATCAAATCCCGGATATTCCGAGTGTGGTGAAAGAACTCACCCAAGGATGGGGCGCAGATGTAGTGATTGAAGCAACTGGTGTACCAAGTGTTTGGGAAACTGCGATCGCCTGTGCCCGTCCTGGTGCAACAGTCAACTTATTCGGTGGATGTCCACGGGATACCAGCATTATCGTCAATACAGAACAGCTACACTACAGCGAACTTACGATTAAAGGCGTGTTTCATAATACACCCAAGTATGTGCGGCAGGCGCTTGCACTGCTCGCTAGTCGCAAAATTCCTTTTGAGTTACTTATTAGTGAACAGCGATCGTTAAAGGATTTAGAACAGGTGTTTCTTGAGATGAAGGCGCGTCAGGTGATTAAGGTAGCGATGATTCCTTAATTTTTCACAAAGAAAGGCAGGAGGTAAACTTTAGAGGATAAACGCAATCAGCAATTGCGTAGACGTAGCCAAGCGTAGGCATTGCCGATATAACAAATGCGGTTGCGGATATAGCAAATGCGGTTGCCGATATAGCAAATGCGGTTCCTGATATAACAAATGCGGTTGCCGATATAGTAAATGTGGTTCCTGATATAACAAATGCGGTTCCCGATATAGTAAATGCAGTTCCCGATATAGTAAATGCGGTTCCCGATATAGTAAATGTGGTTCCTGATATAGCAAATGCGGTTGCCGATATAGCAAATGCGGTTCCCGCAGAAATCCGATCGCAAGTGAATACCTTACTGAACATTTGGGTTTGGGGAACGAACCGCAGAGGCGCAGAGGGCGCAGAGAGAGATTAAGAAGAGAGGATAATGCGTTTGATGCCGTCTTTGAGGAGGGGGACGTTAAAGTTGACGAGGAGGGCTAGGGGGTAATTAGTCATTTTAAGGTATGAGAGGACTTGAGCTTCGTGGATTGCGGCTAAATTTTGGACAGCTTTTAATTCCACAATTAGACAATTGGCAACCAGAAAATCTAATCTACCCTTGCCTACTTCATGTCCTTTGTAATTTACTGTTACCGACTTCTCAACCACATGAGGTATCCCGCACCTGAAAAATTCTATAATTAACGCCTCCTTATACACCTCCTCCAAAAACCCTGGCCCCAACACCCTATGCACCTCAATTGCCGCCCCAATTACCTCGCCCGTAAGCCGATTCATTTCCTCTCCCACCTCTCTTCCCTCCGCGTTCTCTGCGCCTCTGCGGTTCGTTTCCATATAAACCCTCTCCAACCCTGTGGCAAAATTTATTAAAGTCCTTCCTTAGTTTGCCCCGCATGACCGCAACTATTCCCAATCTCCCCAGTCTCTACGACCCCTTTTCCACTGAAGCCAAGTGGCAAAAATTCTGGGAAGACAACCAAGTTTACAAAGCTGACCCCAACAAAGGCGGCGAACCCTACTGCATCGTCATTCCACCGCCGAATGTCACCGGCAGCTTACACATGGGTCACGCTTTTGAAAGTGCGTTGATTGATACCCTCGTGCGCTACCACCGGATGCAGGGGCGCAATACCCTGTGGCTACCCGGAACTGACCACGCCAGCATTGCTGTGCATACTATGCTGGAAAAGCAACTCAAGACAGAGGGGAAGACTCGCTACGAGTTGGGGCGCGAAAAATTCCTAGAACGCGCTTGGCAATGGAAGGCGGAGTCTGAGGGAACGATTCTTAATCAGCTACGACGCTTGGGTGTCTCGGTGGACTGGTCACGCGAAAGGTTCACCCTGGATGAGGGTTTATCTAAAGCTGTTGTCGAGGCGTTTACTCGTCTCTATGAGGAAGGCTTAATTTATCGTGGTGAATATTTAGTTAACTGGTGTCCCGCTTCTCAGTCGGCTGTGTCTGATGTGGAAGTAGAAAATCAAGAGGTGAATGGGAATCTCTGGCACTTCCGCTATCCCCTCACCGATGGTTCCGGTTTTGTAGAGGTGGCGACAACTCGACCAGAAACGATGCTGGGTGATACGGCTGTAGCAGTTAATCCCAATGACGATCGCTACAAACATCTCATTGGCAAAACTCTAACTCTGCCGATTCTACAACGAGAAATTCCGATTATTGGCGATGAATTTGTTGACCCGACTTTTGGCACAGGTTGCGTAAAGGTGACTCCCGCCCATGACCCGAATGATTTTGACATGGGTAAGCGTCACAATCTGCCGTTCATCAACATTATGAATAAAGACGGCACTCTCAACGCCAACGCCGGGGAGTTTCAAGGACAAGACCGCTTTGTTGCTAGAAAAAATGTGGTTTCTCGCCTAGAAGCAGATGGCTTTTTGGTGAAGATTGAAGATTATAAACATACCGTTCCCTACAGCGATCGCGGTAAAGTACCTATTGAACCTCTCCTCTCGACTCAATGGTTTGTCAAAATTCGCCCCTTAGCTGACAATACTCTCGAATTCCTCGACCAGCAAACTTCTCCAGGGTTTGTCCCCCAACGCTGGACTAAGGTCTATCGTGATTGGCTAGTAAAACTCACTGATTGGTGTATCTCTCGCCAATTATGGTGGGGACACCAAATTCCGGCTTGGTACGCTATCAGTGAAACGGATGGGCAAATTACCGATAACACGCCGTTTGTGGTGGCAAAATCGGAAACTGAAGCTTGGGAAAAAGCTAAATCACAATTTGGTGAAAATGTCAAGCTTGAACAAGACCCAGATGTGTTAGATACTTGGTTTTCTTCTGGACTCTGGCCATTTTCGACTTTGGGCTGGCCGGAACAAACTCAGGATTTAACAACTTACTACCCGACTACTACTTTGGTAACAGGCTTTGATATCATCTTTTTCTGGGTAGCCAGAATGACCATGATGGCTGGGCATTTTACGCAGCAAATGCCTTTCCAAACAGTTTACATTCATGGCTTGGTGCTGGATGAAAAAGGCCAAAAGATGTCTAAGAGCAAAGGTAATGGCATTGACCCATTGTTACTGATTGACAAATATGGTACTGATGCCTTGCGGTATACCCTAATTAGGGAAGTGGCTGGCGCTGGTCAAGATATCCGGCTGGAATACGATCGCAAAAAGGATGAATCAGCATCGGTGGAGGCATCCCGCAACTTTGCAAATAAGTTGTGGAATGCTGCCCGGTTTGTGATGATGAATTTGGATGGACAGACACCGCAACAATTGGGGAACCCAGTTGCTACCGAATTGAGCGATCGCTGGATTATCTCGCGGTATCATCAAGTTATCAAACAAACCACCAATTACATCGATAATTACGGTTTAGGGGAAGCAGCAAAAGGACTCTACGAATTCATCTGGGGTGATTTCTGCGATCAATATATTGAACTGGTGAAATCCAGATTGCAAGCAGATGCCGATCCAGTATCGCGGCGGGTAGCACAGCAAACCCTCGGCTACATACTGGAAGGGATTTTAAAACTGCTTCATCCGTTGATGCCTCATATTACCGAAGAAATTTGGCAAACTCTCACCCAACAACCAGCAGATTCCCCGCTAACTTTACCATTACAAACCTATCCCCAGATAGATGCAAACTTGATTGATCAAGCTTTGGAAGAACAGTTTGAATTGCTGATTGGCACTATCCGCACAATTCGGAATTTGCGGGCGGAAGCCGATATTAAGCCAGGCGTAAAAGTGACAGCGAATTTGCAAACTGAAAGTCAGAAGGAGCGGGAAATTCTCACTGCTGGACAAGATTACATTAAAGATTTGGCGAAGGTTGAGACTTTAACCATTACTGACAAGCAAGAAAACCAAACTGTTGCTGCTAAAAAACCTCAGAGCGGTTTGAAGACAATTGGCTTAATTATTGTGGCCATTGTCTTTGGTAGGCTAGGTTTAGCTGCGGGAAATGCCATTGATGACATTCCCATCGTCGGAACTTTCTTTGAACTAGTTGGTTTTGGTTACACAGCGTGGTTTGTTAGCCAAAATTTAATAACTGCTCAAGCAAGACTTAGCTTATGGAGCCGATTTTTCCCGCAGAGAGAATTAGAACAACCACAAGAATCAGAAAATGCGATCGCAGGTGTAATTGGTACAATACAGGTGCTAATTCCTCTAAGCGGTGTGGTAGATATTGAAGTTGTGCGTGCCAAACTAGAGAAAAGCTTGAGCAAAGCTGAAGCCGAAGTTCAGTCCCTGAGTGCCAGATTAAACAATCCTAGTTTTGTGGATAGAGCTAGAGCCGACGTGGTGCAAGGAGCGCGGGACGCTTTAGCAGAAGCACACAAACAAGTGGAAATTTTGCGCGATCGCCTTCAGGGGTTGTCGTAGCGATCGCCTTCAGGGGTTGTCGTAGCGATCGCCTGCGTGGCTTAGGATAACTGTAATGGGTAACGCGAGTTTCAATAATTCCCAATTACCCATTACCTAATTAACAAAATATCAATTCTGACACTTATTTTTTATTTATTAAATTTTTTTGAATTTTGAATGCGTGAATTTTGAATTGGAGCAAAGCGACCCTCATGCTATATCTAGCCCAGGTGCGTAAAAACGATTTTTTAGACCAGCACCAGTTACGCTTGTTGGCGCGTCAAGAAGCTGATAACTTGTGGGCGATAATTCCCGAAGAAGCTTTCATTCTGCTAGGAAAGGGAAAGATCATGAGTGAAAACTTGCTTGTTTTAGTGGAACTTTCCGCTACAGGCGACATTGAAAGGCTAGAAGATGCCACCAACTGGGTACTCCATTTGATACAAAGTTACCTCACTATCGGCATTACCCCAGAATTTTTACAGCAGGAAGCCGAGCGAGCCGAACATTGGCGACAATCCCTGACGTTGCAAAACCAAGACTTAGCCCGACGTTCCTTAGAATTGGAAGCTCGTCGTGAACAAATTCAAGCCTTAGAAGAAAGCCTCAAACGTGAGAAAAATAGTTATCCCCAAGAGGAAAGTTAAAATAATTCGTAATTCAGTTTATCTTAGCCCCCTCCTCGCTTGCGGGGAGGGGGTTGGGGGTGGGGTTCTTGTATCTCACAAGGGCCGAGAACCGCTATAACTTTGACTACGATGCCAACAACTGCCGAATTAGCCTAGCTACAGCTTTTTGTGTGAAGCGGTTGGCAATTTGTTGACCTAAACGCTGCACATCTGAATTTACCAATAACTGGGCAATTTGGGGCGCAAGTTGCACTGGGTCAAAGCCTTGTGTTTCTCTGAGAATACCTAATATATGTTTGATATGCTCCAAGGTTTGTTGTTGCTCAACTGTCGCCGCCGGAGTTTTATTAACTGTTGTCAATCCTACTCGTTCCCGCAACAGGGAGGTGAAGTTATGCAAAACATTTTTACCTAAAGCATCAAGTCCGTTAACAGATTCATCTACTAGCTTGTCACGAATAAAAGCCCCGCGTTCAGATGACAGAAATTCTATCCCCTGATTCAGCACTAAATTAAAGTCGTAATCTTGACTATTACGCGCATTTTTTAACAAGTTTTCTAAGCGGTTCCAGCGAAATCTGCCATCTTTAAAGAGCAAATCTTGCAATGATGCTCTTAATTGCGGTGCTGGATCAGTTAATAGGCGTTTAGAAACGTAGGGATAAGCTTCACTAAGAACTTTAAAGTTGGGATCTATAAAGATTGCAATACCTTCGAGCGTCACCAGGGAGCGAATAATTAAGGCGTAGTAGGGCGGTACGCGGAAAGGATATTCATACATCAAAGCTGATAGTTCATCGGTGATGCTTTTAATATTAAGATCCGCAACACTGGCTCCTTCAGCATCAGCAAAGACTCTGGCAAAAGCTGGGATAATTGGTGTTAAATCGGTTTCTGGTGATAAGAAATCTAACTTAACGTAGTCTTTTGCTAATCCTTCAAAGTCGCGGTTGACGACGTGGACGATCGCTTCAATTAAACCATAACGCTGTGGTGGCTTAATCTCGCTCATCATCCCAAAGTCGAGATAAGCTAATTTGCCATCGGTTGTTGCTAACAAATTACCAGGGTGGGGATCTGCATGGAAAAATCCATGTTCTAGCAGTTGGCGCAGGGAACACTGCACACCCACTTCAATTAGATAACGAGCATCTATGCCTTGGGCGCTAATTTCTTCTGTCTGGGTTAATTTAGTGCCGTTAATCCACTCCATCGTCAAGACGCGGCGATTGGTATATTCCCAGTAAATTTTCGGTACATATACGTCTTTCATTTGACCGTATAACTGGAAAAATCGTTCGGCATTTTCACCTTCGTGGATGTAATCCATCTCTTCAAAGATGCGATCGCCTAATTCATCGAGAATCCCAACTAAGTCACTTCTTACCCGTTTGACCTTTTTCTGCACCCACGCAGCGAGGTTACGCAAGATATATAAGTCAATGGTGATCCCCTCTCTTAAGTCGGGGCGTTGAACTTTAACAGCAACTTCTTCACCAGTTTTTAGCTTACCTTTATAGACTTGCCCCAATGAAGCCGCAGCAATTGGCTGGGCCGAGAGTTCGGCGTAAACCTCTTGGGGAAGAGCGCCTAATTCTTCTTTGATAAACTGGTAAGCAATTTCGTTGGGAAAAGGCGGTAATTGGTCTTGTAGCTTAGTTAATTCTTCCAGGTATACCGGAGGAACCAAATCCGGTCTGGTGGACAAAGCTTGTCCAATTTTGATGTAAGCAGGCCCCAGTTTAGTCAGCAATACTCGTAGCTGAGTCGCTCGGCGGCGATCTTTTTTGACGACAATTCCCCGTTTACTATCCGACCACAATCCAAAAACAAAGGATAGAGTCGGCCCCAACACGGCGAAAATCCGCCGGACAACTTGCAATTTTCTCTTTTGGTAATGCGCCGCTATGCCCACAGGATCGTAAAGTGTCTCAGGTTGGGCAGTTGTCCTCAGCTTTTGGGCGGCTAAGAGGCTTGGCGAACGCACAACTAAGCTTCCTGTACCATCTTCTGGCACTACATCAATAACCTCCAGTTCGCCTCGGCTATTTGTGCCGTTGCGACTGTCCTCCTGAATCGGTCGGGAACTAGGGGGAAGTGTCTTAACAATCATGAAAAAGGCCACCAGTCAGAACGATCACATTAAGGATTGTAACAATATGTTGAGGGATTGGGAATTGGCAATGGGGCATTGGGCATTAATTATTTCTTCCTCATCTCCCTCATCTTCTACTCCCCACTCCCCACTCCCTACTCCCTACTCCCTACTCCCCACTAGTCTGCTACACTTAAACGGGCATATTAGTTCAATAATAGTAGGTATTGCTAGTTGCCCAAAGATGAAACTCATTATCTTCTAACTTAGAAGTATCCGGCATCTTCCCTTATGGAGAATTTGGCTTGATGTTGCTTTGCCTGCGAATCGAAAACTTTGCCCTAATTGACCAACTAGAATTGGAATTTGGCGCGGGACTAAATGTGTTAACAGGTGAAACCGGCGCTGGAAAATCGATTATCTTGGATGCCATTGATGCCGCTTTGGGCGGTAAAGTCTCTAGTCGAGTCATTCGCACAGGGACAAGTCGAGCGATGGTAGAAGCGACTTTTACCTCAAACGCTCCCCTAGCTGCTTGGTTGACCGAACAAGAAATAGATTTGCTTGATGAAAATTCCGTAGTGATTAGCCGAGAAATCACAGCCACTACTAGTAATATCCGCAGCCGATCGCGGGTGAATGGCGTGTTGGTAAATCGGCAGATCATGGGAGGAATGCGCGATCGCTTGGTGGAAATCACAGCCCAAGGTCAAACTGTACAAGTGGGACAATCTGCCCAAGTCCGCGACTGGTTAGATTTATATGGCGGCGACTCTCTAATGCAGCAGCGCCATAAAGTCGCCACGAGCTTTAGTACTTACCAACAGGCGCATTTAGCACTAGAAAAACGCCGGACATCAGAACGCGAACGGTTGCAACAACTCGACTTGCTCACCTATCAAGTGCAAGAATTGGGAGGAGCCAACCTCAGCGAACCGAATGAATTGGAACAGTTGGGACAAGAACGGGAACGCCTGAATCATGTCGTCGATTTGCAACAGATGAGTTACAAAGTTTATCAGGCTTTGTATCAAAACGATCATGAAACTCCCGCCGCCGCAGATTTATTGGGAGACAGTGAGGCAACACTAAATGACATGGTGGAATATGATACCCAACTGCAACCCCTATTGGAATTGGTGCGGGACGCGCAAGCTGCGGTAATGGAAGTGGGAAGGCAGATTAATGCCTATGGGGATGGATTGGAAGCCGATCCGCACCGATTAGAAGAGGTGGAAGAACGGATTCAGGAATTAAAGCAAATTTGCCGCAAGTACGGGCCGACACTAAAAGAAGCGATCGCTTATTACCAAGGTATTCAAGAGCAATTAGCCCAACTTAACGACAGCGAACAATCTATCGAAAAGTTAGAACAGCAAGAAAAGGCGTGTTTTGAGAAACTCACCCAAACAAGTAATCAGTTAACTCAACTGCGGAGTAAGGCGGCTGCTAATTTAGAATCACGTTTGATATCTCAACTCAAGCCCCTAGCGATGGAAAAGGTGAAGTTTTTGGTTGAGATAGTACCTGCTTCTCCAACTGCCACCGGAGCAGATAAAATTACCTTTATGTTTAGTTCCAACCCTGGAGAACCCCTGCAACCTTTAACGGAAGTTGCCTCTGGTGGGGAAATGAGCCGCTTTTTACTGGCGCTAAAAGCTTGTTTTTCTCAGGTTGATGTGGCTGGGACAATGGTATTTGATGAAATTGATGTTGGGGTTTCCGGAAGAGTCGCCCAAGCGATCGCAGAAAAGTTACACCAGCTAAGTCAACGCAACCAAGTATTATGTGTTACCCACCAGCCTTTAGTTGCGGCAATGGCCGATCGCCATTTCCGCGTCGATAAGCAAACTATCAATCAAGGCAAAGGTAAAAAAGCCAACAATGACAACGCCGAGCAGCGTACCGTTGTCAGAGTTACTACCTTGGATAATTTAACCACGCGCCGGGAAGAATTAGCGCAGTTAGCTGGTGGGAAATCTGCAAGTGATGCGATCGCTTTTGCGGAATCTCTGTTATTACAAGCTGCTAACCACCGTCGCGGGGAGCAGAGTTGAAATATAGTAAATTCGACACCAGAAACTGTATATTTAAATCCAAAAACTCTTTCAACGTGCTACTCAGATAATTTACTATTTATCATTCTACACTTCTAGTAATGACTGACCAAGATAACCTCCAACAGCTTTAACACCAGGTAAAGCGAAGAAATATCCACCGCCAATGGGGCGAATATACTCCTGCAAAGGTTCCCCAATCAAGCGATTTTGCACTGTCACAAAGCCCTTTTCTAAGTCAGCTTGAAAACAGACAAACAACAAACCCATATCTAACTGTCCAGCTTTGTCAAACCCGCGTGAATAATTGAAACCACGCCGCAGAATCAAACTCGACTCTGATTTGCGTGGATTAGCAAGGCGGATATGAGCATCTAGGCGGATTTGTTGACCTTTGGGATCTTGAGGATAGTTGGGAATATCTTTCTCGTGATTCATCCCCAAAGGTGCGCCAGAATCCTTACTGCGTCCGATAATTTTCTCTTGCTCCTGTAGTGGTGTACGATCCCAGCGTTCGACTAAGTTGCGGATCACCCGCACAACTTGATAGCTTCCCCCTACTGTCCAAGCTGGTTCGCCGTTGTTGGGCTGTACCCAGACAATCCGGTTCATCAACTTTTCATCGCTAGCATCTAGATTTGCCGTCCCATCTTTGAAACCAAGCAGGTTACGCACCGTAGTTTTACCTTGTTTTTTGTGGGTATTCGGCGGCAGAAACCCTGCTATTTGCCAACGCAAAGTTATCAAATCAGGCAAGTTCTTAATGATGTCGCGTAAAGCGTGGAGATTCGATTCTTCAGTATTCGCACAGAATTGCAACAGTATATCCCCATGACATAAATCTGGGTCAAGCTGGTCATTGGGAAAACCTGGCATAGTATCTAACCGCTTGGGTTTCAAGTTGCCAAGTCCAAAGCGGTTATCGAACAGTGAGTTACCCACAGCCAAGGTGATTGTCAAGTTATTGGGAACCACTACAGGCCCAAGAATCCCCGAATCATTGGGTGGAAATTTGGGGTCGCGCGACTTGGGTGTTCCCCCTGCCATGAGAAACTGGATGCGCTCAGTTAAAGTTTTGAACAACCGCACTAAATCTGCTTTATTGGCAGCAGTTGTATCAAATGCGACCATTAACCCAGAGGCAGGAGTAGGGGTAAGAATACCTGCTTGGTGAAGTCCAAAGAACGGCACGATTTCTTCAGATGGGTCTTCGCTAGTTTCCAAAAGAGTGTGATAACCCAAACTGGTCAAAGCTGCTACTCCACCTGCTGCTGCCATACCGATGAGTAAGTCACGACGGCTGATGCGGGGAGTAATGCGTAAACTTGGTTGCTCCGAACTAGACATAGTTTACTCCTCTAGGAATGATTCCAAAATTACTCAACTCCCAAAGTGCCACGCAGCTGAGACAAATCTTCAGCAAGAGCAGCGATCGCTGTTTTCATGTCTTTCTTGTCTGTTTCACTCACCTTATCGTAGGTAGCAAAACCACCATCAGGGGTTTTGTATTTAGCAAGTCCTTGGTCAACTTTGGTGAAATTTGCATCTACACGCGCCAGTAGTTCTGGGTTGGCTTTTTGGATGACGGGGCGCAATAACTCGACAATCTTTTGGGAACCATCGACATTAGCGCTGAAGTCCCAGAGGTCAGTATGGCTGTAACGGTCTTCTTCTCCAGAAATCTTGGTTTTACTCACTTCTTCAATCAAGTCAGCAGCACCGCCAACCATGTTTTTCGGTTCAATGGTCAAGGTGGCAATCCGCTTTTGTAAATCTAGCCCATCTTTCTGTAGCTTTTCGGCAAAAGGTTTCATCCCTTTTGTAGTTTTGTCCTGGAATAAAGCTTTCTCTAGGCGATGGTATCCGGTAAATTGTGGGTCAGCCTCTTTTTTGGCAAAGTCATCAGCACGGGAATCCATGCTTTTATCAAGGTCGGAGAACAATTCAGCTATCGGTTCGGCGCGTTCCCAGTGGACATGGGTAGAGGCATAGAGTTTCTGCGCTTTAGCAAGGTTTCCAGCAATCACGGCATCTGTGAAGGTCTTGTTGTCTGCCACCAGTTGGTCAGTCTCTTTAGTGACGTAGACTTTATATTCCGCGATCGCACCGACTAATTCACCCTGATCTAGATTCCCTTTGGCTTGAGAATCCCCTCCAGCTTTCACTGTGAGTTTCCCTTTGGGATTGCTGCGTAAACCGCAAGCCATGTCATACTCACCCGGTTCTAAATTGGTTTTGAGTTTTTGAACGAAGCCAGGAGCAATATTTTCCTTTTCCTCAACGACTTTCACCCCAGACAAAATCTCCCACTCCAAAGGTTGGCTGCTTTTATTGGTCAGCACAAAGCTGTTTGGCCCAGATGCTACTGTCAGCTGATTCGGTTCGCAACCTTTATCTGTCACAGCTAAAGCAGTTTCCGCAGAATTGCTGCTAGAAGTATCGCTAGCTACTTTAGCTTCTGGAGAATTACTCGCGGAAGTTTCGCTTGATTTGTTGGATTCACAGCCAGCTACTGTCAAGGCAATTAGACAGATAATTGTTGAGTACTTTAAAACATTTTTCATTGTTGTATTCTCTTAAAAATTATGGAAGTAGCTAAGAATGCCTTGCTGTAGTCTTCTGTCCCGTGTTATCCCCTAAGAAGAACAGCGACATCGTCGGAATTAGATAGCCAAAATAGGCGATCGCTTCGCTGATAGTAGGGGCATCGTTATAGCCAAAAAATCCTGTCAAAAGTGAACCGAGAAACCCGTTCTTGGGAAGTACCCCGCTAGCATCGAATACCACTGTTTGCAGTAAGTTCCACACTCCGGCTTCATGAAAAGCTCTCACCCCACTAGCTAAGAGTCCAGCAGCAACCAGGATAATGAAGGCTCCTGTCCATTTAAAAAATCGCCTCAAGTTGATGCGGATACCACCCTGATAGATGCCTACACCAACGGCTAGTGCGGCTGCATATCCAAACAATGCCCCCACAGGAGCTTGAATTCCCAAATTTTGCTGAAACGTCGCCAGCAAAAACACTACTGTTTCCAGACCTTCCCGCAGCACTGCAAAGAATGACATTCCCACCAGTGCTGTACCCCATTTATCCCCCGACTGGATCGCAGTTTCAATTTGAGACTGTAACTCGCCTTTAATAGAACGAGCAGCACGGCGCATCCAGAAAACCATCCAGGTAAGAACCCCAACTGCGACGATGGAAATTACCGCTTCAAATAGTTCCTGTTCTTTCTGCGGAAACTCCTGACTGGTTATTTGCAAAATAATCCCAGCAGCTAGACAAATCAAAGTCGCTAGTGCGATGCCAATCCAAACTGACTTCATCAAATGGGTACGACCAGTTTGCTTGAGATAACTGGCAATAATTCCCACGACAAGTGCAGCTTCAACGCCCTCTCGGAACATGATCAAGAAGGGAAAAAGCATGGATAACCTTATTAGTTATAATTACTATCAAATCATCATGAGAATAATAACTTACTTGAGAACATTTGTATATAACGGCGAGTTAAAAATCTAGCTTGATGAAGTTTTTGTCATTCCGATTCAGAGCATTACCAGTCGATGCAATGGCATTACCAGTCGATGCAATGGCATTACCAGCCGATGCAATGGCATTACCAGTCGATGCAATGGCATTACCAGCCGATGCAATGGCATTACCAGCCGATGCAATGGCA
>NZ_JABXKP010000054.1 GCF_017114985.1 Nostoc sp. JL33 | reverse complement strand
TACCTGATGCTACAGCAGGATGAAGAAGGGAAATTCGTCTCCATACCAGATCAAGTAGCTCCCCGACCCATACCTTATGATGTGCCTATTCTCACTAGCATCTTCGCGCTACTCGCTCTTAAGTACACTGTTGCCGTTATCAGGGAATAATATGCAAAGGAACGATATGAAAGTTGCTGCCTTAGATATTGACGGAACTCTCTACCCTGGTGCTTTAGGGCTTCAGTTACTACAAGCATTGACAGCAAATGGTATTAGTAATAAATCAAAGATCGAGGATATTTTTAAAGTAGTTGAAAAATATCGCCTTAATGAAATTGACTTCCAGATCATGGCAACTACCGCTTATAATCTCTTTGCAGAGGCGATTGCAGGGATATCACAAACTGTAATGCAGCGTATTGCTAGGCAAGTATGGCAGCAAGAACGAACCAAATTATTCCCTTTCGTTCCGAAACTCATCGACATTCTCAACAGCCAGGGATATTCCCTTGTATTAATTTCAGGTAGCCCGGATGAAATCGTGTGTTGCCTAGCTG
This sequence comes from Nostoc sp. JL33, assembly GCF_017114985.1. Taxonomy (GTDB): domain Bacteria; phylum Cyanobacteriota; class Cyanobacteriia; order Cyanobacteriales; family Nostocaceae; genus Nostoc. The sequence goes on along the minus strand of NZ_JABXKP010000054.1, from coordinate 80,036 downwards.
AGGAGTTTGGGATTTCAAAATACCAAGGCTCAATTTTCGCCACTCACCAAGGTAAGTACACTGGAAAAGTAAATCTCTTGTCAGGATCTCTTGGCAAGAAGTATTCTATTTTTCTACAGATGGTTAAGGATTGGAGTGTAAATCTGGAGGAATCCCTCGCCATAGGTGATTCAATAACTGATACGGCGCTCCTTGAGATCGTTGGAAAACCTGTAGTGTTTGAACCTCATCCATCATTAATGTTGATCGCACAAGAGAAAGATTGGCTTGTTACCAACCGGAATAATATTGTCAAACATATCATGGAGTTAGGAAACCCATTTTTGACTTAAACAATAACATCGTCGGTTTTGATAAATCCAACGATGTGATTAATGGTCAAGAGGGTAATGTCCCGTAAGGGCGATGCCTTGTGATCAGAATTACACCCAGCTGTAGAGCGACGACTTATTTGACCACAGCGACAAATAATTTGTCAAGTTCTTCTCTTCTTGTGAGCTTCGCTCTAGAGGAATCTGATTTTTAGCATTTCTGATATGAAGCTATAGAAATTACTTGAACAAGCAATGTAGAAAAATTTAGATTGTTGACAAAAAATCTGCCGTTTTGGTCAAATAATTTGTCGCTCTACAAAAAGCTAATGAAAACAAAACAATGATTGTGAAACGACATCAGCAGAAAAACAAAGAGTGTGTCTGTTGTGCCGAGGTTTGGGGTCAAATAGCGTGGTACGTGACAAATTCATTACGACAAATATCGTGTTAAACGACACCTTACACTGCACTTGGAGAAACTAATGAGACACTTTACCCTGTTTACTTTTCTGTATCTAGGAGCAGGAGTTTGTCTAACGGCGATCGCACTTGGGCATCCTGACATCACTCCAAACCTTAAAATAACCCTGCTAGTTAATGCTGGACTGTTATACCTTGTCGCTGTCCTTAGTACCTTTCGATTTTGGCGTCAAGGTGTACTACGGAGCGAAGCGAAACTACGCGATAAACCTGCTTGGGATCGGAATATTGTCATGATCCTACCAATCCTTCTCATTGTGGTAATGCTTGTTACAACCATCCCCAACCTGGTAAATCAAAACTGGGCGATGGAGGCGATCGCGAGAGCATCTGTAGGCCCACTGCTCATCCTAATTAGTGCAGAACAACTCTTTATCAGAAGCCAAATTCGGCGAGAATCCTGATTACTACTTGCGTAGCTTACCGCCAACTCTTGGAGACGCACTGTTAGGTCGGCATCGCTGTACTAGTTTGACAATACTGGCTTTTATACAACTTTTGGTAGTCACCACTGAAAACAACCTCATTTTGTATTAAACTTTGATACCGTAGTCACGCGCTCTATATAAGTAATTATTGATAATCTACTATGACTACCAAACCATGACTACCAAAATCCCAAAACCTCCAATATATTTTTAAGGCATTAGGTATTGGGCATTGAGCATTGAGCATTGGGCGATGCCAAGGGCGGCAAGCTACGCACTTCCAAAAGTGACATCAATTTTGCAATCTCAATTTTTCACCGCGAATGTTTGGGGAACATCTAATTGCCTTCCCGCCGCGCCGCCAAAACAAAAAAAAGGTATTTGGGGAATGAGGGGAGGGGACAAGGGGGCGATCGCACCGGAGAGCTAACCACGTATTTTATTGCATCGACTCTGGCTTGACCACATCGGGTATTAAATTGGGGAGAGGCGAATGGGGGGAAAGCGATGCCAAGGGCGGCAAGCTACGCAAATACAAGGGTCAAGAAGTGAGATTAATAGCAATAGAAAAACCGCTATTAACCTCACTTTTTGATCAGTCTATACAGTTAGTGCCAGCATACTAGCATTATTGTATAAAGCTACCAATTTCCTAACTGCGCTGCTGATTCAGCGCTTTCCTTATCTGACTATCTTTTCATATTTCAAGACTTTAGTTATTAAATCTCACATTATCATTTCATATTTGACTAGCAACTGCGTTGCCTGACTGCGGCGATCGCACCTACTACCGCCGCCACAATCGCCTACACCAGTTTTCGGCCATCCTACAGTCAACACCCTACACACCCCTAGAATCCTAATAGGGATTTAGGTTAATTGCAATATTCAACTTTTGCATTCATACAAGCTGTGGTAGTTGTTTCAATCCCTAATAGGGATTTAGGTTAATTGCAATCGCTTTAGCAGATTTATCAAAAGCTAAAATAATGTTTCAATCCCTAATAGGTATTTAGGTTAGAGAAGGTGGTATTCATCTGCTTAAAATTCACACAATATTGAAAGATAATATCCCAAACTTTGACCAAGAAAGAGAAAGCAAAAAGCAAGTTTCACCAATGTTAGATCATACGAAAGATAATATCCCAAACTTTGACCAAGAAAGAGAAAGACATGGTTATAGGTTGTTGAACATTTTTTTAAAGACAGTCATTGAAGGAACGGATATTTGTCTATCGAGTGATAACAATAAATTAATTTTGAGAGAAACGTTAACTTTAGGTTCTAATGGCCCATCAAATAGAACTTTAAATGGTGGTAGCCCTTATTTAAGGTCTAGAGTGCTTACTACAAACCCCGTTAACCTATCATAATCGCGTTTAGCTCCGTTCTTCAACTCTTGCAAAAACTACTTTTACAAGAGTTGAAGAAAGAGTATCCTAACGACTGTTATTCATTAACAATCGTAAAGCCTTCATAATCAACGACTCCACTCACAGCATTTGGTAAATTAACGTTACCAAGTAAGGTGGCGGTTGCAAAGCCAGCACCATTAGCACCACCAGCACTACCTAAACCTAGACCTGATGCAGCAAGTTCATCTTGGTAGCCTGTGATCTCATACACAGCGCCAGTTTCCGCCCAACCGATCAATCTTTGAGAACCGAAGTTAGTAAATGACAACCCAGAATCTGCGTTGAGATTCAAAGCTTGCCCTGAAGCAGTTCTCAGAGCAATTGGCGCAGATAGCTGACCAGTGAGCAGATCGACTTTGTAAAGCTGGTTTCCATCTCCATCATTAGTCCTGAAATCGCTAGCAAGAGCGCGAGTATTACCAGGATTGAGATTGTCGATAGCTAATCCATCGGCAAATTGAGAGTTGGTAGGTTGAGTTCCTTGTCTTTGTGCAGCAGTAGTAGCTGGGCCAAAGCTGTCTACAAGGCTAATAACTCCAGGGGTAGCTGTAGTAATTTTATAAAGAGAGCTTCCTACTGGCCCATTTGCGGGATTCGGATTCCCTGAAATGTTGTATAGAGCACTACGATTAAAGTCAGCACCTGACTCAAATCCAAAACGACGGTCAGATCCTGTACGAGTTGGTGAGGTCGTGGCTGGAGCAAAAGGCTGATCTACATTATTAACGACAGTAACAGTTGGATCAATTGGTGTTGTAGCACCAGTGACCCGTGCTTCGTTAACTGCACCTACCCTTCCGGTAATGGGGTTAGTTCCCAAACCTTCTAGATCGGCGGTAGTAGCATTAGCTGGAAGATTGACTGTACCTACTCTTGTAGGAGTAATAGAACCTCCAGGCCCCGAAGGGATCAAAAAGCGGTAAACGTCAAGTTGCTTGCCATTACTAGCGTTGCCGTCACGATCCTCTCCAATGGTATAGCCGTAAAGAACCATGAGAATTTTCTCCTTGTTGAAACCTGTTAACCTTTTGGGAACATTCCAAATATGCAGTATTTCAAATGTGCAAATTTTTATGTGACTAAAAGTCTTTAACGACACAAACAAAGCTAACATTTGCAGGCTAAAAGTTAAACCTAGTCTGCATTATTTTAACTTTGCTTATATAGCCTATAACCTTGCCAAATTGAAACACTACTAAACCTTTGACTGTAAACAGGTAAGGACAACTTAACTCAATACTGTTATAGTTACTATTTGCTCAACGAATAAAGAGAAAAGAGTATTTTATTTGCCAATTTAAAGTCAAAGTTCAAGGTTAAAAAAACTGTATTTGGAATTATCTTAGTAAGACTATATTTGAGTAATGTTAAGATTTCATAATATTTCGGTTAAATTTAATAGTTACTAATTTTATATACTGATCTAAACATAACTAAACTGTTTTAATAGTTATTAAACGATTTAATCTTCGCAAGCGATCACTATTGGTCTTAAGAATTACGCATTGGCAGGAAATACCAAAAATAGATGTTTTAAAAATACATCTGTCTTAGGGATAACTTATTAATTACCCGTAAGTGCGGGTGTATTTACCATCAAAAAATGGCCAATAAAAGCCTGAAAAAACCAAACCTATTTTAGTAATCGGTTTCTCTTTTCCGTATACAGGATTTTTAGCTCGGTTTTCAGTGCGTTGCCTGTGGCTGCAAGCTTGGCTATGCTGTCGCCAGTTGGGAAGATACCGATAAATACGAACTTCAGAACAACGTCCAACTTACAAAAATGACCTTAGACGAATTGAAAAATTAAGTGATTCCAAAACGGTATTTTTAATACTATGCCAATATGTAGATGCAAATGTATAAGTAGCGTGCAAAAACTAAGTAAATCGGCGTTAAAAAATTAAGCTATGTAACAATATGTAAAATCAGTGAATAGCTTATAAATTTGTCATCCCACAATTTTTACACAACTTAACATACATGGCTTTTATCGTGCCGACTCATTTAAGTCTAGATTTGTACTAAGAAGATTTTTTTGGAATATGGATAACGACAATCAGATAGACAAAAATAATTTCCTCTACCAGCGCTATCAATATCTTGGTAAGTACACGCCTCAAAATCTTTTATTCAATGCTAATCTTCAAGAATTTTCTGAACGTGTCTGTTATCTCTGTAATCTACAAACTTCGGGAAAAATTTCTTCACAGGAGTGCTATGAGGAAATTGAGTTACTCTGGCAACAATTAACACAGAGCTTTAAGGCGCTAAAAATCGATGATAAAGATGTTACTGAATAATTAGACCTGGGAGCATTGGCTATGCTGTCACCTGTTGGGGAAAATGTCGGGAAATACATCACGCCCAACTTTCTCGCAAAATTATATTCATTGGGTTTTTAACAGCATTTTGATTAATTGGCTTGAGCGAATCTATGATTAGTATCGCTGCGTCTCCTGCTCTGCCCCACAATAGTTATGCTTTATTATTTTCTTTTGGCATAACTTCTATGCCCCGCCGCCTACTTGCTGCGAGTCGATTAGCGGTCACATTCCTATTACTTAGGGATTCCCGCACCACTTTTTAAGTTACCCGCACCACTTCCGCACCACTTCCGCACCAAGAAGCCTTACTGTGTAAGCATCCCGCACCACCCGCACCAGTTTTAGGGGTTGGATAGACTTTATATTAGATTTTTTTTTGAAAATATTTTCTGCAATTTTTCTCCAAAGTTTTTTCAAATCCATTAAAAGTGGTGCGGGTGGTGCGGAACCCTTGATATTGCGTTGTTTTTGGTGCGGTAACTGGTGCGGAACTGGTGCGGGTAAATCCTAAACTGGTGCGGGTAACTTATAAAAAATAAGTATTTATACTTCTTTCCCAATGTTTATTCAAAAAATAGCAATGTTGAAGGCAAGAGGCGATGGCGTAACCATTCCTCGTCCTGGGGAGAAGGCAGAAGGGAATACTGCTTCCAGCCCTCTGCCGGTGACCAAAGGGAACAAGGGTTTAAAGCCCCGCCGTCTACACGGCGCCAACAATTGATTGGGGTCTGAATCCCCATTCGATTGTTCCTTCTGCCCTCTGCCCTCAGCATAGCTGCCTTCTTCAAAAATTCTCGCGTGACCCCTAGTTGTACTCTCCAGGAAGATCAGTTTTTCTAACAGTAATGCTGCCAACTTTCTTACCTGACATTCTCAATAATTCATCACCTGAAAATTCAAAACCAAGCTTTAGTGCTATTCGCGCAACATCATCTGCGGTTGATGCTGCGAGCACCTCGTTTTTAAGTTCAGGTTCAGACTGCATTTTCTTTAAAAATGCTTCGATTTGCTCAAAAGCCATATTTAAAATTTGATCCTCGCTAGCTACTCGTAATATAAAGAAAAACAGCAGTATATTCTTTAAGACTAGCAGCACAAGGGTCTCAAGATTCGGGGGAAAGATGATTATCGCGACGCGCTGCTCTTCATTTATCAGAATCTTGCTTATAAGAAACCACCTTCTTATAAGTAAACGGGTGGTTCAAATTATTTTCATCCTCTACATGAAGATTTTTATGGAGGGATTGAACTGTAAAGTTTTGTAGTCAAACTGCGAAAATGCAGAATTGTGCCGTGATGAAGGCATAAGATAGCAAATTTGTTGGTACTCATTATTGGGAACAGATTATGAATACTAACTATCCACCATGCCCAAAGTGTGGGGGACAGCATTTTAAGGTCTGGAAATTACCTCACCCACTGGTACTACATTGGGTTCTGAATCCTGGAGTCGCAGTGGGTGAGGTTCTACTAGGTGAGTGTGTACCGAAAGTCACACTCATCTGCCAAACTTGCCAATTACCACTTTACGAAAGGTGTTACATCCCCTGCCCACACTGTAGGTCGATGCATGATGCTCGTCGTTTCTCTAAGCAACGTGCGTTTGGGGTTTGGTTGGGCTACATATGTCCAAACTGTGGGCAGCGCATACCACGCCTCTGGAATGTTTTCTCGTTAGTTGTTCTAATAATTTTAACGCCACTGTGGTATTTCCCTTACCGATTTTTCTTTAGAAACCGCCATCTATTAATGCAGGCGAATTTAGAAACTTCAGCCAAATCAAAACCAACTGCTAAGACGTGGATTCTCACAGGGGCTTTATTTGGCTTTTTCATGTGGTTAATGATGAGTCTTATTCCTGCCGTTATTCAACTCATGAAGACTCAAGTATTTCCTCTATCCTCAGTACTTGCTAAAGTTCCAATTTGGGGTATAAGCGGTTTTTGTGTTGGGCTGTCTATGTATCTAATTTTTACGAAAAAACCAAACTAACTGGAGTTTAGAGGCTGTTTGAAAAGTCTAAATTGTTACTCGCCTGGGGGAGAGCGAAATCGCGGCAACGAAGCAACTAAAAAAACTGTCGCTCTGGGGGTGGCACGAACCACCTTTTTATTTGTCAGAATTTACTTACCAGAACTAATCCTCCAATAACTAAGCTCTGGCCCCCAAGCTCAATAAATAAGTAAAGCAATGCTCGACTCTCCACCCCTTGTCACGCACTAACTAACACATTTGCAGCATTGGCTAGTATTCTAGTTAGACACTCATGATAGAACAGGGGATGAAGTATGGGAGAAGCTAAACGCAGAAAACAGCTTTTGGGTGATGTCTACGGTTCACGAGTTAATTTAGAAAAATGCCCCATACCTTCAGAAATTAGCCTTGGATATGTCAGTGATCAAGCATTGGCAACCACCAAAGCCCAACTGCATAGGATGCCTGATGATTTTAAATCCACCTTTTTCATCGCCTTGACAAAAGCTAAAACTATAGTTGAGCCAGGAATTGTTTTCTCTGAAGCTCTAAAGTTTTCCGGTGGGGTTGGTGTCGAAGTTACATTCCGCTCCGACATTGAAACTTTTGTCAAATCCCGATGTAATACTCCAGCTCTGGGCTTACGCCTGATACAAAAACTTAAAAGTGTAGACTACAATACTCATCGAGTAATAGCTCTCCTTGGTGGTTCTGATACTCCCATGCTGCCGATTAATGTCTATTCTGTTCACCAAATCGAAACTCTGCTTAAGTACCTTAATGAAGACACCTCGACAGAACCTTAGTGGCAAGAAATAGAAAAACGCCAGTAGTAAAAGAATTTATCAGTTGCACTCATAATCGTGACCCAAGGGGCATAGGTTGGGAATGGAATGCTTCATATAGGCTGTATCACCCCATAAAATAAATGCTAATTCTCCAAGCGGGAAAATATTACTGCAAATTGTTACTGCATTTTCTACTGTATTTTATCTGGAGTTAGAGTAAATGCAGGAAATTTTGCAGCGATCGCTAATTGGTGCTGCTTGCTCCTTGCCAGATGTTTTTGTAGTGCTCAGTAGCTAAATGTAGCACTACAAAGCCTGGAATATCAGCATAGGCCGAAACCTTTTCCCATCCCCAAGAATATCCGGTCTGAACGCGCAGTTCTCTCCCGTTTCTAAATTCTAATTCCCAAATCTCTAGTAATAAGTAATTGAGTTAAGTAATTGAGTAACTTATTCCTCTAACTCAATTTGCTCAAACGCTTGCTCTACTGTTTTTAAACCAGTGCGCTGAAACATTACATTCATAGCATTCTCCAATTCTGCTGCCGCCACCGTCCGCTTCACCAATAGTCTAGCAACCGATTCAATCCAACCCATCCATCAATAATTCAGACATCTCCACAAAGGGCGATCGCATTCTTAAATCTTTGACCACAGCCAAGGGCAGCTTCGCCAGTACATCGCCCAATATCGAACCGCATCTAGAGCGATCCATCGCTCTATCGCTGAATTACAGGCAGATGCAAAAGTGCCACCAGAAGAATAAACTACCTCGCTTATCGATTATCGCGGTTAGTTGCCAGCTTTTGGGCTATAGGATTAATAGTGGTGGGTTAAATTTTCAAAATTCCTATGAAAATTAATGCGTTGTGTGAATCAATTTCTGAAAGATTTAATATCCCCTTGCCTGCCCCACCCTTGGAGATAGGCAAGGAAGTCTATAACCCAAAAAGCCTATCGGTAAGCGTGATTATCGGCGTTACTTGGAGTAATGACGATAAAGATTGGCGATATCTCTTGGTCGACTCTGGCTTCTCTACTCCTGTGCTATGGGTAACTACTGCACAGTTATATGGAGATATGCAGGCATAGCAGCTTTTGATCTACTCCGCGCGGCTGATAACTCAACGTATTTTACCCCAGATGCAAGTCTTTGGCCTTCGAGTCGTAATGATAAGGTTAATCACCACTGGCATCATCACAGATACGATTAACAAATGATTCCGCGAACGACATTGTATCTAACTTATTGGAAAAACCAATATTCCACGGCAGATCGGGTAATCCGTTCTTTGAAATGTGGTAGTAAATAAATCTGTAAAGCCACAACTGAGACGATTCCTCAAAAAGTAGTTCTATGACGAAACCGCGCCAAAAATAACCCTCAGTAGGGACTCCATTGGAAGTATGGGGTAGGAGAATCATTTAGACCGATAAAATTACCTATCATCTATTATTGATGACTGAGTTGTAATTTCTTCGCTTTCACCCAGCCCTTTATTTACACCATCAACCCCAAGATGTTGCCCTGAAACCTTAGTAACTCGTGGATCGCCCCCATCATTATGAATATATAAAACGCCAGGTGATCCAGTCTTAGCCAAATCCTCCGTAAACTTAGAAACTGTTTTGCGGGCAGTGTGGCGACGCTCAATAATAGACATTAACTTGTGCCAATGCTCCTGCTCTAAGCTATAAACGCGAATTTTTTCTCCTTCATGTCCTGGCATTGAACGCGACCAACGGAATTTAATTTTTATCCCCAACTGTGAGAGTAACTGGTGGAGTAGTTGGACATCGCTAATTTTTTCACTGGGTGTAAGGTTTAGAAATTGTTTGACTTCATCCCTGTGTTTACGAATTTTGTCGGCATAGGGCTTAAGGTCATAGCCAGTCCACTCCTTATTATGGTCAAGAAAATCATTTAAGCCTAAAACTTCTCTCAGCCGTCGGCGTAACTCACACAAAGAAATATCCCAAGGACAAACTGACTGACTCCATTTGGCTTGGATGGCAATACTGTCAATGGTTTTGCATGTTGCTATTTCTGGGTAAAGTTGGTATTCAAGACTGAGGATTTCACCTCGTCTCCTGCCTGACAAATCCCAAAGTATATCTTCTAGGGTGAGAGTTTCTAGCTTGTAAAAATCTTTCAGGTAGTATTTCTCTATTGCTAGTAGTTCTTCGGGTTGTAAACCAATATCTGAATCTCGTTTTGCTTCTAAGATTTTTATCTCTGTATAATTTAAGTCAGGAGCAGCTAGTAGTTCGTTAGCTTCAGTTACCGTTACTTCCTGCTTGATTTTCTTGAGTAAGCCTTTTACTCCAGAGAGAGACTCTGATTCCAGAATTTGAATCTTATGTCCTTCATATTGTAACCTGACAAAAAGCGCGTCCCTTAAATTCCACATCGAGAAGTTTTGGTCAGCGCTAATCCGGCAAAATAAATTAATGTGTGGATCTGATTGGTAATCAATCTTGTCTAACTGATCTCCCCAAGTATCTTCTCTAAGGTTAGAGCGAATTAAACTGACAGTTGCATCTGTTCCACGTTTGAGGTCTGCTTTAACTTTTAAAGGATTAATGGAATCAGAAACCTTACAAAAGTTCCGTCCTCTCTCGGCGCACCAAATTACTCTTTCTACTGGCTCCCGAACTCTGGCTAAACCTTGAGCCATATCAGCATCTATCAATGAAGTGCCGTTGTAAATCCCATAAACCCTTTTCACTATTCCCTGACATTCGATGCTGATTCCAGTAGTGCCACTAGGAGACGAAATAACAATGTCATACTGTCCCTTTGCTATCTCAGCATCAGGAGTTTTCATGAAAGCACTTTCAGATATTCCTCCACTGGTGTCTGAGTTAATCAGTAAAATTCTTTTCTCAGGAAATAGCTTCTGAATGAGTTTAGCTATATATTTGCTAAAACTTTTAGTATCAGTTTGCAGGAACAGAATTTTCCCTTGTTCTAGTCGTTTAACATCTTCCAGAAAAATTCCAACGATGAAGGAACGGTCAGAACATTTTAAAAATTTAGCATTATACGGCTGTGGCTTGTAATCATTATGAATTAGAAAGGCTGATTTTTCACCTCGCACCTCACAGATATAATTTAAGACGGCATTATTCAGATCGGCATCAGCAATGATGATTCGACGTGCGACTCGAATTAATTCTCTAAATCTTGCTAGTAAGGCAGGACGTTTGCCATCTTGAGCGCAGGTTGAAGAGGTGAGCAAGTGCCGCACGACTTGCACGACTTCATCCAGTATTAGGTCACACCCTCTAAATTTTTCTGGGTCAATTGCCAATAAAGCATCAATGCAAGCTCCCACCCTTAATGTATAGCCACTGCCACTGATAAAATCTCCGTTAACCTTGTCAAGGTCGCCTCGGTAATTAATGCCAAAGCGCTCACATAAATTACGGGTAAGAGCGATTCTATGAGTCGTGGCTAGAACTTTGTTGCTGTGAGCAATAACATTGCTTGTAAATTTTGTTTTACCTGTTCCTTTGGCTGAATGAATGCCGATTATCCCCTTATCTGGTAAATTTGCTATTTCCAGGCTGGATAAATCAGCTGTAGTCAATTTAATGTTGGCTGGATAGGTAAGTTGCCCTTCTAGCCGTTGTAAAATCTGCCAATGGTTGAGAGGCATTGACTTTTCATAGGCACAGTCAAAGGCATCTGCTCCCTGTAGAACAATTAAATCATCAACTCCCTTAGCTCCCTTTACCCCATTCCAATGGATAATTTTTACTAAGCACCCAGTAGCAGATAACAAACAGCCGAATTTATTTAGCGCTTGTTTAACTTGTCTTTTGGCCTTGAGTGACTCGTCTTGGTCAAAGGCTAGAGAAATTTCCCTACCACCTTTGGCAAATCTAACTACATCTGGGATTAAATATGGTTTTACGGGGAAACCATAGTCATCTTTACTACGATAGCCACCATTGACCCCGTAGAGAGCGATCGCAACATAACCATGCGACAACAGGCATAAAGCCTTCTTCCCACCTTCTGTAAAAATTATCGGAATTTCTGGATGTTCTTCCAACCAATCCCAAAAACTCTCAAAAGGCGGCGGAACTTCTACCCCAAATTCTTTAGCAATTTGTCTCCTGATTTGACGACTTACTGCCGGGCAATACGCTCGTAAACCAACACCTTTAGGAGTTTCGTATTTCCGCTGTTTACCTTTTTTATTGTCAATCCTGGGCTTGCTCAGTTTCGACTGCCAATAGCTACCGTCTTCATTCTTGAACAAAGCAGCATAAATATTCTCTTGCGCTTGATGTCCAAATCTGGTATATCGCCAATTCAGAGCATCGTGGAGCGGAGTCCCTATTACTTCCCCTGTATGTGGATCAAGCTCCAAATCTGGGACAATTTCTATAGCTAAATTGTATGTTTCAATGTCAATCCCCGATCCATCAACAAATTCTTCGCGGATTTTCTCGGCGAATTTTTCAATGCTGGAATTAACTTGATTCTGTAACTCGTGGGATGATAACGCTATGCGGCTACTCATGCTGCCACCTCCCAACCACCAAAATTTCCCAAAATGGAAATTTTTTTAAACCCACACAAAAGCGATCGCTTTAACTTTGGTGGTTTACACCTAAATTTACACAACTTAAGCCAAGTCCCCTTCCTACAAGGGTTATGAAGGTTTTTCTCTATTTCTAGCGCTGCAATACTAAAGTCATTAAACCTATCTACACCTATCTCTGAGTAAGGCTTTTGAGGCTTTGGAAGGTTTAACAAACCCCCTTTAGATTTTGAATTTACGATGGCTAAGAATTTCCAGCCCTGGCTGCTAGCCATTAAAATTCCCAATTTGGGAATGATTTTTAACTCAGATTCCAGCGATCGCCTTAATTTTTCTATTTTTAGTGAGGCAGCAGTAAACTCCCACAACCTAGCTGAAGCTATTGCCCAGTAAGGCGTGTGAGGCTTTTCAGGGTTGCGGTAATTTGCAAAAACCCCATATTCTCGATTTTGGGTTGATTTTTTAGTTTTTTGATTCACAATCGGCTCCTCAGTACTAAATCCGGGAGCTGACTGCCCAAAACTAAGCCAAAATCATAATCTTGATTTTGCTAAACAATGATTTTTGGCTTATTATTTAGAAAGTACTTGGGCAGTTTCGGCTCCCAAAGCAGAGCGGCTGGACTTCCTCGGAAACTTTTAGATAACCTACGTCGCCAAACATCGGATAATCTATAAGCTTGTGAAACCAGTTACGCTCTGAGAAATTCAACTAAATCGCTACAATAACATTTTCAGTTTCGTGATGTGTGCCTCCTGAGCATCATACGAGCTACATCCGATTATACTTGTGTAGAGCGACGAATTATTTGACCGCAGTGACAAATTATAAATTAAGTTTTTCATCTCTGTAAGCTTTACTATCAGGACATCTAATTTTTAGGATTTCTGATATCAAGTTGTAGAAATCCATTGAATAGGCGATGCAGAAGGATTTAGATTGGTGACAAATGATTTCTCGTTATGGTCAAATAATTTGTGGCTCTAGACTTGTTTTCCTGTTATTCATTTCGCTTTATTAGTTGTTCTAAAATTCTTTCTAACCTATCTACAGCAGCGTTAGTTGATGCTTGACTTGCCTCCAGTCGGGCTTGATTTTCGTCTAGTCTGAGAACCACACCATCTAATACACCATTTCTAGCTTTTGTCGTCTCGATAAAATCTGTAGTTGTATCAACAAAGTTGTCAATTTTGATAGCCAAGTTATCAACTTTCTCACCCATAAATTGAACGGTTACAGCTAAACCGTCAAGCTGTCTTTGGGTCAAGTCTTGGCGTTCAACAAGTCGGTCAAGCCTACTGTTAGCTGATTCAGCGTATCTGGCTGTAGATACTAGAAGCTGTTTTACAGTTTCTAGTTCATTTTCAACATTGTCTAATCGTTGTGCGTTAGTCATTGTCCTGCCTCAATCATTTTGGCGATCGTCTCTTTATCAAAGCAGTCTAGATAACTAACCAGTTCTCGAAATTGCTGGTATTTCTCTTCAGCATAGTTATCTGGTGTAAAGCCCAGAACTTCACAAAATTTAAAATAGTCAGCCCGCCAATTAAAGTTATTTAGTGCAGTAGTAAAACTTTCTACTGCTTCTAATGCCTTTGGCGATACCTCTGGTTTTTCTGTTTCGTAGGCTCCTCCTAGCGCTTTGCTCATGCTGCTCCTTTGCCTTTATCAGTTGTAGATGAGTTGGCTTCGTTTTCTGTTATCCAAGTTTTTACTAGCTCAAGCAAAACCTCGTTCATGCTTACACCTTTGAGAGCGCAGATGGACTTGAATCTAGCCCTCATCGATTCAGGTAGAAACATTTTGTAAGTTACTTGCTTTTCTTCAGTCACAACAGATTTACCACATTTACATACCTTTGATTATCCCTTTAAGGATAAATCAAGTCATTAGGGTAAATGGGTGTATTGCGTTATTGACGTGGTTAGGGTTATGCTAACACCATAAGCTCAATCGATCAACAACAAACGACTAATTAGCGTCCTACGAGTATTCGAGAGCTATACACAGACTGGAGTTCAGCGATTGGATACTATGCAGCGCTGTTTACTCTATCGATATTTGGCTAATTACCCATTGATTTGTATTTATAGCTGTACGAACCGATGAAACCAAGACGGCACAAAGATTCCACGAATTTAGATTTATTTATTGACTTCCCAGCAACCAAGACACATTTAGCTGATTTATTGGGTGTGGCTCGTTCTACCCTTTGCGCTTGGGAAAATATAGCGTTTTGGCGAATAGAGTCTTTCCGCAATGCCTACCCCAAAACACATGATGGAAGTCTTGATCGGGAGTCGCCCTTGTCCCCATATCAAGCATGGGTTTTGAGTCGTGTTGGTCGCCTGATGGCACAGCTAAGACGGTCTGAACGAGTCAAAGGGTACATCTTGAAAAATCAGCAAGATTTTAACCGATACCGCTATCAGCAAGCATTTCAGCAAGTGAACCGTATAAATAAAGGAGCGTAAATCATGGCAACACGGAAGAGAACCACAGCGCCAGCACAAGACACAGTAAGCATTCATGATGCTTGTCTAAAATACTTGACCACAGAACAAAGCTTAAGACTGGCCTTAAGCCATGTTCGCCCGGATGATTTCGACACTGTAAAGGCAGTTTCGGAAGCGGATTTAGAAGCGATCGCTTCCCACTTCCAGCCACAATTGCCCGAAGCTTCTCCACAGGAAACATCGGAGCCAACCACAGAACAGCCACAGAATGCCCTTTCTGTGCCCCAACAGCAGCAACATCTAACAGCCCCTACCCAATCTCCAAGCAATCATACTCAACTGACGCTAATAGACCAGTTAACTCGGCAGGCAGGGCAAGAAATTGAATTGGTGGATGCGATCGCCCAAGTTAAAAATCAACTGATCCTAAATAACTTGGCCGTGCGAGATGCGGAATTAGTAGAGAGCATCAACCAGCGCTGGCAGTATCAGAAGCAAGGATATTTAGGAACGATTAGGGATTTAGCGAGTTTGGCTAAAGAACCTGTGGAGATTACCCCAGATGAAAACGACCTCACTCTAGAGATTGAAGGAATCATCACAGGACTGGGAAAAAAGCTGATCGTGTGAGAGCGATCAATATCCTGTTATCTCCTTTGGACTTCACTAACTGGTTACTAGAAAAATTATTCAGCTTATGACAAGTATAATTCTCGGAATTCAACCAGAGATAAGCGGTCATTCCTTGCCAGAATTAGTTTCTCAAGCGCAAGAATTACTTGGGCGAATCCGCCAACATCCAGAATTTAAAGGTTTGCGTTTTGATTGCGATGTAGCTCTTGGTGACGTTAAGCAATATTTTAATTATCTGAAATGGGCTGCGGCTAATAACTCAGAATTACCTAAATTTGAAGGTTTTGCAGAATAAAGCGAGATATTAAAGCTCTCAAAAGTAATGAGACCTTTCAGGCATCAGATACCCGTCAATACTACCATGCAAGATGACTTAAATAACCAAATTCAGGATGCGAAGACGGATGAGACGGAGTTAAAACAAGTCCTGAAAAAATATGACTTAGACGAGCAACTGGCGTCGGAGTTTACCGAAATAGACCGAGCATTTCAACAATTGCAAATTAAATACCAATCCCTACTAAATACCAGAAAGTTCTTCAACAATGGCTAAAATCGACACGACAAAATTAGCTGCCGAAACTGTAGCGCAAAAATTGGCGGGAGGCAAGAGAAACGGGTCATCTAGCAATAACTCCATGTCTCCCACTTCTGCCACATCTAGCACAATTCCCATAGATACCCGTATTCCTGGCTTAATGACCGTCACGCCGGATCTAATCCCGGCAATGCTGCCACCTTTTAAGCCAGAAGATTACCGAGTAAATGACCCTTTGAATCCTCCCGAAAGCCTTCCCCAGGCAACTCAAAGTCAGTTTGATAAGGGGATGAAAATTTACGAAGGTTCTACAAGAGCGTTGAAACTAACGGGAGCCGCGCTAGACCTGACACGGGAGAAATTTGCTGTAGTTTCTAAACATTCAAGGGCTTTTGGCGCTGGTATTCAGGCTGCTACTGAGATCGAGAAAACCAAAGGTAACTATATTGATTATTTAAATCAAAAAGAAGTAACTACCCAGAAGTCAGTTTCCTTAGATGTCAGCCAAGTTAAGACTATTGCCAATACGAATATCTCTGTTTACAGCAAAGATGAACTAAATCAAAAGTTGTTACAAGCACAAATAAAAGCTGAAGAGTTGCGGTTCAAAACTGTTGAGTCACAAGGAAACTTGGCAAGTTTTAAAGCACAGTTGGGTGATTATCTAGAGGTGAAAGAATGAAGACATTCACCGCAACTCTGCTGGTTTTAACAGTTCTTGGCACAGTACTTAAAGTAAATTCTGTTTTAGCGGAGAAGAAAAAGAAGTTAACTGATTGTGAAAAAGAGGAGATACAGGAAGGGGGAGCAACTTCACCTTATTGTGCCGAGGAATTAAAGAGACAAAGAGTTCGACCGCTTGACCCAGAAACTATTGCTCAAATGATTTGGGAGGGATATACACTGCAAGAGCTTTATGAGCAAGGCTATATATCCATTGAGCAAAAAAGAAATTTAGATACTGAACGGATTTAAATAGCTGCGATGAAAGCAATACACAGTTTGGGATTGGGTGTATTTGGGTTTTGCGCTGGGTTGGCAATTACTTCTGGAGGGTTTGCCAACGACATAGCCAAAATAATATCTATGCTTGGTATGGGAGCATTACCAGCGAGTTTCATCACTTACTTTGTTGCGGATACTAAATCGCAGCGACTATTAAACGATGCCGAAAGTAAGAACGAAGAAGCAGGTAAGACATTACATAAAGTCATCAGGGAGTTTGACAACTGTAAATCCAGGCTAGCCAGTGTGAATAGCCAATTAGAATCCCTGAAGGATGAGCTTAAGGAAGCGAGAAATACCATAAACTCATTAGGTCACAACAAACTAGAAAACACGGGTTTAATTGCCCAACTGCAAGCCAAGTTAAATCAAGCGTTTGCCCAATCACAGCAAGATAAACAACGCATTGAATATCTAGAAAGTGAAACTGAGCAATGGGAACTTAGCTTTAAAAATCAAGTAGAAACTGAGGCTAATCAACGTTTCCAGGTTGCTAAATCTCAGGAATTGCAGAAAATTTATGATGAGCATGACGCGATAACTGGTGAAACTATGCAGTTATTCAGACGACTGCAAAACTGGGGCGAGAAAGTCGCGCATGGTCATCAGAGTAAAGCTCAAATTATCAAGAGTTTAGCGAGTAGCTACAACAATAATTTGGATGAAGTCAGCAAAGCAATTTCCGAAGAACAACAAAATTATCTTAGCCAAATAGAATTACTTAATGAGCGTGTAGCACAGTTACAGCAGCAATTACAGGGTGATTTAGCAGAACCTCTGTATGGGGAATTTGGTTTTGATATCAATGGGAAAATTGCTAACGAAATAGCGCGTACCCTGTTTCTTGATATCACGCTGGCTTTAAGCGTTAAAGGCTTTCAGATAAAGCCTGACGGTGTTGTAGACGTGGGTTATGGTTATTCCCGCTCTGTTGATGCAAATGCGGTTGTAGAGGCGATTAAGAGGCAATCTCAGAGCATTGCTAAAAAGCTGGGAATATTCAAAATTACGTCTGTTCGTAAGCTGGAAATAACCGACTGTATTGTGGTTAGTTACCGGATGGAGCCAGCTATCAAAACAGACGAAATTAAATTGATGGTCGGAACTCCCGATGAATTTATTAACTACGTTACGTCTCATCCTATCCGCTATCGGCTGATAGCAGATCCAGGTGTGGGTAAAACCCCAACCACTGCGGTAATGATTAGCGAAATTGTCAAAGCTGGATGCACTCGCGGCAATACCGGGAAGGGTGAGAAAGTACCTCACACTCTCGTTACAGTCAGCTATCCCGGTGCTGTTGGTTCACTCAAAGATAGCAATTATCCATTAGAGCATTTCCTTAAGTATGGCGATACAACAGCCGCAATTAAGTCTTTTGATGATTGTTTGGATGACGGGAATTTCAGAGTTAAAAATCCCACATTTGCTGCTAGCTTTTTCCAGATTTGGGCATGGGATGAACTTGATAACACTCTGAATTCCTGTAGTGAGCCATATAAAGCAGGGGAAAACCTAAAGAAGATCCTGAAACAGTTTGGACACAATAACATCGGTTGGATTGTGTCTGGGCAGTCCGTTATGACTAAACAAATCCCTGGTTTTACCAATGATGATAGGTCATTGTTCACCGAGATAATCATTGGCATTTCCAAGATTAGACATTACCTAAATACCTACGGAAAAGGGAAAAACAGCGACTCTAACTTGGCGAAGTTGACTCGCAATTTAGACGCTATCGAAGAATACATTGACCATAAAAATGAGTTAGTTACCGACGATGCCAGATTATTGAGAGTAGCTTTAGTAGTCGATTCTCGCTCACCCAAGCTTTATTTTTTACCTAATCTCGATAGAGTTAGTTTCAACTATCAAGAAATAGAGGAGACAAAGCGACTGGCAAGGCTTGCCTTGTCCCCTGGCACGATTGGTAACGGACTGGGAAGCGAAAGCCAAAAGCCTTTCACAGCAAGCACTGGCACAATGGCAGTGTTGCCACCAATTTCGACAGTAGGGGGTAGCCACCAATCTGGCACAATTCCCCACTGTCCCCACTGTGGGAGCGCAAGTTTAAAGCTACAGAACGATGATAGATATCGCTGCTTAGACTGTAAAAAACGCACAGTTAGCAATAAAATAATCTGGAAATAAATCCATGAATCTTGATGAGATTTCGACAATTGTCTATCAGCCCAAAAATGACCATGAGTCGGGATTTATTTATTTAATGGAGGCAGAGGGGTATCACGGCTTAATCCCTGGCGCGTGGTTGCGTAGATGTAAAATTGGATTATCCAGAAATCCCGAAGCTAGACTTGATAATTTTCATCGTAATCAACCGCCTTGTAATGTCAAAATCCTCAAGACTATTTACGTAGAGGATATGGCAGAGGTAGAGAGCGAATTGCATCAAAAATTTAGCCGATGTAATGTTGACTTAATTAAAAGCCAAGAGTGGTTTGATTTTAATCCAGTGCAATTTTTGATGGTTAACTGGGAGTTTGAAAAGAGATCGCTTCATGTCTTGAGCCTTAGTGATTTGCCAATTAAGTTAATCATTTTTAGCATGATCGGGGTTTTAGGAGTGGGGGTAATTGCTGGAAGATTGATAAATCAGCCAGATAACTCTGTGATCCAGCCACAAGACAAATTAACAAAATAAGCAATAGTCGCGGTAACTATCTATGTGCATTCGCATTCAAATAACAAGATGACTCAAACACCAAGACGTACCTCAACTGGAATTGAGTTGGCTTATCAAAAAGGCTATTCTCAAGCGATGGAGGATTATGCGCTCACCAATTTATTAGAAACACTAAAACAGATATATCCTATCCTCACTGAATCCGAGTCTAGTTTAATTGCTGCCTTACTGATAAAACAGTCACTACAAGCGATTAACTTTGAACTTGTCAGCAATTATCTTCATAGCATTCGTACCGCATATTTAGTTGATGCCTTTACCGCGCCCATCACATTGGAATATCCTCAATCCTTGCAGCTTCCTAATCTATCAGAAACCTTATCACCGTACTATGCTATTGGGGATAGAGTTCGCCTAACTCCCATTGATGGTGCTACTGAGTGGGGAACATTAATTGGCTATTACCTCTGCTACGCTGCTCATCGCTGCCAATGGGTGTACCGCTATATTCTTTTTTTAGATGAAAGCTCAACTAGTGCTGCTTGGGTAAAAGCAACTTTTGCCTGGGAAGATGAAATTGAATGCCTGTTGGGTAAGGTTTAATGAGTAGTCCTAAATTACCTCGACCTTTAACTTCCCTTCAATTAAAACGATTGAAAGCATATATTTATGCTGAACCAATCTTGGATCTTCAGGAATTTGTTGCTACTTGGGATCTTAATCGGCAATTGATCGCTCAAGTTTGCCGGGTTGATCTGAGGACTGTCAACACCTGGTTTTCTCAAGGACGTACTCATCAGCAACCCCAAACCTACCATTTATGGTATTTGACCACAGCCCATATTATTTTGGGGCAGTATGAATATCTCCCTGAATTTTTACAGGCTCTGCTGTGTCCCTTTGATGATGATTATTAAACGCGATTAATCTATATTGTTGTCAAAGTCAATGATGATTCATCATATATTTCCCCAGACAATTTAATTAGGCTGGTTTTGATTTATCCGTTTTGTCATTGATTTAAAGCACTTTTTGATTTATGAGCCTTAGTGACTTTATTGAATTACCAGATGTTAAGGCAAGATTTAAAGCAGAATTCCCGAAGCCCAAACTGGATCTAAAACAAGAAATATTGGCTGCTGCACCGAATGGTAGTAATGTCCAATTGGTAGGTACTGTATTCGATTATTTACTGCGTTTCTATATCAAGTATCAAAATCCTCACGCAGAGGAATCAGAATGGATTGCTGAGTATGCCTTGCGTCATTTTAACCGTAGGGGTCAAAATGATTTGTTTAACCAAGCAAAAAATGTTATTGACCAAGCCCGTAACAATTACCAAGAATTCTTAACCAATGGACAATTCACAAATGAACTGCTCCAATCAGCCCTTTTGCTAGGAAGGCTAGATGCAGTTCTGCGGGCTGGCTATATTCATGATGGCTGGGAAACAATTAATGAGCAAGATATTCAGGATTTGCGAAATTTAGTTTCGTTATTAAAGCCTGAGCTTTTTAAGTGTTCGGAGAAGACAATTCTGAATCCTACCTGGCCCAATGCTGCCCGACTAGTTCGTGCCGCCGATGGCGATTTAATCGTTCATGATTTGCTCGTGGATTTTAAGACACTTAAAGAACTTAAGCTCGGACTCAGAGACTTTCATCAGTTGATGGGGTACTATACTTTGTCGGTGATTCAGAGAACGCTGCAAAAAGATGCCATTGAGTTAAAGCGTCTAGCGATATATTATTCACGTTTTGCGGTGCTTTATGAATTCAATGTCCGAGATGTAGTTAATTTTGAGACTTTCCCCAGTTTCCTAGACTGGTTTATAGCAAGAGCGCAACAATATAGTGGTTATACCTTAATTAACTAAATTGTTGGCGGGGGTTGAAAGCCCTTCAATATGAAGCAAATGCCCAAGGTATAATCCGAGGGCTTTTGGTTTTTGAGGAATTAATGGTGATCAGACCAGGAAATCGATTATCGGTGCTTCCCATATCCGAAGCCTCTGCGAAGATTATTCTAGCGATCGCTCCTAGAGGCGCGTAGCCCATCACGATAGTCGCAGTCTGGGTATTAGACTGGAATGCTGATTCTGTGTTGATTAATGAGTTGGACTTAACTATTTCCAGATATACACATACTTGGGCAAGAGATGGTTGATATCTGGGCTGGGATTTATTATTGCCCCCCAAAATATTGAGAGTTGCTAAAAGTATGTTGAGCAATTCCCTAATTCCAAAAATATACACTTATGGAATTACTCTAATATTGCCAATACTTCCCTGATTACAATGGATAGATATGGTGCATACTTTGTGCGTTAGCTTCCATCGCTTGATAAAATCAGGATGGGAAATCTGATTTTCTGATTCTTTGGGGTAAGCAATGGAAGCGAAAAGCGAGGTCATAATTAAGTTTAGTGGTTCACTACCAACAGCCACACCAGCCGAAAACAAAAAAGTTGAAATCTCACTAACTGACCAGAATGGTATAGTTTTCAGCGCTCAAATTAACGCCAAAAGCTGGCGCAAGGCTGAAGCGAACGTGGCTGAGTTTGCAGACTGGGCTGGTACTGTGTCAGGTAAGCTTGGTCGGGGAGCAGACGGTTTTGAAGTGATTGACGCTGGGATTCAAATTTTTGAGAAGAAGCCGAAAGAAGTGAAACTAGAGGTAGGTGCTGCTGTATCTGAGGCTGGCGCAAGTTCATAGACCCGTGCAAAACTATGGTTAAGAAAAAAGATTTAGAAAAAATTGGTTTGGAACCACAGCCACTCAAGTTTGATGATTTCGTTGCCCGTTGCCCTGAAAAATTAGAACTCAGAGATGGATACATGGGACAGTCTAAGCAAGATGCCAAGCAACTACTAGCCATGTCGCTCCAGTCCTTTGGGTTGGTTGAAGCAGTCAAATTAGTGCCTAAAGAATTGTGGTTGTCGGCTATCAAGCAAGCTTACGGCGATACTCTTGATGTGGGAAACTGAAACCAATCACCGATATTGATGGCCAACAGTCACGGTAGGCATGAGCAAAGCCTGGAAGTCACCCATTAATACAGGCTTCAGGCTTCGTCCATTTACTGCGATCGCTTGTTAGTTTCTTTGTGGTTATTCTGTGTTACTTTTTCTTGGCAGAGCCACTTACATCACCTTTAATAAGGGAAGAATAATATGTGAGCGTTTCTATAACCATAAGCTGACAAACCCGCATGGATGCCAACGTTGACTTCGACACACAACCAATTAATTTGCCCTCAACATGGTTTGAATCCCGAATTACTTTTGAACAAATACGTCGTTGCTTCATGGAGGGTAAAAAAGAAATTCGGATTGCATCTGGATTTTTCACAATCAGAGGTTGGGGATTGATCCGAAAGTCTACAACAAGGAAGCAAGTTTACCTCTTAGTTGGAATTGAAGACCCAGGTGAGGATCGGGCGCGAAAAGCTTTAGTTAATGAAATTATGCGTGATCTGCGTACTGGTTTGGATCACTCACGACGACAGGCTGTGTTTGATTTAGTCCAAAAAATGGCTGCGGGTGAGTTCCACATATTTGACGCTCGTGCCATGAACCATCATGCCAAGCTTTATCTCATTGACCGCAAAGTAGCCATTATTACTTCAGCCAACACAACGGGACGTGGTTTTATTGAGCAAATTGAGTCAGGAACTTTGGAAACTAAGCGCGATAAAGTGGTAGCTTTAGTGGATAAGTTCGATGAATATTTTGCTCAAGCTAAAGACATAACTCAGGAACTCCTTGAAGCTTTCCAAAGATGGCTAGAATTAGCTGATCCGTGGGATATTTATCTTAAGACCATACTGGCTCTAGAAAATCTACAACCTATTAAAGCTAACTATAAAAAGCAACCTGTTTCGTATCAGGTAGACATGATCTCTCAAACCTTGAACAAAATTCGTGATCATGGTGGGTCAATGTTGGTTGCCTCTACTGGACTAGGCAAAACTGTAGTGGCTGTTCATGTGGCAATACATCTGCGTGAGGAGGGTTTGATTGATAAGGTTATTGTTGTCTGCCCTGTAGCTGTCCGCAATATTTGGAAACGCGAAATGCGTGATGCCAGTTTACATTCAGACTACTTTACTCTTTCTGCATTGGATAAGGAAAATTCCACCCACGATCGTACCCTTAACGATTTTGAAGAAATTGTCCAAAACATTGGTAGTGATGGGCGCTATTTTCTCATTTTTGATGAAAGTCATCAGTTAAGAAAACGTTATTCAGATGAGTTTAGCAACAGAAGATATAGAAAAGAAGACAGAACAGAGCGTCTGGCATTTACACGCCTTAGCAATTTAGTCAAAGCTGGGAATTTGAAGGTTTTACTTCTAAGTGGCTCTCCTTATGCCACAGAGATCGACAATATCAACACCCAGTTATTGTTATTGCCTCATACTGCGGAAAGTCATGATTATTTGCCTTTAGTAGAGTTTTCTTACGATGCACAGGCGTGGCGTATTGCCCAAGCCGAAGAGTTTACAAAATTATGTGTAGCTTCTCAGTTAACCACGCCTCACGTAGCTAAGTATTATGGGCAAACTGACTCGCAAGGTATCTACATCGACTTTGGTGGACAAAAGAAATATATTCCCCAAGTAATTCTACATAGTATTTATGTTCCTTTACCCAATGAGCGCGAACTTACTTCAATTATTGTTGATGGTTATTTCGACCTTAATACACCCCATCCTATATATAGAAAAAATATAGAAACCCAGGTCAAAATATCTTGGGGCAGTTCCCCAGAAGCGCTTCTATCGCTACTTGAGCGCGTTGTGGATACACCTGAAGGATTAAAGGAATTCGATTTTGCTAAGAAGGGAACATCAACCTTTAAATTTTCAAGAACCGAGCGTCAGCAAGTTCTAAATCCCATTATCAAAAAACTAAGAGAACTGGCTTTTGAACACGATCTGAAACTGCAAACCCTCGTTCGTATTCTCGAAGAACTTCATGCTAAAAAAGAAAAAGAAAAAGTAATTGTATTTTGTGAGCGGCTACCAACTGCGGTTTACCTGGAACAAGGTTTAGCTAAATTGATGCCAGAACTGCGAGTATTCAGCACTATAGTCAGTGGTCAGTCTCAAAAAATTGATAACTACGAGCCGAAGAAAACAAAGGATATAGAAGAAGCCATAGCCAAATTTGCGCCCCATGCTAACAATACTGTAGGTAACTACAAGGAAACTTACGATGTCTTCATTGCCACAGATGCTTATGGCATCGGTGTTAGTATGCAGGATGCTTCAGTCGTCGTTAATTATGATATTGCTTGGACTCCGATTGAGCCAGTTCAACGCGCTGGGCGCATATTACGTTTTT
This sequence comes from Nostoc sp. JL33, assembly GCF_017114985.1. GTDB lineage: Bacteria > Cyanobacteriota > Cyanobacteriia > Cyanobacteriales > Nostocaceae > Nostoc. The sequence continues at coordinate 55,130 of NZ_JABXKP010000054.1, read as the reverse complement.
GGCATCTTCCTAGAACAGTTCAGTTATATACTTTTATACCCACGTTGTCAGGAAATACGAATCTTGGATATGAGCTATTAAATATTAGGCAACGATGGGAAAATCTGATGGAGCGTCATGGTGAATCTCGAAAGTTAATTGATTTACCTGTATTAACCGCCAGCACAATGCAAGAAATTTATATGCCTGACGTAGCCCCCCAAAAGGTAATGATGGAATCAGGCAGCTTGAAACTGGATAGAGCCGATGACCAAGATGTTTCACCCTTTTACAAACACACAGCCCAACTCCAACTAAACCGTGACTATGCCGAAAATATCAATAGCGATATTATCAGCGCCAAGACATACCCTGGTCAGAACCCACTAATTTATGTTCTGCTAAAGTACAACGACAAATATAACTGGTCTGTATATAATCCAAAATTGAAACAATTAGTATCGCTGACTGATGTCCAGCTTCTTGATTTGATTGCTTGCTGTGAGAATACTGAGCCGGCTTTGGTTGACCCTGACGAAGTAGAGGCGTTAAGTGATATTTGCATACGCGCCTGGTGCGAAACACATTGCGTTTCTGAGCAAGAGGTAATCAGAGAGTGCGCTCTGTACTTGAAGCCAGAGAGTGAAGAAGATACTGCTTCATCTTTGCTGAATATTCCTTGAAGTCGTCAAACAAAGAAAGCGATCGCTGGGGTGGAGCATCGATGGCTATACTCATTTATTATTGGTCAATTCAGTTGCATCTGTTTGGCGTTACCCTGTCTGTGGGAATTATAGGTTTTGTTTTGAGTGAAGTTGTCTCAAGGATTGAAAGCGATGACTGCTACATGGAACGGGATTACAAAATCAGAAGTACTTGGGGATAATGAAACTGCGATTCGCCATAACCTTGCAGATGCTGCAAAAGCTTACAACTGGAACAAAACTCTTGAAATTTTGAATAAGCGTCCAGACTTAATTAATGTGACTCGTCCTAATGGGCGCTCACTATACACCCCTTTCCATCAAGCTGCACATGGGAACGCACCAATACAAGTAGTTCAGCAAATGGTAGCAATGGGAGGATGGCGGACGCTAAAGAATGCTTCTTGTCAAAGACCAGTTGATATCGCCAGGATAAAAGCACATCAACAGTTAATTGAGTTACTGGAGCCAGTTTACAAAATATATGTTCCTTACGAAACGCTTGCCTCAATTCAAAAGCATTTCCATGCAATTATTCGTGGTCGAGTAAATGATTTAGTTGAAAAATCTGGTTTGAGGTTGCCAGAGTTGGAACCGTTGCTAGAGATAGAGCAACCGCGAATGTGGTTTCCGGTTCCTGGGATGTATGGTGGATTTAGTTATTGGTTTAATGGTAAGGGAGAAAATCTAAAGTTGATTTCTGAGAGTTGGTGTCGTGTTGTTGGTGGGTCAGGTGAACGTCATGAGATTACCAGCAAGGAGGGTAAATTAGTTGATGAAGGCTTTGTTTAATCCGCAGCAGAGTAAACAGACCTCTTTATTACGCTGAAGTTTCAAAGCTTCCCAGCCACCATTTGATATTAAAGGTTCTAGCACTTCTTGTTCATCAACGAGAGTGAAGCTGGAGCAATAGAACCCAGACAACAGACTGACACACCTGAAATGTTGCCAGACAATACTCCATTTAATCAGTTGCTATCGTGGCAGCAGTTTCTTTCTCTACTACTAAAAACTGGAGGCTGGACGGTTGCTGTATTGCTTGCATTTCGGTTTGTTGTAGCGCCACTGTTAACGGCGGGTAATACTCCAGTTACTCTAATACTGGCGATCTCTGTCAGTATTTTTTTAATACTGTGCGCGATTAGTGGTTTAGTGCGGGAGTTTAGAAGGTAGGCAGTACATCACCCTAGCCTTCTCTTGCTTTTTCGGTGGATAAACGCATTCCTGCTGCGATTACCGATTCCCGCAGACGGGAAAAAAGTGTGGGTTTACTTGCATTGAAAGACTCCGTAATTGAGGCTATCCGGCAAGGAGCAACCAGCGTCAAATTAGCGATCGCTACATCACGTACTTGTTTTTTAATCCTGCAAGTTTATATCATCTTCTAATTCTTCAGCAGCGTCCGAGTAATTGAACATGAAGATAAATTTGTTTTTAGGTAGAATCAGGGTTGGAAGATAAAGCGGTTGATTATCCCAACCTTTTATGCTTTCACCTTTTTCATACATGATCAAAAGGGTAGGCACATTTGGGTACTCAGTTTTAGGTTTATTCAGTACCCTAGCATTGATAAAACCAAAACCTCCCCATCCTGACGGTTCTTGTCGTGACAATTCTAGCCCCTTACTCGTTTTTCCTCGAACAACATTGAGCCGTCCTTTTAAAATATCTTTTGTCTTCATTTGAACAAGCAAGTTTTTAACTCTGTCATCTTGCCAGGGATATCCTGGGTAATAGCGAGTTTTCATATAAGAAAGAATTTTGATGAGAAAATCAACTTCTACTTCGTGATACTCGCCTTTCTCACCTATACTCTCGTAACCGGACAATAGCCTATCTAACTCTTCTACATCTTTTCTAACTTCTGAGGCTTTCCACAAAGGAGCGCGAGGAAAAATATGTGAACCTGGAATGAAAGCATTAATTTCTGCTAGGTTCAAAACATTAGAACGGGTTGCTTTGAGTTGAGGCCCTACCCAAACTGGCGTAATCTGAATGTTATTTGGATCGTCTCCAATCGCCTGACGCATTCCCTCATCAGCTTCATGAATTGCCCGAAAATCTTCTAAAATATGCTGAGGTAAAAAAAGGCGGGTAACATCTAGTAATTCTTGGCGGTAACCAAACATTCGTGCGTGCTGATGAACTGTATCCATCGTTCTTTGCTTGGCATCACGAAGATAGTAAGTTACCATCAAACCCTCAATAGTAACTCCACGTCCAAGTCTATTACCGCCTATAAGAATGTTCATTCCTGGGTTATAGTTTGGCTCTTTATCCGGATTATTAGCATTGATAACTTTTGGGATAGCACTCCGCAATTCATATTTTAAATCTTCAATAAGGTTATTTAGTGGCGGTAAATCTGGCGCTGTTTTATTTAATTCGTTATAAGCTTCGTTTAAACATTTATAAGCATCAGCTTGCTTTGTAATTGATGCTTCTTCACGAATCGATTTATCAATATGTAAAATAAAAGAACTAATAATTTCTTCTAAATTTTTGTGATTATCTTTCTTGTAACATATATGAGCTAGGAAAGAATAACTAGCATCTTCCTTTCCTGATTGCATATTGTAAATTGATCCCAGGAAGAAGCAGCATAGAGCTAATTTAAGACCACTAGGAATATCCCAGTTATTACTGGGATTTTCTCCTTCCTGTTTTTTTAAGCGATCTAATTCTTCAGCTTTAACTGTGTAGGAATATAAGCTATTTTCTTCAAAAAATAAGTCACCTCCCATATAACTATTACCTGGCTGAGGAAGAGCAGCACAGAAAACTGGTTTGCAGGGATGTTCAAGACTTTGCAGTAGAAGGCTTTGAGGAGTTGCAGTAATCTGTAAATATATATGATTAGCTACTTCTTTGCGAATATTGCCTATTTTTTCAAACGTTGAGCTATCTTGAATTGTATCTTTACCTTTTTTTGATTGCCTTGCTTCGTTGGTGTTCAGACTCGCATTATCGGCTTCATCGTCAAATATGAGAGTGGGTACACTACTAGCTTTAGCAAACTTGAGAACCTGAAGCAGATTATCTAAGTGATGAGGATTCTTTGTAGATACTAAAACAACTCCTGTATCTTTGACATAGGGAAGGAATTTAGTTTTAGCAAAAACGTTTGGATCTTTTTTCCATTGTTCCCAATCAAAGACAACAGGGCCACCTTTAAGCTGATTATTAAACCGAGCCGCAGTTTGTTTACCGAGCCATGTATTGTTAGAAGTCAAAACAATGAAACAACGGAAATGGTTAGCCTGAGCAAGTGCCAGTGTAGCAATAGTAGTATTAGTTTTACCACTTTGGACTTTGCCATAGATTAGTCCGGTAGTACCATCAGCTATTTTTCCCTTGTAAGGTTGACTAACAATACCTGTACCTGTAGCACCAACATCACCATAACCAAAAGTTGCCGAGTAGACATCAACGCAATTCTGGACTACTTCAACAGCAGTTTGTTTTAATTGCTCTGCTGCTGTATCCCCAATTTTGCTTTTAAGTCTGTCAATAACCTTATTAATACAATATCCATCCGTTGCAATATCTATCTTACTCATCGGTGTTGTCTTAGTTGGAAAAAAGTACACGAGGCCAGTCATTTTGAGGCACTGTCTGATCCATCTGTTGTCTACCTGGGCCACTTATATGATAACTACCATGTGCCTTGCGAGACATGGATATATGCTGACCAGCAATACCAGCATTTTTGTCCAATATACTCCAAAGCCTTTGCTGAGATATGCAACAGATACCGTCTTTATAACAGATAAATGCCAAAAATACTGAAATATCGTGATACTTATTATGCAGAGTATCCAAGGCTAATTCTTCTTGACTACTTAAGGTAAATTGCCATGCAGATTTGGGTTTCTTGGAAACTTTAAAGAGAATAGCCAATTTACTGCTATCAGTTTCAATTAGGTAGATCGAGGAATGTATCCAAGATGCGTGAGTTATAGTGAGGCGCTCTCCATGATCAATTAGTCGCAAAAATGCAGCGCCGTAAAGAAATTCCCGATCATTGATCATGGTCAAATCTATCCGTGATAGGAGTTACGGATAATCCCTATAGTTAAAATACCCAATTAAACCGATAAAATTAATCTACTCTTTAACCTGAACCAGCACCCAATTAGCGATCGCTGATTTTATTCCTCTTTTTTACTGGGACGATACGTTATCTTTTTTGGACGAGTTGCTCAACATTGTAATTAACCGTTTAATTTGCCCAACTCGTTTACGTTGGTTGTAACGGTGCTTGGCTTCTGTAGTGATTTTTTCTACGAGCGCATTATCGGCACTTGCAATAGTCCAGGCTGCTTCTAGAAATACCTCAACTGTAATTCCCCTGTCTTTACAAAATCGTGTTAATTCTTGGTCGAGGTCTTTTTCTAAAACGATCGCCGAATGCCGTCGAGTTTCGGGATATTTTTCAAGTTCGGCTTGGAGTTCGGCGATTGTGTCTGCTGGTGCAGCAGTTGGGTTGGCTGGTTCGGTAACTGTGCTGGGTTCTTGTGATGACTTTTGTTTCTCCGCTTGGGGTTGTACTTTCTTGACGAGTGCATCCTGGCGTGGTGTAACTGTCGGGCGATTGCGCTGATTGCGTAGTTGATTGAGTACGTTATCTGACATTTTTATTTACCCCCAAGTGAAGTACGAATTTTCTCAACTAAAATTTCAAATGGATACTCCAAGTCGTTATATCCCAACTGCGAGAGGGTTGTACGTTTGTTGATAGCTTGCTTATAGCGTTCTGATTCGCGGATTGAGGGTAAAACCAACCCAACGCCCACTTCGTCACGCATACCATCTACAGCCGCCCGACTTTCTTGTGCTTGCGTTTTACCAAACCAGCGATCGCGGAATGGTAAAACACCTAATACTTGGGCATCTGTTGCACCGACATCTTGCAAGCCGTTCAATAAATCGAGTGTCCGCACAAGTGAACCGTACCCTTTAACTCATGCCTCTGCGGGGATAATCAAAAAATCTGCTGCGCCGATCACTGTCAAACAAATTTGCGATCGCTGAAGTGGGGCATCAATTATGCACACTTTGAATATTTTGCTGATGGCTTCCAATCGCCGCTTGAGTAAGGTTGCACCAACTCCACTGTTAGATAAATAATCCTGTACGGTATCGAGTTGATCGTCGGCGGGGATTAAAAATAAATTATCGTTGTCTTGAGTCGGGTAAATACAGTCTTCTGGTGCGACTGTTTTTTTGAGAAATTCCAATAGGGTTGGTTGGTTGGGTTCCAACTCGAAACCTAGATAGGTGGTGAGATTGTGTTGGGGGTCGGAGTCTAGCATCAAGGTAGGTAAACCCTGGCGCGATAGCAACCGCCCCAGGAACAGGGATGTTGTAGTCTTGCCCTGACCGCCACTCAAGGAGCTTACGGTTATTGTCAGCATAAATATATTTATTAAATTAGCTATTTAACTTAGAGTTATTTAATTATTTTGTCAAATACTAAATTTAGCAAGTTAGCTTTTTAGCTTTTTGTAAAATTAGCTTTTTAGCTTTAGCCTGCCGTCAATTTTCTTGTAAGTGCCATCTGCTTCTACATGTAATTGTGAAGTTAAATTCACAGTTGATGATATCCGTTTATTCTTCCAATCCATTGCTGATGCTGGTTGGGGACGTGTGGAAGGAACATGCGATCGCATGGGCTATGTTTGGGAAGCATGAAGAATGCTCCACGATTGCAAAGTGCTTTCTGGAGGTGGGAACACTGGAATTAAGCATCAAACTAATAATGCCATTTCAATTAGTAAAAAAATGTTTATGTTCCCAGTGAAAATCGTTCGCTCTCTGTTTGCAGTATTTCTGACCTGTGTAATTGCTTTGAATTGTTTTATTAGCCCAGCCTTCGCTGCTACTAGTTCTTCAGACTTTGCTGATACTGGTTCGGTAGTCAACTCCTTTGTTAAGGATTTTTTGCAAGAATTCGTTAAGAATGCGGGTAGTGCCGCAGGTAGCGTAGCAGGCTTGACAGCAATCTGTTATGCATCTGATGTTTTTATTGCTCCAGTCGCTCCGCCAGTAGCAGTTTACTTAGCTACAGTATGTTCTGGCATTGGAAGCACACTTGGAATAGGCGGAACCGTAGTAAGTGCAAAAATTATTAAATCGGCGCACCTCTAGATAAGCTTTAGACAAATTCTAGATAACCATTAGCAGCACCCACTTGATTGTTTTGTCGGGTGCTTTTTATTGGTCGGACTGCCTCAAGACTCAGGCTACGACATCGTTACAGTGGCAATATAACTCCTCTGCTCACTCAAGACAAACCCTAGATAAAAAACGCTATTTTTTTGGCACTCTAGACTGCTCAAAACAAATCTAGAAGCCCGTTTCAGCCAACTCTATATAAAAATCCTGCGGATTAAAAAACTGAAATTCGGCTGGAATTTTGAGGTAGGTAAATGACTAGATATTTTTAGTCCATGTTGGCTATCCAATTATATACACTACTGGATGATCAGACATTTAAAGCTACGCTAAAATGGACTTATCCAAATATACACACTTATGGAACATGAGCAAACTAAAGCGTGGAACTATTGGCAAGGAGAAAAGGACTCTACACCCAAATTCCAAGAAGAATTTAAGGTTGGGGCCTTCTTCGCTTATGCAGGGGAAGAAACCAAAAGTCCGGCACAACTTTACCTTATTTGAGGAAACCGTAAAATGGCTCCAAAAGCATAAGAGTGCCAGCGCAAAAATTGATGAACTGGTACGTCAGGTCAAAGAGCGTCAGCTAGTAGAGATTCAAGAAGTTCCTAACACTAAGCAGCAGATTTCAGATTTAGGGAAGGAATTGAAGCAGATACGGAGCAAATTAAAAAAGGCTGTTAAGCTACTTGATGAGGCACTGCCACTACCCACAAATCGGGGTGGAGCTATTAAAGAGAAAATTAGGGAAGCCCTGGCAGTATTAAACTAATTCTATAAGTGTGTATTTTTGGAATAGCTATAGAGATTATTCTTTGATCGCGGGTTACTGATGATTTTGGTGGTGGGTAGTAAAAGCTCTGTCATAGGTAGTGGCTGTTACTCCAGGCTTGATGTTGGGCAATTTATATATAGGGTTGGACAAATACAGTTTTTGCTAACTCACTATCATCAGGCACACCTTATTTGGCTATAAACCTGTGAATATCTCTGACTCAGAACTAGATTTAGTCTCTTTAGCTTCCAGAATTGAACAAATAGAAGAGGAGCAAAATCTCCGCAAGCAAAATATTGCATGGCTAAAACGCTATTTGGATGAAATCAAACAAGAATTAAATAATCGGACTGAAATACAGCAGTTTCAAAGTATGCAAGAGGCGATCGCGCTCTTAACTGCACAAGTCGCCGACTTGCAACAGCACCTCAATCTTTCGTCTAATTTGAGTAATGGCTTGAATAATAACCACACTATTGACCCATCTATTAAAGAGACGAATATTGATGATACGGAGATTATCAAGCAGTTTTTTGAGCCTGTTGAAAAGCCCGAAAAACAACTAGCGTGTGTAGATGTAATTGCTATTTCTGAAAATATAGATATTGTTGAAACTGAGCCAGATAAGCCAATTAATGTAGCTGAGGAGCAGCCGCAATTAGAGAGAGCTTTCAGCGCTCCAGAATTCAAGACTGAGAGAATAATGTGGTTAGTCAACAGAATTTATGCAGGTGAGGAACCTAGCCACGAAATACCTGTCGATGCTAAAGAATTTTTAAAGCGATATAACGCCGGAGAACGGGATTTTACAGGGATTAATTTAGCCGGGATAAATCTTAGTGGAAAAACTCTAGGCTCTAGTGCTAACTTGACTGGAGCAAATCTTAGGGGAGCCGATATGAGTGAGGCAGACTTATCTGGTGTTAACCTGACTGGAGCTAACTTAGATAACGCATACCTTCATAAGACAAAACTGAAATCGGCAAAGCTAGAGAAAGCAACACTGAAAAAAGCCAACCTCAATAGAGCTGATTTAACTCAAGCATATATGCGAGAGGCTAATTTCTGTGAAGCCAATCTCAGTGGATCTCAACTATCTGGAGGGGTTGACCTCAGCATGGCAAACCTAAGTGGAGCGAATTTGAGCGGGGCAAACATGAGACTGGCAAAACTGATGAGAGCAGACTTAAGTAATGCCAATATGAGTCAGGTAAAGCTGATAGAGGCAAATCTGGAAGGAGTTAACCTTGAAAGAACTAATCTTCTGTATAGCTATTACGACCCAACAACTATATTTCCAACGGGCTTTGACGCTGCTCAATCTGGTGCGTATTTTATTACTCCGGGTGCATCATTACAAAATGCTAATTTAGCTGGTGCTAACCTCAATAACGTAAATCTAAGTGGAGCAGAACTGCAAGGAGCCAACTTGAGTCAGGCAAGCTTAGAATCGGCAAACCTGAGTGGAGCAAATCTCAATGACTCAAACCTGATTGAAGCAAATCTACAATCAACAAACTTGACTGGGGCAGAATTGAATAAAGCAAATTTGAAAAATGCAAAATTATCCGGGACAAACTTAAACGGCGCTAACCTGATTGGCGTAAAACTGGGTGGGGCTACATTTAACTATCCAAAACTCAGTGGTGCAAACTTGAGTGAAGCTGATCTCCGAGGATGTAACTTCAATCAGGAAAACTTAAGTGAAGCAAACTTCACTTCAGCAGACCTACGTGGGGCAATCTTGACCAAGGCAAATCTTACAAAATCAAACTTCACTTCAGCAAACCTTACTGGTGCGAATCTGACTGGAGCAAATCTCACTGGCGCTATCATGCCTGATGGCAGTACTCACGAGTAAACTGTGCTATGGGCATTGATCCGAGATGTGTATATCTGGAAACAGTTAAGCGCAACTTATTAATCAACGGCAGAATCAGCATTCCAGCACTCCTGTCCGCACCTCTCATATATAAGCATTCGCAATAGTTGATCAGCAGTTCGCACTGTTCACCAGAAATAAAGGTTTGGGGCGCTTACGTGATCAAAGGGGAAAAACTATCTGTGTGCGATCACCTACGGTGGGAGAAAGAGCGCCATCGCAATTTCTAGACTTGCTCAAAAGCTGAATGATTCGGACAGTTCGGCGCATACTTGCGATTTACTGGGATTCCCAATTTGGGAATCTGGGAAGTTTCCTTGTACATTCCACTTCGGTCTGGTCATGTTGCGATCGCAGTCCTCTTGGACATTGGCTAAGGCTTGGGAGAGATACTTAATACACCCTTTGTCAGCAATAAAAATACTTAAATATGGGTTGTGGTTGTAGAAAAAGCAGTTTTGGGGAATTGATATCAGGGATTCGGTAAAGAAATTAGTAGAAATGCTTTTGGTTGTTCCCGAACAGCTGTATGTGTATGAAGGAGACAAAATTAGTCTTTTGTCTTTTTGATATCCGCGATAATTATGACACCAGTAGTCGTAGTCAAGGCAAGACGTAAGCAATTATCCCATTTAGCGCCGGTTGATGCCCAGCAGCGCTTAGTTCAACTGTGGCTGCACGATAAGCCTCAAAGTACCCAAAAGTGTTATTTGCGGTATGCGGCGCAGTTTACTGGATTTTTGGCGGGGGTAGGGAAGGCGATCGCTCACACGACTGTCGAGGATATGGTGGAGTTTTCTGAACATTTGCATAATCGGGGATTGGCAGCGCCTACCATTAAGACCTATATGGCATCTGTGAAAAGTCTGCTTTCCTTTGCTTACAAGACGGGTTATATCAAGGTAAACCCCGGTGCTGCGATTAAGTTAAAGAAGCTTGACCAGCGATTGCATGAGAAAGTTCTGACTTTAACTGATATCGCTTTGATGATTCGGCTGACAGAACGGGCTGAGTATCGTTATAAAGGTCAACAAATTAGAGATTTGTTGATATTGAAGCTTTTATACGTGGCTGGGTTGCGGGTGTCGGAGCTAGTCGGACTAAGGTGGAAGGACTTTACCCCACGCAATCTCACCGGACAAATTACCGTTGTGGGGAAGGGGGATAAGTCCCGTCACATCTTACTGCCGGAATATCTGTGGCAGGAATTGATAAATTACAGAGGAGACGCGCCGAAAGATGCCTATGTCTTCAAGAGCCGCAACGGGAAAAATAAGCCGATCCATCGTCAAAATGTTGATCCAATAATTAAGGATGCAGCAGAAAGGGCCAGGCTGATGGAGAAAGTTAGTTGTCACTGGCTCAGGCATAGTCACGCTACGCACAATGCTGAGAGGGGTACGCCTATCCCGTTGCTCCAGCAAACTATGGGCCACGCCGATATTTCCACAACGGCAGGATACATTCACATTCGCCCTGGAGACAGTAGTGCTTTGCACTTGCCACGGGTTTAAATACAGACGAACCCTATTGCGGAGACAGTTGAAATTATTTCACCGGATGGTAAAGTCCGTCTTTTACATTCCATTCCCATCCCACGCTCATGGGGTCACGGTTACGCGACCAACTGATAAATTCTTTGACGCTCTTGTTTTCCCTTTCTGCAATGAGACTTTGGTGGCTTACAGCAAGCCTTTGGGCTAAACTTTCATTATTTCTGGGAAGGAGTTCAACTTGGGGTTGTTGGTACGGGTGCGCTTGTCTTCGAGGTCTGGTGTTGCTGTATGTACCAGAAGTAATTGCCTTCTCTATGAGTTCCAACTTCTTGGTAATTGTTTCTAGTTTAGTGTCGAGATGGGATTCCAGATTTTCTAGCTTCTGATCCAATCTCCCGGAATTATTGATATCAATCTTGCTATCAAACTTAGATATTAATTCCTCCAAGCTTTGCAGCAAGGAAATTGTATGCCCCTCTCTATGCAGTTTAGATAGTTGGCGTACTACTGGAATTAAAGCAGTCGGGACACGAATCCGGAACGCTAGGTGGGGTCTTGTCCTCAGCCATTTGATATCAATTTTGATAGCAATAAACTGATGATAGATGAAAAGCGATCCGTTTTTTCAAAGCCCAGATGCTATGGAGCGATCGCAGCCCAGACATGGTATCAAACCTCACGCTCCCAATCCCTACACAACAATTCTGCCTGTTGCAACACCGTTACCATCGCCTTCTCCTGCTTGTCTGGAGGATAGCCATATTTCCGCAGCAGGCGCTTGACTAATCTCCGCAGATTCGCTTTGACACTTTCTTTTAGAGTCCAATCAATCGTGACGTTGCGCCGGATTGTCTCTACTAAGTCACGAGCGATCGCTTGAAGTATTTTATCCCCTAATGCTTACACAGAAGTGTCATTTAAACCCAAAGCATCATAAAAATCTAATTCATCCTCAGTTGAGCGTGAGTATTAACTGAGGATGAATTAGCTTTACAGATTTATTTTTAACTAATTATAGTTTGACCAAATGGGAATTCAATCTAGCATTTAAATTCCTAAACGTTTGCATTCAGTATCCATTAATTGGTCGTACATTGCCAGTTTTGAGTGAATCGATTCGTACAACTTGCCTAAATGTTCGGGGTCGCACTGGCACTTGTTGACCATTTGCTTAAACCATTTAAAACTCTCTTTGTCACTACGTCCAGCTTTGAAATCTACAAGAACACCCCAAAGGCATTCACTTCCTGTAATGGGTAGAAACCCCATTGAGACTGCCTCTTGTTCTGCAAGAAGGTTGTACCGTTGGATGATTTTGCGGTTGAGAGTTTTTTGTTGTGGTGTCATGAGTTTGGGGTCAAATCCATTCTTCTGGTTGCGTTTATTCTTACGAGGTTTTGTCATATCTATTCCTCAATTTTTTATTTGAAATATGCAATCACATTATAGTATATTTATACTATAAAAAATAAAACTTATTTTTTGATAATTAACTTATGCGCGATCGCTTTGGGCGTTTCTGTTTGCCCCCTAAGCGCCTTCATCATCCGATCTATTCAAGTAAATCTTATGAACTCAGGTTCAGATGGAGGTTATAAAGAAAGCAGTCAAGAAAGCAAATTGCAATTTGAACAAGGAGCGACATAGTTAAGAATGTTGATTCTGCGCGATTACCAACAAGATTTAGTTTCAAAAACTTTTACTGCTTGGTCTTGTGGAATTAGAAAAGTATTATTGCAACTGAGTACGGGTGGCGGCAAGACTATAATATTTGCTGCAATCGCATCTGAATTTATAGCCCAAGGTGAAGGTGTGTTGGTAGTGGCGCACAGGGAGGAATTAATTCTCCAGGCCAGCGAGAAACTGACGGCAGCCACAAAAGTACAACCAGGAATCATTAAAGCAGGATACAAGCCAACTGATTCCTTAATTCAAGTAGCCAGTATCCAAACTCTTTTTCGTCGCCAAACTTACCCAATAGCGAAGGTTGTCATTATTGATGAAGCTCACCATTCTTCAGCTAATAGTTACCGTAAATTGCTAGATGCTTATCCAGATGCACTCATTTTGGGATTGACAGCGACACCAAGACGTGAAGATGGTTACGGACTGCGAGATATTTTCGACCACCTGATTTGCTCAATTAAGACCAAAGAATTAATAGCCCTTGGATATTTGACAGATTATAAGTTAATAGCTGGCTTTAAATATGCCAAACACAAAGTCCCTAAAAAACGTGACTTCACCAGAAAAGAATTAGAAGAAGTTGCTTCTGATTACAAACCGTCTGAGGTGTTAAAGCAATGGAACAAATTTTGTGCTGGTCAAAAGACAGTTATTTTTGCGGTCAACGTGAAGCACTCTCAAGAGATCGCAGCAATATTTCGTGCAGATGGCATCACCTGTGAGCATCTTGATGGAGATACACCACACTCTGAGCGAAAAGCAATTTTAGATAGATTTCGTAATGGTCAAACGCAGGTGATTAGCAATTGTGCAATTCTGACTGAGGGATTTGATTGTCCTGACTCACTTGCTGCGGTGATTGCTCGTCCCACCAGTAGTGTTACTCTCTGGTTGCAAATGATTGGCAGAATATTACGCCCTGCACCGCTTAAGGAATATGCAACTGTCCTAGACATGACTGATAACTGGTTTCGGCTTGGTCGTCCCTGTGACAACAGAGAATGGAGCCTTGATCCGATATCCTGCGAAGAAGATAGTCTTGGGGTGAGATGCTGCCCACACTGTCACCATGTTTTCAAACCAATGCCAGCCCTAATTCGTACTAAAGAATATTTTAATTCCACTTCATTAGAGTTTTTGACTCAATATGAAGCGGATTGTCCCAACTGCGGCGAATCTTTTAAGTGGATATTGTCAGAGGATTCTGGAATAGAAAATAGTGGAGTACCAGTGATTGTTTCTAGCAACGAGATTGAATTTAAAGAAGTTCCTGCTGAAGTCCGTCCTGTTTTGCTGCTCCCAATTATTTCAGCCAAAAAGCGCAAGTTTAGAAGCCAAGAAAAAAAGCTATTATTCTATAATGACACAATCAAAAACTGGTTTTTAAATTGCCAAGAACTAACTCTCTCGGAGCTAATTTACGCTATTCAACTACTGTCATGTCCAGAATGGGCATTTGAGTACAGCATAAAATGTTTAGTCTCCCGTGTTCGCAACGCTACTGAATGGGAAAATGTAACCCGAATTATGTCTCTTCGTCCAGACAATGTGAAGAAAGTTATTTGGAGTAATTTGTCTGGTTTAGAAAAAGACAGACTCAACCAAATGAAAGCACAGTATGATAACGAAATGAAGGAATGGTTGACCGAAGAAAATCTGACAGCAATAGCGGCTGATCTGGAAATCTGTGAAGACATTGGGATGATTTCTGATTTATGGGAAATCTATAAAAAACCAGCGATTAAAGCCGCGATTGATCTAGTAAGTGCTGAGAGGCGCGGACAAATTACGCAGTGGATTACTCAGTTAGATACAGTTACTTATTCCTAACCTTGGGCTGCAATCATCGGCTGTCTTTGTTCGCACGTTAGCCAACAAAAAAAAGCGTTCAAAGCCGCTCAAAAAGGTAGTTTTCAGCCTTTTTACCTCGAAAAATGCCCGAAAAACATTTTCGCTGCCTGGTCGCGCCAGTTTACAAAACACCAGATATCCTTTGCCCATGCCAAGATAGAGCGATCGCAGTTGGTATAGCAGTCGCAGTAAGTATGCGTTTGAGGCAATTGAGTTAGAGTTGTCAGTTACTCAATTACTTAACTCAATTACTTATTACCAGAGATTTGGGAATTAGAATTTAGAGACGGGAGAGAACTGCGCGTTCAGACCGGATATTTTTGGGGATGGGAAAAGGTTTCGGACTATGCTGATATTCCAGGCTTTGTAGTGCTACATTTAGCTACTGAGCACTACAAAAACATCTGGCAAGGAGCAAGCAGCACCAATTAGCGATCGCTGCAAAGCAAAATTTCCTGCATCTACTCTAACTCCAGATAAAATACAGTAGAAAATGCAGTAACAATTGGTTTCCAGTTTCTCCTCTAGCTGCAAAACCGATTTACTGCCCTTTACAACATCGATATCAATATTGCTATCAAACTTGGATATTAATTCCTCTAAGCCTTGCAGTAAAGCAATTGTACCCCCTCTCTGTGCAGTTTGGATAGTTCTCTGACTGCTGGAATTAAGGCAGTGGGGACGCGAATCCGGAACGCTTGGTGGGGTCTTGTCGTCAGCCATTTGATATCAGTTTTGATAGCAATGAACTGATTGTAGAGTGAAAGCGATGTCTACTTTAAGGGGCTATTTGGTGTCGCTATTTTCAAAGAGGAAACTTGAGCAATGAGGCGACACCGAACAGCCCGCCGCAGGCATCGCCCTTTGATTTCCTCTTTGAAATCAGAACTGGGGGGCGTGAGCCAGTTCGCTACGTAGTCGCTCCACTTGTTAGTAAACGGTTCATTAAAAACCTCACACGCTTTCATCAAACACTACTCATCATCAGGCAAAAACTGATTGTAGAGCCAAAGCGTTGCTTGCCGGCGTTAGGCATTGCCTGATTGTGATGGTTTTCCTCGCTTGATTAAGTCACCAACAAAGTGCGATCGCTTTTGATTATCCTCTAGAACTTGACCACAGTATGA
Source organism: Nostoc sp. JL33 (assembly GCF_017114985.1). Taxonomy (GTDB): domain Bacteria; phylum Cyanobacteriota; class Cyanobacteriia; order Cyanobacteriales; family Nostocaceae; genus Nostoc. The sequence goes on along the minus strand of NZ_JABXKP010000054.1, from coordinate 39,450 downwards.
GTTGTATTTATCACTAGGGGCAGATGAAAGAGCGTTAATAGCAATGAAAGCTAGTGAGGTGATAACTAACAGGAAGGAGTGAAAATGTATGCCCTATCAAGATGTAGCGGATTTACCAGACTCCGTGAAAAAGCATCTACCCAAACACGCGGCGGAAATATTCTTGGCTGCGTTTAACAATGCGCTCTCTGAATATGGCGAAGAAGAGACAGCATTTAAAGTTGCCTGGGCAGCAGTTAAGCGTGACTACGAAAAAGGTTCAGATGATCATTGGCACAAAAAAGCAGAGTAAATTCTACTACACCGAGTCATCCATCCAACCGCACTCCGGGCAATCCCAATGCACCCGTGCTGACCAGTCGCGGTCAAACTCATATCCACACTGGGGACACTTGCCAGTAAACATAGGATGGGTATCTAGCAGTTCTAGCTGTTGCTGTTGCGTCAATCGCTGTTGTGGTTGCAGTATTAATTCACCGTTGTAGTAGCTTGCCCCCTCCGGTTGCCATAGTTCCTCTGGCTCAATGTTGGAATCTTCTCGAAAGTCCAAACAACTATCCCCCTGTGGCCCTGCTGGGTGAACGGCACAGATGAGGTGAGGATCATGTGAGTAAAGGAGACAGCGATCGCAGTCGGGAATCTTCATAGTACCAGTGTACTGCTTTGGGGCAAGCGATCGCTGTTTTGTGTGCAACTTTTCCTCTAAGAATTTTAGGAGGGGCGATCGCTCTAGTAAAATCAAAAACCACCCACATCATGTAAGTGGAGAACAAAAGAGATTGTATATCTTTTATCACTTGCCGAACACCTTATTAAGTACATCAGCTAGACGGTAGCCCGCCAAACTCATTTGACGTTCTGCTATTGGTTTGGCGGTAGCAGCATAATTTGGCGGTAACGGCTTTGAGTTTCCATCATTTTTATCACTACTGCCAGAAAGTTTGCCATTGAGATATGCTTTTTGTTTTGCTATCCTAAAACTCTCTAATTTTGCCCAATTATTAAATTGAGTTTCTCTTAATTCTGGCAATTTACTGCGTTGATAGTCGGCTCTTATCTTGGTTGCGGTGTTGCGAACAGTTTGAAATCTTTCGCTTCCAAGAATCAGGTCATCCCAGAATTTATGCAAACTAATTGTTTGGCTATCTGGTTTAACTCTAATATAAAAACGTGTACCACCTCTATCACCTTCCGGTTCGGGATACTGATTAGTTATTAATTTGGTGGTATGTAGTGGCTGATGCACATCTCCTAATAAATGGAATAGCCAGCATATTGCAACTGCTTTTTCGCTGTTACTAGTAGCACTACTTTGAACAATATCAAAATTTTTTTTAAATGCGTAGAGAATATTTTCTTCACCTGCAATTTCACGAGGAATTGAGTTTGAGGCATTGCTTGGTTGATAAGGAAAGTTGATGTAGTGCCAAGTTGGGTGATCAAATGTTTGATTGCCACGGGCTTCATCTGCCCATTTTGCCGCCCACATAAACAAGTACAAATTTTTATATTCAGCAGAAATATTAGATTGATTAAGAGACTTCCACTGTTCCTCAAATTTGGAGTACTCAGGGTGTTCCTTCAAAATGGCAACCATTTTCTCAATTACTTCTTGATGATTCTGCTTAAGTTCACTGTAGGCGATCGCTCCTGAAACCATGTGTCCAGCTTTATTCCAAGCAAAAGCTGGGTACTGCCAAATCAAGATTGTTGATAATGCTGTCAATAAAGAAAACTTAGCAAAAGAATGTAACTTCAGCATAAAATTCTTTGTTAGAAAATACAGCTAAAGTATAGGTTGCATTCAGGTAAGTTAGGGTTAAATTTGCATGAAAAAAATAAATCACCCTACACAATATTCATATATTTCAATAAACAGAGCTGTACATTAACGAGTTTAAGAGTGCGATGCCACCGGTTCATGGCGGGTACGGTACGCCATCGCAGGAGTAATGCAGTGTGTAGTCAATGCAGCAGCAAAGATGTTGAGCATATCTCGTGCTGGCAGTTTCCAGATGATTGAATGTCCAGATATGTAGCGATCGCTCAAAGCAGTTAATTTTTCCTCTAAGAATTTTTTATGGGCGTAGCCCGCATTTCACACGCTTCGGTGCGATGGCGTACCCGCCCGCCGGAGGCATCGCTCCCACTTGGGCCAGAACTGAAAACTTTATCACTCTCCATCCCTAACCTCTAACTGATAAATCCGCATTGATGGGTATTCGTCCATCATCCGCCAGTAATACCCAGTAGGCGGCGACGATACCCTACTACCACAGCGATACAAAAAGATTGGCTCGTCCCGCTTCATCACTTTCTTAACTGTTTGCTCCAGGGTGGTGTCGGGGCGATCGCTGTCGTACCAAATAATATGCGATTTTCCTTCATACCCAGCCGCCATTAAACTAGCAAACAGCCATTCCATCAGTGATTGAATTTGCTCTGGCTCTACGCCGCAGCTTTGTTGTCCGTAGCATAGAATAGTTGGCTGGACTGGTTTGGGTTTGAGGAAGTTCAAGAATTTCATGACTGTGAGAAACGCAACTATTAACAGGGTTCCCATTTGTTGAGGTGCGATACCTAGCTTGGGCAAGAAAGTGCGATCGCTATTGAGGTACAACTTTTCCTCTAAGAATATTTTTAACTGAAATACTCGCTCTTAATGAGGGCGATGTCTAGGACGGGCTGTTCGGTGTCGCACTCAGCAATAGAAGTGAAATAATAAACTAGTATGCCTTGCTCTGGAGATACACGCCATGACCTACACCATGCACGACGCTCTAGAAGTAGCAAACCTTGCTGCTACTGATATTGAAGCTTGGCTGCTCTCCAAACCAGAAACTATTAGCGTTGTTAATGTTGAGGATCACCCAGAATACCAACGCCGCGATGTTGACCTCATCTGGACAACGCAGACGGGTGAAATCTTGATTGAGATTAAGGGCGATAGGTGGAATAAAACTCGTAACTTTTTCTTTGAAACTCACAGCAACCTGGAAAAGGGAACCCCCGGCTGTTTTATGTACACTGAGGCAGATTGGCTATTTTATTACTTTGTCAATACTCGCCAACTGTACAGACTACCGATGCCAAAAACGCGGGAGTGGTTTTTGATTACCATGCGGCGGTTTCGGGAGCGCTCGACTACAACGCCAGTGGGGAGTAGTTATTACACCACTGTGGGGCGGCTTGTGCCGATTACTACGGTGATGATGGAAGTGGCGGGGATTAAGATGGAGCAATTGTAGGGGTGCGATAGGCGTTGGCGTAGCCTCTCGTAGAGAAGCCCGTCGCAGACATCGCATACCCCACCCAATTCTTAGAGGAAAGTGGGGGAGCGATCGCCTGTGCGTTGGCCGCATACGTAATTTATGCTTGTTAAATTCCAAGAGAACTGGGGCAAAGCGGGCGATGCCTACGGCGGTAAACTACGCGCAGCTTAACGAACGCAAGAGCGTCTCGTAGAGAAGTTATCGCATTCTATGCCTTTTCAGTTGGACGAAACTGCTTAAAATCTTGTTAATTCAAAAAATTTCCGAGTTTTTACGGAGAACACATAAGCATAGGTGTAGTTAATATAAAGCAAATGATATATCAAGTGTTACATCAAGTTTGTTATTTGAGTTCAGAAGCTAAATGACCACAAAAAAGCCCCTAGTTATCAAACAGCCAGAAGTTGGTAAGCTTATTCGTGAACTCAGGCTTTTGACTGGACTAACGCAAGAACAGTTTGCAGCTACTTTAGGTGTCACTTACCCAACAATTAACCGTTGGGAGAATGGACGCGCTAAACCATCACCTTTGGCAATGGAAAAGATTGAGGCGCAGCTGCACGAGATGGGCGATCAAGGTAAGGATTTGTTGAAGAAGTATTTGGCAACTTAACCAATATTTTCTGCAATATTTGGTGCTAAAAGCAGTAATTTTCAAAGGAAATTATCAATGACACTAAGTTTTACCAATATAATAGCAAAAATTGCATCTGTTGATTTATTTAAAAGAAATAGTAGTACAGGTGATATAGAAACTGGAATTTTTATTGGTCGTCCATTTCACATTGATTATGAAAAAGCATATATTTTAGTTGCTGACTCTTGGAAGCTAAAAGCTAAAGGAGTTCCCCAAGGGTCTTTTTTATTAGCTTATTACGAAAATGAAAATGAGGTTGATGTTTCTGAGGTATTACTTCTTAGGGTTGTGAAACCAGCGAAGTTACCTACTGATAATGATGTCATCAGTTCAATGGTTGAATATTATAAAGATAACTTAAAGACAAGTGGTAAAGAAAGTCAGTTAGATAGCTACACAAAATATGAATTTAGTTTCTCTGGCCTGGAATGCAGAATTTTAGGAACATTTTATAAGGACGATAAAGGATGTACACGTTTTGGCGCTGATGTTGAAAACTTTTATAGCGCCCATCACTATAGGGTCATTAAGCCAAATCCAGACGTATTAGAACTTATAGTCAACTTCCGTGAAGAGGGCATCACAGGTAAGCCAACTGATATCAAAATTGGTAAGGTTCGCTACAGTTCTAGCCTTCGTTTCCAAGCAAAAGAAGATGATGTACCTGTATTTGTAAGTCCAAAAGACTTTCTTGGTAAACGTACTGCCCTGTTTGGAATGACCCGTACAGGTAAGTCAAACACAGTTAAAAAGGTCATTCAAGCTACTGTTTTGATGAGCGATAAGGCTGCTTATACACTCAACGTTAAGTTAAATGGTAGCGCCGCACAGAACTTAGAACCTTTAACTGATGACGGTTTACCAAAATATCCGGTCGGTCAAATCATATTTGACATTAATGGCGAGTATGCAAATGCAAATATGCAGGATGAAGGTACAGCGATATTTGAGATATACAAAGAGCGAACCATCCGGTACAGTACTATCAATAAAGATGGCTTCAAAGTAATGAAGGTAAATTTCTACAGAGACGTAGAATCTGGATTTGAATTAGTTAAATCACGTTTGGCTGAAAGCACAGGTAACTATATTGATAGTTTTTGTGCAGTAGACTTTACCAAGTCAGAGGACTATGACACAAACAATTCTGTAAAAACTCGATACGATAGGAAAGTTGCAGCGTATCTTTGTTGTTTGTACAGGGCAGGATTTACTGTACCACAAGGCTTTAAAATTAATTTTTCAGGTAATAAAGAACTTAATGAATTGGTAAAGCAAGATGGAAGCTTAGATCCAAGTAAGGGTATTTCGCTTGAAGAAGCCTGTGATTGGTTTACTACTATTTGGGATAACTACGAGAATCAATTCTTCTCTAAATACAAACGCGACAATGGGCATGAATGGGCAGATGAAGATTTGAAAGCTATACTAGTTTTCCTTTCACGCAAGCGGAGTCCTGGAGGTAGCGCTAATATAGATGGTTATAAAAAATTACGCAGTATTGCTGAACTACATACCGAGACTGTTGGCAAGTCCTTTGAGATAGAAATTATTGAGGAACTTCGCAAGGGTCAGATTATCATAGTAGATTTGTCACAGGGCGATCCAGAGATTCAACGCTTATATTCCGAGCGCATTTGCCGACAAATTTTTGCAGATGCAATGAATCACTTCATTCAAAACATACCCAATAATTTCATTCAATTTTACTTTGAAGAAGCTCATAATCTTTTTCCAAAAAAAGATGATAAGGACTTAAGCCAAGTCTATAACAGGATTGCCAAAGAGGGTGCAAAGCTAAATCTTGGTTTAATTTATGCTACTCAAGAAGTCAGTTCAATAAGTTCCAATATTCTGAAAAATACTCAAAATTGGTTCATTGCTCACTTAAATAATGAGGACGAGACAAAAGAAATTAAAAAGTATTACGACTTTGGAGACTTTACTGAATCTTTAGTCAGGTTTAGTGCAGATAGTGATAAAGGTTTTGTACGCATGAAAACCTACTCAAATGCCTTCGTAGTTCCTACTCAAATTGACCGTTTCTCTAAAATTTAGGAAAGCAAGTAGTATATGGGATATACAAGCAAGCGTGGACGGCGACCTAATGAGTATGCCAGTAAGTCTGCACATAGTCATATAATTAATGATGAATCATTACAGGAGTTTCTTAGTCAATGTAATCTCCCTAAATCAGCAGATGAAGTAACTATTTACGACTGCCTTAACTTTTCCTATGAACCTGTAGTAAAAAATCCGATCCGCAATATTATCGCTATTGATGGTGGATACAGTGAAGTGTCTGTACAAACCGGTTTCCCATCTTCAACTGTCTGCTTTTGTCAAATCGGGGCGCTCATTTTTAGCATTGATGATCTTGATGGACTTGGTAAACAGCCTTTCATAGACCCAGATGATATGGCGAAGTTAAAGCAGATTCAACGTTTAAAACTAACTCTGCCTGTTCGCAATATCCAATTTAAAAATGAAAGTACACTTCTAAACTCAGTACGTAGAACTATTCATAACTTTTTCTGCCAGAAGGTGGACAATGAAGAATTGATTGCAACACTAAGATGGTTTATCTTTCAGGAATATGATGTAAGTTTACCAACTTGGAACTTAGCAAGTTGTCCAGTTTGTGGAAGTACAGGTATTCCCCTTAATCTGGGAGAAATGACAAAAGACCATACCTTTTCCTGTAATCATTGCAGCACTGATATTTTTCTAACAGATGTATTCCGGCTACATGAAGCTATTGATGAAGAATTAGGTGCTGGCGGTATTTTAGGATATTTGATAACTACCTTAGAGCAGATGATCTTAGTTCACCTCATTCGAGTTGTTCTTAAGATGAAGCCAGCTTTGCTGGGGGAAATATTGTTTGTTAAGGATGGCCCACTTGCCTTTTTTGGACAAACAGCAAATATGCACCGTCCGATGCGATCGCTTGTCAACTTTCTCTTTAAACATCACAACTTATACCTAGCTGGATTGGAAAAGAGTGGAGCCTTTGTAGAACACGCCGATGAAATCTCTGAAAAGCTTGCAAATGGAACTGTCCTAATTCTGAATAATGATTACATCTACAAGTACATTCTTCCTGGCAAAGCTGACCCAACAAGACCTTATGGTTCTACAACTTACTATAGCAACAAGCTGATTTTTAAGACCTTGGCGGGTGGGATGTACGTTGTTTCTTTACCAACTTCAAGAAATATGACAAATCCCAAAGAGGCAGACTTCCAAAACTTGAGTGCAATTTTAACCAACGTTGAGAAGCTAAAGTGCGATATGTACGACAACTCTCTGATTCCTGTCGCTTTAGCAAACAAGCTTGTCTCTCTGGCTGATCATCCTAGCTCTAGAATCCTTCAGAAGTTTGCCAAAAGTGCAATACAGACTTAGCTGTGGTTTTTACAGATGATGCGATCGCATCTCTCATTTTTAGCAAACTACTAGACTAAGCGAAAAAATTGCTGAGAGATTGGGTATTAACCTGATTGGTTGAATTAGTCTAGCAGCTACTCATGCTCAAGCCCAAGGTCATACGTAAACTTTTCAATTGCGATCGCTCTCCCAATGCTTAGAGGTTTGAAAAGAGATGAGTGATATAGAAATAGATTATAACTATGTTATTGAGCAGGACGCAAAAAGATTTAAAGTTTTAAAACTTATTTATTTTGAGACTAAAGGTGATAAAGATATAGCAGCAGATACCAATTATATTTGTAATAACACTGGTGTATGTAGTAAAGAACTATTACATATTTTAGAATATTTAGAAAACCAAAGTTTAATTAAGCCATTGGGTAGTCTGTATGCAATGTATGGTGGTTCAGCTTATATAACTATCACACATCAAGGTGTGTGTGAAGTAGAAGCTGCAATTAAAAAACCCCATGAACCCACTAATTATTTCCCTGCCATGATTCAAAATCTCAGTTTAAACATTAAAAATGTTGCTGTAAATAAATCTATGTCGAATATTCAAAATAATGATTTTCAGGGTGCTAATATCGGTGGTGGCGTTGCAGGACGTGATTACACAGGCGATGTCACACACAACTATGCTATTCAACGAAATTTAGCTAAATCCGCCGCAGAAATTCAGCAGATTTTAAAACAATTAGAGCAAAGCTATCCCACTACTAGTTTAGTAGAAAAAGCAGCTGTAGTAGAGAAAGCAATAAAACAAATTGAAAATGATCCGACTTTAAAGGCAAGAGTGCTAGGAGTATTAAAACTTGCTGGTAAAGAAGCTTTTAAAGAAGCCGTCGATCATCCTTTGGTGAATGTTCTAATAGCGGGAATTGAAGGCTGGCAAGAGGGAGTTTAAAAATATATCAAGGGCGTGATCGCCCCTTGACCCCATCAATCCCTCTCAAACACCGCCACCACTAACCCAACTAACTCCCGCAACTCTAGCAGCTTGAGGGGTGTAGAAAATCTTCTCAGAACCAAACACCGAACCATCCGGGCTAATTACACGAAATTGCCAACACTTGCCAGGAGTGTAAAACACCAAGAGGATACAGCCGTTGATTGCAAAGAGGGATTGGATCTGTAACTGGTTCATGCTGTCATTGTAGGAGCGATCGCCCTTCAGTTATGGGAGAAGCTGAGGCGATCGCCCATTCCAATTTTTCCTCTAAGAATTCAAGTTCAACATTACTTAAAAAACTCCCCTTCATTCAAGTAAGAAATTTTACTATAAAAACACATTTCAGTGTATATACGGTGTGTATGCAGCTTTAAAATGACTAACTTGTAATAGATAATATAGCACCAGCTACTAAAGATACAGTGAATCAAGTTTAGAAGTTAAATGACTATCAAAAAAGCCTTGGCTATCAAACAGCCAGAGGTGGGGCAGATCATTCGTGATCTGCGGCTTTTGGCTGCGCTAACGCAAGAACAATTTGCAGCCACTCTAGGCGTTACTTATACCACGATTAATCGTTGGGAAAATGGACGCTCAACACCCTCGCCGATGGCGATGAAGCTTATTGAGCAGAAGCTTAATGAGATGGGCAGTCAGGGGGAAGATTTGTTGGCTAATTATTTGCGGAATTAGTTGCTTGCTCAGTTTTTGTGTGAGCGATGTCTACTTTTTGGGGCTGTTCGGTGACGCTGTTGGGTGCGATCGCCTACGGTCGCTCGTAGACCATCGCAGATTTGACGTGCCAATTAGAGATTCATGAGGAACACGAATGGTTTTCACTAAAGAACAGTTGCAGGATGTGATAAGTGGCACAGATATAAATCGCGTTGAAGCGCTACGGCAGCTGTTGGAATATCCAGTGAAAGAGCGTGACCCTCAAGGTTCTCGGTTCTGGTATTTGCGTCCTGGTGTCGATGAGGAGGAAGCTGAGGAAACTTGCCCAGTTGCTGTTGGCTTTTACGAGGAACTATCAGGAGCAACAGACCAAGAAATCAAAAGATTTTTGACTTCAAAAGAGCAACAACAAGAAATTTACGGGCATTACACAAATCGAGTTGCTGAACAGCAACCAGTGATGTATTTGCTGTTGCCAACTAAAGAAGCTTTAGGTCGAGTGCCGTTAGTGCTGCCAAGTGAAGGTGGACTACGCCAACGGCAAATCCAGACTTTTGATTGGAATGAACCGCAACTAATAGCACGGTTAAACCGTTTAAAACAAGGGGAACTGCCGATTGCTGCTAAGGGACTAAGTTCGGTTCCCTTGGTGGAGTGGGTTTTCTATGAACCGATTAAGACGGCGAAAGAACTGGCGCAGTTGTTGGCTGAAGCTGCCCGTCGAATTGAGCAGGTCATTCCCCAAGTCTATGAGAAAGAAAAAGCTGATGGGTATTTACACCACCTGCTAAAGAGTTTTCAACGGGAACTATTACCCACACTGCAATTGACTTCAGAGAATGAGAAGGATTACAGTTTTGCAGATATCTACGCCCAAACCATTGCTTATGCACTGTTTACAGCAAAGGTATTCAGCCATGTAAAAGATAAGCGGGAGGGACGTGAGAAGGAAACGCATTTTGACCGTGAATCTGCATGGCAACAATTACCAGAAACCAACCCGTTTCTTCGTAAGCTGTTTCAGGATGTGTCAGAGCGTCAACCAGAAGAATTGGGTGATGAGTTAATTGGTGCGATCGCAGATATCTTTGGCATCCTCCGCGCTGCCAAGATGGATGCGATTCTCTCGGATTTTCAACTGAAGATGAACCGGGAAGATATTGTTATCCGGTTCTATGAGGATTTTTTGACAGCCTACAAGTCACAGATGCGAGAACGCCGGGGTGTTTATTATACGCCAGAACCTGTAGTTTCTTACATGGTGCGTTCTGTAGATATTTTAGTGAAGGAAAAGTTTAATAAACCCTTGGGTTTGGCAGATCCAGAGGTAATGATTCTTGACCCTGCTTGTGGTACAGGGACGTTTTTATTATGGATTTGTCAACTTATTTATCAACGTTTTCAAGAGTCTCCAGAAGCACTAACAGAAGGATTAGAAGATAAATCTTGGTCTGGTTATGTCAAAGAGCGGTTATTACCAAGAATATTCGGGTTTGAGTTGTTAATGGCTCCTTATGCGATCGCGCATCTGAAGTTGGGGTTATTTTTGCAAGAAACGGGGTATAAGTTTGATACGAGTAAGAGGTTAAATGTTTATCTCACAAATGCTCTAGAACAAGCTGCACCTGATAAACCAGAAATTCCTTTTGAGGAATTTATTGCAGCAGAAGGTGAAGCAGCATTAAAAGTTAAACAAAATCAACCTATTATGGTGGTTTTAGGAAACCCACCTTATTCTGTAAACTCTGCAAATAAGAGTGAATGGGCTACTAACCTAGTTCGAGATAGTTACTACCCCAATGATGAAATTAAAGAACAAAACCCAAAACTTTTACTAGATGATTACGTTAAATTTATCCGCTTTGCTCAGTGGCGGATTGAGCAGACAGGGTATGGAATTCTTAGTTTTATTACAAATCATGGGTATCTAGATAATCCGACTTTTCGGGGTATGCGTCAAAGTCTGATGCAAAGTTTTAATAATATTTACACTCTTGATGTACATGGTAACTCTAAGAAAAAAGAAAAAGCACTTGATGGTTCAAAAGATGAAAATGTTTTTGATATTCAGCAGGGTGTAGCAATTGGTATTTTTGCTCAAATTGATAATAAAAAGCCAAGTAATATTTGTCATGCCAATATATGGGGTGTTAGAGAAGCAAAGTATGAATGGTTAAAGAAAAATGATGTGATAAGTACTAAATGGATTTCTGTACAGCCGCAAATACCCTTTTCTCTCTTTTCCCCACAAGATACTGCATTGCTACCAGAATATGAACGGGATTATAAAATTACAGATATTATGGCACTTAACTCTACAGGAGTAAAAACCCATCGTGACCATTTTGTATTCGATTTTGAACTCTCATCACTGCAAAAGCGTATAGAAGATTTTAGAAATTTAGATATTTCAGATACAGAAATTGCAACAGCTTATGACCTTTCTGATGCATCAGATTGGAAATTAAATAAAAAGCGGAAATCTTTAGCTACAAATTCTAACTGGAGACAATATTTGATTAAATGTTTATACAGACCCTTTGACCTCAGACATTACTACCATCATCCGGATGTAGTAGATAGACCAAAAAACGAAGTTATGCAAAACCTGCTTGTGGAACATAACTTAGGTTTAATGTTTATGCGTCAGGTTGCTATACAAGGTAACTATAATCATTTCTTAGTAACTTCCCAAACAGCAGATAATCGAGCTTTTTACAGTAATAAAGGAGCTATGCAGCTTGCTCCTTTATATATCTACCCTGACTCAAGCAACCCTAAAGAACTACAGCAATCAGTCCGTTCCAATCTTTCACCCGAATTCCTCAAAGACATCACCGCAAAACTCGGCTACACCCCCACACCAGAAACCATCTTCTACTACATCTACGCCATCTTCCACTCTCCCACCTACCGCACCCGTTACGCCGAATTCCTCAAAATCGACTTCCCCCGTGTTCCTCTCACCAGTAATAATCAACTCTTCTCTCAACTATCAGAATATGGTGAAGAATTAGTAGCACTCCACTTAATGAAATCACCTAAATTAAACAACCTAATCACACAGTTTCAAGAAAATGGTGGCAATCAAATAGTTGATGCAGGACACCCAAAATATAACGAAGGCACTGTCATCATCAACAAAAAAGGAGACAAATTTACTGGCGTACCAAAAGAAATTTGGGAATTTTACGTAGGTGGTTATCAAGTCTGCCAAAAATGGCTCAAAGACCGTAAAGGACGCATTCTCACTTCTGACGATATCCAACATTATCAGCGTATTGTTGTAGCCCTCAAAGAAACCATTGAACTAATGGCAAAGATTGACGCAGTAATTCCAGCTTGGCCTATTCAGTGAGTTATTAACCATGCTTGAAAACTTTATCCAAGACCTAATTCGCAAACAACGCCCCTATTACCTACTCCAAGGTAATCCCATCAAAGGCGTTGACAATCAATACTGGCTTGTCTTCAAGCACCGCGATGCTGACAGGTTGTTAAAAACAGTTGTGAAGTTCTTAGGTATTGGTGGTAAACAAGCGACTTATAAAATACTACGAATTGACCCAAAAAGCGCTAAGGTTTTTGAATATACACCCATCAAAGATGGAAATGTACCTAGTACCTCTCTACTGCGAATTAGTAATTTAAATGTTATTGAAAAATTCCTTCATAAAGAAAGTGTAACCAAAGAAAAAGCTTTACTTGCAGGCAGCTTTTTAGAAATTAAAGGTCGTCTTCGTAGATTCAATTTGCCTGAACAGCTAGATAAGTACAATGTCTTCATCGGCTCTGCCCTAGAACGCACCCAAATTTATCGCCGTTCTACAGCTTACTTTGATAGTGGTGTGCTGAAACTATATGAAGAACCTCTCGCTTCAATTCTGCAAACTGAAGGTCAAATTCGCCTATTGATGGACTGGCAGGGATTCACCAAGCAGGCTGATGTCCAAGAACTGGAGAAATTACAAGACCCTAACTACCGCGCCCAATTTGCTCATCTTACCCTAACTGAATTCCTTAAGGGTTTAGAAGATAGTGCCTTTAGTGGGACAGAAATTTTGGCAGAGTTAGTTCGCCTCAATTTTTTGCAAATTAAACTCGTCAAAATGGAATCAGGACGAGCTATATATCACAAAAAAACTGGCATACTGAGCGACCAGTTAGAAAACCACATTCTGCATGAAGGCTCAGATAATTTCACCCGTGCAGCACATTCTAAAAATGCTGAGAGTGTAACTTTTCTTTATTCTTGGGATTCTCGTTTAGATGCAGAAGCCATATTTGAAAGTATTGGTCAATTTGATGCTGAGTGGCAGCGAGATGACATCACCTTTGACTTAACCCAAGAGTTTTTACAGCAGGTGTTGACGGAACGCGATCGCCGTGCCCAATTAAAAGAACCAGTTATTGAATCTATCAATCCTGATGAGTTTGCCCCTGGAGAAACCACCCAAGTTGAAATCACAGGTCAAAATTTAGACAAAATAGAAAGCATTGAGGTTGTAGATGATGAATTGGTTAAAATCACCATTGATAGCCAAGATTCTGAACGGATTATTGGTCAAGTTGAGGTAGACCCAGAACATCCGCCGACAAAGTTAACCGAATTCAAAGTTACAACCACCGAAGGCACTTATCACAACTTACCCGAAAATCCCCCAGCAGTCAGCCAATCCCTAGAAATACCAGATTTCAGTGAGATTGAAGGGTTTAAACAAGCTGTCGAAATAATTTTAGCTGGCAATCACGGCACACCTAACGATTTTCTCTACTGGTTGGCACAGCAGCGCCCCCGTCAGTTCCGGGTTGAACGTAGTGATTTATTGGATGAGCTGTTAAATCAAGACATCTTGTTTGAGCATCAAAAGTCTGGAGCGCAACATTGCCTAAGAGTCATGCAAGATTTTGGTGTTGCCGTCTGTGCTGATGCTGTAGGTTTGGGAAAAACTCGGCTAGCGGCTACTGTCTCCTGGTTGTATCGCCAGCAGAACGGTCAAGCTAAGATTGCGATCATCGCTGCTAAGAAACTCTACCCCAACTGGGAGCGAGAAATGGCAGAATTGGGCTTTAAATCTAACGATTACGAGCTTTACAATAAAAACCTGATGAGCCGCAAAGGTAGTAATTTCCTGGCGGACTTCAATCGTTATCGTGGCCCCGACTTAGTTATTATCGATGAAGCTCATGAAGGAATCCGCAATTATAAAAACCGTATTCACAAAACCTGTGCAGCAATTCAAGAAAGCGATCGCAAGTCTGCTTGGCAACGTTACTTTCTACTGTTGACCGCTACACCTTGGAACAATCGCCGGGAAGATATTTATAACATTCTCTCACCCTTTATCAGTCGTCCTGAAGGATTCAATGATTTAAAGTTTCCCGCAGAAGTTGCCCAATGGTTTCAAAACCGGGAAATTGGGGTTGAAAATTTTACAGATAACACTGAACTGTTTCGCCGCACCTACCGGGAACTGTTTCTTCAGCGCACTAGACAAATGTTGCGAGAAGCCACCCCAGATTTAAACTTGTATGCCAAGCGGGTAGCAGAATGGCTACCTGTGCATTTTGAACTTAGTACCGAGCAGGCACTTGAGCAGATTTTCACCCAATTTGAAACCAGTCTTTTCATTCCCTTTGCTGACCCTATTCGCTATTTAACAGGTAATGTTGAACAGCGAAGCTTACTAGCTAACCAACGCCGATTTTTCTTGCAACGGGCTGAATCCAGTATGTATGCCCTCAATCGGACTATTAAAAACTTTGGTAATCGTATTAGGCAAATGCAGCAACGTCTAGAATCGGTTTCTCCAGATGCTGATGGGCTGAAAGAATTTTTGCTGATTCACTACAATTTTGAATCAGATAAGAAAGATAAACAAGATGACTTCGACCGTGAAAGTTGGGGTGAAGATGAAGAGGAGGAAGATGAAAACGAAGAAACTGAGCCGGAACAAGAAAAGCAAAAGCGTCACCAGCTGCTTAGTTCTATTAAGAAAGTTACTGATGCTTTGCAAAAAGACCCAATCACCGCTCAATCAGTTTATAACCGAATGCTAACTGATTGTGAAGGCGACTTACATCAGCTAGAACAGATTCAAAACCTATTAGTAGATGAATTTCTTGTTGACCACAAACGCAAGCAAGTTACCCAAAAAGTAAGAGAACTGGTAAGTCAAGGTCATAAGGTACTGCTAATTTCTACGTTCAGTGACACCGTAATTGATTACTACCGTTATATGGCTCGTGACAGTGCGATCGCATCTAAAGGTATTGGGATGCTGATTGGTTCTACAAAACTGTATTACCCCAACAATTCAGACCAAGCTCAAAAAGTAAGTCCAGGTCACGCACTCCAACACAAACGTAGTCCAGTTACTTTAAATCGCCAAGAAATATTTAGACTGTTTGCCCCAGATGCTACTTGTAAAAATCTCACAGAACGCCCCAAACCAGAAGAAGAAATTGCAGTATTAATTGGTTCAGAAACTCTATCAGTGGGTCAAAATCTACAAGATGCTGATTACTTGATTAATATTGATCTGCCTTGGAATCCCATGATTTTAGAGCAGCGCATTGGACGGATTGACCGACCAAAACAACATAAAGCTGAGAACATTTATGTTTATTATGCCAATAGTGAAAGCCAACTTTTACGCCAAGCCTCTCGCCTATCAAATCTGCATAAAAAATTGGTAGGAGACTTAGCCCAAAAGGATGGAGACATCGCTAGTATTGAGCCTAACCCCAACATCCCTACCATTTCCAGTGTCAACACATTAGGGGCTTCTATCTATGGTGATACCCTATTTGATGATGAGATTTTACCAGGATATATTGACTTTCTTCAAAGCTTAGTCAAAGCCAGAAAAATGGAACAGGGCAATTTACAAGAAGATGCCTATAAAAAACAGGAAACCAACCGTGACATTTATACCCAGAATGAAATTTTACACAGTGAAGAATTGAGTGAACTGCTAAAAAAATTAGGTGAAGACTATCAAGCTAACCCCATTGCTGTAGGGCGTACAAATGAACTAGATGAACCAACTGGGTTACTAGCGTTAACAGTGCAATATTTTGGCCCCAATGGCGAACCAATTACAGACAAACAGCAAACCCTATTCTGGAATGACCGAACAGGAGAAAAAGATGGTTATGGTTTAGCGATCGCTACTGCTATCAAAACTCCAGTAGCCAGCAATATATTTTCTACAAAGTATTTACTATCATGCGCTCAATCAATTTACAACGAACTGGTGAAATTAAAGCAACAACGCAGTGCAGAGCTAGAACAACCAGAAACTTTAGAAAATATCAGTGTCACATCTGAGCGCATTACCCAAATTCAGCGTCGGCTAAGTATGTTTGATAGCTTGCCAGAGGGTTTAGACCGTGGAGCAGTCAGAAGTACACTCAAAAAGCTCAATTCTCAGCGAGAAAATAAGTTTGTACAAAAACTCTTAAAAGAGTATACCGATGGTAATAAGGCAGGTTTAGATAATGAGGATTTCGTTATTCAATTAGTACAAGATACAGACAGATTAAATCTGATTCTAAATGAAGGGATTAAATCTACCAGTATCAAAGTTTATTTAGCTGCACTTTTATTGAGGGCATAATTTCATGAACATCAATATCATCCTTCCATTCTTGAGGGAAATTTATCTAGATGCGATCGCCCCCACCAAATTAAGCATTCACGTAGTGTCTCGCAGAGAGGAAATCTACCAACAATGACCTACTGGCTATTTCAAGGCAACCCCAAGTATTACCGCATCATAGACGGCATCCGCGACTTTGAGCAGATGCCCTGGCTGACAACGCGCTACGCCAAAGACATGGCTCCTGGTGATGGAGTGCTGATTTGGAAATCTGGAGATAAGGCGGGGATATATGCGATCGCAGAGATTATTGAGCCGCCCAAGATTATCACTAACCCCCCTGACATTGGCTACTGGATTGATACCAGCCGTATTGGTGCTAAACCTTGCGCCAAAATTCGCTTTACCAGCAAATTGTTAGATAAGCCACTGCTAAGGGAAGACTTAAAACAAGACCCTGTGCTAAAAACTCTGATGGTAATTCGACAGCCAAACACTACAAACTACAAGGTTACACAACAGGAATGGCAACGTGTACATGAATTGAGAGGATAGCAACGCTTCCCAATTCTTAGAGGAAACCCCAAGCGATGGGCTACGCCCCAACCAATTATTCAAAAAAAACCACCTCCAACAAGGTAAAGATTAATGGCATAGATTATGGATAAAAGTCTTAAATCACATCACACAATTATGAATTTGTACAGTACATAAGTCATATCATCTATGAAGCAGTTTCCTTTTTTGGTATTTGAAGGATTAGATGGGGCTGGGAAAACTACTTTGGCAGAGCTATTTGCCAAGCAACAAAATTTTTCTTATTACAGCAGCATACCGCCTGAGTTAATTTCTTTACGAGAGCAAATAGCTGCGACTCATTCCCCAATCACCACGTTTCATTTTTATACTTTGTGCAACCTTATGCGTAGCCATGAGTATGGATTAAAGTTGAACTATTCAGGGGTTGTGGCTGACAGATATGTGTTTTCTACTCTTGCTTACCATAGCCTGTTGATGAAACAAGACTTGTCTTTGCATTTACCTATATTGCAATCAGAACAAAAATTTTTGTTACCTGACGTTATTGTTTATGTGACGGCCTCTCAGCCTGTAATTTGCCAGCGTCTTGCCAAGCGAAGTCAGGAAGTTCCTATGCAATGGTATGGGGATAAAGTTTCTATTGAATACAATCTTATTGAATCATATAAGCGTATATTTTCCCTAGTTGATATACCAGTTTTAGAGATTGATACGACTAATTCTGACCCTGAGCAAGCTTATTCTACTTTGTGCTATGAACTGCACAGAATTGGTCAAAATATACCCATCATTCAGTCTACAGATTTTGCATTAAATAGCTAACTTCAACTTTTCAATTTACCAAGAAATATTATCATGCGACCAATATCTGTAAATTTCCATTTGTGGAAACCATGCAATTATCATTGCCGATTTTGCTTTGCTACCTTTCGTGATGTCCAAGGATATTTAAGTTTCAGTGATGCTAAACGTCTTCTTTTCTTATTGCGTGAGGCGGGGACGGAAAAAATTAACTTTGCTGGAGGAGAACCAACACTGCACCCTTACATTGGTGAACTTATAGCTGAGTCGCGTCGTTTGGGATTTGTAACAAGCATTGTGACCAATGGTGCGCGAATGGCTGAATTACTAGAAAAGCACGCTGGTGATATTGATTGGGTCGCATTGTCGGTAGATTCTGCTTCGGAAATGGTTCAAAAACAGTTGGGACGGGGGAATGGGGATCATGTAGTACGCTCAATTACTTTGTTTGATCAGCTACATCGATGTGGCATTCATGTCAAACTTAATACAGTAGTCACCCGTCTTAACTTCCAAGAAGATATGTCAACCTTTGTAAGGCGGGTGCGTCCAGAAAGGTGGAAGGTCTTTCAAGTGCTGCCAGTGGAAGGTCAAAATGATGGTAGCGTTGAGGATCTGCTAATCTCGCCACAGCAGTTTCAAGAATTTGTCGAACGACACCAAAGCCTTTCAGATGAGGGAATCAGATTTCTCGCAGAGACAAACAACTTGATGAAAGATTCCTATGTAATGGTCAATCCACAAGGGCAGTTTTACAACAACACTACAAGAGGGCGTTATTTGTATAGTTCACCAATTTTGGAAGTGGGTGTAAATGTTGCCCTAGCTCAAGTCGGTTGGAATGTAGAAACTTTTTTGGATCGTGGAGGTATTTACTCTTGGAAATAGTTGCACCGCCAATTGCAGACGAAGATTAGCGCACTTCCTCATTACTGACAACAGGGATACCCAAAAAAGTCAAGGAGTAAAAATCATGGGACAATGGATTGATTTTCAACAAACCGTTAATCAAAGGTTACTCAGAGAAGATTTAGACCAAGAACAAACTAAAGTCAGAAACATGAATACCAAAGGACACGCTCTTGTTCGAGGTATTGCTGGCTCTGGTAAGTCTTTAGTTTTAAGAAATAGAGTTGAAAAAATAATTAATGAATTTGATAATATTTTAATCCTCAGCTATAACCGTTTTATGAGTGGATGGCTCAAATCAAAGCTAAGAGAGAAAGGTATTAGCAACGAAGTAACTTGCAATACCTTTCACAGTTGGGCTTATCGTAATTTAAATTATGATTACAAATTTGATAATAATTATGAATTAAGAGCGCAAATTATAGATTTTGCTAAAAATTCAGACTTAAAATATCAAGCTATTTTAGTAGATGAAGCACAAGATTTCTATGATGAGTGGTTTATTGCTTTACTAGAAATTTTAGATGATAATACAAAATCTTTATTTTTTGTCTACGATAATACTCAATCAGTATATGGACAATCTCACAGAAGAAAACAAGATTGGACATGGCGAAAACTGGGAATTGATGTTGTGGGGCGTTCTCAAATATTTGATGTTAACTATAGAAACTCCCCTGAAATTCTAGAATTGGCTTGGGAATTTATACTTGGAGCATTATCAGAAGTCAATATGAAAGTTTCTAAAAAAGAACAAGCTGGAGGTAGAATAGGCGACATTATTCAACCCAAAAAGAAAAACTCTAGAAGTTCAAATATTAAACCAGCTTTATTGCAAATTTCTGATGAAGCGATACCAGTTAAAATTGCAGAGCAAGTCAAACTTGCCTTATCAAGTCATAAAGAATCTTCAATTGGTGTTTTAGTGCATCCACAGAATTGGAAACTAAAGAATGCAATTAGCGCAGAATTATCAAAGCTAAATATTGAACATCATGCCCCCAAAAGTTCTACAGACAGAGATATGAATGTGGTGGATAGACCTTTTGTAATTGTTGACTCTTGGAATGCCTTAAAAGGTGTTGAATTTGATGCGGTTATCATTGCTGGACTAGATAAAGCTGATGAATACCCAGATGATCTAGATAAGGATTTTCAAGAAAAAGCAGGAATTTACACAGCCATGACTAGAGCAAGAGATCACTTAGTTATGCTGTACGATTCCAAGAATTCAATTGTTGACATTATGGAAAATGCTCTAAATGCTCCTGAACAGTTGGAGAGTGAGGACTAAAAAAGTCATCTTGCTATTTGTAGCGATCGCCCTCCCCATTCTTAGAGGATGTTTGAAAAGTCTAATTTATTACTAGCCGGGCGACTAGAAGTCGCGGCTACACGAGACTTTACCCACCTCCGTGGGTTAAAAACCTTGATTTTTCATGCTTTCCACGGAGGTGGACGAGAGTTTCTGTAGTAGCGAATTATATTCGCCCAATACTTTTCAAACAACCTCTTAGAGGAAACCTCAAATTACACTTCCTATGGCCACACTAATTACCTCATTCAATAGTTGCTCAAAGCGGATGACCCCTGGCGAAACGAGGTTAGCCCAGCGATTGGAGAAAAAATTAGAAGATGATTATTTACTTTGGTATGACGTGCCAGTAGGTAGAAACCAACTGCACCCAGATTTTATAGTGCTGCACCCTAGCCGGGGCTTGTTCATTCTTGAGGTGAAAGACTGGAAGTTAGAAACTATTCAAAATATTAACCCCTCCACATTCACACTGCTTACTGAAGATGGAATAAAGGAAGTTAAACACCCACTACAACAAGCCAGAGATTATGCCCTAGCAGTGAACAGGATGCTAGAAAAAGACCCCGCCTTGGTGCAGCAAGAAGGTAAATATCAAGGTAAGCTGGTCATTCCCTACGGTTATGGGGTCGTATTCACCAACATCACCCGCAAAGCATTCAATGAAAGTGAACTACCCGCAGTATTTGAGGAACACTTAGTTATCTGCAAAGATGAAATGCTCCCAAAAACAGATGCAGGGGAATTTCAACAACGAATTTGGGATTTATCGGCATATCAATTTGGCAAGACCCTCACCAGCAGCCAAATAGACAGAATCCGTTGGCACATCTTCCCAGATTTACACATTACTCCCAAACAGTTATCTTTGCTTGAGTTAGAAACCGACACTGAAGAATCACCGCAGCTGCAAATCCCCGACATTCTCAAAATTATGGACTTGCAACAGGAACAGTTGGCACGGAGTCTAGGTGATGGACATCGGGTAATTCATGGTGTGGCTGGTTCAGGAAAAACCATGATTTTAGCCTACCGTTGTCAACACCTTGCACAAGTTGGAAACAAACCAATTTTGGTGCTATGTTTCAACGTTTCCCTAGCTGCCAAGCTCCGGCAAACTATCCAAGATAAAAACAAAGTCAGTCGCATCAAGGTACGACATTTTCATGGGTGGTGCATGGATTTACTCAAAAAGTATGACATCCCCAGACCCGACTCTAGAGAGTATCAAGGTGAAGCTTATATAGAAGAACTGGTTCAAAGAGTAATTACAGCTGTCGATGCCCAGTTAATACCTACTGGCACGTATGGCGCTGTCATGCTGGATGAGGGACACGACTTTAAACCAGAGTGGTTAAAGTTAATTGCCCAGATGGTCAACCCCGAAACCAATTCTTCTTTGCTTATCCTCTATGATGATGCCCAAAACCTTTACGGAGGAGAACGTAGTCAAAAATTTAGCTTTAAGAGTGTAGGCATTCAAGCACAGGGACGCACCACTATTTTTAAACTCAACTATCGCAACACAGAGCAGGTGTTAGGGGTAGCCTATGAATTTGCTGCATATGTGATGACCCCTACCACCGGGGATGATGACCAAGTAGTATTGTTAGAACCCGCTAGTGCAGGACGACAGGGAGCAATACCAGATTTAATTAAACTCCCCACTTTTCAGCATGAGGTAAATTACCTAGCCGATAGAGTGCAACAATTACACGAGCGAGATATCCCCTGGAACGAAATAGCAATTATTTACCGCTCCAATTTTATGGGCGATGCCTGTGGCGGGCTACGCCTACGCATCTACAACGACTTCCAACAAGCCCAAATACCAATAGAGTGCGTAAACGGCAGCAGTGACAGCCGCAACTATCACCCAGCCGAGTTAAGCATCAAACTCATAACCATGCACTCCAGCAAAGGGCTAGAGTTCCCAGTGGTGCTTATTCCTGGTATTGGTTATATGCCTGACCAGTACGGACACGGCACAGCAGAAGAAGAAGCGCGGCTATTGTATGTTGCAATGACACGGGGAATTGACCAGTTGATCATGACCTGCGATCGCCCTTCAGAATTTACCACTCGTTTAGAAACAGCATTAGGTAAAGTAGCGGCCAAAGTAATTTGATTGGTAGTTGCTCCGGCGTAGCCCCCAATCAAGAGAGGAAACTAAGCGATCGCCCTCACTCGATTCTTAGAGGATAAGTTAAGGATGCGTAGTTTACCAATCGCGCTCAAGCCTAAAAATAAGCAATTTAACCAAGATAAGGATATTGTGGTGGTTTGATTTTCACTAATTCTGTCCAGTATCGTATAGCATTATGTTTGGTGGTTTCTGTGTCACGCGATTTGTGAACTCTGGCTATCTCCATTAGAAAATATGTAAGTTTAATAGCAGCGATTAGGTTAATCCATCCCACCGCTTTAAAATGTTGTAAAAATAAGTGAAGCAAAATTTTTAATTTTTGTTTATGACGAAAATACATCCACCATTTCATTTGATGTATGGCGATGCTGGTTTGATAATCTAATATAGTTTCTACTTGGGTTAATTTATCTTTAACTTGATGATAAAACTGTATTTCTTTGTCAAAATCACCTGCTTTTTGGGCTAAAACAGCATCATCAGATAATTGATAAGCCTGACTAATTAAGTTACCCGCCGTTTCTGCCTGCTGTTGAGTATAACCAAGTTTCATATATATGGTAGCTGCTGCTGATGCCAATTCTGCAAACTTCAGAGCATCATGTAACCAATATATTTCTGCTTGTAGTTCTCCTAGTGTGGCTGCTAAACTCTCATTCATGTTCAATCTAACTTTTCCTCTAGGGATTGACCATAGCAGTATTTTAGGTGTTAAGGGTTTCCTCTAAGAAACTGAAAACGAGCAATCGCTATTTCGTCCCAATTGTTTGCGTAGCGTTTTCTGTAGATGGGCATTGCCGATGATACTCCCCAAAGCTGTTGGGTAGTCTTATCAACTCTACCAATTTTTGAGAGCAGCGATAACAACTAAAGCGTAGCTTGCCGTCGTAGACATCACTGATCATTCAAGCGAGGATGCATAGCGATCGCCCGCCATGTACCACAAATTTTTTTTGCAATAGGTCTAATTGTTAACAGTTAATTTCAGAGCTTAATTTACAAAAGTAAAGTTAAATTTTAAAATCTATCAACTCCTTTACAGCCTGAAGCCAATGTTCTACAGACTTGCCATTTGGATAGCCCATTTGTTGCCAAATTTCATAAGCTTTTAAACGGATTTTATTTTCATCTGGGCGGTTACTGATAAAATGTTCACAATAATTAGTAATAAAATTATAGGGAGCTTCTCCAAAAAAATCTTGACGACCCAGAATTTCATCTGTAAAACGGGAACAATTTTGTTTTATCGGGCAATTTTGTCCTGGACACATCGTCATATCGTAAGACATATATATTTTTCCTCTCGAAAGGAACTTATTTAAAAGTTAAAACAGCATGATTCAAGCTTTCGCGTTGAGCGGATCATAGAGAGGAAACTTTATATATGGGTTATTCATTAGACCTCTTGCACGAATCAAGAAAACAGAGCAACTTCATAATTGAAAATTCCAGCAATTAAGTTGCAACGCTATCTGTTTTTTATAACATTTATTCAACTCCATAAATTCTGAACTTTTTAGAAGTTAAAGATTATTTAACTTGAGTATGGAACGCCTCTTTCAACAAGGAAATAGAGCCATCGGCAATAAACCGTACACCAATTGCTAGGATGAAAAAACCAAAAACTCGATTTAAGGCTCCCACACCATTTTTTCCTAACTTACTAATAAGTGGTTCTCCTAATGACAGGCACAGATAAAGGCTTATACCTATTAAAACAATTCCCACTAAAGACTCAAGATAATCTACCCAATCTTTAAAGCTAATCGATAAACTCGTTACTACCCCAATTGCTCCAGGGCCACTGATTAATGGTACTGCCATTGGTGTAAAAGAAATATCTTCTTTATCTAGAGCCTCATCATTTTCTGATGGAGTTAGTCGTTGACGGGCTGTAACCATTTCCCAGGCTGTATGAGCAACAAGTAATCCCCCTGCCAGCCGTAGCACATTTAATGAGATTCCAAAAAATTCTAGAATCCACCTGCCAGCTAGTAAAAACACAGCTAAAACTAAGACTACATTTATGGCAGTTTGTATCGCCTGCCGATGGCGTCTAGATGATGTTTCCATTGCTGTTAAGCTGTAAAAAACCGGAACTGCACCTATTGGATTGGCGATTGGGAAAAGAGCCACAAAGGTGAAGAATGTATTTGGAATTAACGACATTATCAATATTTGGATATCTAGGTTTCCTAGAAGCAGAGTTTAGCAGACAGTGGGGGTGTCGTTGTACCCACTTTACTGCTTTCACAAAAAACTCCAAGAACCACCGATGCGATGCCTACGGCGGGCGGGTACGCCATCGCTCTCCCAATCAAGCGAGGAAAAGGGAAAGCGATACCTGCGGTTTTTGCTAGCCTACGCTCCTCAGAATTTACCAACCGTTTAGAGACAGCATTAGGCAAAGTAGCGGCTAAAGTAATTTGATGTGCGATCACCCCTCATTCAAGCGAGGAAAAGTTAAGGATGCGTAGCTTGCCGCCGTAGGCATCGCCCCTGATTCTTAGAGGAAAAAACAGCATCGGGAGCGTAGCTTGCCGTCGTAGACATCGCTCATCATTCTTAGAGGAAAAGAGCGATCGCACTACTCAGGCAGGAATAATTTAGTCTTCGTCCTTGACTTTTGCTGCGATTTTATCAAGACGTTCGTTAGCTTTGTCGAGGCGATCGCTAGCATCTTTAGCAAGCTGGATGAAAACCATGCTTGAGACAAGTCCCCCAGCAGTAGTTATAGTTCCCTCAGAAGCTTTCCCTGTTAATAAAAATCCAACACCCAGAAACCCTACAATGGCGCTTGCTCCTGTCATAACCAATGCAAGTATAAAACTATGACGAGCTATGTTAAATGTCTGTTGTGTTTGACGTAAGCCTTCCTCTGCAATACGAGCCATCAATACTGAATCTGAGTTGAGGGTTGTGATAGGAACAGATGCAAGGTTGTTGTTCGTCATATCATTATGGTGTGGGTTAGTAGCAAGATTAGAATCCATTTGTTGCTCTCCTACATTGGATAAAGAGTACTTGCTTGGAAGTTGGAAGAGTCAAGCAGGTTACTCATTTAAATTATTGTGAGTTACTGACTTATCTTTGCTGTCGGTGATAGAACGGCGACCGGTAACTGCCATTAAATCATCACCATAATAGAGATTTTGCAACTTTACTCGGATACTGCCGTAAAGCATATCCAGTAATGTTGTGACTGTGATGAATCTGACGTAAAATTTGGGTTTATTTGCAGCAATTAATTCATAACGTAATGCTTCTAAGTCGCCTCGCCAATCTTCTGGCAAAACACAAATTACCCACCCAGTTATGATGTAACTGTTTTGAGTATTGGAGGTGTTATTATGTCGTTTGCTTTGTCGACGCTTTGTTAGAACAAATAACACTATGACTCCAGAAAATACGAAAGCAAATGCAACTATTACACCTGTAAATACTGATTTACTAGTAGATGATTCAGGATACCAAACCTTGACAATACCATCATCACTAGTAGAGGTAATTCTTCGACCGTCAAGGCTGTAATCAACTTTGTTTACCTTCCTCTCATGTACTTTTAAACTACGTATTAATTGGCCAGTATTAACATTCCAAATGTAGATTGTTCCATCATCACAGCCAGAAGCAAGAATTTTATTATTGGGATGAAAAGCAATCGCACGAACAGGCTTATTATGTTTCAGGCTATTTAGTAATGAGCCATTCTTACTCAAGAGGATTGTGTTATCACCACTAATAGAAGCAACAATACTGTTATCATTACTTGAAATGATTTTATCGGCATTTTCATGATTATTTTTGTAATTTGTAAAGGCTAGACTATCTCGATTTTTTAAATCGCTTGCGTTATGTTCGTCGGGACTAGCACCATTCCCTTGTCCATGAGTAGCAAAGCTTATAACATCCCCATCCTTTAGAATCAGAGACTTAGTATCGATGGTTATATTGCCACCATTCCCTTGTCCACGAGTAGCAGCGCTTATAACATCTATAACATCCCCATCCTTTAGAATCAGAGACTTAGTATCGATGCTTATATCGCCACCCTTCCCTTGTCCACGAGTAGCAGCGCTTATAACATCCCCATCCTTATTATGAGAGACAAAAGAAATTTTTCCTCTACTACCTAATGAAGAAAAATTGTAAGTTTGCAGTTTCTGACCGTTTCTATTCCAGAGTCTAACTATATTATCATCGCTAGTAACGGCAATGATCTTGCTGTCAGGACTGCAATCAACGTTGCGAATCGAACCACCCACGGTTAAAGTTTTTACTAACTTGTCGTCTAACTTCCAGAGGGAGATTGTATTATCAGCACTGCTTGAAACAATGATTTGATTATCAGGACAAAAACTTACATTAGTGACTTCAGCATCATGTCCTCGGAGGACTTTTGTTCTTCTACCGTCTAGACTCCAGATTTTAATGGTTTTGTCAGCACTAGCAGAAGCAATAGTTTTTCCATCAGGACTAAAGCTGACACTAGAAATACTGTCTGAATGCCCTTTGAGAGTATTCAATTCTTTGCCAATAGCGGCATCCCAGAGTTTTACTGTACCATCACCACTTCCAGAAGCAAGGAGCTTACCGTCAGGGCTAAAGCTGACATCGTAAACTTTCGTATTATGTTCTTTGGGGTTTTGAAGTTCCTGAGCGTAAACTAATGCGATAGATAAGATAGATGCTATTGCTGTAAATGCAACCTTTGTCACTCTCACACTTTTAAACTTTAAATTTTGGCTCATGTTGTTAAGCTCCTTCTAAACCGGGAGTAGCCATTCCAGATCGCCAAGCAAGCTGTTGACGATATTCTTGTACTTCTCTGAGAGCCGTTACACCTAAAGCCGTTACTCTATAGTATTTGCGCCGCGCTCCACCTGTTTCTTCGGCTTCATCTCCCCAATGCCACAAGACTAAGCCTTTCTTCTCCAGTCGATTTAGAGCGGGGTATAAGCTCCCAAAGCCAATAGGTATTGGTCTGCCATCATTGAGTACATTCAGGATTTCCAGACCGTAAAGTTCCCTTCCCAGCAAAGCCGTGAGAATATCTTCGTCTATAGCTGAGAGCTTAACCAACTCTGATTCATTCTGTTTTTTACCCATAGTTGAGCTTCAACCTTAATTCACACTTTTTATAGTACTATAAAAACATATAAGTGTCTATGCTTTTATAAAAGGTATGCACGAGAGAAAGGTTTCCCGGTTACGTACTACGCTTTTAAATTTGGATGTTGCGATCGCCCTCCATCTCTCAAGGACAAGTGAGCCGCCCTACCCAAACGGTTGCCCCCAGCGTTCCCAGTTTTCTTTATTGAACGGACTTCGCCACTTCAAAATCAGACTCAACTCCAATTCTTGCCGAGGTTTTCTCTCAACCGGAGCATCCCACCAAAACGCCGCATTGACCGCAGTCTGAATCCCATAGCGATAATGTAAATCCTGGTAGCTGGCGATGTAATCCTTGCAGGCGTGTATACCCTTCCAGCGCTTGTTAGAGCGGCACGTCTCACCTACATACAGCACAAGAGAAGCCACAGAGTCAACGATGAAGTACAGAGACACATCACCGGGGTTGTCTGCTGGCACTCTATGAAACGACATTGGCACAAGCCGCAGCAAAAGTGGATCAATTTGGTCTGGGCCACAGCGCTTTGGTGCAATGTCGAATAATGTCGCCTGCTGCACTGGCTTGGTTTCCCTCACCCGTTGCTGATAGTCCAAAATTTGGGCTTTCCACTTCAGCAGGGCATCAGCACTCATCACCAGCGCCTCTGCTCTAGGTGCTGGTGTGAGGGTCAAATCAGGAAATAGATTTAGCTGGTTGTCTTCCAAGATCATCACTGGGAGTTACTTTCCCAGTAGATTATCACCCAGAAGTGAGCTTTAATTGATTTGCAAGAAGCGATCGCTAGCTAACGGGAAAGCCACAAGCCTGAATTTTTATCTTTTCTACCCCAATTACTTAAGTAATTAAGTTAAGTAATTAAGTAAAAAACCAACAGTATTACCATCATAGTGACATCCTTCCATTGCTGGGATTATACTTAACTCAGTTAAGTAATTGAGTTAAGTAAATGCCCATTATTTCGTTTTGCAATCAGAAGGGAGGCTGCGGAAAAACAGTGGGGGCAGTGCATCTAGCCGCTTGGCTGCATCGCAAACGCAAGAAAATCCACTTTGTCGATGCAGATCCACAAAGCAGTGGAGCAACATGGATGTCCCTGCTGTCTAGCCAAATACCTACGTCAAAAATTACTGACGCTAATGAGCTAATCGAGAGATTACCAGAGCTTGCTGAACAATTCCAGTTTGTAGTTGTGGACGGTGCGGCGAATACCAGCGAATCCACCAGAGCAATTTTGTGCTTGTCGGATGTTTCAGTAACGCCGATTCAGCCGACTGGATTGGATCTGCATTCGGCTTCAGAGGCAATAAGGCTAATCAAATCAGCGCAAAAAATAACTGGGGGAGGGCGGCCAAGAGCAGCAGTGTTTCTATCGCGTGCCACTAAGGGGACGAGGCTCAAAGAGGAGGCATTATCATTGCTCAGTCAAATTCCCGACGTTAAATTACTCAAAACTGCGATCCACAGCAAACAATCTATTGCGGATTGCTTTACTCAGGAATGCACCATTTGGGAAATGAAAAAAGCTGAAGATTCGGCTCAAGAATTTGAGCAATTGTGCAAAGAGATATTGGGATTACTGAAATGAATACTAAACGAAAAAGGCTAGACGATGATACCGCTAAGTTCATTTTTCCTGAAGACGAACCGAATAAAAAAACGACTGGCGCGGCTAAAAAGCCTGAGAAGCAATCTAATGATTTATTAGAGAAATTAACTCAGCAATCTACACCAAGAGAAAAACACATTCGCGTCAGTTTGGATCTATCCCCAGAAATGCACTCTAAACTTACTAACCTGGCTAATCGCACTGGCAGGAAAAAAGCTGAAATTCTCCGAGTCCTTTTAGAGCAAGCATTTGAGGGGATTGACCTAGAATAATAAGTTACTCAATTCCTTAACTCAATTACTTATTACTAGAGACTTGGGATTTGATTCTTTTTACTGTTAGAGTTATATAATGCGATGTTGTTTTTAGTGACTTGTGTAATCGATGAAGGCGTGTATGACAGTTCGTTTATTGTCGTAGAGGCACAATCTGAGCTAGAGATTGCCGAACACATGCTGTCCGACACATCAAGATGGGAATGGTTTCTAGACCGAGCATACCCCCATGATTGGCAGCAACATCAACAAAATTTTGCAGGTTCTTTAATGGACTGTATACGAGAAAATCCTGCCATGAATCCACAAGAATTACTGGATTTGATTAACATCACTTCTGTGGACGGGGACTCAACATGGCAATTGCGGATTCATCCAATCACCGTGCGATCGCTGCGGGAGGTAGAAACTGATCCTTGGAAACGGGAAGAGCTAAATAGAGGAAATACTGGCTGTTGAACGTTTACGCCTCAAGTACTGGTGTATTTCAGTACTTGCTCAAATTAACAACGCCATACCGTTTCAAGCTGTATTCTCTTGTTGTTAACGCGACTCGCTACCCAGATTTCTCAGCAATTAAATTAAGCATTTCATTACGTAAAGTCTTGTAAAAATAATTCACTTTTGCATAAAACTCGCCAAGGTAAGCCAGAGATAAAGTTAGCAAACTTTTGGAGTGCCAAATCAATCAAAGGGGCTTTGATAAAATAATTGGGTTAATTCAATTCAATGCAGTTGGCTGCAAAACATTGCTAGGAAGCCCATTCTACAGGATTACAACGCCGGGGGAAAAGACTAGTTACACGATGGATTTATTGGGGAGTGATATGTCAGCAATAACTCAAGATTTGCAGCGTTGGTGTAGTAGTTTGGTGGTGGGAGGTGTGTTAATTGCTTCTTTGCAAGAGCATGTCTTTGCCCAAATTACCCCAGATGGCACTTTGCCTAATAATTCTGTCGTTACATCAGATGGCAACACCCTCAATATAACTGGAGGAACCCAAGCAGGAAGTAATTTGTTTCACAGTTTTGGGGAGTTCTCTGTTCCGAATGGCGGTGTTGCTTCTTTTAATAATGCTTTAGATATTCAAAATATTATTAGTCGAGTTACGGGTGGGTTAGCTTCTAATATTGATGGATTAATTCGCGCTAACGGTACAGCCAATCTGTTTCTGATAAATCCATCGGGGATTGTTTTTGGTAAAAATGCTCAATTAAATATTGGTGGTTCTTTTGTTGCAACTACAGCTAATGCGATTCAATTTGGCAATCAAGGTTTTTGGAGCATTTCAAATCCAGAAACTTCTCCATCACTGCTAACGGTCAATCCTTCTGCTTTTTTCTTCAATCAAATTACAACTGGATCTATTCAAAACGGGTCAACAGCGCCAGCAGGATCAAAGCTATTGACCTATGATTCCGGGTTAGGAGACAATTTATATTTATTTTTTCGAGACCCATTCCCATTGTTTGGTCTAAGGGTTCCTGATGGCAGGAGTTTGTTGTTCCTGGGCGGCAATGTGAGCCTGGATGGCGGAAATTTGAATGCCTTGAGTGGTCGAGTCGAGTTGGGAGGGGTAGCAGAAGCGGGAACGGTAGGGCTAAATGTGGATGGTAAAAATCTGCATTTGAGTTTTCCCAATGGTATGGCGCAAGCAGATGTAACCCTCACTAATGGATCTCAAGTCGAGGCTAATGATATTCAAGTTCAAGCCAGGCATCTTACGCTCACTAATGGTTCAGAAATTTTGGCTACAGCCCAGGGAGCGGAACCAGGAGGAAATTTGACCGTAACCGCAACTGAATCTGTTGAACTAAGTGGAAGCTCAGAATTTGGGTTCGGTAGCAGATTATCTGCGAGTAGTAAAGATAATGGAGGAAACTTGACAATTTCTACGCGGAAGTTAATTGTCCGCGATGGAGCGGAAGTATCCACTGACAATTCTGGCAAAGGGACGGGAGGAAATTTGACTGTAGCCGCCTCTAACTCTGTAGAAGTGAGTGGAAGCTCATGGACTAAGAGCAATTTATCTGCAACCAGCGAAGGTGCTGAAGGAAACTTGACAATTGCTACTGGAAGATTGCTTGTTCGCAATGGAGCAAGTGTATTAGTTACCTCTGGTTTCGACAGCACTAATGTAGAGCCTGATTTGACTAATCGGGGGGGGAATTTGACAGTAAGTGCTTCTGACTTCGTGGAACTAAGTGGCAGTGAAACTGATAGATTTGGTTCTCCGGCTAGTTTGTATAGTTCAAATTATGGTAACGGAGCTAAAGGAAACTTGACGATAACTACCCCAAAATTGATTGTCCAAGATGGATCAAGCATAAACACTAATGTTGGTCTGGGCGCGGGAAAGGGTGGCAATATAACCGTGAACGCTTCAGACTTTGTGGAATTAATTGGTACCTCAAAAGGTAGTTACCCTTATAGTGGTAGCTTAATTTCACAAACTGGTCAGTATCTAAGCGGTTTGTCTACTGATGGTTATAGTATCGGAGATGCAGGAGATATAACGATTACCACTGGGCGTTTGCTGGTTCAAGATGGAGCAAGGGTATCAGCTTCTACTTTTGGCTTGGGGTCAGGGGGAAAGTTGACTATCAGTGCCTCAGACTCCGTACAGTTAGTCGGTACCTCAGCAGATGGTCAAACTATGAGTAGCTTATTAACTGAAAGTACCATTGCTCCAGGTTCTTTACCTGGAAGAGGAGTCGCTACTGGAAATGCAGGAAATATAGAGATTAATACAAAACGATTACAAGTCCTAGATGGAGCTCAAGTATCCGCTTCCACTTTGGGCCCAGGGAAGGGAGGAAATTTGATTGTGGCTGCTGCTGACTCTATAGAACTAATTGGTACCTCAGCAGATGGTCAAACTAGAAGTAGTTTGTTGACTCAGAGCAGTCCTCCTGTTGGAGATCCCAGATTTGGAGTCATTATCAAACCTGGAAATGGCGGACACTTGAACATTAGAAGTAGACAATTGAAAGTACAAGATAGAGCCCAAGTGAGTACAAGTAGCCTTGGTTCAGGGGATGCAGGCAACTTAGATATTGCAACTTCTTACTCTATCAGTTTGGATAACCAAGCAGTTCTCTCTGCTGAATCCGCATTTGGTAAGGGTGGGAGTATTCAGTTACAGGCGAGAGACTTACTTGTGTCACGACGCAATAGCTTGATATCTGCTGTTAGTGGTAATCTTAGCAGTAATGGTTTCGACGGCAATATAAATATCAACACTAAATTCTTAATAGCTGTTCCCGCAGAAAATAGTGATATTGTTGCAACTGGCTTCGGACGCAGCCCCGGTAGTAATATTCAAGTCAACGCACAAGGAATTTTTGGCACCCAATTTCGGCAACAATTAACTTCAGAAAGTGACATTGTTGCAACTGGACAGGTGACATTAAACACGCCCGATATCGACCCTAACAGTGGCTTGCTAGAGTTGCCAACAATACCAGTTGCCACAGAGGTAACACAAGGCTGCTATAGTGCAGGTTACGCCCAAAACCGATTTGTGATCAGTGGACGTGGCGGCTTACCCCTCAATCCCTATAACTTTCTTTCTCCTAATGCAGTTCTGGCAGATTGGGTAACTCTCAATCCCAGCACCAGAGAAGGTAAGAGTCCACCTGTTAGCATCAAACCTACTACTGCGACACCAAAACCGATTGTGGAAGCTACAGGGTGGGTGATGAATGCAAAAGGGGAGTTGGAACTTACAGCGAATGCACCCAGCACACCTCATGGTTCATGGCAGAACGCTGTATCTTGCCGTGCTGCTTCTTAGATGTTAGTGTCCGTCTGAGAATACCCAGACTATCATGGGTTTGAGGAATGCGATGCCTTCGGCGGGCGTAGCCATCGCAGTAAAGAAGGTTAGGGAAATACAGATGGTAGGTCATAGCTTAATGCTCTTAATGGTTCCTACCCATTTTTTGCGAATATCCTGATTGTAAAACTCAACTTTATCCCCAGGTTTCAATTCAGAGCGAAATAATTCGCTATCTTTAGCATTTATCAATTCACTATCTTTTCGGGGAACCATAATTGAGTCATCCGCATCCATGAATTCCTGATCGCTGAGATTTTTACTGAAATATTCATAGTAAATTCTTGAGATGCGTGGACTCAAAGCTTGATTGTAGTAATTGGTAATTTCTAGGAAAGTCTCATTAAAAACTGTTTCTTGCAACATAATTAAAGATCCCGCCAACTTTTGACACTCATAGCTATTTCCAAATTCCGACGATTACTCGCACTCAAATCTTCTTTGTTGACATTGTTACCGCCACTGCTCACCTTGGCTGCAAGTATGGTTCCCAAAACACTCGGATCGTCCTGAACCTGTTGGAATGTCGATAACCAACACAGCAATACACCCCACTGCTCAGGATTCCGCTCTGCTTTAACGACACAAGCCCGGACGAAACTAATATCCGGGTTCCGATTGAACGCATACCACTGCAAAAACTTTAAGAACTCCGGCTTAATGTCATTTGGATTTGCATCCAGAACACGCCCAGAGTGCCGATAAAGACTCGCCAAGTCTCCTAACCTATATTCAGCTAATTTAACCAGTTCTGAGCGCGGCAGAGTCGCCCCATTACGCACTTTATCCTCATACTCAATAACCCAATCTGGGCTTTTTTCTTTTTCAAGAGAAAATCCCGCGCCGCCAAGGAATTTTTTCTCCATGAAAATATTTTGCTGGCCTTGAGATTTTAATTCCTGATCCTTGGTTGATTGCTGAGTATCTGGTAATACTTGTACTTCTACTTGTAGAGCGTTTTCCTTGTTCAGCTCTTTTTCTTGTCCGGGGCCATTAAATAAATTTAATAGTTCAGTTTTTTTGTTTGTGGAATCCGGGGTCGGTTGCCCACTCTTTGCCGAAATTAATGCCGTAGTTTTTGCCGTAATCTCTGTAGACTCTAGGACGTAGGCGGGCGCTGGGCTTGAGGGCTAGGGTAAACTCCCATCGGGAGGTACTAGTACTTCCTGTTGGGGGGTACTAGTACTGCCCGATGGTTCCTTCTTGTACTGCCCGTTGGGAGTAACCAGTACTGCCCGATGGGAGTTTGTTGGTCTAGCAA
Organism: Nostoc sp. JL33; assembly: GCF_017114985.1. GTDB lineage: Bacteria > Cyanobacteriota > Cyanobacteriia > Cyanobacteriales > Nostocaceae > Nostoc. Next base: position 5,052 of record NZ_JABXKP010000054.1, on the reverse strand, counting down.
GGGTTTGAGCCAGTTGAGAGAGTTGAGAGCGCAAAGAGTCGGCAATTTCGGATGGACTGATTTGTAATTGTTGGCATCGGTCAAAAAATTGATTAGTAACTTGGTGGCACTGGCGAATTACTGAGCGGAATCGTTTCATTTGATCCTGCATCTCTAAGTATTGGATGCCGCGACTCAAAAGTACGCCATAAGTACTGCTTAAAGTTTCAAACTGTTTTTTTACATTGGATGCGATCGCCCAAACATCCCAAATCTCTTTTAAAGGATCTGCAAGCAGACGATACTCCAACCGCGATGGGATACCACGTTCTTGTTCTTCGACATATCCACGCTCAACTAATGACCGCCGTGCGGTTCGTTGCTCTTTCTCACTTAAGCCAGTCTCATAGCCCCACTCTTCTTGTGTCTTGTAAATCCAACCGTCTGGATTATGCTGCTTGCCTGTCCAATACGTTAATTGACACAGGAATAAGGCTGCGTTTGGAGAACCAGTCAGTGGTATTAAATCAGGGTAGAAAGCTATGGGTGAGCCGATTCCTTCGAGTAAATCTGTAAATTTCATTTTTGTCGTCCTGTGGCCTGTAATGTTTGCCACAGGAGGATGCCAACGCTATTTCGTTTCTACAAAACCCGTGTTCCTAGAAGTAAGCATTCTTTGAGTTACGCCTCTATGACCGCACTGGGAACCAAAGTGAGCTAGAGTTAATATAAGTTTTTTGACAAAATAGTAATACTATTTTGATGTTGGACGGGTGGTTGTTTGGGCAAACTCTGGTGAGAGCGTCAGCATCCTCCTGTTTTTTTTGCTTGAAATAATTAAGGGTTTATTTCTCTGAAAATAGATTGCTCAAATTCTGGGTCTGGTTCTTGCTTGTACCATATTTTACTTATAGCCTTAGTTATAGCCTTAGTTATTGATATTAGATCGAAAAATGATTTTTGGCGAGGCAAATTAAAAAATGATATCTTGAGATTTTTGTTTTTGGGCTGTAGTTTATTCTATCTCCGGTATACCTGAGATAGAATAAAAAACCTAGAATGTGCCATTATTTGTTGTTGTACTCTTACCTAAAATATAGGCTCTGGCTATGAATTACAGGCGCTGATACCTATGTCTATCGATAAGTACATTTCACCTTGATTCTGTCAGCCATTTTTTGAAATTAATATAAAAAAACGCGGGTAAACGCGGGTAAATGAGGATAATTGCGAAGTGTACTTTTATGAATGCAAGTACACCAAAAAGGGTAGATACCCTTCAACATTTTGCCCCAGTAGGCGCTACTATTGGCTCTAATGCTAGTATCTCTGCCATGTGGTAATGTTCATTCCCGTCTCCAATGAGTCTGTATTTAGTAGTAAATTGTGACCAATGTTCTTTAATTACAACTGAGTTAGTTAGTGCGCGATAAGTAAATTCAATTTGGCTACCTTCAGATAAATCTCTCCTCTAAATACGATTGAATTCATACAAATCTTCAGGGAACTAATACTCCTCGCAATTTGGAGGTTATTACTAACTGTAACTACTGCAAAGCGGTCATTTCTGCGCTCGAATAAATTTTCTGCGCTCGAATAAATTTGCGATCGTTCTCAGAAATTCTGGTATGTAAATTTTTATTTCACCAAGATAAAGACCGGGGGCAGAAATAATACTGCTCATACTTAAATTCTGCTTCTTTTTGGGGTATGAGTAGCATTCGCGCAGAAAACTGGGTTAAGAGACATTACATGAGTAATACAAGTATTTTCAGAAGCTGAAACCCTTATTCTATCGTTGAGTAGTGACTCGATGATCAGCGCGGAAATGCTGGAGGGGATTCGCACCTCTGCAAGAGGATATGAATTTGTTGCAGTCAAAAGTATCTCTCAAGTTTGCTCAGAGAAATTGGCGGGGTAATTCATGGATTGAGTTATGTAATCGGCTTAGGGTTGGCAGACTTAGTAGATTTGGGTTTAGAGTTAGATTTTTTGAGAGTTTGGGACTTTGACTTTTTGTTTTCGAGTGTGGCTTCGGATATGGATATCTTTTCCTGAGCGGCATTAATTAATATGCTAGCAGCGAGATTGCTGACGGAGCGATGCTCGTTTTGGGCCCATTGCTCTAAAAATTGTTTGAATTGTTCGGGTAAGGTTACGGTGATTCTCCAATTAGAAGCCATTGATAAGAGGGATGTAAACTCTTTCTTGATTATGCCTCACTTATATGCAAATAGTACATAATTGCATATAAGTGAGTTTTTTAGTTACTAAGTGCTGCACTATGCAGCTTTCTATGATATATTTAAAATAGGTAAACATCAAAATAGATATTTTAAAAATATCATGATTTAAATAAAAATAGAAATAGGATTTTGGGAATAAAAAATGAGTTACAGGAGAGATGTAGAACCAGAGAATAAACAAGAATTAATCAGGCGGGATCAGGAGTTTAGAGCATCTGTAGGTAAGATGACTAAAGTAGAGCGTCAAAGCTTAAGAGATACAATTTCTGAGGTATTTAAAATAAGTAAAGAAACAGCATCAAAATGGATAAGTCCGACTGCAAATCCAGATTCTAAAGCGTTTCGGACAATGTTCACATACAATAAGAAAGCAAAAGTACCAGAATATATAAAAACTTCAGAAGAATTTAGAAAACTGCCGCGTGAGTCAAAAATAGAGAGTGTAGAGCTTCCGAGAGGAGCGAAAACAGAAGATAAAATAGATGCCGTTTTTAATGCGAAATTGAGGTTTAGTGAATCTGTAGTGAATGGAAAGGCAGAAGGTCAAGAAGTCAAAGCAGTTGTGAAAGAGGGTATAGAAAATGGTGTTGCGATTAGGGGAATCGAAAACTCAGTAACAGGAATTGATGATAAACGGTTATATCGTTATTTGTTAGAGGATAATTTATCTAATTCTCAAGCACAGATGAAATTGAAATTCCAATCTGGAGGTTCAGTTTACCTAGAGTATTATCATGATTCCCCTAACTCGTCAGGAAAATCGTTAAATTTTGAGGATTATGAGGACTCTGATTTAGTTGATATGGATGGTGATTTATATGGTTAAACCTGTGGAGAGCATAATTGTTGACTGGGCGACAGAGGCAGATGCACAGGGCTTTGCAGATAAAAAGGGAGGAGATGTGCAAGCCTCCAAAGGGAAGGTCTGTTTTACGGTTAAGCGAGGTAGTAAGAAGTTAGCGGTATTCTGGAATCCGAGTGAGGAAGGACAGAAATTCCGAAAAGAGACTTATGAATTAGCTCAGGTATTTGGGTTCTCATTGGCTATTCATCCAGATTTAACTCCTGGCACACTTGCTGAAAAGTTTTGGAAGGAGGTAATCGGTATTAATCCTCAAAAGTGTGACAGTAAAGCACCGAGAAGCCCTTACTACTATGGGAAAAAAATATTAGCGAGAGCCGAAAAATGTTCGGATGAGTACTGGAGCTATAAATATTTTCAAGAGCATGAGCCGCAGTACTTGGTAGATAGGGATATCAAATCAGCATTTTTCACATCACTGTGCCAGTTACCGACTTTATACTTGTTTGAACATAAAAATGGTAATACTACATTTGAGCCAGATGGTGGTGGTATAGATCAATTACGCCAGTGGTCGCCACATTTACCTAAATGGTTTAAGCATCGTGCTTTTGGGATGTTAGCTTCCAAAAAATATGGTACAAAATGGGGTGCTGCTTTTAACGCAGCAACATTAGCAGTGCAAAAAGTTTATGATGTGATGGAAGCAGGGCAAAAAATAACTGAGGGTTACTGTGTTCGTTGTCACACAGATTGTTTCACTCTAAAGGCTTGTACCCCAACATCAGTTTTAGAGAAATTAGAGAGTTTTTTAGCAGAGAAAGGATTTCAGCTTTCAACGAAAAAGTTGGGATATGGTCAGTTATGGGATGAAGGATTTGGATTTATAGGTTTATTAAATCCAATTGGCAGTGAGCGTGATGTAAATCATCAAATAAGGCTTAGGGGCTTGAAGTATAAGCCAGCCGCATTCACAGATGAATTGGTGAATAATTTTGGTGTACGTCTAATAACGCATGTTCTAGATGGGAGTGATAGAAAGATTTATGGGCATTGGAATGGGAAGGCATTTTTTGCGATCGTTCAGCCTGTGGTTGGTGAGTCAAGTGATAGCCATTTTTATCAGGCGCATGCAATGGAATTGGAGAAAGCGAGGAGATTAATCAGAGAATTGTAGTTACTAGCTTTATGGGTGGCAGGTGTAATTTTGAGAATCCTCAGAATAAGTCCATGTAAAGTTGTCGGGGTCTTTGCTTCGGCACCAAGAGTCAAAATCTTGTGCTGAGATATAGGCATTAGAGAAGCTTGATCGTTTTCTGCTTAAAGTAGAGGAATTAAGTCCGAATCTCTTTGCGAGTTGAGATTGATTGAGATCGGGTAGAAGTTGTGGCTTAGGTTTTTTGGTTGATTTAGATTTAGTGGCTAATTTTTCTGTTTGGAGTTTAGTTGTAGTAGACTCAGGTTTTTCAGTGGTATCAGAAGGAGCGGGCAAGGTCTGTATTTCTTTGGCGGTAGGGGGAGCAGCAGTAAAAGTAACAGTAACAGTTGTGGGAGGTTCTAAGTAGGGAATGTGGAGTCGTTGAGTAGGATCATAAATCCAGCCAAATTTTCCATTTTCTTTTTTAAGGGTATATTTGAAAAAACCTTCAGGAGAATGTTTGTACTGAGTTCTGACTTTTTCAAGGCGTTTGACAGAAATTTTGAGACGTTGAGCAAGTTCAGTTGTGCCAAGAGGGGAAGGTAGTTCTTTAATAGAGGTGGTTCCTTTGAGTGGTAGAGGTAAAGGCTTAGGCTTGGGATCTGGATTTAGAGTTAAAGATTTTGGTTTAGTTTGATTTTGGGCTGTGGTATGTGTATTAGGCTCTGGGGTAGTATGTTTTTGAGAATTTAGAGAATTTGTGAATTGTAGTTGTATAAAATTATCTTCGAGAGCAGAAATGCGGTCGGTTATTTTACCTAAGGAAGTGATCGCTGAGTTAATTAGCTCAGTGTTTTGAGTGTTTGAATTAGGGTCGGTTTCGGATA
>NZ_JABXKP010000047.1 GCF_017114985.1 Nostoc sp. JL33 | reverse complement strand
TTGAAAACTTATCGGTTCAATTATTGGCATATCATTACTTGTTTTGATGGTAGGACAAGCAACATTAGAACCTGCACTCCAGCCGATATAAGGAGTTCTATTACTAACTTTATTTCTGATATCCTCAAGTAGTTTAGTCTGGTGTAAGCAATGTATTAAATGAAAAGTGTTTCCGCCTCCAACTACTATAGCTTCTGCATTTTTAATTAATTCATGAGGATTTTCAACCAAATGAATAGCATCAACTTTATAACCTATATCTTGAAAGACTTTTTCAACTTTTTCGCTATACTGCTGATAAGTTGAAGTAACGGCTGCAAAGGGGACAAACACTATTTTATTGACAGAGCTTCCTAAAAACTTTTGAATTTCCTGACGAGGATAAAATAAGTATTCTTCACCGATATTTGTTGAATTACTAAGTAATAACAATCTTTTTGACATGGTTTATTTCCTATAGTTGTAATTATCTCTACTAGAGAATAGTTAATTTGAACTCAGGTTGGTTGAGTAAAGCACTTCATAGATACCCTATCCGTGTAAAAATAAGATCGGATCTGAACTCGACTCTGACTTACTTTGCTGATAAAAAATCGTGCAATCTTGTAATTGGTCATCATAAAGGTTTCGATGCTTGCTTGGTGTATTCTTCTATCAGGGAAGCATAGTCTTCTTTTTTGGGCAGGGTCTCGAAGCTATGAACCACAGAGGTCGTCGCCCATAGCAGCTTTTCCCTTGTCCAAGTTTCGATGAAAGGTGTGAACCATGAGGCATCGTCCAGCATCGTCGCACGAAGGTTAACGAACTCGTCCATTCCTTCAGGCCGAGTAAATATCCAACTCATGCAGTGTGGGCAGAAGTAATGGCGAGTCGCGCCATGCAAACCGCCGATGGTCGGCTGACCTTTCAGTATTGAGAACCCAACGCTTGGAATCGCAACGCTTAAAGAAAAAGCGCTGGCAGTCATTCGCTGGCAACCTGTGCAGTGACAAGCCATCGTCAGCAGAGGCGGGGCACTCACCTGAAGCCGTATCTGTCCACAACGACATCCGCCTGACCAGGGCAAATTCCAGTCGTTCATGATCTGCCGCCTCCGTTCTCTATTCATCTTCATTCTTAACTAACAATAATATAGGTGTTACGCAGTACAACTATATTGCCCAAACAGGCATTTTATTTCTTGGATTTCCCTTAACTGGGGGCTTGACATGATTCAATAGTACATTTAACCTAGTAGTTAATTAACCATTAGGTTAAATAAAAATGTCTAACGAACAACTGAGCCTTACCTTTGCTGCCCTAGCCGATCCTACACGGCGTGCAATTCTGACTCACCTCGCCAAAGGTGAGGCATCGGTAAGTGAGTTAGCCAAGCCTTTTAAGATGAGTCTTCCTGCAATCTCCAAACATATAAAGGTACTAGAGCGTGCCGGACTGATTGTGCGGGGTCGCGAAGCTCAATGGCGACCATGCCAGATTCAAGCACAGCCACTCAAAGAAGCGGCGGATTGGATTGAGCAATATCGCCAATTATGGGAACAGAGGCTCTCTAGGCTTGATGATTACCTGCAAGAATTACAAACCCAGGAGGAACAAGATGAGTAACATTGAGGATTCCATTGATGCTCAATCCCAACGTGAGCTTGTCATTAGTCGCATCTTGAAAGCGCCGCGCGAAGTTGTGTTTAAAGCGTGGACTGACCCCAAACACATAACGCAGTGGTGGGGGCCAAAAGGTTTCACGACCCGTGTGGTTGAGATGGATCTGCGTCCAGGCGGGAAATGGCGCTACGTGATGACTGGCCCAGACGGCAGGGAGTACCCGGCCAAAGGTGTTTTTCGCGAAATCGTACCCTTTGAGAGGATTGTTACCAGTGATGAATTTGATGAAGGCTTTGAAAAAGTCGTAAATGCTGATTTACCAAAGGGAATGGTTGTAACAGCCATTTTCGAGGATTTAGATGGCAATACCAAACTCACACTCCAGATTATGCATGAGTCTATTGAGGATCGACGTAAGCATGAACAGATGGGTGTGATCGAAGGGTGGAACTCCACTTTTGACTGCCTAGATGAGTTTTTGGCAAAAGCTTCAGTCTCTCTTTAGGGATAAGGTGCTTGTATGTTTTTCTTCATCAAGCCGAGAAAAAGTTGATGCGATGGTTGCTCCCTGCACTTGCCGCCGGTGGAGCAACCTACAATGAACCACAAGACCACAGTTTTATGTACGGACACGGGTTTGCTGACTTAAACGGTTATATTGACAGTCATCAAGTTTGATAAGAATTAAAACAAATCCGTTATAATCAAACCAAGAAATCTGAGAAAAAAGAGAATCTAACTGTGCCAATAATTAAAATACCAAAACATTATCTTATATATCAAGATGAAGATTCAATTACAGTAGATATACCAGAATCAATGCTGTTAGATTGGGAAAAAAACTATAAAAAAGTTTCTCAAGCTAAAGGGCTTTTAAAGCATAAAAAAGAAGCCATGCTGGCTCATTTAGATGCTGTACGTCAGGAGTGGGACGGATGAGATACGTATATGATACAAATATTTTTATTTATTATCTTGCGGATGAACCAACAGTTAATTCATTTTTTACAGAAGAATTTCTCAATTTGCACGAAGTTCTGATCTCACCGATTATCCACATAGAATTATTAAGTTTTGCAGGCTTAGAGAAAGAAGAAGAGCAAGCGATCAGAGATTTACTATCCCAGTTTTACTCAGTTCCCTTGTTAAGGGAGATTGAAGAGCAGACAATCCAATTGAAACGACAGTATAAAATTAAGCTTCCTGATGCAATTATTGCTGCTACTGCACTACATAAAGACGCATTTTTGGTTACAAGAAATGCTAATGATTTTCAAAGGATTGCTGAACTAAAAATTCAAAATCCTTTTATTAAATAAGGTAGGGAGAATTTGGTCAGGGCAATGTCTGCGACGGTCTATTCGATCTCTAAACCCCCACCAACCAATCGCATACCACAGACCTACAGCCGCGATCCATTGTTAACCCAAACTTGCCACTGCCCCAGATACCCATTCCAGTAAGGCTCACCATCAGCAACGCCGACAGCAACGCCAACTTGGGAGACTAACTCAGTGTAAAACCGACTAGCACTGTCCAATCCTTGCCGCAGCTTCAGACTTAACCCCTTCCAGCCTTGAATAACAATATTTTCTGGGGTATGTGGTGCTGTGTCACTAACTGGTGTTGCTAACACTATATTATTAGTGCCTGACACCAAATCAGTATTTTTGGAGATTAACTGTGATGTTGTGTCAGTAATGAGTGTTGGTAACTCCATACTAGGTAGTTCCCAATACCTGCAACCCCTTGCTGATGTAAGACAAGGGCAAATCAATGATGTCGAGCAATTTTTGAGCGGGGAGAGTGGCAATCCTTGACAGGGAAGGCAACAAGGGTGTGTTTCTCAGCAATACGAGTAGCCAAGAAGCTACGTGATTTGTCACAAAATTGCTCCTCAAACCTAGCCCCTAGTTTTTTTTGCTGTCACCTCTATCCTGGAGTTTAGACTAAAGGCGAGCGATCGGAAAATAACACCTAGAGAATTGTGAG
>NZ_JABXKP010000040.1 GCF_017114985.1 Nostoc sp. JL33 | reverse complement strand
TGATTACAGAAGCCGACACTGTACTTGGTACTCCAAGTCAGTGTGGGTAGTTCACGTTCTAATTCTGTGCGTGTAAACATAAAATAGAGTTACCTCTTGAAAAAGTGGGAATCGGTGGGCAACAAGTTTCTCAGGCTAAGATGCCCACTGACTTAAGATTATCCACTGATATACATGTGGAGAATAATTTTATTTGTATTTCTACACAATGTCTAAAAATAAAGGTAATCCAGATAACTTAAAGCCATTCACCACAGACAGAGAGCGACCACTAACTGAATATCTACATTTGCGTGTCACCAAGGAAATGAAGGAAGAAGTGAAAGCTAAAGACGACCCTCCTGAGTTTTGCCGTCAAGCTATTCAAGAAAAGCTAGATAGAGAGAAGCTAGCGAAAAGTTGTTAAAGTAATAGTCCAAGAACTTTATATAAGAATAGATAACTAGTTGTCTTCCCATACCCCCTTTCCCCTTATCATGCAATGCCCCTTGCCTATCCACGCCGTCAACGGCAACTCGAAAGTTTAGTCCAAAAATTAGGTTTGTCGCTAGAAGCACCTATAAAGTGGGAACTGCTAGATTTAGCGCTAACTCATCCCACTGTTTCTGAATCGGCAAATTATGAACAGCTAGAGTTTGTTGGCGATGCAGTGGTGCGCCTGGTGTCGGCTGTTGTGTTATGGGAAAATTATCCCGATTGTCCAGTAGGGGATTTTGCGGCAATTCGTTCGGTGTTGGTGAGCGATCGCATCCTCGCCCAATTGGCTAGAGGTTATGGTTTGGAGTTATACTTACTAGTCGCTGGCAGTGCTACTGCTGATAAAGTTGGTCTAGAGTCACGACTGGCAGATGCTTTTGAAGCAGTTTTGGGTGCGCTTTACTTAAGCACTCAAAATCTGGAACTGATCCGCTCTTGGCTAGATCCCCATTTCCAACAACTAACCACAGAAATTCGCCTCGATCCTGCCAGACTTAATTACAAAGCTGCTCTCCAAGAATGGACTCAGGCACAATTTAAAGTTTTACCAGAGTATCGGGTTGTGGAAGTTAGTCAACCGCACCGCAATCAAGAACGTTTCCTGGCTGAAGTGTGGCTGCACGGAAACAAGCTAGGAGTTGGTAAGGGACGCTCAATCAAAACTGCTGAACAAGCCGCAGCCAAGGTAGCTTTTTTAGCAATTACTAATCCGGAAAAACCCTGAACCAAAAATACGGCTGATAAACTGATAATCAGGTCAGTGGTCATTTGTCCCTTGTCCCTTGTATACAAATAACTAATGACTAATGACAAATAACTAATGACAAACCAAATTAAAATAGCTGTCATCGGAGTTGGACGTTGGGGAGTGCATCTGCTGCGGAATTTCTTAGCACATCCCCAAGTAAATGTAGTTGCTGTAGTAGACCCTCATCCAGAACGATTAGCGGCAGTAAAGCAGCAGTTTAATTTAGATGAAAATGTCGTATTAACAACGCAGTGGGAGGATTTAAAGAAAGTGCCAGGGTTGACAGGGGTGGCGATCGCAACTCCAGCCACTACCCACTATGCTTTAATTAAAGACGCTCTCCAACAGGGATACCACGTTTTTGCAGAAAAACCCCTAACTCTCAACCCAGCAGAATGTCGAGAACTTTGCCACTTGGCAGACCAGCATCATTTAATACTCATGGTTGACCACACTTATTTATTTCACCCAGCAGTTGAGGGAGGAAAAACTGTAGTACAAGCGGGTAAATTAGGTGATTTGCGCTATGGTTACGCCACCCGTACCCATTTAGGGCCTGTCCGGCAAGATGTTGATGCACTGTGGGACTTAGCTATTCACGATATTGCTATCTTTAACGCTTGGCTGGGTCAGGTTCCTGTGAAAGTACAAGCAACGGGTACGGTGTGGCTACAGGGAGGTGAGGAGCAGGGGGAGATGAGGGAGCAGGGGGAGATGAGGGAGTTAATTACTATTTATTCCCCCTCATCCCCCTCATCCCCCTCATCTCAAGGTTTAGCTGATTTAGTATGGCTGACACTGACATACCCAGATGGCTTTCAAGTTTATATTCACCTGTGCTGGCTGAATCCTGATAAACAGCGACGGCTAGGGATTGTGGGCAGTCTTGGCAGCTTGATTTTTGATGAGATGTCACTATCATCACCTCTAACCCTACTGAGTGGGGAGTTTGAACAGCAGGGCAATCAATTTATTCCTGTGAATCAAAGGCAGATAGTGCTGGAATTAGAAACAGGCGAACCATTGCAAAGGGTTTGCTCGTCGTTTGTTGTCTCTATTCTCAACAATACTCCCTCAGAGGTTTCATCTGGCTGGGTAGGCACACAGTTAGTAGAAATTCTTGCTGCACTAACAGTATCTCTTAAGCAAGGCGGCAAACCTGTTTTTTTGAACAACTGCTCTCAACTGTAATTTTCCGTTAAATAAAACTTATCCAAAGTTTTCCCAACTATACCTTTATAAGCTAATGTACTTTTAATTTGCATAAACAGGGCGGGCAAGATGCCCACCCCACAAGAGTTTTACTTCCAGGTAATATGCAAGTTAAATGTCCAACAGCTTATTATAGTCCGCGAAGCTCTGAGAAGATGTTTGAAAAGTCCTCTTGTCGGTATCAAAGGTTTTAGATCCCTCTAAATCTCCCTTAAAAAGGGAGACTTTGATTCCGGTTCCCCCCTTTTTAAGGGGGGTTAGGGGGGATCAACAAGTGCCTAAAATCACAGTTAACTACTTTTCAAACAACCTCTGAAGTTCATCAACGGAGTTCAAAGGCTCGTTCACGAAGCTCTGAGGTTCATCAACGGAGTTGAAAGGCTCATTCACGAAGCTCTGAGGTTCATCAACGGAGTTCAAATCCTCATTCACGAAGCTCTGAGGTTCATCAACGGAGTTCAAAGGCTCGTTCACGAAGCTCTGAGGTTCATCAACGGAGTTGAAAGGCTCATTCACGAAGCTCTGAGGTTCATCAACGGAGTTCAAATCCTCATTCACGAAGCTCTGAGGTTCATCAACGGAGTTCAAAGGCTCGTTCACGAAGCTCTGAGGTTCATCAACGGAGTTCAAAGACTCGTGAACGAGTCTTTATCAAAAATTCATCCGGTTTTTAGCGATTTTCAGGTAAGTCCTGATAAAATCAGCTAACGTATAAGGATGATTATGCACAACCGTATATTTACTACTTTATTTTTAACTCTATCTCTGGCTACCATACCCCAATTTGTAGTTGCTCAAAACAATATTGAACAGCTATTTAAACAAGGCGATGCTGCCGAAACAGTTGGTAATAACTCCCAAGCGGAGACAATTTGGCGTAAAGTTTTACAAGTTGAACCCAATAATGGCAAAGCTTATAACAATTTGGGGAATGCTTTGCGGCGACAGGGGAAATTAGATGCAGCGTTAGCAGCTCACCAGAAAGCGTTACAACTCAATCCTAAGGATGCTGATGCTTACGTGGGTATAGGGAATGTGCTAAATGCTCAAGGGAAACAAGAGGAGGCGATCGCATTTTACAAGAAAGCTTTGCAACTTAACCCCAACTTAGCTACTGCTTACAAGGGTCTAGGTAATGTGCTGTATGAACAGAAAAAATTAGATGCAGCAGTTGCCGCCTTCCAAAAAGCGATTCAACTCAACCTTAACTATGCTGATGCTTACTACAATCTCGGCATTGTGCTGTATGAGCAAAAGAAATTAGATGCAGCAGTTGCCACCTACCGAAAAGCAATTCACCTTAGACCCAACTTTGTCATTGCTTACAACAATCTCGGCATTGCATTGAAACAACAGAATAAATTAGATGCCGCCGTCGCTGCCTACGAGAAAGCGATTCAACTCAACCCTAACGATGCTGAAGTTTACTACAATCTCGGCAATGTGTTGAAACAACAGAATAAATTAGATGCAGCAGTCACCGCCTATGAAAAAGCAATTCAACTCAACCTTAACTATGCTGATGCTTACTACAATCTCGGCATTGTGCTGTATGAGCAAAAGAAATTAGATCCAGCCATCGCCGCCTACCGAAAAGCGATTCGACTCAAACCTAACGAAGCTGATGTTTACAACAATCTCGGACTTGCACTCAAAGACCAGAATAAATTAGACGAAGCAATTGCTGCCTACCAAACAGCAATTAAACTCAGCCCCAATGCTACTACTTACTACAATCTCGGCATTGTGCTGTATGAGCAAAAGAAATTAGATGAAGCAGTTACTGCTTACCAAACAGCAATTAAACTCAAGCCTAACTATGCTGATGCTTACAACAATCTTGGCGTTGTGTTCGGAGATCAGAAGAAATTAGATCAAGCCGTCACCGCCTACGAAAAAGCGATTCAACTCAAGCCTAACTATGCTGATGCTTACTACAATCTCGGCATTGTGCTGTATAAGCAAAAGAAATTAGATCAAGCAGTTGCCGCTTTGCAAAAAGCAATTAAACTCAAGCCCAACTACGCTGATGCTTACAACAATCTCGGCGCTGTGTTCACAGACCAGAAGAAATTAGATCAAGCAGTTGCCGCTTTGCAAAAAGCGATTCAACTCAAGCCTAACTATTCTTATGCTTACAATAATCTTGGCATTGCACTGTTTAACCAGAAGAAAATAGATGCAGCGATCGCCGCCTTCCAAAAAGCCCGAACATTACCAGAAGATAATTCTGGAACTCCAGCTAGCGCTCATGCTGTCGCCGATAATAGTTTGGGTTATGCATTTCAACAGCAAGGGAAACTAAAAGAAGCCATTAAACAGTTTGACAAAGCAGAAGACCTTGACCCCAATTTTGTCTATTCGGGTAACAACTATAAAGAAGCAGAGCGGTTATTGACAGAGCAAGAGAATAAACTAGGTAGTGTAGAAGATGATCGCCAATGGTTGCCTAAAGATGATCCAAACGTACCCGTTAAGCGTTCTGTAGTACTTATCACTGCGGATTTTTCTTTTTCTAGTAGCCGTGAACGCCAGGGATTTGAGCGTGGTACTGGTATAGTTATTAAGCGAGAAGCCAACCGCACATTAATCCTCACTAATCGTCATGTGATTTTTGATGGCTATGAACAGGGTAAAAATATCCAAGTGGAATTTTTCAGTTCACCGCCATCAAACCGAGTGCGAATGCGGCGAGATGCCAAGCTGTTCAAAGTGACTACTATAGACGAACAACTCGATTTAGCTGTTTTGGAAGTTATCGGTAATCTGCCAGAAGATATTCAGCCCTTAACTATATTCCCAACTACAATCACCCCGAAAATGCCCATTCGGATTATCGGTCATTCTGCTGAAAGAGGTGAAGATAAATCTTGGTCTATGCAATTGGGACAGATTAGTAACTCTAACAACCAGCGATTAGAAATATCTCAAGCCGCACTCACACCTGGTTATTCTGGCAGTCCTGTAATTGACTCGCAAAATCAACTTTTAGGCATCGTCGTTACAAGAAAAGGAAAAGACCGAGATTTCGCTTATCCCATATCTGAGATTGAAAAAAAACTGCTTACCTGGAGCATTCGTTAAACAAGCTATGAATTATAAAATTATTCTTGCCAGCCTATTAATCCTCAGCGTTAGCCATCTTAAGGCTACTGCTTATTGTCCAGAAGGAAACCCCCAATCTACCGATTACATCCGCCGCAAATCACCCAACCGATGTGAAGGTATCAAAGAAGAATCCATAAGCGGGAATAGCTTGAGCTTAATTTCTATTGCTAGCGGCAACCTTGCCAGTTTCGGCAAAACTCTCACGCTACAAATTCCGCAAATAAATGGTGGAAAAAACCCTCAAGTAATAGTGAAATCATTGGACGATAATTATCACTATCAAATGGATGATTTGTTATTGTCTAACAAAGATTCGCGTTTCAGCTTTAGCTGGGATACTTACGTTCTCAGGGAAGCCAAAATACCAACAAAAAAACTCCGTGCATTGGCATCCTATAGCCTTGGTTCCCAACCTGTATATGTTCCAGTCATCCTGGGGCAAACTTCGGGTAAGTATGAGTTTGTCTTTTATTCCCAAGACAGAGTGAGATTTACCAATTTTGAAATCCTCTCCAAAGATGAAAAAGCAATCTATAGCGATTCCCGCAAGAATCCGAAAAAGGGTGAAACTATTTTTATTTGGGATGGACGCAACGCCCCAGCAGGGCGCTATGAACTGCACTACGTTGCTAAGATTGACCGAGGAAATGAACCTCCCGATCGCATTGAAAAGCGAATTATATTTGAACATAACCCAAATTGGTTGAAATAAATTATGGCATCTCGGCAAAAAGCCAAACAAAATTTTCCCAACTTCATCAATATTCGCCAATGGTTGAATTTTCTGAAAACATCTCTAGTTACTTTGTTTGTAGTAAGTATTTCAGCACTGAAGGGCTTACTACGAACTCTTTCAAACCATCAAAATGCATTGTTGGTGTTGCTGTTACTTTTATTATTGACTATCGTCACCTTTGCCGCTATTGTACCGGGTACTCATACATTTGAAGGTAATATCATTGCTCAAGAAATGACTTTTACCTATAACGGAGAAGAATCAAAACTCTTTCTTCAAAATATTAGCGGCATTAAAGAACTAGAAAATGATGGCAGACAAACCCTGACTTTCACAGGCGATTTTCAATGTGAAACTTGGCCAGAACTTAATCAGTTACACTCTTTAATAATCGACCTTAAAGATAACGATAGTAGATGGATTATTGTTCCAAATAATCTGCAAGCAACAACTGATAAAAACAATCTAATAACCCTAAATGAACTCCGGCTGCAACCCAATACAAAAGTAGCTGGATTAAGTTATGATTTCTTACGCACTCAACTTGATTTTTCCCTGCAATCTAACTCTAAATTAGACTTAAAAAACAACCAAAATACATTAGAAATAGATTTAGGTAAACAACCAATCAGGGTCATATTAGAAGGATATGAATTACCACCAGATTTAAAATTACCAAATCAACCAGATAAGCAAACACCACTAGAATTTATTGTTAATCCAGATAATCAACAATTTAACCTAAATATTGCGCCAAATACCAAATTTTATATTACCTTAGCCAAAGCTCCCAAATATGAATCAGAACAATGGTTTAGAGAAAAGATAGAAACCAAAGATGTGAAATTTCTAAATTTAGATATACCTGGTAAAGATGCCAGAGACGATTTAAAAAATTCTACTATTGTAGAAGGTAAAATCCGCATGGTAGGACAGGAACAGGAGATTAAGAAAAATCAGTTTCTCATGGGTGACAAACTTGATCCTATTAAAACTCCTTTAAACATTAAAGAAATACGCCATCTGGAAATTGTTCCCAAAAAGGGCATAGAAGCCCGCTTTTCTGGGAAAACTAAAGAGATTCAAATCGGTATAGATCCAGATTTCCCAGTTTCGAGAATACAGGGTAGCTGGTTAGATGGGGTTTTACCTCGTGATGCAATTATTGCGCTGTTCTCTTTTGGGGCTGCTACGGTTGCTAATCTTTTATCTTGGTTATTTAGTAACGCTTCTAAATCAGAGTCAAAACCGTAGCGATCGCGTTGTTGAATAATTCGGGGTGAAGCGATCGTCAAAAAGGGATTTTGCGGTAATTCGTTCGGTGTTGGTAAGCGATCGCATTCTCGCCCAATTAGCCAGAGAATATGGTTTGGAGGTATATTTACTAGTTGCTGGCAGTGCTACATTTGAGAAATGGACTTTTGACTAAATTACCTCTTGAAAGTCCCATTTGCACAAACTCCTCCTTTTGGAAGACTTACCAGGATAGTTTGTAGCGGCGAAAGACGAATCTCGCAAGTCTCCTTCCCAAGTACCAGCAGGGACTTCGGGAGCTTCTCCTTGTCTACCTCTGCTTTCAGAGACTTATTGATCCCCAAAGAGGAACTTCCCCCAGACTCCTGTAAGCTAGGGTAGCGACTTACTTTTGCCCCCTCATTTTCAGAGGAAAATCCCAGATCGCCGATATTTTCATCTTTCTTTGGAACAGCTAACAGCGAGATATCAATCAAAGGAATGGTAATCTTTAGTGTCGTACCTTGATGAAGTCCCGCACTCTCAAGAAAAATGCTGCCTCCCATGAGTTCGATTAAGTTTCGTGAAATCGCTAATCCCAGTCCAGTACCTTCAAACTGGCGGGTGGTTGTACCATTCACCATCACAAAGGGGCGAAATAGTTTGTGCTGTTGAGTTGGATCAATGCCTATACCTGTATCTTTGACAGCGACTACCACCTGAGATTTACCATTACTATACTGAAGTTCTGTACTAATGGTGATGCTTCCGGTGTCGGTGAACTTAGTGGCGTTGCCGATAACATTAATCAGCACCTGCTTGAGTTTTGCCGCGTCTGCCTTAATTGGTATCGCTTGGGCATCTAACTCACATTTCAACTGCAAGCCTTTTTGTTGAACATTAACTGATTGTAAATTAATCACCTCTAACAATATTTGTCGGAGGTCAATAGGTGTGCAGACGACTGAAAGCTTACCTGCTTCGATTTTAGAAATGTCGAGTAAATCATTAATAATACCTAGCAAGTGAATCGTTGTTTCGTCGGCACGTTTGAGGAACTCCATTTCTTCTTCCCGGTCATCACATAAGCCATCTTCAACCAGGCGAATACAGTTAATAATAATATTTAATGGGTTTCTCAATTCATGGGAAGTCGTAGCCAAAAACTGGCTTTTAATCTGGTTAGCGGTTTTTGCTTCTTTCCAAGCTATTTCCAGTTCTTCTGCCCCAGCTTTCAGCCGTTCTACCATTTGGTCTAATGCTTGGGCTAGTTGATTGAATTCCCGGATTTGAAAATTGTGCGGAACTGGTTGTGCGGCGTGGTGAGAATGAATATTGAGAGCGTAGTCTCGCAATTCTTCTACAGGACGTGCCAAGTAAGGAGCTAAATATAGCGATGCTAACAAACTTGCACCAATCAAACCAACTGTCAAAACGATGAGAATGAGTTTGATTTCCTCTAAACCAAAAAGCGCATTATCGACACTAGTAACAGCTAAGACTATCCATTTTTGTTGCTGCTGTTGGCTAAGTGGATTTGCAATAGCCGTATAGCCAGCTACTAATTCTTTCCCCTCTGTAAAAGACAAATTAACCGAATCATTTCGTCCCGCGATGCCTGCGGCGGGGTGCCCCAACGCATTTTTAATTATGCTCTTGAGTTGGGAAGCATTTGGGTGCTGATTGATATTAGTTCCCACCCATTCTGTGATTGGGTGCGCCAAAATTGTGCCATCTTCAGCAATCACTACCATCGCGCCTGTGAGCGATCCCGGTGGATTTATGGTTTGTTGGTACAATGCAGACTGAATACTTAAGCTGTAAACTGAATTTTTTCGGCTATCGGAGACTGGTGCAGATAACACTAATCGCAGTTGCTTTTGGGTGTTTCTTTTTCCAGTCATTCCTGCCTTTGGCGGAAAGATTGCCTTAACATCAATTCCGTCACTAGGCAAAGGCAATCTCAATTGTCCAATAGCTTGATCATCCCCACAGCTACTGGCAATTATTTTCTGGTTTAGGAGATTCGTTAATTGGATGCACTCAATGCTGGCTGGAAGTTGTTGCCTTAACTGCGTGAGAATTTCTTGCTCTTGTATAGGCGAACCCGACCTAATCACCGTTGTTTTACTTACACTCAGCAAATTAGCTTTTAAGATGGCGATCGCATCTCCAATTCTCTCCCCTTTACTGATGGAACTTTCTGTTAAATTTTGACGTGCAGTTCGCAATATGCTAGAACGTGCCTTATTCAAGGCAACAATCTCGCCTATAAGTAAAACTGGGACGAACAGCAGCAAGATTCTCGTTACTAAAATTCGACGAAATGAAGATTGGCGGGAATTAGCCATCGAGTGTCTCACTTTGCATCTGCAAACCACAACAGCAAAGATATTTAATTAGACGAGCTTGATGAGACATTTTATTAAATTATCAGAATTTTATTTTCAATGTTTAAAAATAACAAATTGCTATAATTCAAAAAGAAACGTGGGATACCAAAAGTCATATATGCTAAATGTAGAAGTCCTAGATATAGAAGCGATTTGTGTTGCATATGAATACAGTGGTGAAATTGTAAAACAGTAGCTTGCAGGTATAGTTTTTTTGAGAATCTATACAGTAACAAATAAATAATAAAACTATCAAATCAATTAATGTTGCAACATCGTCCTCATACTACAGTTGTTTTAGCAATGAGTGCAGATGGCAAGATAGCAGATTTTAGGCGATCGCCTGCTCGGTTTGGCTCAAGGGTTGATAAAGCACACTTAGAAAAACAAATCGCTGCTGCTGATGCGGTTTTACTCGGTGCTGGTACTATCCGTGCCTACGGAACAACACTTACCGTAACAGATCCAACTCTATTGCAACTTCGGGCACAAGCAGGGAAGCCTCCGCAGGCAGTCCATATAGTGACTACACGCTCTGCAAACCTCAATCCGGAAATTCACTTTTTTAAGCAACCAGTTAGACGCTGGTTACTCACGACAATAGCGGGAGCACTTTCATGGAAAGGACGGTTACAGACACTTCCCTCAACTCTGGGAACCGGAGCACAAGAGTGCCCTCCAGAATTTGAGCAGATTCTGGTTTTTGAAACACCAACGCGAGAAATTGACATTCCCGCAGCTTTGAAGCATCTAGCCACTCTACATATAACACGCTTGGTGATCTTGGGTGGAGGTGAATTAGTCGCTTCCTTGCTGGGATTAGATTTAATTGATGAATTATGGCTGACTGTCTGCCCGCTAATTTTAGGCGGTAATACTGCACCCACACCTGTCGAAGGGAAAGGATTTTTAGCCGATTTGGCTCCTAAGTTGCAACTTCTAGAAGTTCATACAGTTGAGCAAGAAGTGTTTTTGCACTATCGCCTGCAACGACCAGCAGATTAGATTACGCTAAGTAAAGTATTTATTGGGCATTGGGCATTGAGCATTGAGCATTAATTATTCTTCCCCTGCCCCCTGCCTCCCCACTCCCCACTCCCTACTCCCTACTCCTCTAAAAAGTGGAACAACTTAAGCCTCGCTATTCTGTCGTTTGGACGAACAAAATCGCTGAAGTACCCCAAAATGCCTGGAATGCTTTGGCAATGCCACTCAAAACGCCGTTTTTAGAATGGGAGTGGCTGAATAATATCGAAACCTCTCAAAGTGCTACGGCTAAAACTGGTTGGTTGCCAAATCACTTGACATTGTGGCGAGATAGAACGCTGATTGCTGCTGCGCCACTTTATCTTAAAGGACATAGTTCTGGTGAATTTGTTTTCGATCACCAATGGGCAGAGTTAGCCGATCGCATCGGAGTCCAATATTACCCAAAATTGCTGGGAATGACACCATTTACTCCGGCTGAAGGTTATCGGTTCTTAATCGCCCCAGGAGAAGATGAAGATGAAATCACAGCGATGATGGTGCATGAAATTGACACTTTTTGCACCAAAAATCGGATTTCTGGATGTCATTTTCTCTATGTCGATCCCCAATGGCGTCCGATGCTGGAGCGGCATGGCTTTACAACTTGGCTGCACCACAGCTACGTCTGGGAAAATGCTGGTTTTAAAACTTTTGATGATTACTTGAAAGTGTTTAACGCCAATCAGCGCCGCAATATTAAGCGGGAACGCAAAGCTGTGGAGAAAGCAGGTTTACGATTGCAACCGCTAAGTGGTGATCAAATTCCTCAGTCTTTGTTTCCTTTGATGCACCGGTTCTATGCAGACACCTGTGATAAGTTTGGCTGGTGGGGTAGCAAATATCTCACACAGAGATTTTTTGAGCAGCTATACACCGATTATCGCCATCGAGTCTTGTTTATTGCTGCATATAGCGAGGAAGATAACTCTCATCCTTTAGGAATGTCCTTTTGTTTGTTTAAAGATGACAAACTCTATGGACGCTATTGGGGGAGTTTTCAAGAAATAGATTGCTTACATTTTGATGCTTGTTATTATGCACCAATTGAGTGGGCGATCGCTAACGGCATCCAAATTTTTGACCCTGGCGCAGGTGGGCGTCACAAAAAACGCCGTGGTTTCCCGGCTATGCCAAATCACAGTCTGCACCGCTTTTACAATAATCGTTTAGGACAAATTATCCGTCCCTATATAAAGGAAGTGAATCAACTCGAACAGCAGCAGATTGAGGCAATTAATGCAGAGTTGCCATTTAGTGAGAAAAATGCTTGAGGAAAAGGAAGTACTTTCGTAACATCACTGCGTAAGTCCTAATAAGTTCAGGAAAATATTTATGGAGCGTGTGAATCGTGATGAGTTGATTATGAAGATATGCTGCTGGGGAAAGAAACTTTTCTGGAGTCAAATTGGACGTAGATTTGTCGGGGATTGACCTGAGTGGTGCTGACTTGACTGGGAATAATATGGAGGAGTTCTATCTTGCTCGTACTATTTTGAAGGCAGTTAGTTTGGTTAATGCCAAGTTGTTTGAAGCCTGTCTGAATAGTGCCGATTTGACCGAGGCCGATCTTAGAGGAGCAGACTTGCGACGTGCCAGTATCAATGTTGCTAACCTGACTAATGCCGATCTTAGAGGAGCGAGATTTCACAACACTAGGTTCCATAAGGCTAATTTAATCGGGGCTAACTTGAGCGGAACTGATTTGGGGGGATGCGACTTCTGGGAAGCTAACTTGACTGGAGCCAATTTGGAAGGATCTAGTCTGCGTCGCACTACTTTTCGTAACACCATCATGCCAGATGGCACTATTCGGAATAGTTGAGTCTAATTCTCTGATTTGCTTTTAAGTAAAAGGAATCAAAAATATCTGAAAGATATCAACAAGACTAAGGAAGATAGGAATTACACTTGATCTAGAGTGTAAAAACCCTCAAGAAAGAAAATTTCTTTTTATAATGCTTATGGATTTAATAGTTGAAGATTTAGCGGCAATTGATGATAAACTTTCCCAGCGTCATATTGACCTTGATCCCGGTGGATATTTCATTATTTACTTGGATCGAGACGCAGGGTTAATTTATGCCAAGCATTTTACAAATGTAATTGACGATCGCGGTTTAGCTGTCGATCCAGAAACGGGAAAGGTAATTCCGGCGCGAAAAAAAGTAGAACGAACTCACACGACAGTTTTTAGCGCGAGGACGGCGAAAGAACTTTGCGTGAAGATTTTTGAAGAAACTCAGCCCACTCCTTTAACTCAATTAGATCATGCAGCTTATTTGGGTCGAGAATTTGTCCGGGCTGAGGTGGCTTTACTCACAGGACAAGAGTATGTTCAAGATTAAAGTTAGGAGTGAGGAGTTAAAAGTTAAGAGTTAGAAATTCATAACTCCCCACTCCCCACTCCCCACTCCCCACTCCCATTAGCCATTAGATGATGGCTGATTTATCTGATAGATGTAGTAAGTCGCCATTGGGATAACGGTGGCGGCAATTAACAATCCTACTACCCAAGCAGTAGCGTTACCTTGGTCGGTTTCTTCTGCTTTCTTGAAGGTGCCTTCTACCTGTACATTATCAGTTATTTTGGGTGGCCCTGGATCGGCTTTGCCAGAGAGGACGGCGACAAGGCGATCGCTGGCATCTAGAAATGCTTGGTTGTATTTGTCACCATTGCGTAACGGCACACTTACTGTTTCAGTAGCTACACTCTCGGCAATAGAGTCAGTGAGAATTGGCTTGACTTGATCCCCAGTAATAATCGCAGTACCATTGGTAACTGTATCAAGAACCAATAAAGTTTGATTAGCTTGGGCTGCTTTTGTCGGAAACCATTTTTCAAACAGTTCTTTAGTAAAACTTTCTGGCGTTTCACCGTAGTCGAGGCGGCGAACAGTGACAATTCTTACTTCCTTCTCTGTTTGCTTTGCCAAATCCTTAAAAGCGCTGCTAATCTTACCTTCATTCAGACGGCTGATGACTTCACCTTGATCCAAAACCCAGGTGTCATTCCCTGCTGTCAGGTTGGGTATTTGATACACACCTGTGGCTAAAGCAGGTGCGGCAAGCAGCGAAGTTGCTAAAATAATCGTCACCAAAGGTAGAATTAGCCGGATGAGGCGTTTTTGACTGCTAAATACTTGTTTGAGGAGCTGTTTCATCGTGTAAACCTTAAGACAAACTTGCACCAAAAATACTACGGAAACACTGTAAAAATCACCTCGTTCCCGGTTTTCTAGAGTATGAAGTTTCTGCTACTGCCAATCTGCAAGTAGCTTTTCCTGTTGTACCCATTCATGGGTGATATCTGCATTTTTCTGATATTTTAGCTAAATCTATATCAATATAATATATACATGACCATAATTTTAACTAACGACGACGGCATTGATGCCCCCGGTATCCAAGCTCTGCTCAAAGCTGTAAACGGCAAAAATGCTATTATCGCTGCTCCTGTCGATCCTCAGTCTGGCTGTGGACATCAAGTTACTACGACTCGTGCCATCAACCTCCAGCGACGTTCTGAGACTGAGTATGCGATCGCAGGTACTCCCGCCGATTGTGTGAGGATTGCAATAACACAAATCACCGCAGATGTCAACTTTATACTTTCAGGTATCAACGCTGGGGGCAACTTAGGAGTCGATGCCTACATTTCTGGCACAGTTGCCGCCGTGCGGGAAGCCGCAATGCACGGTATTCCTGGAGTTGCCATTTCCCAGTATCGCAAAGCCAAGCAGAATTTTGATTGGGATCTGGCCGCCAAATTCACAGCTGAAGTTTTAGCAGACTTACTCAAGCGTCCCCTAGAACCGGGAAGCTTTTGGAATGTGAACTTGCCGCATCTGCAACCAGGAGAATCAGATCCTGATCTGGTGTTTTGCCAACCCTGCACCAAACCTTTGCCCGTGAACTATCGAATTGAAGGCGATGATTTTTATTATGTAGGAGAATATGGCAAACGCGATCGCACTCCTGGTAGCGATGTGGATGTATGTTTTTCCGGTAACATCGCGGTAACTCAGTTAAGGGTTTAACCGAGTAATTCATAATTTATAATTCATAATTCATAATTAAAGAATGGGTACGTAATTATGAATTATTTTGACATTCAGTTAACAATGACAATTGAATCCAAAATCCACAATTGCGACTATTGATCTAATGCTTGAATTAGGGATATAAACCGATCTAGAGTTTGTGTCAGTTGGTTGAGTTTTTGCAGTGAATCATGCTGAGATTCAGCAAGAGTCTGTACCGCATCACACAACGCGACAATTTGATAGCCTTGCTGTTGCACCTGGTGTCCCTGTGCTTCGACTTGGATGCTGAGAGTGTCCAATCTTTCTGCAAGACGTTCAATTGTCTCAGTCGTAGAGAGTACTGCTTCCCCAATTTGCTCAACAATAGATTCCAAGCGATTTATTTTTACTTCGACTCCTGCAGAAATCATTTCTTTCCATCCTAATTTTGAGAGAGCATCTTAGTAAAATTCCTAATACCAATTGAAATAATTAATCTCAGTACAAACATTAGATAACACTATCATTTCCAGGATATGTGTGATGAGAGTTTTTTGATGCTACTACCCAATGTTGTGTTTAGCTACTTATATAGCAATTGTCGTATCCTGCGGGTACTCCGTTGGAGAACTCGTAGAGTAGCCGCTACGCGTCTATGGATGCAACACCGCTATAGGTAATTAATTGATTGCAATTTTTAATCAAGATTCTTAACCCTATACTACATATCTAAAATGATTAGTCACCCCTCTTAAGATATAGTTAATAAAAATTAGCTTCAATTTATAGAAAGTTGTACTTGCCAAAAACTTAACCCCAATTAAGTAAACCTATAGTTAAAATTAATACTTTTAATTAGGCTAAGTTTCTAGTCTAATTAAGTTCCAGCAATTATATTCTTGTTGCTTACATTTGGCTCGACAATTCCCTAAACACTAGTAACAAACATTTCTCTAAGTGTGATTTATCGAAAGTAGGAATTGCAATTTACCACTTGTACTTCAGTACAGTCGAAATTTAAGCATTACTTGGACTTTCGGTAAAACTTGTAACACTATTAATCTTATGGCTATTATTAGTGCGATCGCGATTAAAATTGCTGATGCACTTACAATTTTCAAGGCTTTGAAATCTGTTAAAGTTTCAGTAGCTCTGAACACTAATTTAAAAAAAAGGAGAAAAATATGCAGTTTCTCAAAATTGTTCTTGTCGCTCTCGTATTGATGGTGAATCTGGTAATTGCTCAACCCTCTTGGGCAGGCAAGGATTTTACTAAGGGGGCTGACTATGCTGAGGTAACTCAGGCGCTCAATCAACTTCTAACTGTAAAGGATACACCTGAGCAAGCTGGCTATACACCTGAGCAATTCCAGCAGCGACTGGCACAATTGCAGTTTCAGAAAAATGTCATAGAAACAGCTAGAAAACGGGCACAGTGCCGTAATGAAACTGGAAAAACGTTGGCTGTCTATGCCAATAAACCAAAAAAATCTCCAACCCAACTCTACTTCCTGGGCGCAGGAAAAATCACAGATGATGATTGGGATTGCGATGGCATTTACTTACCCGCAGGTTCTCAAGTAGTTCTAGGCCCGAACGCTCAATCACAACAACTGACTCAACCAATCGCCGTCAAGTTTGTCGATGGTACACAGTCTATTGCTAGAACCAATCCAGCCACTGGTGTAATTGAATTGAATGTTGAACCTGCCAAAGTATTTAAAGCGGGTGAGAGTAGCTGGTTGCTCCCGACTTTTTCCCAAGCAGATATCGATACCCAAATCCCCACCCCACAACTCATTGACTAATTTCATCTAGATAATTCAACTTTTATGCACTTCCAGCATAAAAGTTGAACTAAAGCAATAGGATATCTAAAGGAAAATCTTCAACCATTGAACAATCAACTTTTAATTAAAGAAAAATTACAAGCCACGCTTGAGAAGATTCAAATCAAGAGTGATGGCTCTCCTGTTACTGATTTGAAGCTAGATAAAACCTTAGCCGAAGAAATTGAACAATTGACGACGGAACTAGAGAGTGTCAACCCCAATCTCCATCCTCTTCTCAACGCTACTTCTTTGCTGGAGGGAACTTGGCAACTACAATACTCCACAGCCAGAGAAATCCGTTCTTTAATTTCTCTCCCATTGGGATTAAAGCTGGGTAAAGTTTATCAAGTGATTGATGTTGCAAATAAATTGTTTTTCAATCTAGCTAAAGTTAAACATTCTCTGAGGCTAGTTTCAGGATATGTGAAAGTGACAGCTAGCTTTGAGCCAGCCAAAGAAGATTTAGAGCCTCTAGCGAACAAACGCATCAACGTTTATTTTGACAAACGCTACCTATCAATTGAGAAGATTTTTGGTATTAATACCCCCCAACTCAACCCATTTAAGGTAGTCCCAGCTAATAATCCTACTAGCAGAACTGCCACACTTGACATTACCTACTTAGATGAAACCTTAAGAATTGGACGTGGAGGAGATGGAAGCTTATTCATTCTTAGTAAATCCAATGATTTACCTGACTTCACTTCCTCAATTTGAAATTGATCGCGCCGCCGAATTAATATGACTCCCTCAATAATGTATCTTTACACCAAAGTAAAACCAGGTTCTGCGATGGTAGAGCTTAAAAGGTTAAATTTAAAGGTAGGTGATGGTATAGAAGGAGATATTAATGCCGATCCTATAAGTCCCAGACAAGTTTTAATTGTTAGGTATGAAAATATTTTAGACTTATCAATTAACCCAGGAGAATTGCGAGAAAATATTGTGGTTACGGGTATAGAATTTGATAATTTTATCCCTGGATCTTTGCTAACTTTTGAAAGTGGTGCGGCAATTCGTCTAACTTTTCACTGCGAACCGTGTAAGCGGATAGCCCACTTGGTAGAATCATTAAAAAGTATCCAAGGTAAAAGAGGAATTTTAGGCGTAGTTATTAAATCAGGTAAAATCCAGGTTGGTAGTAATTTTCAGGTTCAAGCTCATAAATTTCCAGGATTATCTGAAAATCCCTATGAACGATTCCTAAATTTTATCATCAAAATTCCCAGTGGGAAAGTAGTTACATATAAACAGATAATCAAAGGTATAGGAGTAGATAATAGCTATCTAAGAGCTATTCCTACATACCTGAAAAAAACCTCGGCGGCTGATTATCCGGTACATAGAATATTAGATTCTAGAGGTTATTTGATCACCTATGTTAACCAACAAAAAAGCAATTTGGAAACTGAAGGAGTTAAGGTTTTATCTGAGGCAGATTTATTGAGAAATTTAAACAAAACTTTTGTAGATATTAAAGATTATCTATGGCAAGATGACACCATATATCTAGAATAGATAGGGAGCATCCCAATGAGTGTAAAATCTAATAATCTTGCGTCATTGCGTTCGTGTAGCGTATCGTAATCACATATTAAATAAGCGAAAATACTTCATTTTATCAAGATAATCACTGATTTTTTATTTGTTTAGATGTAGCTTGCATAAAGTCGGGAAAAACTTTTATAATCTGATGGATTCCCTCGCTACCTCCTGCAATTAAACCTCCTGTCAAGAATGCATCTAAACAACGAAAAATAACTACTTGTATGCGATTATCTAAATCAATAACTACAAGTGGCTCGATTGAGCGAATACCTATTGCGCTAATTAAAAGACCGAATAAAAGGGATGTCCATAAAGCAATTGTTCGCGTATCAGATTTATAGGCTATTCTTTGGCGCTCTTTTTCATTTATACCATCAGTTTGTGGCTTGAACATTTTTAATGATTCTTGTTGATTTTGTGTAAAGTTTTGGATGATTTGCTGTTCTAAACTCATTCCTTCAGGCGGTAGTCCGCTAATTTGATTTGATTCCAAAGGAGGAAACTGTTTCTGTTGGGCTTCCATAAGTTTTATATCCTCAGAGATTAGAGCCTTTTCTTGCTGAATACTAATATCTAATTGCTCGATAAATGGGCCACGCCAAGTAGTTATAAAAACTTCTAAAGAACGCTCTAACAATAAAGATATAAATAACTGTAATGTGAGTAGCTGGATAATATCATTAAAGCCAAATGGTTTTAAAACGAATGGTTTAGATGATAACCAAGTTGACAAAGTTACTACTAGAAAACTAATAATGATTAATAGAACAAATAGAGGAGATTCTGGAGAAAGCTTTCGCAACGTATCTATACTCCTGTTTCGCGTCACAATATCTAACACAGCCTGGAGGTGAAAACTACACCTGCTGAGTAACTTAACAAGGTTAATTTGATAGAACAGTAAATAATTTATTACCTGACCCTTTTTTTCAGGAGTGTGATATGGTATGCGACTGTAGAAGCGATGTTTTCAACGGGCTACGCCTACGCACAGGATAATCTAATGGTTCGTGATAAAACTATTGTTATACAAGCATTCCAGAAGTAAACGCTAGGCTTCAAATGCACCGCGCGAAGCTACTGTGTATGGGGCGATCGCGCTTTCTCCCCCGCTTTCCTCTAAGAGAAATGTGAAAAGGTGCGTTGCGGAAAGGGAGGCGACGCAAGAACAAGCAGCAACTGTAGCACCAACTAAAACCTCTCCAAGGTTGAACTGGTACAATCCAATTTAGTTTGCTGATTCGTGAACCTAGCTAACTTAAACAGCAAACCCAGGTGCGATCGCGATTAGCTGGTGTGCTTCTATTTGATGCACCAACAAGCGACTATGCCACAGTGGACAATATTTTGTACTCTGATATCTAATGGTAAAGCTGTCATGCTTCAAAAATACAATATTTTGCGATCGCACCACATGTGCGGAATGCGGGTTACTATGCTAAATCCAAATTATCAGAGAACCGTTGAGGAACTGCGTAAGTTAGCCTCTATGTTTTGGCCTTCAGAATTATCTAGACAAGAAGCTGAACTTAGCATCATTTTGTAGTTTTTTAAAGGAATATTTTTTGTAAAAACAAGTAAGCCTAAGTAATATATAAAACTTGGGGATAAAAGTAACTTGATATCTATGCATAAAATTCGGTTTGTGGATTTATTTTCAGGAATAGGGGGAATTAGATTAGCCTTTGAACAGGCGGCTGATTCTTTAAATATAGAAAGTGAATGTGTTTTCAGCAGCGAAATCAATACAGATGCTCAATTAGTTTATGAAAAAAACTTTGCTCAAAAAGCTTTAGGTGACATTCGATTAATTGATCAACTACCAGAACATGAATTTTTATTAGCTGGGTTTCCTTGCCAGTCTTTTTCTCATGCTGGTAAAAAAGAAGGGTTTGTCGATACGCGAGGCACACTATTTTTTGAAATAACAAGATTACTCGATACCTATAAACCACAAGCTTTTATTTTTGAAAATGTCCGAGGGCTTTATAGTCATGATCAAGGGCGAACCTTAGCAACAATTAAGCATGAAATTCAAAAAAGAGGTTATAGTTTTCATGCTTTTTTACTCAACAGTGCAAACTTTGGCTTACCGCAAAATCGTGTCCGCATTTATCTGGTAGGAATTTTAGATGCTTCTCCCACTTTTGAATTGATTTCTGACGTAGGGCCTAAAGACTCGCATTCATATAATCCTCAGCAGTTATCTTTGTTTTATCCACTAAAAAAATCTGTGGCTGTTGCCGACATTTTGGAAAGTAATCCAGATGAAAAGTATGATTGTTCATCAAAGTTCGTCAATGCGTTGAAACGAATATTTAATAATGATTTAAATCGCTTACATGGTATAAGGCTGATTGATTATCGAGGTGGAAACTCTATTCATTCCTGGGATTTAGGATTGCGTGGCGAGTGTAGTGCTGAGGAAATTGAACTAATGAACCGTTTCATATTAAAGAGACGGAATAAAGAATTTGGACAAGAACAAGATGGCAAACTATTAACTCAAGAGCAAATAGCTAGTTTTTTTGAACATCCCAATTTAGGGGAAATTTTGAATTCACTAGTTACAAAAAAATATCTAAAACTTATTAATGATAAATATAAACCTCTATCGGGCAACTTTTCATTTGAAGTTTATAAGTTTGTAGATCCAAATAAAATTTCGGTAACGTTGGTTGCTAGTGATGCTAATAGATTGGGAGTTTACCACAATCAGAGAGTGCGGCGACTCACTCCGCGAGAAGCTGCAAGGCTGCAAGGTTTTCCTGATAGCTTTATACTTCATCCCAATGATGATAAATCTTACCATCAACTAGGAAATTCTGTGAGTATTAATGTAGTCAAAGCTGTGGCTCAGGAAGTGATTATAAAAACCTTATATTCTACTCAAGAAAGAATAGATAAATCTAAGCTTACACTTTGCCAAGCCTATGTTTCGCGAAAGGACACATCTTCATAAACATCCGTTAGGGAACAGGCAAAGTTTAAACTGATTAATTGTAATTGTTGATTTCCTTTATAACTATATAAAACCCATCTTCCCTCAGTATTGCGACGAAAACAATCAACGCGCTGGCGGGTTTGACTAATTAAGACGTATTCTTGAAATGTTTCTAATTCTTGATAGTCAATAAATTTATCGCCTCTGTCAAAAGCTTCCGTGGATGCAGAAAGAACCTCAATAATTAAACAGGGATAACGTTTAAAATATTCAAATTTTATATCTCTTTGGTCGCAAGTAACCAGGAGATCAGGATAATAGAAAACATTTAATGAATCAATGCGAGCTTTCATATCTGTAGCGTAAAGGCGACAATCTGTACCGCGAACATGATTTCTCAAGAGGGCAATGAGATTAGTCGTAATTGTCACATGGGCATCACTTGCTCCTGACATTGCATAGATTTGCCCTTGAATATATTCGTGTTTATTCAGGCTGGATTTTTCAGCTTCCAGGTATGCTTCTGGAGAAAGATAGGGGTGAAATTGGCTAAGAGTCATAAGCAATTTAAAATTCACTGAATAAACAGAACAATATTTTTGGCAATCAATATCAATCTTCTGCCCGCAATAACCAAAAGCCGCTATAAGTCATCCCGGAATCATCGGGCTGGACTAACAAAAAATGCAATCCTTGACTTTGCTGTTTGCGTTGTTCAAATGCTTGTGCTGCTGTTGTAACTTCTGAATCTTCAAAAGTGGCAACAATCCATCTATCGACTAAACCAGCTTCTAATATCAAGCCGTCTGGTGCGCCAGATATGTAGTTTAAGGCTACAGGGCGGGCTTGCTGTAACCACCGTGCTAGGCGCATCGATTGCCGTCCACCATAAATTACTACACCAGGGACGGGTACTGTTGACGCCAAACCCAAATTGATCGGCTTCAAAAATTCTGGTATGTGCAAAATAGGAATGGGGCGATCGCTAAATCTCGTTTCCACATCACTAGCTGCTAGAGTCGCAAAACGCCATTGTTCTCCCCAGAGGTTTTCTGATAATGGTGCTGGGGGTGGTTTATCCAGCGTTGAGGGATACTGCTTTTCTTGTAACCATTGCTTCAACGCCAAAGTGTGGCGGGTAGGTTCGACATTTATACTTAAATTGCGTCCAGCTACCTCAATTAAACTTAGAGACTGAGGACGAAATACCTGAATCACATCCGGCAATTTTTCACCTGCGGCTAATTCAAGTTGAGCAGCAACCCAATTAGAATTTGCTGCTGACTGGAGACAGGTAGCTTCATATTTAAAGCTGCAAGTTGCGTCACAAATCAACAATTCCCATAAAATTTGTCCAGATGCATCTGGGAACGGACGACGATAAAAATCAGCCTGCCAAATTTTCATAAGTGGTTTTCATAAGTGGGAAGTAAGGCATTCGTGAGAGGTTAAGATAAAATGCCTTTTATCAATCAGTTAAAATACTCAAAATAGTCTTAATAAGAATGATAATCGGCTATAAATAGAGGGGGATGAGGCGAACGTCGCTCGCCTCATCCCCCTCTATTTAATTATTATTATGCTTTTGGTAAAATACTGGTAACATTTTAAACAGATAAGTCTGATTAACAATTCGGGGCCTATCTTTTTCTACCATAGATTGCTACACTCTTTGCCAATCAAGTATTTCAAAAAACTATTTCCAACCTACCACCCTTTTCTAAATCTTTTGCTGAAGGCGAATAACAGACCCACCATCCCGGAGCCGAGAACACCAAGTGATGAGTCAGGTTCTGGAACCACTGCCGTTTCCTGTGGCTTTGTGTCGCAGGTGCTGGAGACCTTGTTGGTATCCATCGTCACGGCACCATTTTGCGCCAAGGCTCTACCGCACTCAATGTTTACGCCAGTAGTCAGGGTGATGCTCGTGAGCGCTAGAATATTTCCCTTGAACTGAGTGTAGGTTCCGAGAGTCGCGGAGCTGCCGATCTGGAAAAACACATTGGCAGCTTCACCGTTGGTCGTGACAACAGACGAGTAGCTTGCGGTGGTGAGGGTGCTGGCTATCTGGAAAACGAAGAGCGCATTCGGGTCGCCTAGATTGTCGAGCGTGAGTTTTCCTGTCAACTGAGCCGATGAGCTAAAAGAATAGACCCCAGGTGTGAGCGTCATTCCACCCAGATCCAGACCAGTCAACTCCTTAGTGGGACTCAAGGCTGCTAAATAATTGTACGCACTTGCGTTATCCAGTTGAGCCTGAGCCGCAACTGCATCAGATGTGAATATCCCTCCGTTCACGACCCCGACCGCTGGAGAAAAGCCAGTAGCTGAAGAACCTGCGTTGACACCCAGAGATTGCGTGATGAGGGACTTGCCGGTATTAGTCACCGTCGAGCCACCCAAGACCCCGAAGTTATCCGCCGTTCCCAGCAGAGAAGCGGCTTTTGCTGGAGCTTGAAAACTGGAGAATGCCACGATTCCCAAGAGTATCGCATACTTATAGTTCATTTTGAACATTTAATTTTTAAGTGTTATCACTTATTGGTAGACTGTCTTAACAAATACAAGTGTGCTTGATCTCAAAGAAAAAAATTGTGTTTTATTTAACCTTTACGCAATCTTTAGGGTTGTATAAAGGCGGGATGAATTTGCACTTGACAAAGACCGAAGTAGTCAGCCCCAACTCAACTCTTCTCTACGAGAGGCTACGCCAAGGAGAGGCTGCGCCAAGGAGACGCTGTTCGCGTTCGGGGAAGTCGCGCATTCACGCATTCACTCATTCAAAAATTTACCAAGCCCATAAATAAATTTAGTTGCTCTGAGTCAATTGACGTAGTATTTCTTGGACTACGTGTCACTACATACATATTTTTTATTTTCCATAAATAAATTTAGGGGCTTGTACCTTTGTATTTCTGATCAAGCATTGCTGGCAGAAGCTTTAAAGAAGTCGGAAGTCGTTCAAAGAAGTACAGTTTTGTCACGGGGATTTAGCGCAAAGTCGGAGCGCCGGTTTCCGGCGATCTGAACTTTGTAAGAGAGAACAAGACTTACATACTTACGGCTTGTCAGAAGCCGGCGACTTAAACCCGCCGAAGTTTGTTAAATGATTTATTTGAAAAATATGGGAGTCGCTTATGACAAAGGTTAAGCTGATGACCCGATTAAATACTTTGCCGCCCCGGAGAATCAAGACTTAGGCGTGGTTAAATATCTGTGAAAGCCAGTCTCTAAACTGGATTTTTGAACCTCACACGACTTTTAGTCGTGTGAGGTTCAATGATTCTGACGCCTCGGCGGAGGGTCTTCGGCTTTGCTTGTGAATTCTGACTTCTGAATTCTTCTTCAAAAAGCCTGAATCCATTCTTTAACAGAATATTCAGTCCAGATGCCATTTTTCCAGTAGGGGTCATTTTCAATCAACTGGCGCACAGTGGCTTCCTCTTCGGCTTCATAAATCCCAAAAACTTTTGTAACATCTTTGGTGGGGCCAATAGTAATCAGCACACCGGATTCTTTTTGTTTTGCTAATCCGTCTAAATGAGCTTGACGGTGGGGGGCGCGTTTTTCAAGAACGTCTTCGCAGTAAGTTCCCCAGAGTACATATTTAGGCATAATTGCTTGTTACTTCTACTGGTTAATAAAGGGGTTATAGCGGTTCCCAATTGCAATGGAATACAAGACCTAACAAGAACAGCCCCTTAAGAGCTAGCGTTGGGGAGTAAGATTCAAAGCCTCTCTCCTTTTAGGAGCTACGGTGTACACACAAGTCTGAAATAGCTGATTAACCAAGGTTTTACCCCACCCTAACCCGGACCTTAGAAAGGGGAGGGAACTAGATTTCTTGTTTCCCCCCTTAATAAGGGGGGATTAAGGGGGGTAATTCGACTTGTGTGTACACCGTAGCCTAAAAGGAGAGAGGAATGTAAATGAGGCCAAAACTGCACTGCACCCAAGTGAGAACCGCTATATTACCATGCCAAACTCAAAATTTAGGCTCTAAAAATTTAGGCTCTATATGTTGCCTCAACCAATCACGAAAACTAGCATGATAAACACTATAATAGATTTCTGCTGCTATTGATTCTAAATGTAAAAACTCTCGCCACTTGTCTAAAATTACCTTGATTTCATATTCATCTGCATCTAATGTTTCTGCGATCGCTTCTATTGATATTGGTTGCTCTTGAACTAAGATATTTAACACCTGCAAAGCCATTGGTTGCTGTTTACTGGTTGCTAAATTCATTTTTTCTAAGTGATTTTGGTAATAGAGTTGTAAATTTTGGGGGTAAATATCCTCATTAATAGCTGTTAAGATTTCTTTAACATACATAAAATTGGTTTCATCATCAAAACCTTGTGTCATGTTGAGCGAAACATCTCCAGGATTCTTCTGTTCGCTAAGGCTACCCACCCTGCGGGTTCGCCTTTGGCGTTCTCGTTCGCGTAGCGTCTCCGTCAGGAGAAGAGTAGCCGCAGAAGCGTCTACAGAATGAGATGATTCATTTAAATAATTTTTAATATATTCCTGGATATCAGCGCGATTTTGTTCAGGGTAATTTGATAAATCTAAAGATTGGGCTGGTGTTTCAATTAATAAACCTGATTTTTCTTTCAAATAAGGACGACGACTAAGGACAAAATAAACTTTTTCGGGTAGATAACGGGGTAAATAAAATATATTTGAGCCGCGTGGTTGATTGTTGATATCAATTCTATCGCAGCCATCTATAGTAATAATTAAACGTTGTTTTGGATGCAATCTACCACTGATTTGTTGCAGTAATAACGATAAAAAACCACTGTCTTCTGTGGTAGAGTCAGAAAAGTTAGCGCTGAGATTGTTTCGACTCTGCCCTTCGGCTACGGTTCCATCGAGCGAAGCCGAGATGCTCAGGACAGGCTCAACACTAATTTTAATACCTTGATTTTGGGCGATTTCTATTAATTGAGTGCAAATCGTCGTCAGAAATTCCTCAAAGCGGTTTTTACCTGTAATTTCGACATTGTAATAAACAATTCCCGGATTTTGGCTGACATAATGGGCAAGAATGGCACTTTTACCAATGCCAGGATCGCCGATAATAGTAAAGTAGCCCCGGTCAGATTGATTGAGAAATTTGTTGATAGCAGCAAAAACAAATTCACGACCGACAAAGTTTTGATTTTTAGCGGTAATGATTTGCTGAAATTCTAGGGGATATCTGGGGATATTGATCGGATTTTCAGCGATCGGTTTCATTTTTTTAACCTCCTTCTAAATGAAGGAAATGAACACGCCCTGACTGTTCTCCTGCTACAATTGTCAATCCATCTGGGGAAACTGCACAGCAATATATAGGACTATCACCAATAAAAGTAGAGATTTCCTTACCTGTGTACAAATCCCACACTTTCAGGGTCTTGTCATCTGAACCAGAAACGGCTGTTTTTCCATCTGGGGCGATCGCTACTGCTAATACCAAGGAGTTATGACCAGTCAGGGTAGAGATTTCCTTTCCGGTCTGCAAATCCCACACTTTCAGGGTGTTGTCATCTGAACCAGAAACGGCTGTTTTTCCATCTGGGGCGATCGCTACTGCTA
>NZ_JABXKP010000092.1 GCF_017114985.1 Nostoc sp. JL33 | reverse complement strand
TCCATATTTCTCTAAGTGTTATTTTCTGCTCGCTTATCTTTAGTCTAAACTCCAGTATTAGGGATTGAAACTTTTCATTTTTTTATCGTACACAGCTATCGAATCGCAAATCGCAATCAACTAAAATCCCTATTAGGGATTGAAACAGGATGCGGCGCTCCATAAAGCAACCGAAAGTCTTTTATCGCAATTAACTAAAATCACTATTAAGGATTGAAACATATATGGAACAAGTTTATAGCTTTATGGCGATTTCGTTAAAGTATAAAAACTGTCAGAACGTATCTGACTGCCATTTCGCCAAACTTCCACTTTTTCAGGGCTGATTAAATAATAAAAACTACCATTATCTGCTCGATATCTGCCTTTACCAATATTCAAAGCTGCTATCTTTATAGGCTTGCTTGGGTCTTGCTTCAACTGCCCAATATAAAATAATTGACCATTTTCTTCACAGACTTTTACACGAATACTTGCAGTCTCACCCTCAATGATGGTAACTCCATTGCATTTAGTATCAATGCTAATAGGTGCAAAACCTATTGGAATTGGCTGTGAAGGTGAAATTTGCTTTGCTACTGGGGGTGGCGAGACTGGGCGGTTCGGGTTATCCACTTGCTGAACTGTAGAACTAGAACCAACACTTGCAGTTAAGGATGTCAACAGGCGAAGGGGGTTAACTGCTATTCGACCATTTGGATGAACTTCAAAGTGCAGATGAGGTGCTGTACTATTGCCTGTAGATCCCATCTCGGCAATCATTTGACCTTGAATGACCTGTTGACCCTTGCTCACCAGCAAACGGCGATTGTGACCATAAACAGTAAGGCTGCCGTCGAGATGTTTAATAGTTATGGCATTGCCTAATCCCCAATCATCCCAACCTGCTTTTAGAACTGTACCGGATGCAGCAGCAACAATAGGAGTTCCAGCTGCCCCTGCAATATCAATTCCTTCATGTTGATATTTGCGGAAGCCTTGAGAAATAAACCCTTGTGTCGGCCAGATTAAGTTAGAAGCAGGGATAGGAGTTTGCCCAATTGGGGAATCGCCTGCTAACTGTGTTAGGGCAGATGTAGTTGTACTTAATACGGCGGTTAAGGATATTAACGCAATTAGTCCATAAGTAGGGTATCGATAAACGGTAACTTTTTTCATAAGTTGCAAGCCTATTAAAACAATAATTCAGATAGTTACTGATTATTCCCTGTTTCAAGCTGACTCGGTATATATCAGGAAAGTGACATCCTCCATACACTGATTTGGATCTCGCCAAAAACTTGGGTGCTATAAGTGTAATATCTGCCCCGTATGCCAGCCACCGAGGCATCGAACGGCGGCATACGTTTATTATGATTCTTCCCTTCTGGCTCAGACCTTAGTGTAATTATGGATTACTTTTGCTAAGTCTGGCACTGCTTCTTCTACGTGTTTTTTGGCGGAACCGCGAAGTTTTTCATAGGTTCCTCGCACGATTTGGCGCTTTGCGCTCTTGACTCTCGCATCGGTGACACCCAGTAGCGCGTCTGCCGTATGAGTGCGATTCGCACTCAGGTGTTGAATTGGATCGCCTTTCTCTACGCCTTCACTCCAGATGGGATCAAGTGCGGTGAAGCACTGCGGCAGGATCTGCTCAACGACGTAGGGGATATACCCTGGCTTAACTC
Organism: Nostoc sp. JL33; assembly: GCF_017114985.1. Classification (GTDB taxonomy): domain Bacteria; phylum Cyanobacteriota; class Cyanobacteriia; order Cyanobacteriales; family Nostocaceae; genus Nostoc. The sequence goes on along the minus strand of NZ_JABXKP010000092.1, from coordinate 80,720 downwards.
CCTTTAGGGCGGCGAAGGCTGTTTTTAAAGCGATGCCGCTTATACCTGATTTGGATGCCAGCTGTCCTTCTATCATGTTGCAACAGTCATCTATGACCATAGCCTTTTTGGTCGGGTTCAAAAGTCCGTCGCTAAGTCCCATTTCACTCTTCCTTATCTAAGTACTTAATTTTTATTCGACTAATTATTTAGCAACCAGGAAATTACAGAAAATGGTATCAGAGTTAGAGGATGTTATGAACATAGGGAATATGGGTAAATCGAATTGAGGCGATCGCACAAGCCATCTCAAACAGACTACCTCGCCCGTGCCCTGCAAGCTCCTGGGATTGCTTAAACAAAGGCGTAAGCGCCATCGAAAGATTGACGCTTACACAAGCGCAAATATGGGTTTTATCCTCTTAAGCTGACACCAATGAGCAATGTTCCCTACGATCGCTTGAAGTCATAACCGCTATAATTTTGGCCAGATGAAATCCAAAATAGATTAGGTGTTGGTTGTCACTGTCCAGATCCTTCCGTAGTTGCTGGGAATAGTTACCCAATATTATGAATAACTGGGAACGGCGATTAAATTGTTTTCACCATTTAGTTCTCCCTGATAATTACCAGCAATTGTTTACCAGGCAATTTGCCTTTTCTCTTGCACAACTCGCTGATAAACTTCTTCGGTTTGCTTGGCTAATTTCGGCCAGCTAAAGCGCCGCTCTAAATCCACACAAGCATTATCCACCAACCATTGCCGATAACCTGGATTTTTCAACACTTCCAAAATTCCCCAAGCTAAAGAATCGGGATTGTTCACCCCAGTAACAATGCCTGTTTTGGTATGTTGCACCACTTCTGGGAAACCGCCAGTATCAGAAACTACTACAGGAACACGAGAAGCAAAGCTTTCTAAAGCCACAATTCCAAAGGGTTCGTAAAAACTCGGAAAAACGGCACAGTCAGCGACAGTTTGGAATTTATCTAAGTATTCATCGGCAAGAAAACCTGTAAAATAGCAATGATACCAAATTCCTAAATCCCAGGCTTGGCGCTTGAGATGGTCAGTATTGCCGCCACCAACGATTACAAATTTAACCTTACCTCCCATTTGAGAAAGGATTGTGGGCGCGGCGTTGAGCAATACAGGTACACCCTTTTCGTAGGTCATGCGACCGAGGTAGTAAACGATTTTCTCATCGTCTGTGGCAAATTGGCGGCGAAAATCTAGAGCATGAAAATCTACGTGATGGTGTTTTTTTTCGGCTCGGATACCGTTATAAATGATATCGATTTTGTTCCAAGGACTGTGTAACGCTCGTTCTACTTCTTGGCGCATATAGTTGCTACAAACGATAATCCGCCAAGCGTTGTAAGCCAGCAAGATTTCTTTGCTATTTATATAGCCCTGGATGTCTGTGTGAATACCGTTGTAGCGTCCGTATTCTGTGGCGTGAATTGTGGCAATTAGTGGTATTTTAAAATTATGCTTGAGTGCGATCGCAGCATCTCCGACTAACCAATCATGGGCATGAATTAAATCAAAAGGCCCTTCCTCTAGAATTAACTTACCACCGTGATCTCCCATACTCAGGTTGAGATTGACTACCCAGTGGAAAAAGTCGTTACTATGGCCAACTGGCACCCGATGCACCTTTATTCCCTCAACTACTTCATACATCGATGCCTGACCAAACTCTGCCGTAATCAGGTACACTTCATGCCCTAGCTTTACCAGTTCCGGGTACAACTCCGCGACATGCCGCGCAATTCCCCCAACAATTCTTGGCGGAAACTCCCAACTCAGTACCAGTATCTTCATCTATTAGACTCCCCGACACTTTGCAAATATCTAAAAAACTATATTTATCTAAAATTTTTAGATTTTTTAACAGTGATTTTGTTAAAGTTTATCAAAGGTTATCAACTGTTGGACAAGTTCGGACTAATATAAGCTTCTTTTGCAGTGGCATTAATCGGTGAGATTTGAAGAAGAATACAGGAGTCAGAATTCAGGAGTCAGAATTCAGGAGTCAGAATTCAGGAGCGTGGGGGTTTAAAAGTCTCTCAGGAGTAGAGGACAGGAATGGAAGCGGGGTTTCTAGTATACTTTACTACTTTTCAAACAACCTTTTAACAAAGTATGTTCAGTTTAATTCCCCTGCCTCTACAGGCAGCACGTTTTGTGCCCGGGTTAAATCCCCGTCACAAAACTTAATTACGAATTACGAATTACGAATTACGAATTACGAATTGTTTTAAGGGCTTGCTCACTCTGCTTTCATCTTTAACCAGCTAAATACCTGTTCAACTGTCAACTCTAAATCAACACCATCTAGAACAGTCAAGCTATCTTCTCTATGACAAAATTCTGGTTGTTGATCTGGTTTAAATACAAGAATTGAGTGGTCATAAGGATCAATCAACCATCCCAACTGACAACCATATTTTAGGCAGTGCAAAATATTGCTTGTGACTCGATTGGAACTCTGATTTGGAGAAAGAATTTCAATTGTCCAGTTCGGAGAAATTAGCAGATCATCTACAGGTTCTCCGTTCTCGTCAAATTCAATTTGTTGCCAACGAATAACGGCCACATCTGGAACAATTGAACGACCACCAAAAGTACAACGCAACTCTGGAAAAGCATAAGCGATTTGCCTTTTCTCTGTGACTTCATTAATCCCATTAATCAACTTAGCCTGAAGTCGAGAGTGGCGGGTTTTCGGCATTGGTTTCTGGATAATATCACCATCAACATAAATACTTGCAGGCTTTGTTTCTGGTAACTTCAGAAACTCCTCTAAAGTTAGGGATGCAGATTTTGCAATACTCATAACTTCTACCACTCCGAAATTCCTACATCCAGTTTATCAACGTTCGGCACTGGCTGGATACAACAAGGCGATCGCCTATAGACAACACTAACTCAAGAACGCTTCACCAATAACTTCAAAGTACTGTTTTGCAACAACTCCGCAGCAAATTAATGTTAAACGCAGACAGATAACATGATAACATTTGTGTACTCTTCTTAGTAAAACATGGAGTTAACTAACAATTATACTGCTAACTACTACGGTTAAAGTTGAGATTGAAGAAAACTATAGCCGTGATCAAATCGTGGAATCATTCTGCAATTAAATCGATTTAGTTCATCAACAATATCAGGACTATCAAAGTCTTTTGAGTTTCGGTTAAGAAAACATGCTAGCTGTGGTTGATACTGACGCAGATAGTTGATAACCGATGCATAGACAAAAGCATCTTGTGGTCTCAAATCATAAATAGCTTCGCAGGACGCTGCCTCAATTAAGATATCACCAGTGAGTGCAATAACTTCTGCAATGTTAAAAAGCCGCTGTCGATAATTAACAAAACGTTGCCGTTCCTCTTCATTGCTCTGCACCATTAAGCTAGCAATATCTTGGATACTTTTGATCCGACTTACATAAGATGCTGTACGTGAAAGCTGCCGCAACTCAGCATCGAGCAATTGCTGCAAATCCCTGCGACTCTTTGCCTGACGACTTAATTTCTCATGAGGTTCCGCAAGGCTATAGGCTGGAATAATAAGTTTTCCCTGTCCTATTTCACAAGATTGCAGAATCTGCTCACAGCTAACGCACTGTTCTTGCTCAAAGACTAATTCTAAGACAAAGTTAGTTTCAACGTAAATATTCACGCAACCGCCTTATGATATCATCAAAAACTTGCCTCCAGCTAAGGCAGCGTATAATCCTGAATCAATTAACCATTGCTGAGATTTATTTATATCTTCGGGGGATTTTTCAGAATGAATAATTTCTCCAAGCCAGGATGCAACAATTAACTCAAGGCTTTGCCCACTGATTTGATCAGCCTTAACTCCAGCCTGTTCAAAGTAACGATTAAAAATAGGTTGTGCATCAATGGTATAAGTTGGCTCGCTCTGATCTAGTCGGACATCAGCATCAGTCCATAAATAAAATCGATCAGGAAACACCATGAGAAAATAAGGAGCCAGTGGAAAAGTTAAGCTTCCGTGTACAAGAATATTGCGTCGAAATCTCGCTGCCCATTCTGGTGATGCATTGAGTTTACTTTTAACCTCAACGACAAGAGTAAGTTGACCATTACGGTTGTAAACTGACAAATCCCAACCAGAATCAGAGTTAGCAGTCATGGATAAAGCCCACTCAAGGAAACTAACTACTCAATATTGTGACGCAGAATGTTTCCTAGAGAGTATCATCAAGCTTATTGATTAGGGAAAACCCGCGCGATCGCTAATGTTGAACAAGCTGATGTCAAACTATGTCTGGTAAAAAATAGTAGCTTCGGTTGAGCAATAACGAAACCCAACCTACACCTGATAAAGTCGGATTTAATAAGCAAAATGGCTTATGACTGACTCAAAATGCCCTTTGACTAACTCATTTCGGTGTTTTCCGTAAGCAAAATGGCTTATGACTGACTCAAAATGCCTTATGACTAACTCATTTCGGTGTTTTCCGCAAGCAAAATGCCTTATGAGTGACTCAAAATGCCTTATGGCTGACTCATTTCGGTGTTTTCCGCAAGCAAAATGCCTTATGACTGACTCAAAATGCCTTATGACTTCGTGCGATCGCACCCACGTATAAAAATCTTCCTAAATTCAGTTGATCAAGCAACTTGTAGCCCAGGTTGCGTAGGCGCAGCCCGTCGTAGACATCGCCTAAAACCAGCTTTTGGTAAAGAATTGTAATCTAAAATCCCAAATCCAAAACCCAAAATTGGTATGAGTCACTGACTACGGTAGTCTAGATGAGAGTGAATTTATCGCCAGCGATATTATATTGTTTTATGACTACAGTAGTTTCTAGTCCTCCACGCACTATTCGGATTGGTTCACGCAAAAGCCAACTTGCTCTGGTTCAGACCTACTGGGTACAAGAGCAACTCCAGAAAAGCTTTCCTGATATTACTTTTGAAGTCCATACCATGTCTACCCAAGGCGATAAAATCTTGGATGTAGCATTAGCTAAGATTGGCGACAAAGGACTTTTTACTAAAGAACTTGAAGTCGGAATGCTCAATCAGGAGATTGACTTTGCGGTTCATTCCCTCAAGGATCTGCCGACTCACTTACCATTCGGGTTAACATTAGCAGCAATTACTGAACGGGAAAACCCAGCAGATGCATTAGTTGTGCATGAAAAGCACAAAGATAAACAAATCGATACATTGCCAGAAGGTGCAGTAATCGGTACATCTTCGCTGCGGCGGTTAGCGCAGTTACGCCACCACTTCCCCCACTTTACATTTAAGGATGTGCGGGGAAACTTGATTACACGGTTGGCAAAACTGGATGCAGGCGAATACGATGCTTTGATTTTGGCAGCAGCAGGGTTAGAGAGATTAGGAATGAGCGATCGCATTCATCAAGTCCTACCCAAAGAAATCTCCCTCCACGCAGTTGGACAAGGTGCTTTAGGGATAGAATGCCGTGCTGATGATAGCGAATTGCTATCTCTACTCAAAGCGATCGAACATCCCCAAACACGCGATCGCTGTCTTGCCGAACGATCTTTTTTACGCTCTCTAGAGGGCGGCTGTCAAGTACCTATTGGTGTAAATACAGAAATATCTGGTGATAATTTGACCTTAACAGGGATAGTCGCCAGTGTAGATGGTCAAAAGTTCGTAAAAGATAGCGTCACAGGCATTGCCAACAACGCCGAAGCACTAGGCATAGAACTAGCAGAACTGTTGCGTCAACAGGGAGCGCAAGAAATTTTGTCAGAAATTTTTGCGGTGATTCAGCGCGGTTCCTAAGCAATTGGGCAAGCCGATGTGATTAGATAAGAATTGATCGCCGTTGCATCAAAGATGTGCTGCAATTTTAGATTTTGGATTTGGGATTTTGGATTCAAAGAATTTTTTGGTTCATACTCCGTCCCTTATGGGCATAGTCATTCCAAAAGACGCGACGCTCGATGACTCGCTAAGGCTACGCTATCGATAACTCGCTATCGCAAATCTAAAATCCTCTAGACAAGTACCCTTGTGGTCTGGGTCAATCCAAAATCGGCAATCTAAAATCCAAAATCGTTTGACAATATAGACTCAGGGAAGCAAAAATTACCATGCGGATTCTATTTGTTGCAGCAGAGGCAGCACCCATTGCGAAAGTAGGAGGAATGGGTGATGTTGTCGGGGCATTACCCAAATTCCTGAGAGAAATGGGGCATGATGTGCGGATATTCTTGCCTTACTATGGCTTTTTGCCAGACAAAATGGAAATTCCCAAAGAACCCATTTGGCGGGGTTCTGCGATGTTCCAGGAATTTGCTGTTTATGAAAGCATTCTGCCTGGTACTGATGTTCCCTTGTACTTATTTGGACATCCCGCCTTCCTACCGCGCCATATTTATTCTGGAGATGGTGAAGACTGGCGGTTCACCTTGTTTGCTAATGGTGCAGCCGAGTTTGCCTGGAATTACTGGAAACCGGAAATTATCCACTGTCACGATTGGCATACCGGGATGATTCCCGTGTGGATGCACCAAGATCCTGATATCAACACAGTATTTACCATTCATAATCTGGCTTATCAAGGGCCGTGGCGTTGGTATTTAGAGAAAATTACTTGGTGTCCCTGGTATATGCAAGGACACAATGTAATGGCGGCGGCGGTGCAATTTGCCGATAAGGTAAATACAGTTTCGCCCACCTATGCCGAGCAAATCAAGACACCTACTTATGGTGAAACATTAGAAGGTTTGCTGTCTTTTATTAGCGGTAAATTATCTGGGATTATCAACGGAATTGATACTGAAGTTTATAATCCAGAAAATGACAAATACATTGCTCAAACCTTTACTGCTGAGACTTTAGAGAAACGCAAAGCCAGCAAAATTGCTTTGCAAGAAGAAGTAGGGTTAGAAGTCAACTCCAAAGCCTTTTTAATTGGGATTGTGACACGATTAGTGGAACAAAAAGGCATTGATTTGATATTACAAATCCTCGATCGCTTCCTATCTTATACAGATGCACAGTTTGTGCTGTTAGGGACAGGCGATCGCTACTATGAAACTCAGATGTGGCAATTAGCATCCCGCTTTCCCGGGCGCATGGCAACTTACTTACTGTATAACGATGCCCTGTCTCGCCGGATCTACGCTGGCACTGATGCCTTCTTAATGCCCAGCCGTTTTGAACCTTGCGGTATTAGCCAAATGATGGCTTTGCGCTACGGTTCTGTGCCCATTGTCCGCCGCACAGGTGGATTAGTTGACACCGTAACCCATTATGACCCCGAAAATGCCGTCGGTACTGGTTATTGCTTTGACCGCTATGAACCGCTAGACCTTTTCACCTGTATGATCCGGGCTTGGGAAGGCTTCCGTTTCAAACCGCAATGGCAAGAACTCCAAAAACGCGGCATGAGTCAAGATTTTAGTTGGTATCAATCTGCCAAGCAATACGTGAAGTTGTACAGGTCAATTTACGGTTTGCCAGAAGAAGAAGAGGAAGCACCACAACCAGAATTAGTGTTAAACGAAGTAGTTATCAGTAGCAAGTCCTGATCTACCTTTAGGGTTGTACATTTATACGACCCTACTGTTTGTGAATCCTCATAGCATGGTTTATAGGACTTACGCATAAGAGATCCCCCAACCCCCTTAAAAAGTTGGATCTTTGAGATCCCCCCTTAAAAAGGGGGGTTAGGGATCGCTATTCTCTGATTTTCATTGCTCAAAATCGATGGCGGAGCCATTAGGAAGGCATTCCCAGGTGGAACCTGGGAACGAGTACAAGTTTTAAACTCTTAACTCCTAACTTCTAACTCCTAACTTTTATTTCCCAAAGCCTTTACCGCGACTGGTTGAAGGTAGACAAATGCAGTTTTCGAGTTGAGTAATTAAAGCCTCACGATCCAAATTTTGACCAATCAGCACTAGCTGGTTTTTCAATTGACCTTGCCATTCATCATCATCCAAGGTAAAGCGTTTACCGCAAAGGTGGAAAATATGACGCTTTGGACTTTCATCAAACCACATAATCCCCTTCGCCCGGAAGATATTTGAGGGTAGCTGGTTATCTAAGAAATACTGAAACTTCCTAATAGAAAAAGGCTTGTCACTTTGGAAAGAGATGGAAGTGAAACCATCATTTTCTAAATGGTCAGAATGATGGTGATCATGGTGGTCATGGTCATGATCGTGATGGTCATGACCGCATGTTGAGTGATCATGGTCGTCATGGTCGTGATGATCGTGATGGTCGTGCTCATCTACCACTGTGTCAAAATATTTATCAGACTCAAACAGACCAACACTGAGAATTAAAGGAAGTGGCACTTGCGATCGCGTAGTGCGGATAATTCTAGCTCCTTCCTTAACTTCGTTAATTTTTCTCTCTAACTCATTCAAAGTGGCTTCATCAACCAAATCTGCCTTGTTCAGCACAATTACATCACCATAAGCAATCTGGCTGTATGCTGCCTGAGAGTTAAATAAATCTAGGCTGTAATTCGCCGCGTCTACCACGGTAATAATCGAATCCAAGCGGGTTAAATCCCGCAATTCTGTGCCCAGAAATGTTAAAGCTACCGGCAGAGGATCTGCCAATCCAGTTGTTTCCACTACTAGATAATCTAGATTTTCTTGGCGTTCTAAAACTTTGTAAACCGCATCTACTAAATCATTATTAATAGTGCAGCAGATACAACCATTATTTAGCTCCACCATGTTCTCACCAGTGGAAACAATTAGCTCGTTGTCGATGCCAATTTCGCCAAATTCATTCACGAGAACGGCGGTTTTCAAACCCTGTTGGTTGTTGAGGATATGATTGAGTAAAGTCGTCTTGCCACTACCGAGGAAACCCGTAATAATTGTTACAGGCATTCCTTGTTTGGGCGTATCCATTGCGGAAGATTCGGGTGTAACTGCTGATTGCATAGCGCTGTTATCAAATAGTCAAAAAATAGTAATGTAGCGCAGATAGTCCAGAAAACACTAGCACCGCTACGCGAAAGTCAAAAGGAGCCAGTGCGTTGCGCGGGTTCCCCACGTTGTTCGCGCAGCGTCTCCCCTTGGGAGAAGCAACTGGCGTTCAAAAGTCAAAAACCCTTGATTTTTAGGCTTTCGAGATTTTGTCCAATAGTATGTTGATTTCCGCCGTGACGTACTAGCATAGGGATGCTGGACTGTCATCCCATCTGCCTTACCCTATTATTACCGAAAAATTGGGTAAAAGCCCCGCCCTTCTACGACGGCTTTGAGAATTGAGATATACACTTCCTAAGAACATCAGACATTCCTACTCCTTGTTTTTCGGCTTCTTGTCTCAACTGCTGAAGCTCATATTCAGATAGCCTAACTTTAATTGATTTTTCCCTAGACATACACGACCGTTTGGGGGTACAATATAATTATGCCACAGGTAGAATAACCGCTAGCACAAATGGATAACCAACCCCAAAACGACTGGCTAGGAAAAAATAATGGATAGTGGGTAGCGAGTAAACCACGATAAAAAAAGCCTTGTTGCCAACGCGCATTCAGACCAGTAAACAACACTATTTATTGATTGGAGAAAGTACGGTAGGGCATACCGGAACTAGAGAAACGATTCTCTAACGCTTAAGGAGATGAGAGCCACCTGGGATTATCTAAATTAGGCTCGATACTTTGTTCTATGAACGGGTATCAGGTTTAAATACTGCCGCAAGGATAGATAATTTTAAGGCACGTCGATGAATTAAGAATCCCCGTGATTTATCAGGGGGAGTGTCAAGTATCTCTCTATTTCAGCATTACTCTGTTATGACCTTAACCCTTTACAATACCCTCACCCGTCGTCAAGAACCGTTTGAAACAGTCGAAACAGGCAAGGTTAAGATGTATTACTGCGGCGTGACGGTATATGATTACTGCCATTTGGGTCATGCTAGAGCTTGCATCGTTTGGGACGTAGTGCGCCGATACCTCCAGTTTATCGGCTATCAAGTCCGATATATCCAAAATTTTACTGATATTGATGACAAGATTCTCAATCGAGCCTGTCTTGAACATTCATCAATGGAAGCTGTAGCCGATCGCTTTATCAAAGCATATTTTGAGGATATGGCGCGATTGGGAATCAAAGAAGCCGATGAGTATCCCCGCGCTACCCACACGATGAATGGCATTCAACGCTTAATTCACGAATTGGAAAATAAGGGTTTTGCCTACCCTGCTGACGGTGATGTGTATTATGCAGTACGACAGTTTCCTGAGTATGGTAAGCTTTCGGGACGTAAGTTAGAAGATATGCAAGCGGGGAAAAGCGATGCCTACGGCGGGCTACGCCTACGCGCCAACGTCGAAGATCCAGAGTACCAGAAAAAGAAAGATCCATTGGATTTTGCTTTATGGAAGGCAGCAAAACCGGGAGAACCTGCTTGGGAGTCACCTTGGGGCGCAGGTCGTCCGGGGTGGCATATAGAATGCTCGGCAATGGTGCGCGATCGCCTGGGTGATACCATAGATATTCATGCTGGTGGTGCTGACTTAATTTTTCCCCACCACGAAAACGAAATTGCCCAATCTGAGGCTGTAACAGGAAAACCCTTAGCGCGTTACTGGTTACATAACGGCATGGTAAAGGTAGATGGTGAAAAAATGTCCAAATCTTTGGGCAACTTTACCACTATTCGAGAATTGCTAGATCGAGGAGTTGACCCGATGGCGGTGCGCTTGTTCGTGCTAACCGCTCAATATCGCACACCCATAGATTTTACCGACGAAGCGATCGCCGCAGCAACCAATGGTTGGCACACCATTAAAGAAGGTTTACTTTTCGGCTACCAATACGGCAAACAACTAGGCTGGGGAGTGGGGAGTGGGGAGTGGGGAGTGGGAACTGGCTCACTACTCCCTGAAACTGTTGGACGTTTCCAAGAAACTGTGAATAACGACTTTAATTTTCCTGGTGGGTTAACAGTATTGTTTGAACTAGCCAAAGAACTGCGTCGTCAGGGAAATATTATTGTTCATCAAGGGAAAACCGAAACATCACCAGAGGAGTTACAGCGTCAATGGCAAACTCTCGTCACATTAGCTGGAGTCTTAGGTTTAGAAGCCGAGATAGAAACAGAAACTCACACAAGTAATGGTTTAAGCGATGCAGAAATTGAGGCGAAAATTCAGCAAAGGCAACAAGCACGTATTGCCAAGAATTTTGCCGAAAGCGATCGCATTCGTGACGAACTTCAAGCAGAAGGTATTACGCTAATTGATAGCCGTGATGGCACGCGCTGGCACCGTAATTAGAGAGGAGTGGGGAGTAGGGGGAGATGAGGGAGATGAGGCAGATGAGGAAGCAGGGGGAAAATTCCTCTCCTCTGTACTCTTCCCAATGCCCCATGCCCCATGCCCCATGCCCCATGCCCAATGCCCCATGCCCAATGCCCAATTCCCAATTCCCAATTCCTAATTCCTTAAATTATGTGGTCTGAACTTAAAAAAGCGATCGCTAGTTTCGATATTCCTGCTGATTGGATTGGTATTAGAGCCGTTAAAGAAACTTCTACTACCCGTTCAGTCCGTGACGGCTTACCCCAACTAAATGGCAAATCCTTCACTGTAGGAGCCATGCTGGAAGTTATGGTTAATGGCTGTCTGGGTTATGCAGCTACTAACTCTCTGGAATTACCGTCCCTCCAAGCTGCTGCTCAAATAGCGTATAAACAGGCACTAGCAGCCAGTGAATGGTGGATACATCCCTTCAGTGAAAGTGAGCGCCCTAAAGTCGTTGGTGAATATAAATCTCCATTTCTTGAGCCATTGGATGCTCTGAGTCCGGGAGAAATCAACGATTTACTGATTCGTATTTGCCAAACGTTGAAGGTTGACGACAAGATTGTGCAAACCATAGCCAGTGCTAGCACAACCGACAGAGAATCTTGGTTTATTAGCAGCAATGGCTCAGAAGTCTATCAAAAAATACTATCTATAGGCACTAATTACGGTGCAACTGCCCAAGATGGAGCAATTGTACAGCAGCGCAGCAACAACGGCTCGCAAGCAAACTGTTACCAAGGCGGACTAGAGCTTTTAAAACAAGAAGACTTATGGTATCGGGTGCGGCAAATTGGCGAACAAGCAGTAGAACTCTTGACAGCAGAAGAATGCCCAACTACGCGTACCAATTTAGTTTTAGCCCCAGACCAAATGATGCTGCAAATCCATGAAAGTGTCGGGCATCCCCTAGAAATTGACCGAATTTTGGGAGATGAGCGTAACTATGCTGGGGGCAGCTTTGTTAACAAAAGTGATTTTGGCAACCTAGTATATGGTTCACCACTGATGAATATTACTTTTGATCCCACCGTGGCTGGTGAATTTGCCAGCTATGGCTTTGATGATACGGGTGCTGTAGCAACACGGGAGTATTTGGTTAAAGAAGGTGTACTCCAACGGGGTTTAGGCAGTCTGGAGAGTCAAGCCAGAGCAGGTGTAGCAGGAGTTGCCTGTGCCCGTGCTTCCTCATGGAATCGACCAGCGATCGATCGCATGGCAAACTTGAATTTAGAACCTCTAAACGGCACTTTTGAAGACATTATTGGCGGGATAGAACACGGCGTTTACATGGAATCTAACCGATCTTGGTCAATCGACGATCGCCGCTACAAATTCCAATTTGGTTGCGAGTACGCTAAATTAATTGAAAACGGTAAACTCACCAAAACCCTCCGTAATCCTAACTATCGCGCCACAACACCAGAGTTTTGGCATAGCTTAATCCAAGTAGGAGATGCCACAAACTGGGAAATGTATGGTACTCCTTATTGTGGTAAAGGAGAACCAAATCAGGCCATTTCGGTCGGACATGGTTCACCGGTTTGTGTATTTGCTAATGTCGAAGTGTTTGGTGGAGGAACTTGAAAAAGTGCAAATTCAGGAGTTATGAGTTGGTAGTTAGAAGTTAGGAGTTAGAAGTTAGGAGTTAATGAAATCTTCAACTCTTAATTTATAACTTATAACTCCTAACTTTCTGTTATTCACTATTAATATTTAATATCCATGAAAATTGAGGAATTATCTGCGTTAGAAGTCAGCTTTAATCGACTTATTGAAACTCTGCTGATTAAAAAAGCAGAAAATGAGCAATTTACTGTAAGACTAAGCAGTGAAAGAAGTCAATTTACTCGTTTCAATCATGCGAAAGTACGACAAACTGGTTGTGTTGCTGATGGTTGGTTTGAATTAACTTTGATGGCAGACCAACGCAGCAGTGTTCGACAGTTTCCCTTTACTGGAAATTGGGACGTAGATTGGCAGTTAGCATATGTTGCTTTACAAGAACTACGTGACGAACTTATTCTATTACCTATCGATCCATATCTAGTTTTACCATCAGGAACTAATACTAGCCGGGAAGTTCATTTAGGGAATTTATTGGTAGAGGAAGCAGTAGTACTCAATGTGCTAGAACTGGTTACTGAATTGGATTTTACTGGCATATATGCTGGAGGTGTGGTAATTAAAGCTTATGGTGATTCTAACGGACAGAAACACTGGTTTGCTACTGATTCTTTTACCTTAGATTATTCTCTATTCTCCCCATCTGGACAAGCAGTTAAGGGCACGTTTGCAGGGAGTAATTGGGATAAATCTGCATATATAGCCAAAATCAGCGAAGCCAAAAAGCAACTAGAATTGCTTTCTCGTCCAGCTAAACAATTACCACGGGGACAGTACAAAACTTATTTTGCACCTGCTGCTGTTGCAGATTTATTAATGATGCTTTCTTGGGGATCTGTGAGCGAAGCTGATATTCAACAAGGAAATAGTGCTTTAGCTGCATTATCGCGTCAAGAAAAACAACTTTCAACAGCATTTAATTTGAAAGAAAACTTTCAGAGAGGATTAGTGCCGCGATTTAATGAATTAGGAGAAATAGCAGCACCGGAGTTAGCTGTAATAGAAAAAGGACATTTAGTAAATACTTTGGTGAATTCTCGAACTGCTAAGGAATATCAAAAAATTGCTAATGGTGCTAATGGTTCAGAGACTTTACGAGCGCCAGAAGTGACTACTGGAAATTTAGTATTTGAGGAGATTCTTCCTCGTTTAAATACAGGATTATATGTATCGAATTTGCATTACTTGAATTGGAGCGATCGCCAAACTGGTAGAATCACAGGCATGACCCGTTATGCTTGTTTTTGGGTAGAAAATGCAGAAATTATTGCTCCCATTGAAAACTTGCGTTTTGATGAAAGTCTCTATCGCTTCTGGGGAGAAAATTTAGTAGATTTGACCACTTTTCAAGAATTCATTCCCGAAGTCGGTACATATGAAAGTCGCCAACTTGGAGGTAGTTTAGTTCCCGGTATGCTGGTGGAAGATTTTACATATACCTTGTAATCATGCGTTGACAAGCAATCAAAAGCCAACAGATAGAAATAGGCTCTATCGCTCCCTTTATGGTTCCTAATATTAAATCCATGCTTTTTTAAACCTGTTATCCTTATCCAGAAAGGGTTTTGCAGTTTTCTAGCTTGGTATTTAATAATAGCGTAAGTCACTTTAGCATAAGGGGCGCGATAGAACCTAGAAATCTACTCTAACAAGGAGGTGACATTGGAGCCAATGACAAACAAACTATTAAGTAAGTCGGTGAGAATAAATCAAACTAGATTAAGTAATGTAAAAAATCTTGAGATTAGTTCGTAGTGAGGACTAAAGTCCTCAAATGAGGGCTGAAGCCCTCACTACAAACCTTGAATTATTCACACCGCTCTACTTACTTATGAGAAAGATCATCCTATTAACCTAGAGCGGCGTAGACATCACTATTTCCGAAACCGACAATATCATTGCGATCCCAATTATCAAATCACCTATCTCTGTAAACTGCATTAATTACAATATCTTTGATAGTTAAGTAAAGAATTAATAGCAACAATAAAAATTGCTCAAATTGAAGAATTGGATCTAAACGCCAACCTTGATACAACAAAATTACTCCACTTAACAACATTATAATTGGGGTAAATATAAGTTGGATAATGTAAAGGGCTAAAGCCCAACCTCTAAGCCTGGTTCCACGTTGGGCTAGCCAAGCTACTGTTAAAATCAAGTAAATAATTGTCCAAAATAAATAAATAATTCCAATTAAACCAGCTAGATTTACTCCAAAGTTAACTTGAGCGAAAGTAAGCATTTATTAAAAATCCTGCTTAATTACAAGCCAAAATTTTAAATCTATTACCATAGGTTCCCCAAAAGTATTCCATAATGGAAATTGTTGGGTTAAGCAATAGCGAAACCCAACTGATAATTCTTCCCCATCTTTTGTTAGAACCTCTATTTTTTTTTCCCAGGAGGTGAATTGCGCTGGGTGAGGTTATCAATTTGCAATTGTTGCCGTCCGTTGGTGATAATTCGCAACATCTGCTTGAGATCCTGCTCAATATTTTCCAGAATGCCATCAGCATACGCATCAGCACCATCTTCAATTTCTTGAGCTTGAGCGATCGCAGTTTGTCGCATTTGCTCTAACTCTTGCTGACAAGCATACCGCTTGCGGTCAATCTCCGCGAGGGTTTCTTGCATTATGGACTCACACTCTTGTTGCGCTTCTCGCCGCAGCTGTTCAGCTTCTTGTTTAGCCTGTTGAATAATATCGCTTTCAGCTAAAATTTGCGCTCTTTTTGCTTGCGCGGCCTCAACAACCTGCTGTCCATACTCTTCCGCTTCCAGCAGAATTTCATTCTTTTGTTCCAGAATCACTGCTGCTTCTTGAAAAAGTGATGGTAAAGCCAGCCGGACATAATCAAGCTGATCCAGCAACTTTTCTTCATCTATGAGCGTGCGTCCCGTCAGTGGAATCCTGAGACTAGAGAGAACCATTTCCTCTAGGCGGTTGAGTTCCTCCTGAATATCTATGCTTCCCTCTCCATCGAGATACTCTTTAGGGGGGGGATTGCTTCCGTTGAGATTGGGTTCAACATTGGAGAGTTGTGATTGTAGCATTGGTATATATCTAGGGCAATGTGTGGGGGAACGAGATGATCGATAGAGCCACCAAACCTTGCAATCTCTTTTACCACACTACTACTTAAAAAACTATACTCATTTGAGGTTGCGAGAAAAACTGTTTCTATTTGAGTAGAAAGAGTTTTATTGGTGTGAGCCATTTGCAGTTCCACTTCAAAATCTGACACAGCCCGTAAACCGCGCAGCAAAACTTGTGCTTGCCGCATCTGGGCATAATTGACGGTAAGACCATCAAAGCTGTCTACTTCTACATTAGGTAGATGTTGTGTAGAATGACGGATCTGATCTAGCCGTTGCTGCACACTAAAAAGTGGCATTTTGTTAGGGTTCCGCAGTACAGCGACAATCACCCGCTCAAACAGCCGACTACCGCGCCCGATGAGGTCAAGGTGTCCCAAGGTGATGGGGTCGAAGCTACCAGGATAAATAGCAATCACAATTTTAAATATATCAAAGTTGTTTAGGTGATTATATCGAAACCGTTTTGTGTAACTTACTCAAATCTACCATCTTGCGCTCTCGGTAAGAATGGTGAAGCTAGTTTCATCTAAATAGACCACAAGGGGCACAGAAAAAGCTCATGAGTGTCAACTTAACAGTTAAATAGGCGGATTACATTCGCCCTGGCTCTAAAGCATTGCTGTGCCCTGACAACAGATGTGGTTCAAATAAATGAAAACTGCTGTAAACTCAATTATTCTGGTGGCACAAGTTATGCTCAACTAGGCGTTAAAAACTAGACTCCTAAATTTGGATACTGGATTTTTACCTACGTCTCCACAATTCTATTGTGGTAGATTCAAGCGTAACTCCCCAGTATTCGAGACGCAAGAAACTCCGTACTTAGCAAAGTGCGCGGGTAGTTAACGAACTATTCTAGGTAATTTTTCATGGCACTGGATTTTTCCACCTTGCCCTTGGCGTTTCAATTTACCTCTCCGGGATCGATTCTGCTGCAAATAGGGCCACTCACTATCCGTTGGTATGGCTTGTTGATTGCCACAGCAGTGTTAATTGGCGTCATCCTTTCCCAGCATTTGGCAAAGCGCCGTAATGTTAATCCAGAGTTGCTAGGGGATTTGTTCTTTTGGTTGTTGATTGGGGCAATTCCTGGCGCACGGCTATATTACGTTTTCTTTGAGTGGTCAAAATATGCGCCAACTCCAGGAAAAATCTTTGCTATCTGGGAAGGAGGTATTGCCATTCACGGAGCGATTCTTGGTGGCGTTTTGGCGGCGTTAATCTTTGCCAAAATCAAGCAGGTTTCTTTCTGGCAACTAGCAGATTTAGTAGCGCCTTCGCTGATTTTAGGGCAGGCGATCGGACGTTGGGGCAATTTCTTTAATTCTGAGGCTTTTGGCGCTCCTACTGATTTACCTTGGAAGCTGTATATTCCACCAGACCGTCGTCCTCTAGAATATGCTAGTTTCGATTACTTTCATCCCACCTTCCTGTACGAATCTCTGTGGGATTTAATGGTGTTTACGGTACTAATAACGTTGTTTTTCCGGTCTTTATCCGGTAAGCCACGCCTGAAGGTAGGTACGCTGTTTCTAGTTTACTGGCCAGCCTACAGCTTAGGACGCTTGTGGATTGAAGGCTTTCGCACTGATAGCTTGATGCTGGGGCCATTACGGATGGCACAAGTAGTCAGTAGTCTAGGAATTTTATTGGGATTAGTTGGATTAGCTTGGCTTTACTTACTCAAACGTCCTTTACCCGATGTAGTTCCTACTCCTAAACTAAATGGGGAGAGTGGGAGATGAGGGGAGTAAGAATTTTAGATTTTAGATTTTAGATTAAAGAATTGAAATTTAATCCAAAATCTAAAATCCAAAATCCCAAATTGAAGTGCCCTATGCCCAAAAAATAAAAAATGCCCCAGAGTATTCTCTAGGGCTTAACCAGGGTGCATCTACCATTACTCTCTACTAAGGAAAGAGGCTGAATCCGGAAAGATACTGAGAAAATGCCAAAAAAATTTTTGGGGGTATTGCCGTGTGTTCTTTTAAAGGTGAATATACAGAAAACCTAAAGGATAAAAAAACACTATATGCTGTAGAGCCATCTGTGTATATTGTGGGAGCAGGCCCTGGAGATCCTGATTTGTTAACGGTGAAGGCGCAGAAACTACTGGCTACTGCTGATGTAATTTTATTTGCTGATTCTTTAATACCCGAAGAGATTTTAGAACTTTGCCGAGAAGATGCGGAGATAATTAAAACTGCAAATCAGACTTTAGAAGAGATTTTGCCGATGATGATCGATAGGGTGCGATCGCAACATAAATCTCTAGTCCGTCTCCATTCTGGCGATCCCAGCCTCTACAGTGCCATCCACGAGCAAATGCACCTCCTAAGAGAGGCAAATATCCCTTTTGAAGTTATACCTGGTATCAGCGCCTTTCAAGCTGCTGCTGCCAAACTAAAAGTAGAACTGACTGTCCCTGGTTTAGTCCAAACCATTATTTTGACCCGCATCAGTGGACGTACAGAAGTCCCCGCCACTGAAGAATTAGCCTCTCTGGCGGCACATCAGGCTAGTCTCTGCCTATATCTCAGTGCGCGTCACGTCGAAAATGCTCAAGCTAAACTACTCGAACATTACCCAGCCGAAACCCCGATTGCAATTTGCTTTCGCATCGGCTGGCCTGATGAAAAAATCAGGGTTGTCCCCCTTAATCAAATGGCAGACTGCACTCATCAAGAAAAACTAATTCGCACTACACTTTATATAATCAGCCCAGCACTCTCGACAACAAAAGGGCGATCGCGTTTATATCATCCCGAACATAATCACCTATTTCGCTCATCTCATTAGACATAGGCATGAAAAAGAATTGTTTTGACGTAGCATTGCTACGTCTCTACAAGGGTTGTGGGTAACGCATATTTATCACTCTTATGTCTAAGCTGTTCCACATTTAACTTGCATAATTAGGGCGGGCAAGATGCCCACCCCACAAGAGTTAGGTTTAATTAGGTTATGCAATTTAGATGTTTTTCAGCTTATTACTAAATGCTGCGGCATTGAGCATTGCTAAAGAGGAGGCAGGAGGCCGAAGCTCTTTAATGCAATAATGCGTGAATTTATTTCTCCCTACTGTCCCCATTGCCTCTGTGTTTCGATAAACTTAACAATGTAAATAAAATCCAAAATTCTAATTTCGATGCTATGCCATTAATTAAAGTGCAAACTTCTGCAACTGCTCCTCAAAAAGCTGAAATTGAATCAATGCTTTTAAACCTATCTGCCAAGTTAGCCAAACATTTAGGAAAACCAGAATCCTATGTAATGACTGCTTTTGAACCAGGAATTCCCATGACCTTTGCAGGGAATACAGACCCAGTTTGCTATATTGAAATTAAGAGCATTGGTACGATGAAGCCAGACCAAACCGCAGCAATGAGTCAGGACTTTTGCCAGCAGATTAACCAAACTCTAGGTGTGCCTAAAAATCGGATTTATATAGAGTTTGCAGACGCTAAGGGTGCAATGTGGGGCTGGAACGGCGCAACCTTTGGTTAACTACCCGTCTTCTTTGCTCAACACTAAGCTAATCTGGCAAGGTAAAATAGAGATCCTACATTAACTCTTGATTTTTTATGTCTGCTACGCCTCTTGTATCTCAGGTTGACTCGCACAACCCAAAAAAATCAGAATTAATCCCTCCCTTACTAGGTGCCACCGTTACCGAGTTAACTACTTGGGTGCAGCAGCACGGACAACCTGCTTACAGAGGAAAGCAACTGCATGAATGGATCTATGACAAGGGGGCCCGATCGCTATCTGATATTTCTGTCTTCCCTAAGCATTGGCGTGCAGAAGTAGCAGAAATTCCAATTGGGCGCTCAATTTTACATTACCGCTCTGTGGCACCCGATGGCACAGTCAAATATCTTTTACAATTAACAGACGGACAAATTATTGAAACTGTTGGTATTCCTACCTTCGCAGAAAGGGGAGAAGGCCCAAAATCCCGTTTAACGGTTTGCGTCTCTACTCAAGTGGGTTGTCCAATGGCGTGTGATTTCTGCGCTACTGGTAAAGGCGGCTACAAACGCAACTTAGCACGCTATGAAATTGTCGATCAGGTGTTGACTGTGCAAGAAGATTTTCAGCAACGGGTTAGCAATGTCGTGTTTATGGGACTGGGTGAACCGTTGTTGAATACTGAGAATGTCTTAGCAGCCGTGAAATGCCTGAATCAAGATGTCGGTATTGGGCAGCGATCGCTTACTGTTTCAACTGTCGGGATTCGCGATCGCATCCGTCAGTTCGCGCAAAACCATTTGCAAATCACTCTCGCTGTGAGTCTCCACGCACCCAATCAAGCACTACGGGAAAAACTCATCCCCAGCGCCCGCGCCTATCCTCTAGAAGATTTACTGGCTGAATGTCGGGAATATGTGGAAATCACTGGCCGCCGCCTTACCTTTGAATATCTTCTCCTGGCTGGTGTTAACGATTTACCAGAACATGCATTGGAACTTTCAAAATGCCTGCGAGGATTCCAAAGTCATGTGAATTTGATTCCTTACAATCCCATCCAAGAAGTAGACTACAAACGCCCCAACCGCGATCGCATTCAAGCATTTGTCAACGTCCTTAAGCAGCAAAATACTGCTGTTACTGTCCGTTATTCCCGTGGTTTAGAAGCCGATGCTGCTTGCGGGCAACTCAGAGCAAGTAAGAATTAAACCTATCGCACCCAGTAAATTTAATTACTTTTATCTCACAAATACCTGGCAATACTGCTCGGTTCAGAAATTTAAGGGTTCGCTCATGTAGTGAACTGAAACAGGATATTAATAGAGGGATAGCTATGCCAACTTCTTCATATTCAGTTCTCAAACCTTATATTGCTGCTGATTTTAAAGTGGATTTAGATCAAGAAGATATCCTAAATTTTCCTATTTCTACTTCCAGTCCAGCCATCAAAGCAAATAGTTATTACTTTGGGCATCCAGAATGGGCAAAAAACTATTTTGAAAACTGTCATCGTGATCAACTATTCAAGTCGTGCTGGGAAGCGGCTACGGGCAGTTGGGATCATAAAATTGTTGTAGACATTGGTTGTGGCCCGGGCAATTTATATGCAACGCTTGGCGGAAAACCACAATTGTTAATTGGTGTAGATATTAGCTATGGGGCATTGGCTATGGCTCAAGGTCTTGGCTATATACCAGTGAAGGCAGATGCCCACCAACTTCCTTTCATTTCTAATTTTGCTGATATTGTAGTACTTAATGCTACACTGCATCACTGTGATTACATGGACATGGTATTGCAAGAAGCAGCGCGTTTAGTCCGTCCAGGCGGCATTCTAATCACAGACCACGACCCTCAGTTGACTGCCTGGAACTTCCAAGGATTAGGTTTGTGGTTATGGAAGTTACGCTTAGGGCTATATCGACTAATCAAACGAGGAGGTCATACCTCAGCAGCAGAGCAAACTTGGGGATTAGCATCTGAGGTTCATCACCGACCTGGGGATGGAGTAACGCCAGAGCTCTACTACAAAATTTTGGAGCCACTTGGCTTTAGTGTCAAGGTTTATCCCCACAACCATACCTGTGGTGCAGAGGTATTGCAAGGCAATTACGGTGAATCTGATAAGAAGTATCGCTTGGCTCAATTATGGTCTGGTATTAATCCTAATTCACCAGAAGCAGCATTATCGCTGATGTGTGTTGCCACACGCCATGTTTGACATAAACAAGCATAGCTGTTGTGGGCTTGGCAACAAAAGCCTTCAGTGACGCAATTGTGGCATGAGTGCTTGACGGCTAACCCCTATGGTTTTCGGTGGGATGCCTTTGTCTACTGCTTTGAGTTACAGCACTTTTAATATCTGTAAAGAAAACTCTATCCCCAAATGAACTGTTAATTTGAGAAAATAACTGTATGTTGAATCGATCATTGATGCTTAAATTATCGCTCCTAGTGATTGTTCTTGCAAAAGCTTTGCCAATCAATTCTCCTGCTTATGGACAAATAATTCAGACAAATCCTCAGCAACCCCAGTCCTTTCAAGAAAGAATGAGACAACAACAAGAGCAGCAAAATCAGCAAACACAAGAACAATTTCAGGAAACATGGCTTCGTTTACAGCTTCAGCAACCACAACTACAACAACAACAGCTACTACAACAGCAAGAATTTACACGACAACAGCAAGAGGTGATACGCCAGCAACAACTGAGGCTACAACAGCAAGAAACGAGACTACAACAGGAACAATTTACACAACAGCAACAACTGAGACTACAACAGCAACAACTCAGACAAGATCAAGAACTTAGACAACAGCAACAATTTAGATTAGAACAACAGAGGCGACAGCTACAACTCAGGCAACAGAAAGGCAACCTGTGAAGGTTTGAAAATTTCTCATAAATAACTTTATAATTAAAAATTGGAGAATCTTTTCTCTAATTTTTAATTTTTATTATCTAGCGGTGTGCGTAAATGCCAGGCGCATAAGCCTCAATGACTTTGCCTGTGCGAGTGCAACTAATCATCAAGTAGTCACAACTTGGGCATTGTGTCCGAGTTAATTGACTATCAGAAATATAATAACGCTCCGCGTGGCTACCACAATTTGGGCAGTAAATCTTTTGTACTGTCTGCATTTTAAAACCCTTGGTTGTAATTATTTTTTATTTGGTAAAGCTACAAGTTAAACGAGGAAAAATTCTGGTTCGACCCAACTTAACAAACTGCTGTAATATTGGCTGATTATTTTAAACGAAATTTCAGCTTTGAAGATTTTTCGACATTCTTATTATCCTAAAACTTAGGTGATTTCATCCTCCTACTTTAGATACATTAATTATTTTTTTAATTAAATGCTGCTTAGATATTTACTGATCCCCATGATTAATGCCTTGAGAGAGGCTTATTTATAGTCATTTCAGACGAATATAAAAAACCCGTTCTTGTATTGAAAAATTAAAACTCGGAATTTACTGTATCTTTAGTAACAAAATTTTTATCTTAAGATTTAGTTTATATTTGCTGGGAATATTTATGAAATTAAATTCTGGTGAGATTTTTTGATCAAAACCACCAAATTTCAACAGGAATGGCTTTTTTCGCTCGAAACTTCCACAACTGGTGAAATTTATCTCCAATGTCTCAAGAGAGGAGACGCTGTTGTGCGTTCGGGCATCCTACGGCAGGCGCTAGCCACGCGCGTGAGGGAGTGCTTGGGAGACGCACAAGGGACAAGTCGGGAGCAACCTTGTAGCAGTGGCTCCCCAACCTACCCCGGAGTGCTTTTTTAGGCAAAACCTAAGCAGTATTGATGGGAGTTGTGACTTCAAGCAGGATGAAAATAATCGTAAATTTCTTGAGCCAAACGCGGCCCAATTCCTGCTACTTCAGCTAGTTGTATGGTTGTTGCTTGCCGAATATAATCAACTGAGCGAAAATGTCCTAGTAGCTGCTTTTGTCGATGATGTCCTAAGCCAGGAATTTCATCTAAACGCGATCGCTTTAATTTATCACTGCGCTGCTGACGATGGAAACTCACTGCAAACCGATGCGCTTCATCCCGCAACCGCCGCAATAACTGTACTCCCGGCTGTTCTGCATCAGTTATCAAGGGTTGAGATTCTCCCGGTAAAAAAATCTCTTCTCGCTGCTTTGCTAAACTCACAACTCGCAAGTCTTCTAATAAATTCATCTCTTGCAAGATGGCGATAACCGATGATAATTGACCTTTACCACCATCGATCATGATTAAATCAGGCCAGTCGGGATTACCCAAACGTGCTAATTGCTGATCTTCGGCATACTTGCGAAACCGTCGCTGGATAACTTCAGCAAGACTGGCAAAATCATCTGAGTGTCCTGCTGTCACCGTGGGATTTTTGATTTTGTAGTGGCGATAGTGCTGTTTGGCGGGTAATCCGTCGATAAACACAACTTGTGAAGCTACAGCATTTGACCCTTGAATATGGGAAATGTCATAACCTTCGATGCGGTGGGGTACATCTGGTAAATCGAGAATGGTGGCTAAATCTTGCATTGCTTGGTGATTGCGATCGCCAAATTTTTGCATTCTTTGCAATTCATACTGGGCATTTCGCTCTACCATCTCAATTAATTCTGCCTTAGTTTGCCGCAAAGGAGTCAATATTGTGACTTTTTTGCCTTTACGTTGAGTTAAGACATCCGCCAATATCTCACCATCTGGTAAATCATGCTGCACCAAAATTTCTGTGGGTATTTCCACTGAGTCAGCAGTTTGGTAATGTTCCTCTAAAGCGCGTTGTAAAATAGCGCCCGGTTCCGCGTGAGCATCCGCCACAAAGGCTAAACGTCCTACTAATTGCCCAGCGCGAATCTGGAATAGTTGAATGCAGGCGTATTCTTCGTTGGCTGCCAGTGCGATCGCATCCCGCGAAACTGTATCATCTGGTAAGGAAACTTTTTGATTGGCAGTCAGCGACTTTAACCCAGAAATTTGGTCACGAATTCGCGCTGCTGACTCAAAATTCAAGTTTTCAGCTGCTGCGTTCATCTGTTGGGTCAAAATATCTATTAGTTCCTGAGTTCGCCCTTGGAAGACCATCGCTATTTTTTGCACAATTTTGCGATATTCTTCTGGTGAAGTCATCTGTTGACAGACACCTGGACACCGCCCTAAATCATAATTTAAGCAAGGACGGTCTTTGAAAAGTGGTTGAGGTCGTTGTCGCTGGGGAAAGATCCGCTTACAGATACGGACAATTTCTCGTAAAAGACCAGCATCAGTATAAGGGCCGTAAAATTTATCCTTTTCTTTGCCGAATTGACGTTTACGGGTAATAAAAATTCGCGGATAATCTTCTGACCAAGTGATGCAGAGATAGGGATATTTTTTATCATCTTTGAGCAGCACGTTAAAGTATGGCTGGTGCTGCTTGATCAAATTGGCTTCTAGCGCTAGCGCTTCGGCTTCAGTATCAGTGACAATGAATTCAATTTCTGTCACCAACTTTACCATCGTGGCGATGCGTTCACTCTTGTTGTAGCCATCCCGGAAATAGGAACGGACACGCGATCGCAACTTACGTGATTTACCTATATATATTATGCGATCGCTCTTGTCCCGCATGAAATAAACCCCCGGTTCCGGTGGAATTTCGGCTAGACGGTTTTCCAGTCGTTCTGGTTCTTTAACCAGTGGTAATATTTCAGTAGATATTGTCACAATCCAAATTAGGTAATCTTTCTCTATTTTAAGAAAAATTATTTTTTCGTGCCGATTTAACCGACTATTTGTCAAGTAGATATAAAGTTGAAAATATTCATCAAAAAAGGGAGCTGTTAGCTCCCTGATTTATTTGTAGTTTTGAAACAGCAATCTTAAATAGACGCTTTTTTAAATTTGTGTTGGGTAGCAAACACACCAGCAACACCCAGCAGACCAAGCATTACTGATGGTTCGGGGACTGCTGCGGGAGGTACACCTTGGATGGTGACTTCATAATTACCACTATGGGATATACCATCACTTTTTTCAGTTAAACCAGATAGGGTAGCTTTAAAGCTATACAGGTAGTCAGTCTTGCCCTCATAAGTGTATTTGACTAATTCACTTGCTTGTAATGAAGATGTAAATGGGTTAGACGGCAGTCCTAAAAGGGGTGCGGCATTATAGTGACCTGCTAAACCAATACTGATTAAACCACTGGTGTCATCTTGATTGACATAGGAAATATTCGGGTCACTAAAGCGTTGAAATCCGCCATTTGTAAGAAAGCTGTCAAACAAAGTCTGTTTAGTATAGCCGAACGCAGCGAGTAAAGGACTAGTGATACTATTAGAAGTTAGAACCTGGTTAAACCAGGTGTTAGCTAAGTTAGTTAACCCATACGTCGTAGTTGTTTTGCCGACTCCAAACCAGTCATCTGAAGTGAGGCTGCTTAGAGTCAGGATTTTCCCACCGATTGTACCTGTCAAGGTGGTGTTGTTGGTAAAATTAAAACCAGTTTGTTCACTACTAGCAGCTAGCTCTACATTTCCAGTAGGGCTGGCGACGTTACCACTTATAACTTTTTGTACATTTGCACTAGTATTTGCTACTAAAAAGGTATTTGTAGCATTGGAATCATAGACTAAATAATCACTTGCTGCTGTTCCACCAATAGTAGCACCGGTGAGCGTGCCAGCCTGCGCTGGTACAGTGGCGATCGCGCTCATACCAATAGCGATTGAGACACCAATTACAAGTTTCTGAAAAGTCATTTTCATTTTTTCAAGTCTCTGTCAGTTTGGAAATTAAGTTTTAAACTACTGCCGTTTTTAGGCTTGGGCTGTCTTGACTACAGGCTTTTTGGCAATACGGCGGCTTTTAAGCACGACCTGCATTATTAGCCGTCTTTGGTACTTAAGCGTACAAACCCAGTTTAAGAAACGGAGAGACCTGATTGGGTAAAGTTACTGCTGAGTATCAATAAAAGATGACGAAGATTCGATATTTTTATACGTTTAATTACATATTTTTTCAAATTTTTCTAGTTATAAAAATACATTCCAATATTTTAAGTTCAGTATAATACGGTGATTCGTAGAGGCGTACAAGTGTGCGCCTCTACCGCGTGTTGCATTCGTAGACTTTGCCGCCAAAAATCTTTGGCGTTCAGCTTGAGAAGAAATTCATTGAAGGAACTGGGCAATTCTTTCTACAGCAGTTTCTAACAAAGGTGGCTCATGCACCAAGGCAAAACGGACATACCCTTCTCCAGATTTGCCAAAACCCGCACCTGGGGAAGCAGCTACACCAGTTTGTTTGACTAGCTGGGTACAAAATTCTATGGAGTTTTGACTCCAAGCTGAGGGCAATTTTGCCCAGATGTACATTGTGGCTTGGGGAGTAGGCACATTCCAGCCAATGCGGTGTAAAGCACTGATAAAAGCATCACGCCGCCCCTGAAAGGTAGCGACAGCAGTTTTTACCCCCGATTGAGGGCCAGTTAGGGCAGCGATCGCACCATTCAAAATCCCACGATACTGATTAAAATCAACTGCGGCTTTTACCTGGCGTAAGGCGTTAATTAACTGGGCATTACCGATGGCGTAGCCAATGCGGAAGCCGCCCATATTGTAGGACTTGGAAAGGGTGAAAAATTCAATCGAGACGCTTTTCTGACGATCAGCTTGCAGAATTGAAGGAACTAGGGATTTTGGATTTTGGATTTTGGATTTGGGATTAGAAGAAGAATCTGCCCACTTTCCAGTTTCCTCAAATACCAAATCTACGTAGGGGAAATCGTGAACTAGGACGAGATTGTGTTGTTGACAGAAGGCGACAGCTTCTTGGAAGAAAGATAAAGGAGCGATCGCGGCGGTGGGATTGTGAGGATAACTTAATACCATCATCCGCGACTGGGCCAAGACTGGGGCAGGAATATCAGCAAACACTGGTAAAAAAGCGTTTTCTGCTTGTAGTGGCATCGGGTAGATTTGACCACTAGCTAGGTAGACTCCCCCGGCATGGGAGGGATAACCTGGATCGAGTAACAGCGCGAAATCTCCTGGATTGAGTATTGCTAAGGGTAAATGGGCAGTGCCTTCTTGAGAACCAATCAGAGGTAGTACCTCAGTTTGAGGATCAACTTTGATGCCAAATTTTTGTTCGTACCAGTTGGCTGCGGCTTCACGAAACCCTTGGGTGGCGTTAAATAACAGATAGCCGTGGGTACTGCGATCGTGGAGAGACTGGGCGATCGCCTCGATGACATGTGCCTCAGCTGGCAAATCAGAAGACCCCAACGACAAATCAATTACCTGTCTTCCAGCTGCCAAAGCGACTGCCTTGGCTCTATCCATATCAGCAAATACATTAGATTGCAGGGGTTGTAAACGCTTTGCAAATTGCATGTTAGTCATTTGTCTGCGTTCGTGCAGCGTCTAGCTTGGGAGAAGTTCTGATGCTTGGAAGCCTCCGATCAGACTTCTCTATTTGTCTTTTGTCTTTGATCATTTGCTAATGAATAATGACTATTTATTTAAGTGTGTATCTAAAAGAGCAAGTAATTTATCTTTGCCGATGACTCCCTCAGTGGATATCAAAACTTCCTGACCTTGAAATAGTCTGAGGGCGGGTACACCTTCTACTTGGTACTGCTTAACAGTAAGTGGGTTGGGGTCAATTTCCATTTTAACGACTTTGAGGCGATCGCTATATTTGCTGGCAGCTGAAGTGATCGCGGGCGACATCAATTGACAAGGCCCACACCAGTCAGCCCAAAAGTAAACTAATACAGGCTGCTCGGCTTTTAATACTTCGGTTTCAAACTCAGCATCCGTTATGGTGATTACAGCCTTACTCATTGCAGTCTCCATCAAGTGGCGATCGAAGTTGGCACACACAATACTTTATCCCAAACTGAGTGCTGAGTGCTGAGTTCGTGAGAAAGGAGAAATAATTTAACTACAATTTTTCTGAATTTGTCTCAGGCAGAAACGCACAAACGCAGAGGACAAGAGTTAATTAAAAACTCCTCACTCCTCACTTCTGACTCCTCACTCTTCACTCTTGACTCCTCACTCCTCACTCCTGACTCGAAATGTAAAATCCCACAGCCAACAGGCGTGGGACTGGCTTAAAATTTGTTTTCTACCAATTTTACAGTTGATCCAATTGCTTGCGTAGGGAATCCAACTCGGCATCAACCACCTCATTAGACTTAGGAGCAGTGGTTTGTTCTTGCGGTGGCAGTTGGGGTTGATTTTGTGGAGTAGCGGGTGGTAACATTTGGGCTTTCAAGGCTGCCAATTCATCATCAACATCATTACCACCTTCTAACTGGGCAAATTGGGTTTCTAAATCTGCACCTGCTAACTCTCCTAGTGCCTGGGCCCGGGATTCTTGCATCAAGACTTTTTCTTCCATCCGCTCGAAGGCAGACATTGCACTGCTGGTATTCATCCCACGCACCATGCCTTGGAGTTGCTCTTGGGCTTTGGCAGTGGTGATTCTAGCTCTGAGCATTTCTTTCTTGGTCTTAGCTTCAGAAATCTTGCTTTCCAGCTGGATTAAGTTGCGCTTGAGGGTTTCAACTTGAGTGCTTTGCGTATCTAAACTAGCTTTGAGGGCACTACTGGTGTCCGTATAAGTCTTCTTGCGCTCTAGAGCTTGCCGTGCTAAGTTCTCATCACCTTTTTGCAGGGCTAGTTGGGCATTGCGTTGCCACTTATTGATTTCATTTTGGGCATCATTGTACTGCTTCTCGCTGCGTTTTTGGGCGGCGATCGTCTGGGCTACTCCCTGACGCAGCTGAACCAAGTCTTCCTGCATTTCCAGGATGGCTTGTTCTAGCATTTTTTCGGGGTCTTCAGCTTTGTTAACCAGGTCGTTGAGGTTAGAACTAACTACTCGCTTAATGCGATCGAATAATCCCATAACTTTGTTTTTCCTTGTCTGGTTTACGCTTTTTGTTGGACAGTTAGCTTTTTTAGTTTTTAATAGCTACCTATTTCAATGTAATCTTTCCAGTTTGAATCAGTACCTTCTAACAACTCTTAATTTTTAAGATATCTCGAAACTGGGGTAATTAGTCGAACTTCAAGAGTCCTGAGTTTTGGGTAACTGCTGCGCTGCCTTCTGGTTCTCCTGGGTGAGGAGACTGTTGTGCGGTGTGTTTTCTGACTGGTTCAAAACCTGCACCTTCATCGCTGCCAATTCCGCATCTACATCATTAGTAGATTCCAAAGAAGTAAATTGTGTTTCCAAGTCGTCGCTACTGAGTTGAGCGATCGCTTCTGATTTAGCTTCTATTTGCAAAACTTTTTCTTCCATGCGCTCAAAGGCACTCAGACTGCTGGTGGCAGAAACTCCACCGAGCATTTCCTGAAGGCGATAAGACGCTTCGGCAGAACGGGCGCGAGCAATATACATATCTTTTTTTGTTTTCGCCTCGCCAATTTTTAACTCTAGCGATCGCATATCCTTTTTTAGCCTAGCTACTATCTCGTTTTGCTGCTCTATCTGGGCAAAGAGGGCAGTAGTGGTTTCTTTATAAGCTTGGCGCTTAGTCAAAGCTTCGCGTGCTAGAGGTTCGTTGCCTTGTTGCAGGGCTAATTGGGCGCGGCGATACCATTCTTCTGTTTGAGACTGAGCAGCCGCAGCCTGTCGTTCGGTACGTTTCTGGGTAGCGATCGCTTGTGCTACACCTTGCCGCAACCGCACCAGATTTTCCTGCATCTCCAGCACAGCTTGCTCCAGAATCTTTTCTGGATCTTCTGCACCACCGATCAAACTATTGAGATTAGCGCGAATCACTCGCAGGATACGCTTGATTAATTCCATGTCGGCTCTCCATTCACGAATCAGCCAGGGTTATTTCATTCTCCCCTAGTCCGCCAGGGAATAAATTCCCCATCTTACAGCTAAAATCAGTTTTAACCGATTATTAATCAGCTTTTGAGTCCGTTTTAACGGACTTAGACTATAAGAAAAGGAAATTTATTTCCAGGCGGGTTATGCCAACAATGAAATAGCCCTGACTACTCAGCACTCTTAACTCCTTCTTGTACAGACGCGATTAATCGCGTCTCTCCTAACTCCTTCTTGTACGCGATTAATCGCGTCTCTCCTAACTCCTGTACAGACGCGATTAATCGCGTCTCTGTTATCTCATGGTATCGTAGATTTTTGCAACTCATGGCTGCTGAACCCGTGCCTTAATTCCCTTTGCCTCTAACAGTTGCATCTGTTGTTTTACTTGCTCTTTAGTCTTAAAAGCACCCAGATAAATCAATTCTTTGTTGGCTGATAAATAAGCATCCGGAACTACTAAACGAGCTGAAGCTAAAGCCCCGCCTTTATTATCTATCACTATATGATAGAACCCATCTGTTCCTAGTTTGATTTCTGCATTTGGCTGTGGTGAGGTTGCGATTGGGTTGGGCGAGGTTTTTGCCATTGAAGTGGGAGGCAAATTCAGGGGGGGCAAAGGCTCTACCGTCGGTACTGGTGCTAAGGCGATCGGATTTGGCGGTTTTATATCTGTGTTGGTTAAAGGCAATGCCGCTTGAGGATTAGCTCTTTTTTGGGGAACGGCTGGATTAGGCACTACTGCGAGGCTTGGCTGGACTTTGGGTTGTAAGCCAACTACATCATTGGGATCTCTCACCTCAGGAAACTCTTGGGCAGCTAGATTGGGATACTTGGGTATAGAACTGCTTGGTGGCTGGATTTGAGCTTGGACATTACTCCCAACTTCTTCAGCATTTTCTGGTGCAGCAGACGAGTTCCCGTTAAACAACTTGCCTAAATTCCATTGTGGTAAGCTTTTAGGATTGAATACTACATAACCCAAGGTAAGACTCGCCACCAATAGCAGCAACATGGAACCGATACCCAAAGGTGATAGCAGACTGTCGTTATAATTGCTTGGCTTTTTGGTTTCTGGTTGTTCTTCTTTCAGACTTCGCAGCAGCGCTTCACTCGATTCCAAAAAGTCATCTGGCTGCTTAGGGGTGTGATCTGACTGCAAGAGATTTTCGCTCTTACTATCTTTAACGACTACTGGCACGATGCTGCTAGTAAAGTTGGGCGGGGGTGGTGGAAGTTGAGTTTGTGTTTTAGCAGAATCTGATCTGGAGGTAAGATTAAGATTATTTAGTTCCTCAGTATTTGCCGTAGCTGGCGCTGGGTTATTCTCAGCATTCACAGCTACAGATGTGGGTGGTACGTCAATTTTTGCCGTAGCTGGCGCTGGGGTTTGGTGATCATTCATGGGTGCAGATGCAGGCGGCACGTTGGTTTTAATTTGAGTTACTGATGAGTGAGTTGTGCCGGATGTTGTCGTCATGGCAGCGAAGGGCTGGGTTTGACTGTTCATGTAACTTCTAACACGGGGCTGGATCGATGACGCCAAACCAGTTCGCGTGCGTCGGTATCGAGCTAACTCTTGATCTAGCGGCACCTCTAAACTCGCTAGCGCTGCTGCTAGTGCTGGTTTCAACCCAGGTGTTTTAGAGGATTGAGTACTAGTAGAATCCTTCAGGGGGTTTTGAGTCATTGCCTCTGTGCCTCAAACATAGACTGCTGAAATTAACTTTAGATATATTTGTGACAATAATAAACTTAGCGAGTTCCTCTCACAATTGCCAAAGCGTCCCAATAGAAATTATTTAGAGTCAAAGTTTTGCATAGAAAAGGCTCAAGCATTCCTACCTGAGCCTTTTCTAAATTCAATTAAGTTACTTTCGCCTATTGAGCTTAGTAGCGGTTACGGTTGTAGCCACCGCCACCACCGCCACGGTTTCCACCACCAAAGGAAGAACCACCCCTGTCTTCTCTGGGCTTGGCTTTATTAACTTTCAGGTCACGACCAAGCCATTCAGCACCATCAAGGGCTTCAATGGCTTTCGTTTCTTCATCTTCTGAATTCATTTCCACGAAAGCAAAGCCGCGTAAACGACCTGTTTCACGGTCAGTAGGTAACTGAACACGCTTTACAGTACCATATTCTGCAAATACAGCACTCAGCGCATCTTGTGTAACTTCATAGGAGAGGTTACCAACGTAAATTGACATTAAATGTCTCCAAAATCATAAGAAGTTTGTAGAGATTTAGATTTCGGAGAGAAGTCTGTAATACCAAAAGGAAAAAGCCTGTCAATACTAAAAACAAACACTGTCGCCGAATTAATTCTCATTTCACTTCCCATGATGGCATAGCAACTAACTTTTTGGGGGCAAGTTTGAAAAACTGTTATAAAAAGTTATGTTACAAGTTGATAGCTAGGTGCTGGCTAGTAACAAAACAGGTAAGGCTGTAACCAGCGCTACTCAGTCGATAAACTAATCCACTCTCTTTTCTAAATATTGGCCAATCATCAACTGCTCACCAGCACGGGAGATAATCGCCTGTCTGGTGCGGTATTTGCTACCAATTAGCTTTAACTCTTCCTCAAACACTGAACCGTTGTACTCAGTTCGCAAACACAGTGTTTTCGGGTTGGAGAAATAATAGTGGGCGGTGACTGGTTTGGATATGGCAAAACCGCGATCGCGATACAATATGTTTCCCACAGCCCCAAATATCGTTGAACCTTGCGACTCTTTCCTTGCCTTGGCCACATCCGTACTTTCCCATGTAACTGCTGCACCACAGATCAAACTACCTGTATCAGCCAAATCGTGCATCTGAGCTAGCTTTTGCAATTCATCACAGCCCTGCTTGAGAAAATTGATCGTAACGATACTCTCCATCTCCTTAGTTTCTCCCTCAGGTAAAGTGTAGTAGCGCCGTTGCGATTGCCAGTTACCCGCCGATTCCTGGAAAAATTCTGAAATCTGGGATTCGTCAGTGGTTTGTGCAATTTTTAGCAATGATGTCACTTGTAACTTTCCTCACCTAATACTTAGCGGCTGTAATATATATCGATCTTTGTCTTTGCTGTCTACGCGATGTCTACGACGGGCTACGCCGACGCTGAATCTCAATCTGGCAGCGTAACAAAAAGCAATTTATATTTACTATTCTTAATATAATATCGGATTAAGCGTAAAAATTACTAGGCATTTTGCTATCGTAAGTCTGGCTATGTAAGCCTAAATACAGGTATGTGATACTGCCCGTTTTAGAAGCAGGGAGGTAAAATTCCCGTATCTTCAGGAAACGTAAGTCTTCTACTAAGGGCAGATTCCAAGAAATTTAAAAATATTTATAGTAAGTTAAGAATTGCATCGTCAGCAAAAAAACTGCCTGATCGATGTAATGAGTTAAAGTGGTGAGAATTTTTCGTGATAAAAAGTAATTTTTGATCCAAAATTTTGCAAGAAGATAGCTAATTTAGTCTCGCCGCTTTCTATTAGTCATATATTTGTTTGTTGTCTCAAAATTACTTGGTAATGCACGGCTGTTTAACCCCAAAAGCTCCCCAAATAGGAGAAAATAAATGATTTTGGACAGAAATAAGCCGCACAAGCAGGCGAAAATCTCACCTTTCGCAGCCGCTAACCAGGTAATTAATACCCAGTTAGATTCAGTTATGAAGACTGATGTGGCTGTTGCAGATGTAAAGAGTCGTTTTGATTTTACATCCATATTATTGATTCCCTGTTTGCTGGGGATAGGACTGCTGATAGCAAATTGTGGATCGTTGCCCAAGGAAGATGCAGCTGATGCACAATCTCAGAGTCCTGGTAGTGGGCAACGTGGTGGTGCAACGGCTGTAGATATGGCGATCGCTCGAACTGACTCGCTGCAAACACAACCAGAATACACAGGTAATACAACACCCTTCCGAATTATATCAGTGCGATCGCAGGTAGAAGCGCGGTTGTTGGCTTTGAACTTAGATGTCGGCGATCGAGTAAAGCTTGGGCAAAACGTTGGGCAGTTAGATGATGCCATACTTTCGACCCAATTAAAGCAAGCCGAAGCAGAACTAGCAGCCCTGAAATCAGAAGTAGCCAGAGCAAGCAATCAGGTAAGCAATGCCCGTGCAGACGTGGAACGGGCGCGGCTAGAAGTGGTACAAGCTCAGGCAGACTCAGAACGCCAACAGAGACTATTCAAAGCTGGAGCGATCGCGGCACAAACTGCCCAGCAATCACGTACCCAGGCACAAACAGCTGCCCAAGCATTGCGGGCAGCTCAAGAACAAGTTCGTACAGAACAGCAAGCCGTCGCTGCCGCCCAAGGTAGAGTACTTGCCCAACAGGCATTGGTTGCTCAAACCAAAGAGCGCAGCTCTTACGCTCGGCTGACATCCCCGATTACTGGCATAGTCACAGAAAAGGTGACAGAACCTGGCAACCTTCTGCAAGCAGGTAGCGAAGTCTTGAAAATTGGCGACTTTAACCGTGTGAAAGTCGTCGTCCAAATTTCCGAATTAGAACTGGCACAAATTCAGATTGGGCAGTCTGTACAAGTGCGCTTAGATGCCTTCCCCAATGAAGCATTAATTGGTAGAGTGACGCGCATTTCCCCAGCTGCCGATGCCACAGCTCGCTTGATACCTGTAGAGGTAGTGATTCCCAACACTCAAGGGAAAATTGGTAGCGGACTTCTGGCGCGAGTCAATTTTGAAACCCAGACAACACAGCGCGTAGTAGTGCCGCAAACAGCTATCCAAAAACAAGCAGGCAGTAAGAACTCCAAAAATACAGGGGAGACGCAAACAAATGTCCGGCAGAATTCCTCACCTAATACATCTGGTATGGCAGAGGCAAAGTCACAAGATCGAAGTGGGACAATATTTGTCGTGCAAGACGCAGAAGGCAAAACGAAGGTAACAGCACGAGCCGTAATGTTAGGAAAAAAGGCTGATGCTAGAGTCGAAATTTTATCTGGTTTGCAAGCGGGAGAGCGCTATGTTGTTCGTAGTGGTAAGCCGTTAAAAGAAGGTGACACTGTAAGTCTTTCAATTCTTTCAGAAAAGCAATAGTAGGGTCAGACAATTTTGGATTTTGGATTTTAGATTAAAGAATTGAAAAGAGCAATCAAGTCAGGGACAAGTCATTTAATCTTAGATTTTGGATTAAAGAATTATTCCACGAATAAATCCGCTTGCTCTCAGACCTTTTTAAATAGAACTTACGCACAACTTACGGAATAACGAACCACAGAGGCGCAGAGGACACAGAGAGAAGTCGGAGCGGCGGCTTGTGCCGTTGGCGCAGCTCGCCGCAGGCATCTGAACTTCTCCCTACAGCCCTGCGGGCATCCTACGGCAGGCGCTAGCCTCTCCCTTTGGGAGAAGGGGAGACGCTGCGCGAACGGTGGAAATCAGAGTTTTTGCGTAAGTCCTATTAAATTTTGGATGCAAGAATCTTCTCTACGAGAGGCTTCGCCAACAATCCAAAATCCAAAATTTAAAATCTAAAATTCGGTGGGTAATAACCACCATACCGTTGAAAAAAGTACTCAGTAGTCAGCACTTAGCACTTATCACTTAGGATCATGCAACAGGCAAATAATAATAATGGCCATGGCGGATTTAGCCTCAGCGCGATCGCTATCCGCCAACACATTGGTACACTCATGCTCACCGTGGCAGTTATTGTCATTGGGGTATTTTTTCTCACAACGATCCAAGTCGATCTCCTACCGTCAATTACCTATCCACGAGTTAGCGTCAGGCTAGAAGCCCCTGGTATTTCACCAGAAGTAGCCGTAGATGAAATCACCAGACCCTTAGAAGAAACTTTAGCGGCAACCGAGAATGTAGTCCAAATTTTTTCCCGCACCCGTGAAGGACAGGTGAACCTGGATTTATACTTCCAACCAGGGGGCGATATTGACCAAGCCCTAAATGATGCGACTGCTGCTTTTAACCGAGGCCGAGGACAACTGCCAGATACCATAGAGGAGCCGCGCTTATTTAAAGTCGATCCTTCCCAATTGCCGGTTTATGAATTGGCGCTGACATCTGCCTCGTTGCCAGGTAAAGATTTACGCGTATTTGCTGATGAAGAGTTAACCCGTGAACTCAGTGTCGTGCCAGGAGTCGCTTCAGTTGATGTATCTGGTGGTGCTGAGGAAGAAGTACGAGTGCTGGTTGACTTAAACCGATTGCAAGCTTTGGGTGTGGGCTTAAATGATGTTTTAGAGGAATTAACAGCCCGTAACCAAGATACTTCTGGTGGTCGGATTCTGGGGCAAAATTCCGAGCCATTGACTCGGACTGTAGGACGCTTCCAAAATGCTAGGGAAATTGAAAACCTTTCCTTGGAAGTATCCTCTGCTTCCTCTGCTACTGCTAATACCAGTAATACCAATACTACTACGACTACTACACCTACACCTACACCTACACCTTCTCGCCGCGTCTACTTGCGAGACTTTGCAGAGGTAATTGACGATACAGAAGAACAGCGAGTATTTGTTTACCTCAATCGTCAGCCGGCGGTGAAATTTTCAATTCAAAAGCAGCCAGAGGCCAATACAATCACAGTTGTAGATGCTGTGAAGCGGCGAATTGAACAATTACGGCAATCGGGTTTAATTCCAGCAGACATGACTTTGAGTCCCACCACAGATGAATCTGTTTTCATCCGCAATTCTTTAAATGATGTCATCTTTTCGGGGATTTCTGGGGCATTATTAGCAGCGGCAGCAGTGTTGTTATTTTTGGGATCGTTCAGGCAAACATTTATTATCAGTTTGACGATTCCGTTGTGTACTCTGGCAGCGATCGCTCTGATGAAAATCTTTGGCTTGACTTTGAATGTATTCAGTTTAGCAGGGTTGACATTAGGAGTCGGTCAAGCAATTGACACATCGGTAGTGATCTTGGAGAACATTTCCGAAAAAACAGGCATGACTCCCAATCAAAAAGAGAGAAAAGGGAATGGGGAATGGGGAATGGGGAGTGGGGAAAAATCCTCCACTACTCCCTACTCCCCACTCCCTACTCCCCAATCTATAATTGAGACTGCGATCGCAGCTTCCCAAGAAGTAGAATCTGCTTTAGTTGCTGCTACAGGTGCCAACTTAGTTTCTGTAGTGCCATTCCTGTTAATTGGCGGCTTTATTGCACTGCTATTTAATGAATTGATTCTGACAATTAGCTTCGCAGTCGCAGCATCCCTTGTCGTTGCGATCACAGTAGTGCCGATGCTGTCTTCTCGACTTTTGGGAATTCGCTGGTCTAGTCGAATCAGTGAATTTTGGCTGCTTAGACAATTTAATCACCGATTTGAAGATGCTACGCGAGGATACGGTAGTTTCTTAACCAAAATTTTACGCTATCGGCTTCTCGTAGTTACTGCTGCTTTGCTAATTTTAGGCGGCAGCAGCTTCTTTATGTTTGGTCAAATTCCCCAAGAAATTTTACCCCGCATCAGTACTGGTCAAGCTAACTTGAGAGCACAGTTTCCTCCCGGTACACCTTTAGCAACTTCTGAAAAAGTTATGCAAATTGTCGATGACATTTTGCTTAAACAACCAGAAACCCAGTCTGCTTTCACAACTGTGGGTGGTAATTTATTTGGCAACAGTACTACAGAAAATCCTTTACGTGCCAGTAGCACTATCAATCTAAAACCAGGCACAGATGTCGAAGCTTTCGTAAAAAAAGTAACTCAGGAATTTAACAAACTCAATTTAGCAGGAATTCTGCTGCGCCTCAATCCTGGACAGGTGCGGGGTTTAATTTTGAGTAATTCCCCAGTGCAAGGGTCAGACGTTGACGTAATTCTGCAAGGTGAGAATGAAGAAAACCTGACGCAAGCAGGCGCACAAGTGTTGCAAGCATTGCAAGAAAGGGCAAAATTAGCGACATTTCGACCAGATGCCGACCCCCGACAACCGGAAATCCAAATTCGCCCCGACTGGGAAAGGGTTTCGGCTTTAGGATTGAGCGCCGGGCAAATTGGTGCAACAGTTCAAACAGCAATTGAAGGTTCAGTTCCCACGCAAATTCAACGCGGTAATCGTTTAGTTGATGTGCGGGTGCAGCTAAATAAAGAAGCGATTCAACGTCCTTCGCAACTAGAGCAATTACCGCTATTTACAGAAAACAATCAGCTAATCCGCCTTTCAGACGTTGCGAATATTCAAGAAGGTCAAGCGCCTGGTGAAGTGCAACGGATTAATCAGCGCCAAGCTTTTATTGTCGCCGGAAATCTCAGCGAAGGAGCTAGTCTTGGTGAAGCGATCGCCGAAGTAAACAAAGTACTCAAGGATGTAGACTTACCTGATGGCGTTTCAATTGTACCTAGTTCTGCCCAAGAAACTAATCAGCAACTTCAAGATGCTTTAAAAACCTTGGGGGCGTTGGCAGTGTTCTTAATCTTTGTAGTCATGGCGGTGCAATACAATTCGCTCATTGACCCATTGGTAATTATCTTCACCGTACCACTAGCGTTAGCTGGGGGAATTTTTGGACTTTACATTACCAAAACTGCAATTGGCGCAACTGTAATTGTTGGTGTCGTGCTGCTGGTGGGAATTGTGGTAAACGCAGGGATTCTAATGGTAGAACTGGCGAACCAAATTCGGGATGAAGAAGGTTGTACTCGCCAAATTGCAATCATGAAAGCTGCTCCTCAACGCTTACGCCCAATTATCATGACTACAGTCACTACTATTTTGGGACTGTTTCCTTTGGCATTAGGCATTGGCGAAGGTTCCGAGTTTTTGCAGCCTTTAGGGATTGTAGTTTTCTTTGGGATGGCGATCGCAACAATGCTGACACTATTTATCATCCCCTGTTTTTATATTCTGCTGCACGATTTGCTAGGTGGAAATTGGGCGAAACCAGTGTTAAGCCGGTTGCGTGGATTTACGAAAAAATTTATCTGAATCCTTGATCAGGATTAACGCAAAAACAGTGTACACAGTTTATCGAATTACCCAAAACAAAAACCTCACCCTGTCCTGACAGACATCCCTCTCCTTAGTAAGGAGAGGGACAGGTTTTGCGTAGCAGAACCAGGGTGAGGTTTCTTT
Source organism: Nostoc sp. JL33 (assembly GCF_017114985.1). GTDB lineage: Bacteria > Cyanobacteriota > Cyanobacteriia > Cyanobacteriales > Nostocaceae > Nostoc. Next base: position 41,308 of record NZ_JABXKP010000092.1, on the reverse strand, counting down.
GGGCTATTCGATAAACTGTGTGTACACCGTATTCGGGTAAATGGAGGAACACCTTATTTAAAATAGTTATTAAACAATGCCAAGCCATTTATTTGCTTTAAGGGACTTCCAAATAAAAAAATACTCAACTACTTCTTGTGGGGTGGGCCGAAAAGCCCGCCTTTCTATACGGGCGGGCTTTTCGGCCCACCCCACAATATTGGGTAATTTATTTGTTGGAAGTCCCTAAAGTAAAGCGGCATTGCATCGTTAACTAGCTAATGTCTCGTCTATAATCTTCTTAAATCTCTCAATCACGTCCTTTCGGATCAACTTGAAATCTAAATCTTCTATTTTATTTTCAGCTTGGTCTGTGCCATCAACATTGAATTTTCCGTAATAAACTCCTACAGGAAAATACAATGGACTACCATTCAAACCTTTCTTAAGGAAAAGAATGTATTTTGCATTCTTGACTAGCGGTTGGTAATCCTCCAATACCTGAAGGAAACTTTTATCGGTGATTCTGTCTGCAACTATAGCTGCTTGTTGTCCGATCAATAACGTGTCAGAATATGACGCACCTTTGAGCACACGTTGTACTTTAAATTTAGTTTGGGAGATCGCTTGAGTAACGTAACCCTCCAAATCACGTTGAATTAAAGGTGTACTTTCCGTGATCGATTGTGTTGCTTTTCCAATAGCGATAATATCTGATTTTGCAATTAAATCCTCTACATCTTTTGGTACAATAATACTCCCTTCTGTTCTTGTAACTGTCAAACCCTCAACAATTTCAGTATTTACAGATACTTTTTCGGTACTTTGCGCTAAAGAATTGGTTGTATTGTTTGCAGTAACTACACCAGCACCAAAAACCGCGATCGCTGCAATAATTGTAAAATAAATTCTCTTTTTCAACAGTTTCCCCATTTCGCTTTTAAATTCGCTTTATTTTACGATAAAAAAAATATCCAAAAAACTGATTAAAAAACTCTCTCTTCCTCATTCCTCTGTGTTCTCTGTGACTCCGCGTCTACGTTTATTTCTTGGAAATCCCTAAATTAAATTTTTTCAATTCATATATTGCCCAATCTGTCAACGCATAAGCTCTAATTTAGCTTTTTTATAAAGATTGCGTGAAATTACTAGTTATCGTGATGAAGCATTACAATAATTGCTTTATAAATCAACCTATGAGTAGATATAAACTCCGTGAGCAGGCACAGATTAGACACTATTTATCTAGCAGGTAAATAGCAGTTTAAAAGTGAGTTCTTGCTATTTGATTTAACCCACGCGGTATAGTATTCTCTCAATCAATATCAAGAGGACACAAATATGACTACAATCGCAACCAAAATAGCCTTATCTGTACTAGGAGCAGCAGGAATTAGTTTTTTGTCTTGGACACCAGCAAGAGCCGTTATCTTGGTAGAACCCACCGTGACAACTCAAAATGAAGAAGTCCTCGCCGCCAAAAAACCAAGAACCCTTACAGACTATCAACCAGGGGAAGTAATAGAATATGGTGTTCCAGATGTAGCTAATAACTTTCTCAATGCCACCGGGTACGATATAAAAAGCTTGGTCTTTGATTTAAAAACGCTGTCCTATAGTAATCCGAATTCTACTCCACCATTTGATAATGAGCCGGTGCAGTGGGGAGATGTTAATGGAGATGGCAAGATTGGTTACTCTGCTAACCCTGATCTAAAGAATATTTTTACAGACGTTACCGTAAAAGATAACATCATCACTTTTAGTGGTGGCGTAATCCCAAACGGAACCCTGTTTTACAATCCATTCGCTACCCTGCCCAATCTAGCGCCAGGTGCTGGAATCATTCCACCAGTGCCAGCAGACCAAGAGGATAAAGATGGGCCGATCAGAGTGGGTGGTTATTACACTGCTGTTCCTGAATCAACTAATGTTTTGGGTGTACTAATCTTTGGCACTTTAGGTGTAGCTTTAAAATTAAAGCGATCGCTACAGTGTTAATGCTCTCACTGTGTAATTAATTCACGATACACTACCAGTGTTTCATGATGAACGCGGGCAACACTTAGCCACTCTAGGTTTTGATTTGCCCGCTTTTTCCACTCGTGCAGCATATCGGCATTACTCAGTAATTGTACTAAAACCCCAGCTAAAGCATTACTATCTTTTGCTGGCACTAAAAGACCTGCTTGCCCATTGTCCAAAGCTTCAGGAATGCCATCTACCTGAGTGCCAACGATCGCACTTCCAGCTTCCCTAGCTTCCGAAAGTACGAGAGGGCAAGGATCGCGGTGGGAAGCCAGCACAAATATGTCACAAGATATCAGATAGCGCTGAGGTTCCGGCTGGAAACCTTCAAAATGAATGCGTTCTTTTACAGAAGTTGCTTGTGCCTGTGCCTCAAATAGCTGTTTATCAGGGCCATTTCCTACCAAATAAAGATGCGCTTGCGGAAAATCTGAAGCAATTTTTTCAAAGGCAGCGATTAACTCAGCGATTCCCTTGCGTTGATACATCCCGGCTACGGTAGCGATCGCTGGACGCTGTAATGGTAAAGGTTGATAATCTTGTATTTGTCGCGTGCGGGGGCTGCCTAAAGTTCCATTGCATACTACCCGCAACTTGTTTTCTGAAATACCGCGCCTTGCCATAGAATCTCGCACAGCTTTGCTGACGGCAATTACCCTGTCAGCTAAACCCATCAGCAAGCTGGAACGCTGAAATTCGTTGTGGACTGTGGAAACTAAAGCATACTTATTCCCTTTAAAAATGCGTGCTAGTATGACTCCGGTCATCATATGGGCATGAACAATATTAGGGTGAAATTCAGCTGCGATCGCTCGATAACGCACAGCAGCTTTAATAATACTTATTGGTTTCCTAGTTTGGTCTAGTTGGTAGTGTAGGACACCACATTTATTTAGTAATTTCTCGTATTCACCACCAGCAGAAATAACCGCTACCTGATGACCAGATTTTGCCTGGAAACAAGCCAGATCCACAGCCACATTCACAATACCGTTACCTATTTCTTGAACGTGGTTCAAAATATGTATGATTCGCATAATCTTTGAGAGATGTATAAAAAATTAAGATAAGTAACTGAGTATCAATCAACATAATTATTGAGGTCTTCAGCGACAACTCAAAAGTAGTCAGTAGTGCATAAAATTCACAATTTGCTACTGACTAAGAGCACTTCTAACCAGTTACTTAGCTTAAAGATTTATTCAGTAACCGCTCAAGAAATCGGGGTAAAACTCCAAAATTCTGAAAACTCCATTCAACACAGCGATTGCTAAAACAGAGATAGGACTTACGCAAAATATCTCTCAAACTCTGATTTCTCCGTGTCGCGCCAGTTGCTACAACGGGGGGAACCCCCGCAACGCACTGGCTTCTCTGCGCCTCTGCGGTAGCCTGCGGCAAGCCGCTCCGCGTCTACGTTATTCCGTAACTCATGCGTAAGTCCTAAATTCTTTAATCCAGAATCTAAAATTAAATGATAGAGCAAGTGACTTGATTGCTGGGGTAAATCTAAAATCTAAAATCTAAAATCTAAAATCCTCTCATTGTGTGACTCCTGAATTCTGTTTTGTTAAAAAATTACGGCTCAATCAACACAAGTTTACGAACCAGAGAATTGTTTCCCTGACGACGTGATGAAGCAGCAGTTAGCAAAAACTTCCAAGACTGAGGAGAAACTATAGACGCATCTATCATTGAAAGAAAACTCTTGATATTTTTTTGCTTCAGTGCAACTAAAATCCAATGGAGTTTCAGGTAATTTTTTATATCCTGAAACACGGGAATATTTGAGCGATGTTGGTCATTTACCAAGGCGTAAATTTTCTCCTTCATCAAAATATTTGTCGCCAAGCGCCGAGACAAAGAAAACTTTTGATTATACGCACCAGGCCAAACAGTACGGTAAGCAAGACACTGATTAAGGAAAATAGCATCGCCAAACTGGGCAATCCGAATCCAGGAATCGATGTCATCACAGTTAGCATCGAGTGTGGAGTCCCAACCACCAGTTTGTAGGAAAGCATCACGTCGGCAAGCTACTTGTACAGGCGTGCCAAAAGGTACAAGCTCTAAAAGCATACCGTAGTGAATATCGGCTTGTGGGATATAAAAAGCTAATCCGGGGCCAACTTGGGGGGTGCGAGAGAGTTCAATTTCATTGCCATCCACCTGAGCCGCCACACAAGAGCAGATTACAGCATCGGGACGAAGTGCGATCGCCTTTGCCATCTCTTCTATGCAATTAGCAGCTAAATAGTCGTCGTCATCTAAAAACTTAATCCAGTCGCCGCTAGCTTTGGCAACTCCAGCATTTACCGTTGCTGCATGACCAAGGTTCACTTCGTTACGATGGTAAACAACCTTGTCCCCTAAGCTTTTAACATAGGTTTCGGTGTCATCAGATGAACAGTCGTCAGCAACAACCACCTCGCACTCGATTGTTTGGTTACGAGCCGAGTCAATTGCTCTTTGTAGCAAATTCAAGCGATTATAAGTACTGATGACGACGCTAAATTTCATAAATTTCACCCTTGTGGTACAGCATTCTGCAATATAGCTTTGATATCTAGGCTGTTGTATCAGTAAAATTATCAATCCTAACAAGTAGACTGAAATAGGATTATCGATTTATGATTGATGATTGTGAGTTTTTTTTTAAGCAGACAGAAAGACTATGAACGCTCAAGAGATTATCCGCTCGATTGAAGCGGAACAGATAAAATCGAATCTGCCCGACATTTATGTGGGCGACACCGTAAAAGTGGGAGTGAAAATCAAGGAAGGCGAAAAATACCGCGTACAACCCTACGAGGGAGTAGTAATTGCCATGCGGAATGGCGGCATCAACGAAACTATTACAGTCCGTAAAGTTTTTCAAGGTGTGGGCGTCGAGCGGGTATTTCTGTTGCATTCTCCCCGAATTGACAGCATCAAGGTATTACGTCGCGGTAAAGTACGCCGTGCTAAACTGTATTATCTCCGCGATCGCGTAGGTAAGGCAACCCGGATCAAGCAACGGTTTGACCGCCCTTTGTGATTCGTCCTTCATAACTATGGGAGAAATCTCAAGCCTCAAGCGGCATCTGCCGCTGACTTGTTCTCCAGAGAAAATTGAGGTATGATAGAAATCGCATATTGCGTTAAACTGAAATTTAGTTCAGCGCAATGAGTGAATCAAAAACAGCTTGTGCGCTCTTAGTTCAGTTGGTAGAACGCAGGTCTCCAAAACCTGATGTCGGGGGTTCAAGTCCTCCAGGGCGCGCTCAAGAGCAAAAAACAAAGCCCGAAATAATTACGCAGCTGCTAATATAGCAGTTAGCGTTAATAATTTCGGGTAAACTTATTGTATTTGCAGTTGTTTTACTTTCAGTTAAGTGGAATAGAGTCGAAACTGCAAACCTGGATCATCGAATTTGAGATTTTGGATTAAAAAGACAAATCTGCCGATTTAAGGTTTTCGATTGAGAAGAAATTTAAAATCGACAAACCAAAATCTATAAAATTAAACGCCTTTGCCTTTAGGCATGGGGTAAATCCAAAATCCAAAATCCAAAATTGAGTAACAAACGGGGGATAAAGGGTCGTGGCCAAAAAAAGTGAAGCAGAATTGCCAGAAGCCACAAATGGTTTTAGCATTGGCAACTTCATACAGGGAATCAGAGAAGAACTTGAAAAAGTAGTTTGGCCCAGTCGGAAACAGATAGTGAGCGAATCCGCCGCTGTGTTGTTAATGGTGGCACTCTCCGCATCTTTGATATACTTGGTCGATGGATTGTTTGGTTGGGCAGCAAAACAGGTGTTCTGATGACTTTTGCAACAGATGAACCTCGCAACTCAACGTTGCCGTCGGAAGAAACAGCAGAAACGGCAGAAGCAGCGTCAAAAGAAGCACGCTGGTATGCAGTGCAAGTAGCCTCAGGCTGTGAAAAGCGTGTAAAGACTAACTTAGAGCAACGCATTCAAACTTTTGATGTAGCTGACAAAATTGTTCAGGTAGAAATTCCGCAGACGCCGGCGGTGAAAATCCGCAAAGATGGCAGTCGCCAGCATACAGAAGAAAAAGTTTTCCCTGGCTATGTGCTGGTGCGGATGATGATGGATGATGATACCTGGCAGGTGGTACGAAACACCTCCCATGTAATTAATTTTGTGGGTGCAGAACAAAAACGTGGTAGTAGTAAGGGGCGCGGTCATGTGAACCCCATACCACTGAGTTCTTCAGAAGTTGAGCGCATATTCAAACAAACCAGCGAACAAGAGCCGGTTCTGAAAATTGACATGGCTACTGGTGATAAGATAATGGTGCTTTCTGGGCCATTTAAAGATTTTGAAGGCGAGGTGATTGAAGTCTCTCCAGAGCGGAGTAAACTTAAAGCCTTGCTCTCGATTTTCGGCAGGGATACACCAGTAGAATTGGAATTTAATCAGGTAGAGAAACAGAGCTAAATACAAATGGCGAAGAAAATAGTAGCGGTCATTAAATTGGCCCTGAATGCTGGAAAAGCCAACCCAGCACCGCCAGTGGGGCCCGCATTGGGTCAACACGGCGTCAACATCATGATGTTCTGCAAAGAGTACAACGCCAAGACAGCAGATCAAGCTGGAATGGTGATACCTGTAGAAATTTCGGTTTTTGAAGACCGGAGTTTCACATTTGTACTCAAGACGCCACCAGCATCAGTGCTGATTCGCAAGGCGGCGAAAGTTGAAAAAGGCTCGAATGAACCCAACAAAAAGAAGGTTGGGTCAATTACCAAAGCACAATTGCAAGAAATAGCCCAAACGAAACTCCCCGATCTCAATGCTAACGACATAGACGCAGCAATGAAGATTGTGGGAGGAACGGCTAAGAATATGGGTATAACAGTCACGGATTAGTCATTGGTCATTAGCAAAAAACTAGCAAATGACAAAGGACAAATGACAAGGGACAAATAAGTAAAATTTATCGGGGGAGAGGCGAAGCTTCGGAATTACCCCAGGAGAACAAAATGCCAAAAATATCGCGTCGTTTGCAGACGCTGCAAGCAAAAGTAGAAGATAAGGACTATCTACCCCTAGAGGCTTTAACCCTTCTCAAAGAGACAGCAACAGCTAAATTTACCGAAGCTGCGGAAGCGCATGTCCGCCTGGGAATTGACCCCAAGTATACAGACCAACAGTTGCGGACAACGGTAGCACTGCCCAAAGGTACAGGACAAATCGTTCGGGTGGCGGTGATAGCCAGAGGCGAAAAGGTAAACGAAGCAAGCAACGCTGGTGCTGATATAGTAGGTTCAGAAGAACTGATTGACGAAATCCAGAAAGGTAGGATGGATTTTGACAAGCTGATCGCCACACCCGATGTGATGCCACAGGTGGCAAGGCTGGGTAAGTTGCTTGGGCCGCGTGGTTTGATGCCATCGCCCAAAGGTGGAACCGTAACATTTGATTTAGCAGGTGCGATCGCAGAATTCAAAGCTGGTAAATTAGAATTCCGAGCTGATCGAACTGGTATTGTCCATGTTATGTTTGGTAAGACAACATTCTCGCCTGAAGATTTGTTAGTCAACCTGAAGGCATTGCAGGAGACGATTGATCGTAACCGTCCTTCAGGAGCTAAAGGTCGTTATTGGCGCACATTTTATGTGTCAGCCACAATGGGGCCATCGATTAAAATTGATGTCACCGCCCTACGAGATTTGAAACTGAGCGAAGCTGGTTAACTAAGAGTTAGGAGTTAAGAGTTATGAGTTTTATTTTTAACTCCTCACTCCTCACTCCTAACTTTAAATTAAATAGGCAAAGCCGGAGACAGCAGGTGCTAAAAGCTTAAATATCCTGCCGAGGTTAAAACTCTAATAGTCAGAATTACCACCCATAAAAAAAGGTGTGATAACTATGGCGTTAAGAGTCTTAATACTCAACCCCGGCTAGATTAGCTGGGGTTTGTTGTTTGGGTTCAGGTTTAGAAAAAACGTACAAGTAGGGCACTTCACCGATTATTTTAAGGAGGTGAGATTGGAATGGGTAGAACACTAGAAAATAAAAAAGAGATAGTAGCTGACCTCAAAGAAACTTTGAGTCAGTCAACTCTGGCACTGGTAATTGACTATCAGGGGCTAACAGTTTCTGAAATCACAGACTTACGGCGGCGGCTGCGTCCTAGTGGCACCGTTTGTAAGGTGACGAAGAACACTCTAATGGGCATTGCCATTAAAGATGATGAAAAATGGCAGCCTTTGTCGGAATTGCTCAACGGTTCTTCCGCCTTTTTGCTGGTAAAAGAAGATTTTTCATCGGCAATTAAGGCATACCAAGAATTCCAAAAAGTCAGCAAGAAGACAGAACTTCGCGGTGGTGTACTGGAAGGTCGCCTACTCAAAGAACCTGATGTCAAGGTACTGGGAGACTTGCCATCTAAGGAACAACTCATTGCCCAAATTGCTGGGGCTATCAACGCCTTGGCTACCAAGATTGCTGTGGGTATCAACGAAGTTCCTGGTTCACTGGCTCGTGCTTTGCAGGCTGTGGCCGACCAAGAGCAAGCTGGTGGTAGCACCGAAAGCGCTGCTGTAGAAGATAGCAGTACTGAAACGGCTGCTGTAGAAGATAGCAGTAGCGAAACGGCTGCTGTACAAGATAGCAATACCGAAACCTCTGCTGTACAAGATAGCAGTACTGAAACGGCTGCTGAATAGACTTAGTAGTTCATCAGTCAAGAGTCAAGAGTCTATAGTTAAAGACTAATGACCCATGACAAATAAATAATCAAAATTACAGGAGTTATATCAATGTCTACTGCAACCGATCAAATTTTAGAACAACTAAAAACCCTTTCTTTGTTGGAAGCTTCTGAGTTAGTTAAGCAAATTGAAGAAGCTTTTGGTGTGAGTGCTGCTGCACCCGTTGGCGTAGCGTTTGCAGGCCCTGGTGTTGGTGCTGCTCCTGAGGCGGAAGTTGTTGAGCAAACCGAGTTTGAAGTTATTCTCGAATCAGTTCCAGCTGATAAGAAGATTGCCGTGCTGAAGATTGTCCGGGAATTGACCGGTTTGGGTCTGAAAGAAGCGAAAGACTTGGTGGAAGCTGCGCCCAAGGCTGTTAAAGAAGGTCTTGCTAAGGATGCTGCTGAAGATGCTAAGAAGCGCATCGAAGAAGCTGGCGGTAAGGTGACTGTTAAGTAGTCACAATTTTATTATTAGTTTTTTATTAAGGAGTCTAACTTAGGCTCCTTTTTTTTATTACGGTTTTTGTAAAAATAATAGAAAGGTTCAGATTGGGTATAGTATTTTTCTTTACCCGTAGTGATTAAAGAGGGGTTATACCAATTCTGTATGAAGATGCGCTCATAGTGCAATAAATAAAGAACGAACCGCCAAGTATGGCAAATACGCCAAGAAATGAGAAATTAAGAGATTTGGCGCAGCTTCACAAAGAAACGGTATTACTAGGTTAAATCAATAGTATTTAGTTCTTATAGTCAAGAGCTTTAGTCATTTAAGATACATATATTAAGTAGTGCGGTAGGCAATCACACCAAAATTGATTGAGTTTATGGGGTTTGCCCTAAGTTAAATTACTCATGATAAAGAAAATGAGTCGTTGATCGCCCTGCTGACAATGCGTGTGCAGCATTCGGAATACAGATGCTTTTAAGAACGCGCGATCGCTAATGCCCATTTCCTCATAATAAGTTGCATAACGATTGATCGCTTCCACCAATTCTTGGTCAGAACTAGGCAGAATCTTGGCAGATTTACACCAACGTTTAAAATCATCCATCCAGCTTTTGAATTTCGGGTCTAACTCGTTTCTTTCATATCGTTCTCGAATGTGGAACACCTCATCCCAAGTAGTTATCTCTTCAGTGTTAGGTTGAAAGTCTATTTGCCATTTCGGTATTTGACCAGTTGGTGTAATTGTGCCAGCAAAAGGCTGACTGTTTTCTAGAGAGAGTCTGATTTCTGTACAGTTATATGGGTCAAACGACTTGCGACGAGTACCGTCTTTCTTAACGAGAATATCCTGAGCAAGCTTGTAAGAGTTACATTTATTACACATTGGAACCAGATTACGCAAGTTTGAACCTGCGAACGGGTATTTGCTTTCTGCTAGGTAATGATCCAATGCTTCACGGCGCGATCCTAATGCATCAAAAGGTTGACACCCGCAGAAGGGACATACGTGAGGAGTCTCATCATAAATCGCTTTGTAGTGCTTATCGCGGATTTCCAGCGTTGTGAGAAGTTCAAACCCAAATTCAAAAAGTTTTTTTACTGGCTCATGAATGGCTTCTGGAAAGTTACCGATGGCCTCACAGTTCAGATGGCAAGACAAGAGAAGTTCAATCTGATTTTGGTCATGGAGCGCTTGAAGAATTTGTTTCTGTTCTGCGGTGGTAAGCTTTTCCAGAGTTATCCTGTAAATATTCAACCTATCTTCCAGTCCTCGGCGTTTTTCCAGCCTTTTACGGTATCGCGCTGGAATAATATCAGGCCATGCTGGCAGGGGCAGCGGTGTTGCTGTCTCTAGACTGGCATGGATTGAACGTAAAATTTCGCACAAGCACTCGTGGAGCCAGTTATTCGCTGTCGCCGCTGAAACGGGATATCCAAAAAGCATTCTATACCCCATCCCTATTTGTTAATTGCCGCAATCGATCAGCAAGAAATGCTTTCTCGACAGAATCACCCAGTTGTTGCATCCCTACCCTGATATCTTCGGGATTCTCACTCTGCATCAGCTCTTTTATCTTGTCTAGAGGAACTTGTGACATAGGCGGACGGACGTTAAAACATTCCTCAATGATTGTGTCAAATGTAGTGCCAAATGTTTCAATATAGGGATTTTGGACTTGAATCTTTCCTTCTTCATCTTTGCTGAAAATAAAAACTTTGTCTCTATGCATATCTGAAGGTACAAAGGGCGAGTGTGTTGTCAGCAAGCACTCTTGTTCAGTAGCTTTTGAAGATTCTCTGCGATCGCCATTTTTCGTAGGCAAATCGAGTATTCGGGAAATGAAATTCACTCGCCATTGCGGATTGAAATGCGACTCAGGCTCATCAAGGAGGAAAAGTACATTAGGAGATGACAACATACAAAACGTTCCCAGAATCTGCCCAAGCTGATGCTCGCCATCGGAGAGCGATACATAGTCTACCTCTTTGCCAGTCCTTTGGGCAGTAAACACAACCCGTTCAAATCGGAAAACCTTATCTTCATCATGAGGCTCTACAAGACGTGAAGCAAACCTTATCGATTTAGTGGCTTTCCGAAACAGCACGCGCATATTCTTCGGAAGTACCAAGTCGTTTAACATTGCCAACTTGTGGAATGACGAGTACAAATCAAGCGTGCTGTTCCAAAATAAGCGAAATGCTTCTCTTGTCTGGTCATTGATCCAATAATCAAAGGTATACGTCTCTGTCGTTTCGTCATAGGTGTAGCAGGTAGCGCAGCGCTTGAACTGGTCGAGAGAGGTTTGGAGTTCCTTTGTAATCAGAACTTCTCTTTGCCTGTTATTAGATTTGCTCTTTTTCGGATTATTAGGGGCTGCACTGTGAGCAAGTTGGATAATGCAACGAAATGAGTGCAGATTTTGCAGTTTTGCATCCTGTAGTAGAAAATCCCGCTGGGAAGGCTCACCCAACAGGAGATTAGCCACAAGAACCTCAAGATTTGTTCCATAGTCAATCAGCATCAGCCGAGTATCTGGAACGGATTTTGGATCGGGTTTTAGATCATGTAATGCACTTTCGGTCACATCCTTTGCATACCCATTGCGACTTAAAAGGAATGGCACACTGAGGGTTTCATTATCCCCTGACGTGTAGCCAACAACTTTTCGAGGCAGCAGTGCGTGGGTCTTTGGAGCATCTAGTTTACACCCTATCCATTCGTAGGCATCTTCATCTCTCCGCTCGATTAAAAGACGATTTTTACCACTGGCTTTCTGTGAAATACGGACACGGACAGGTAGCTGCTCATCCTCTGGCTGAATGAGGTATTCAAGCTCGAATTGCAAGTCGGGATTACTTTCCTTACGTTCTTCATTGGGAATACACTTGTGGAACACAGAGTGAAAAATCTCTGCTAGCACTTGCAAAAACTGAGATTTGCCCGCGCCATTCGGTCCAATAAGACATAGAGGCTCAAACCCAGAATAGCCACTCAATGGACTTCGCAACCGTAAGTCAAGTCCATCAAGTAGCCCGCCGCAAGTTTTAGCAGAAATGATGTGAACCCTTAAAAGCTTCATTTGCCTGCCCGAACGAAATGCATCGCTTGCTCCTCTTGATCAAAGACCTGCTTAAGAATCGGCTCGGCTTCACTGAGGAGTGCAAACAGGATATCCTTTAATAAGTCATAATCACCAGTGAGGTTTTCACGCAGTTCATTGAATGAAAATTTGTCCTTGGGTAATTGCCAAATTGCTTCCTTCACAGATTCTTTAGTCATCTTGGTCATCGCTGGTTTTCTAGGAGTTATGGCTCTGTTAGCTTTGGCAGGTTGTGTTGCTCGTTCAGCCCTAATCCGCTCCAACAGCGCTGATGCCGGTTCATCGTTGGGGTCTTGAGGCACAAGTTTGCCGCGAAATGCTTTAGCCAACAATGTAGGTATCAGGCGATCGACCTGAGTGTGGGCGGCTTTATAATGGGTTTCGACACGATCAGCGTAGGCAAAGAGGTTTTCGGTGCGGCGAACGATCTCTGCTTGTTCTTCTATAGGTGGCAGTTCAAACTCAAATGCTGCGAGCTTCCTCGCATTGATATTTGACTGACTGATAGCATCAGACTTAACGTGCCAGCAGTAATCGCGCCCTGCCGGACTATTGAGGCAGTAGTTAAGATAGTCAGGAAGTAGATCGGCACTACAGCGAACACGAATAAGATAGCCTGCATAGATAGCAGGTCGTTCGCCTTTATAGACGGCTGTTTTGCCTACTAGTTCAGGACTATTGGTTCGATTAAATAGTACATCTCCAGTGAGCAATTGGTATTTCTCGATCTCGTTTATATCAGAAGTGAAGACCAGATCATTCCAATCTAGTTTGCCCTGTTGAATATTACCCATGCGTAATACGGGAACAGAACCTGCTGGCGATGACTTCGCGGATGATCCATAACTCAACGTTGATGCAACGTCTTCAAGAGAAACCCAACGTGCCATCTTGTTAGTGCTGTCTGGGTTCCGCCAATCTTCGGTGAGTTGCCCCGATGTTGCTGCGGTGAGGACGGCTTGGCGGAAACGTTTGAGGATAAGGGGGATGCGATCAAGGCGCGAACGACAGGCATCTACCCTTGCTACCAGTACGTCGAGCTTATCGGCAATGCGTTTTTGTTCATTGAGTGGAGCCAATATCAATGGAGCTTGTAGTGCAGCTTCAGTACCTAGTCGTGGCATGGTAATACCATGACTAACAAACTTTACATAATCGAGAAATGCAGGATGCTTGAGCCAATAAAACAGAAAACGACCATTGATGGCTTGATTCGGCTTGAGCGGTACGATTTCCGTAGAGCAGTAACCATCGCGGTCAGCCACAAGAACTTTGTTTAAGTACGGGCGAAGCTTGCCATAAAGCACATCGCCTAAAGTAAATCGATTCTTGGTGCTTTTTGACTGGCGATGAGCGAACGAAAGGCGCTGTAATAGCTTTGACGTATCCTTCTCAATGTCTTCAAGTTCAAGCACCCAAGCATTGGCAGGAATTTGGTTATCTTCGGTCTTGTCCGTCTTGCCATAGTCGATAACTTCGCCAAGAGGTAGCTGAAGCCAAGAGGTGGGAATTTCAAGGCTTTCACTCACACTTCAACCTCCTCACCCAACTCCTCTAAAATCCCCCGCAATTCTTCTAGTGCGGCTTCCAGTTCACTCATCGCTTCTTGTGCGAGCATTGTCGGTTCAGGTAATTCATCAGTCTTGTCTTCCCAGAAAATGTCTAGGCTGTCACCAATTTCTGCTATCCAGTCACGGGTAAATTTTCTGAAACGTCCTTGCTCACCAGTATCTACTCGCTTGGCAAGACTTACTGGGCTACCAAAGGGGTCATCCCCAAAGGCAACTTCAAACTCTGCAAAGTGTTCACGAGTGAGTTGGGTACGCTTGCCAAATTGCGATATATTAGCGCGCAGATCATATACCCAAACTTCTTGGGTATTACCTTTTTCCTTTTTGCCACGAGTGAAAAACAGCACGTTAGTCTTGATACCCTGCGCGTAGAAAATACCAGTAGGTAGGCGTAGGATGGTATGTAGATTGCACTTTTCCATCAAGTCAGTGCGGATCTGCTTACCTAAATTGCTGTCAAACAATACATTGTCCGGGAACACGGCAGCAGCACGACCACCAGGCTTGAGACCACGGTAGATGTGTTGCAAGAAGCAAAATTGTTTGTTGCTGGTAGGAAAAGTAAAGTCTTTGCGGTTAGGTAAGCCACCCCCTTTCTTAGAGCCAAAGGGTGGATTGGTTAGGATCAGCGTCGCTTTCGGCAAAGCTTCTCCCTCTGGGGAGAGCGTATCGCCGTAGTGAATACCCACCCCTTGCAGGTCAAATTCCAGTCCATGTAGCATCAGGTTCATTAACGCCAGACGGTGCGTATCCTGCACATGCTCCATACCGTAGAAGGTATTGCTACGGTATTTGCGTCGCTGTTTTTCTGTCCAGCTATCCGGGTCGCTGTTTTCGTGTATGTAGCGATTGGCGGCGATTAAAAAACCGCCTGTTCCTGCTGCGGGGTCTTGAATAATGTCCTCCAACGTAGGGCGCATAACATGCACCATACTATCGATCAGCGGACGGGGTGTAAAGTACTGACCAGCACCGGATTTCTTTTCATTGGCGTTCTTCTCCAGCAGCCCTTCATACACGTCGCCCAGACCTTCCTGCCTAGCACTGTACCAGTCAAGCTTGTCGATCTCAGTGACCAGTGTAGAAAGTGTATTGGGCTTTTTGATGGAGGAACTGGCATTGGCAAAAATTTCTTTAACGAGCGTGGAGCCGTGACTACCAAGGTGGATCAATAAACCTTTGTAGAACTCCAGGCGGTCGAGTGCTGCTTTGCTTTCCAGATCGTCCCAACGGTAACCATCAGGAAGCAGGTTTTCGGTGCGGGTTTCCTTTGCCATCTTCAGGAACAGCAGGTACGTCAGTTCAATGACGTATTGGTGATACGTCACGCCATCATCTTTGAGGATGTTACAGAGATTCCAAAGCTTGGCAACAATATCGTGGGTGATGTTAGTCATAAGCAATATCACTTTCCCTCAGCACTGGAATCTTCTTTTTGCAGCCAATCTCTAATCGCCTCCTCCCAAACCGCTGTTTGTGTCACTTCCAGACCTGCATAGGCGCTTTTAAAACCAATTTTTAGGTCTTTATGAACCCTCCCTGGAACCTCTGTAATTTCCTCTGGCATTACTATTTTGAACCAAAAGTTCGCGGCTTTCTATTGTTGCACAGGCTCTGAACAAAAATCCATTTGCTTGCGCCAAGGGTAAGTAACGATGGGATAACCGTGATTATTGTTGCCGTGGAGTCTGTTGCTTTTCTCGTTCTTCAACTGCCTTACTCATCATCTGCACAACAAGATTACTGATGGGACGGTCTTCTTCCTCAGCCCATCTCACCAAAGCCTCGTGGATATCTTTGGGGAAATATATGGAAGTTTGTAGGCGAGCGCTCTAGCTCATCAACATTACAAAGATTTCTTGCCAGTTCATCATACTCCCGTAACCTTGGAACAAGGCTCAATAATGTTTAACAGTCAGATGGAGAATAACGGATTTGAACCGATGGCCTCTGCGGTGCGATCGCAGCGCTCTACCAACTGAGCTAATTCCCCAAAATCTCTGCTAAGTCAAGAGTAATATTACTCATTAACTCAATACACTATCACCATAGAGTATTCTAACATTCAGTTACCGATTGCTGAGGCTGTTTTTGGGAATAAACCTTCTGTACGCGTTCGAGTTCCAAATCACTGAGATAATCAACAGTCCAGTTACAGCAACGCTGGAGCATGTGGAATGGGTAAGTATTCGCTACACCAACAACTTGCATTTGCGATCGCTTCGCCGCTTCGATACCTGCTGGAGTATCTTCAATTGCCAAACACTCGTATGGTTGAAGATTCAATTCGGGATATTCTTGATTCAGGCGTTTTACTGCCAATAGATAACCATCGGGTTGTGGTTTACTGGTGGTAATGTCATCACCGGCGACGATAATTTTAAAATGTTCGGCTAGTTTAGCGCGATGGAGTACCAATTCTATTTCTTGGCGAATAGCGCCACTAACTAATCCTAGCTTCAGATGACGCGATCGCACTTGAAATATTAAATCTTCTACACCTGGATATAAAGGCAGTTTCTCGATTTTCTCTAGTTCCACCACATAGGACTGGGCTTTGCGGTACAACAACTGAGTTAAATAGTTTTCGTCAGCTACTCTACCACGATTAGCGAGTAATTGCCCAAAACAAGCGCGATCGCTACGTCCCAAAGAAGCTTGACGCTCACTCACCCGTTGGGGTTGGAGATTTTCTTCAATGAGAATCTCATCTATCAGTTGTAGGTGGATTGGCTCATCGTTAATGATCACACCATTAAAATCAAAGAGAACTGCCTTTAAACTCATGCCCTTATGCCAAATGCTGGAGATCCAAGTCCCTCCAAATCATTATTATCTATTGATGTGGGAGTATACTGACGGATATTTTCGGTTGCTATTGGTTTAATGCCGCTAGTTACTTGATTGATCCACCATACATCGTGCGTAAGCGTAGCCCGTCGTAGACATCGCACAGCTTCAAATCCGGCTGCACCCATATTCGCGTCTACGCTACCAGCAGCATACTCACGAATATATGGCTCCTCAAAAACATCATTCAGCCATTCTAACTGACGCAGAGTCTTCTGATTCCCATCTAGAACTAATACTTGCCCTCCAGTTACCAACAACCGGAAGCTTTCCCGCAGAATTGCTAAGGAAACCGCGTCTGGTGTTTCGTGGAATAGCAAAGAAGCTGTCACTAAGTCAAATGTTGCGTCACTCAAACCAGTTTTTTCAGCATTCCCGTGTCGCCAGACTATATCTAAACCAGCATTTCTAGCTTTATCTTCCGCCCTTACCAGCATATAGGGTGATAAGTCCAAACCAATAACTTCCGCTTCTGGGAAAGCCTGTTTTAACATTAAAGTAGTGGAACCTGTGCCGCAGCCTAAGTCAAGTATGCGTCGTGGTTTTACCTTGACGGCATCAACTAAAGCCTGACGGACAATACTTTCAGTCGGTGGGAGAACGTATTGGATAATCGGATCGTAAGTAACTGCTGCACTAAAATTGAGATATCCGCCAGTAACACCGTGAAAGTTTTGACTGCTGTAGTATGACGGAATTATCACATCATCTCGTCGATAGCGATGTCTACGACGGGCTACGCCTACGCACTCGTTCTCCCAGTCAATACTCATCGGCGTAACGCTTCAAGCCGTCTTCATCAATCAAAAGACGTACTACAGGGGATAAAAAACGTTCCCAAATTGTATCTTGACGCACTGGCATGAGTATTGTATTTGAACTTGAGTGATTTTATTTACAAATTTTAATACATCTGGGAAACATCTGCTTTCTGGGAGCGATCGGCTTGACATTTGTAATTTATATTATTACAATTGTAGTATAGAGGTGGTACTCGCTAAAAGTAGTTATTTAGCTTTACGAAAATTGAGCGAACCAAATGCAAGACAATACAACATTTAAATTGCTACAACTAAGTAGGGTAAGGAAGTTCGTAGTAAGGACTTTAGTCCTTATATTCTAAGCACTAAAGTGCTTACTACAAACCCAAAAAATAGCTTGGAGAAGTACTAAATAATAGGTTATAAACCATACCGATAATTATCAGTATCATCTGCCCAATCTAAAATTTAAAATCCAAAATAGAAACAATTATGCCCTACGAAAAGTTAGAAATTACCACACCAGCACCCGTTTTATCTTGGGCAAATCACTCTTTGGGATCAGAAGAAACCAAGATGGCAAAGAATGTGGCATCATTACCATTTGTGTTTAAGCACGTGGCATTAATGCCAGATGTTCACTTAGGAAAAGGTGCCTTAGTTGGTTCTGTAATTGCGACCAAAGAGGCAATTATGCCGGCTGCTGTCGGCGTGGATATTGGTTGTGGTATGAGCGCTATCAAAACAGTATTTACCGCCGAACAACTAGAAGGTAAACTCAAGAAAATCCGCTTAGATATTGAAGCAGCAATTCCGACTGGATTCAACGAAAACAAAGACGTTGAAAAATCTGTTACCAACTGGCAACACTGGGATGATTTTAAAGACTTACATCGCGGTGTGCAAGACCTACAAAGTAAAGCAATGAAACAGATGGGTTCTCTCGGTGGAGGAAATCACTTTATTGAAGTGTGCCTCGATACAGAGAATCAAGTTTGGCTGATGCTGCATTCTGGTTCGCGTAACATCGGCAATAAACTCGCCCAGTGTCATATTCATACAGCCAGAGAATTAGCAAAAATGGCAGGTAATAAATTGCCTGACCCTGATTTGGCTCACTTTGTCGCTGGTACGCCAGAATTCAAGGCATATTGGCACGATTTACAATGGTCACAAAACTATGCGCGTGTCAACCGTGATGTGATGATGGCGCGTTTTAAGCACATAGTTGAAAAGCATTTGGTAGGCGGGAAGGCAACTAAACCTTTATTGCAGGTTAATTGTCATCACAATTACGCTGAAAAAGAAGTGCATTTTGATGAGGATGTATACGTTACTCGTAAAGGTGCAGTCCGCGCCCAGACTGAAGACTATGGGATTATTCCTGGTTCGATGGGGGCAAAGTCTTTCATCGTCAAAGGTAAAGGTAATGCCCAGAGTTTTTGTTCTTGTTCTCACGGTGCAGGGCGTTTGATGTCTAGAAATAAGGCAAAAAATGTCTACACACTGGATGATTTGATTGAGCAAACTCAAGGCGTAGAATGCCGTAAAGATGAGGGTGTGTTAGATGAAATTCCCGGTGCTTATAAGTCGATAGAACAAGTTATGAAAAATCAAGCTGATTTGGTTGAGGTTGTAGCAACGCTCAAGCAAGTTCTTTGTGTGAAAGGATAAATTTGTAGGGTGGGTAATGCCCGCCTTTTTTATTTTTTAAACCCAGAGGGACGCTGAGGTAAGCGCAGAGGTACGCTGAAGAAAGAATAAATGATTGTTTTAAGTGAATCGACTGAACAAATAGAGCCATCAGCTAGCGCTAGCGAAAATAAATTAATAGTGTAATTTTGTCACGCATTAGCTTACCATCTTTTTTGTAGTAGCTTACAAGTGAGTAGCAACATGAAATCTGAACAACTCTCAGCCATTCATGTGGCAAGCGGAAATCTTGTGCCGATGAGCAGCAAACCTCCTATTTTATCCAGCACTAATCACTGGAACGGGATTGTGCTTGAACAGCATTATTTACCCGCCTTTGAATGTCCAGAGCTTTGCTTACAGCAGCACAGCATTAATATTTGGCTTGGTAATTCATGTCAAATAGACTGGCGACTAGCGGGTGGAAGGTTACACAGTACGCAGATGAGGAGAGGTTGGGTAAATGTTACTCCAAAGGGGATTCCGACTGAAGCGCGTTGGCATGAGGAAATAAAATTTCTCTTAGTCTCTTTCGATTCGGGTCTCTTTAAGAGAGTAGCAGATGAGCTGAACGTTGGAAGCAATCGCACTATTGAAATTATCCCACAGCGCGGAGTCTGCGATCGCCAAATTCTTCATCTGGGAATGGCACTCAAAGCAGAGCTTGAAGCCGGATGTCCATCTGGTAAACTATATGGTGAATCAGTTGCGATCGCTCTAGCAGCCCATCTCCTCAAGACTTATTCTGGAACACGGCAACTAATTGCATTTGAGGTTAATCTTTCCAAGCGTCAATTACGGGAGGTAATTGATTATATTTATGACAACATAGCACTAGAATTAACGCTGGTAGAACTGGCTAGTCTAGTGAATATGAGTTCTTATTCATTCTGTCGTTGGTTTAAACGTTTAATGGGTCTTTCTCCACATCAATACGTTATTCAATGCCGGATTGAGCGAGCTAAATTTTTACTCGCTTATACTCAATTACCTATTATCGAAATTGCACTTCAAGTTGGCTGTTCTAGCCAAAGCAACTTTACTACCCTTTTTCGTAAGCATATAGGAATCACACCCAAAGCATATAGAGAAATGATATAACTTTTGGGATTTTGCAAGATTTAAATATTTTGAAAGCAACTTTTCAGAAGACAGAAGTTTCACTCATAATTTATTCTCATAATTGACCAGTGAAATCGAGAATATCATGCAAAATAGCCAATACGAACAACAGTATAAAAAAAAAGTAATTGATTTCTTCGATAGCAGAACTAGCTATGACAACGATTATACAATTCATCGCGCTCTGCCTCTACTAGATTTAGTTCAACTGCAAAAGGGACAAAAAGTATTGGATATGGCAACTGGCACAGGTATCATTGCCATTGCTGTTGCACAAATTGTTGGTTCTGAAGGGAAAGTAACTGGAGTAGATTTTTCTTCAGGAATGCTAGTTCAAGCACAACATAAAATTGAAGAATTAGGCTTACAAAATATCGAACTCATTGAAGCTGATGCTGAGTATATCGACTTCAATGATGAGAGTTTCGATGTAATTCTTTGCTCTATAGCAATAGTGTATTTCAAGGATATTCTTGCTGCTCTACGTAAATGGTATCGTTTTCTCAAACCAGGGGGAGTTGTAGGTTTTTCTTGTTGCTCTGAAGAATCTTGTGGAGCGCCACTCATCATCGAGATTTGTGACAAACATAATATTTTACTAACAAATATCAATGAGCCAACAGGTACTCCTGACAAGTGTCATCATCTGCTTGCAGAAGCTGGTTTTCAAAATATTGAAGTGAAGACCCAACAACTAGGTTTCTACCGCAATCTAGAGCAAGCTAGAGAATGGAATGGAGGATGGTTTCATCCCAGAGAAAATCCCTTGTTACAGGTTTCATCAGAGCAAATGGCAGAATTAAAAGCAGAGTATCGTCAAAAAATTGAAGTAGAGGCAACAGAGCAAGGAGCTTGGTACGAAAATCTGACTTTTTTTGTAACTGGTAGAAAGGTTTAGAGCAAACTCTAACTTTCTATTGTATTAAGCCAATTCATCAAATCAGCCTCACTGGCGAAATCTAGTAATACTTCACCCAAGTTTTCTAACTGAGCCAAGGACAACTCTTGCAACCAAGATTGTAACTGAGAATTAATTGAACCAAGCCGACGATTTAATAGACGTATCACTAGCCTTAGTTCTGATTGTCTTCCTTGTTCAATACCTTGTTCAATGCCTTGTTCAATGCCTTGTTCAATACCTCGTTGTCTACCTTCTTGGAGTCCTTCTTCAAGAATTTCTTGATAAATGCTAGATTCTCTCATATCTTCTCTCCTCAAAGTCGTATGTCACTTTGATATCACTTTGGACATAAATTCATGTAGAGACGTAATATCGCCACATAGTTTGTCCATAAAAAGTTAAGTGTAGGTATTGTTTGTTGTTAGCGCTACTCTACGAAAAACTACTGCTCGCTGATAGCGCTAACATTTAAATTTGGTGTCTTTTCAAAATTACATTGTCAAAGATTGAGGATTCGTCTCAATCAATTTCGCTAAATCTTGCAAGAACGCCGCAGCATGGGCACCGTAAATAATCCGGTGGTCAGAAGTAATATTGACTTGCATTTGTTGCCGCACACCAAATAAACCGTCGGGTGTTGCTACTACTTGCGGACGAGATGCCCCGATCGCTAAAATTGAACCTTGTCCAGGCGGTAAAATCGCATCAAATTTGTCTACACCAAACATCCCCAAATTAGACAGGGTAAAAGTACCACTGTTGTATTCTTGGGGCTGTAATTGTTTTGCCCTCGCACGTTCTACCAAAGACTTCCAAGTACGCGATAGAGAATAAATATCCACTGCGTCTGCATTTTGCAACACAGGTGTAATCAATCCGCCATCATCCATCGCTACTGCTACAGAAATGTTGATATCAGAATGATAAACAATACCCTGCTCTGAGTAACTAGCATTTAACAATGGGTGTTTTTGCAACGTTACCGCTACAGCTTTCGCCAGTAGCGCTGTCATTGTCACGCCTTTGGATTTAATTTGTTTATAAAGTTTGTCTAATCCATCGGTGGTAATTGTATAACCGACACGGAAGACGGGCACGGATATGGTAGCTACCATGTTCCGCACTACGGCATTTTGGAAGGTAGTTAGAGGCACGATTTGACCAGGAACAGCCGCTACTACTGGCGCGGGTGCTGGTGTCCGAGGTGCTGGGGGTGTAACTGGGGCACTGGTTGGTACAGGTGCTGGTGGGGCAACTGGGGCAGTGGCGGGTTGTTTGTCCTTATTAGACAATGCTTCTACATCTTCAGCGACAATGCGACCGTGGGGGCCACTGCCTTGGAGTGTAGTTAAATCAACTTTGAGTTCTTTGGCTAACTTGCGGGCACGGGGTGAAGCTACAAGCCTTCCTTCTTTGTGGTTAGACCCGTTTTGAGACGCTAAGGCAGGTGTTGCAGCTGAAGCTGTGGCGGGGACTAGTTCAGGGGAAGCAGTAGCACTAGCAGCCACACCGCCGGAATTGGCAAGAGATTTGGCAGTTTCAATTTCAGCTTCCGTTTCGGCGATGAAGGCGATCGCAGATCCTACTGGGGCAGTTTCACCAGCTTCAACTATGATATGTGCCAGAAATCCCTCATAAAAGGTTTCTACATCCATATCTGCCTTATCTGACTCTACAACCACCACTGTTTCGCCTTTTTCCACTTTGTCACCTGGCGATTTCACCCAGGAGACGATTTTGCCTTCGGTCATGGTAGAACTCAGCGCCGGCATAAATACTTCGTGAATGCTCATAGGGTGGTTTGGGAATCAATGGTTTATGGACTTTAACAGCTTTTATCAGATCGAATTGTATCTTGGTGGGAGAGTTTTGGACTGTTTATATTTTAGGTTGGGCATTGGGCATTGGGCATTGGGCATTGAAATTTTCCCATCTCCCTGATCTCCCCCAATTCCTAACTCCTAACTCCTAACTCCTAACTCCCAACTCTTGGAACCTAAATATAACTTAGAAGTCTATAATACAGAGCTATCCCCAATGGTTAGCCAATATCTCGTTCTCGTTTTAGTCGTTGACTTGCAAAAACCACCATGAGTTTCTCACAGATTAAATGGGATTGCTATTTATATTCCTCATAACCACTGCTTAAAATACAGGAGCTTCTCACAGGTAGAGGATATGGCACGCAGTTCAATCTAGAATTCAAAATTGGTAATAAACCTATTTGAAATTCCTGTTTACTTTTATGTCGGCCAAGTTGAAATTCTTTTTGATTGTGATACTAAGTATTTTTACCACTGCTGGCGCTGGAGTTTATATTATCCAGTCCCAGCCATCTGTACCGATTGTTGAGACTACTGATGGGCAAACCCAGCAAGTGGCAGCAATACATCAGTCTCAAGAGGTTGTGGCATACCCAGAGCGTTCCGATTATAAAACTATACCCCTAGAAAAGATCAACTCATCTCTCCAAGGTAGTGATCCTGCTACGCTTGCCCTGAATGCCTTTGACGACATAGGATCAGTGGGAGGAACGCGAAAGGTAGAGGTAGCTTATCCGCAACGAAATCAGTCCTTTGTGACGATTACGCAAATCAAGGGGGATGGTGATTCAGTTGGTATTAAATATCGAGTTGAGATGACCACCTTTGGGCGATCGCTTTTTATAAGCTCTCCTCCGGTGTGGCAAATTGTTTGGGCTGGAGTGAGCAGTGAGCAGTGAGAAATTAGGAGTTAGGAGAGACGCGATTAATCGCGTCTGTACAGGAGTTTGGAGTAGAGACGCGATTAATCGCGTCTGTACAGGAGTTAGTTAGGAATTTAAACTCATAACTCATAACTCCTAACTATTTAAATGTCGCCGCGAATTTCTTCGACAACGCCATCGCGCAGAAGGATTTCAACCTGCATTTTGCTAATTAGGTTATCACCGATTTCTACTCGGAAAAAGCCTTCCATTTGGAATTGGTTAACTTCCTGATCCTGCTGGAGAACCTGTACTTGCTCAAGGTTTTGCAGCAATTGATTTTTCTGCTCTAAGAATTCACTTTTCTTTTGATTGACTTGGAGTTGGATATTGTCAATTTGTTGGAGGGTCTGGGGGCCAGGTGGTTGCAGACTCTGCTTTTGAATTGCTGCGATCGCTCTTTGTCCTTCAACTTCCAGCTGTTGCAATTGCTGATTTAGTTGATTGATCTGCGTTTGCAGCTGCTGTTGTACTTCCTCTTTCCAAAGGGGAGTCACAATTACTTTGACGTTAACGACGCGTTTCAGGAGCAAGTTAGATTTGGAGATATCCATAAATATTTCACGTTCACTCTTGTAGTTAGCAGGTGGAATCATCAGGCAAACATGCCGTCAATAATATCGCGATAGCGTTCGGTGACGACGTGTCGCCGAACTTTCAGTGTTTGTGTCATCAAGCCGTTTTCGATGGAAAACTGTTCCAGAATGAGTTTGAACGTCCCGATGCGGTCATCCGGTCGAAAGCCTGGACGATTTTGCACTTCCCGATTCAATTCTTGCCGAAATAAATCCTGGATCATTCTACTCTCCAAGTCAATTTTTTGACTAGGTGAGGAAATCACCTGATCATTGGGCGTATCCAGTGTCAGATTCTGTCTTGCTGCCCATTTTTCTATGGCTTCGAGATTGGGGACAATTAAGGCTCCCAGACTGCGCTGATCTTGGCCGACGAGCATAATTTGATCGATGTATGGCGATCGCAAACAAGCATCTTCAATTGGCTGCGGCTCGATGTTTTCCCCGTTAGTCAATACAATCGTATCCTTCGCCCTGCCAGTCAGCACCAAGTCGTCTTGCGGTGTCAGCCAACCCAAATCGCCGCTATCAAACCAACCTTCAGCATCAATTGCTTTCGCTGTCGCTTCCGGATTTTGGTAATAGCCTTGCATAATCTGCGGCCCCCTCAACAATACTAAGCCTCGGTTCTCTATTGGTAGAGGCGCTTTTGTCTCAGGATCTACAATTTTAGCTTCTGTAGCCGGAAGTGGTTGCCCTGATGCACCAATCAAATTTCGCCAAGGACGGCGCACATGGGTAACAGGAGAAGTTTCTGTCAAGCCATAACCTTGCAAAATCTGCACACCAATAATTTCAAAGAAGTTATCTATGTGTCTGGGAAGCGCACCGCCGCCGCTAATCATCTGCTTAACTTGCCCTCCTGTGGCTTCTCGCACCTTGGCATAAACCAGTCGTTCTCCCAAGGCATGGAGGGGTAATAAAGCTGATGCTTGGATCTTAGCTGCTAATCGTTCAATGGCTGAAGCATGAAGATTATTTAAACTCAATCCTTGAGCAACTCGCCGCGCTTTGATATATTTCTCGCTATTGCCCAATAAAAAGTTAATTAGGCGTTGCTTATTCGCTGGTTGTTCGCGGAACTGCTTTTGCACTCCTTCATAAATCGATTCCCACAGCCGGGGTACACCCACCATGTAGTTGGGTTTAAATTGTCTCAAATCTGCTTTCACGCAGCGCAAGTTAGTATAAACTTGCGTGCAACCTTGAGATAGTAGGTAATATTCAACAGTTCGTTCGTAACTGTGCCAGGAAGGTAGGATACTGAGAACGATATCGCCAGGGGTTGGTTGCACTACTGTCCTGAAAGTGAGTACTTGGTGCATCAAGTTGTTATAAGACAGCATCACACCCTTGGGTTTACCTGTAGTGCCAGAGGTGTAAATTAGGGTTGCCAGAGCGTCACGATTTTGCTTGACTGCCACCAAATTATCATTTTTCCCAATTTCGAGCAACTGGGCAAAGTTCAGCACCTTTAGGGTTTCGTCTGTTGGTGGTGCTTCATCTGAAAGTAATATTACCACCTGAATTGGTAAATCTTTGAGGCGATCTTGCAGTTTTTTAAGTGTTTTTAAATCCTCAACTACTATTGCCGTACTGCCACTATTAGCGATGATAAACAGCAGTTCTTCTTTTTCCGCTTGGGAGCTACGCACCACATCAACTGCTCCAGCAGTCATTATGCCTTGATCGGCAATAAACCAGCGAGGACTGTTGTCAGCAATTAGGGAAATGCGATCGCCAACTTTTACTCCCAACCCCTGCAACCCAGTAGCAAATAGTTGCATTTGCTCTGCTAGCTGGGTATAAGTAATTGCTACTTCTGGTTTAACATGAGGGTTACGGAGGGCGACAACATCACCAAATCGTTGAGCTGCCAAAGGCCAAATTTCTGGCAGCGATTCCACATTTGTGTAATCTACCAACTGCTTTAATGCCTCGCGTTCTCGCTCACTGATGTTAGATAAAAAAGAAGACGCGGTTTGGGTTTTTGACATAACACCTTACCTAAATATTGTAAACTGATCGTTTTCCAGTTTATTTTGTTATTACGCTACAATAACCGTCCTTATTATCCACATTCTCTTCTGTATATGAGAATTCCAGGAATTCCACGTTTATATTTACAAAAATTTATGTTAAAGTGAATTAAGATAGACTGCAAGCAATGATTGGGTTTGCAGCTAAGAACAGCAATCGCCTACGTTTCACAGGAGATGATTACCTATGAATGTGATAGACCCTATACTGTTAACGCTGCTCAATATTACTGCTTGCATGGCGTTGCCTAAGCTTTTATCTCTTCTTCTGGC
The DNA here is from genome assembly GCF_017114985.1 of Nostoc sp. JL33. Lineage (GTDB taxonomy): Bacteria > Cyanobacteriota > Cyanobacteriia > Cyanobacteriales > Nostocaceae > Nostoc. Next base: position 14,513 of record NZ_JABXKP010000092.1, on the reverse strand, counting down.
CCAGAAAACCAAACTTACAGAAGCGTTGCCAAATGGTTCCAAATTCCAAGCAGCTAAAATTCAACTTACCAGTTTTCCTTTTTGTACAGCTTACCAATTGACAGGTAGCCAATACTGTAAATTCAGTCCTGATTTTTGTGCCAAGTGTTCTCCAAATTGATGGACAAGTTACCAGTAAATTATTTTAAAATTTAGGTGAGGTAGATAAACTACCTCACCTAAATTTTGGCAACACAACCGACTTTAACGCAGGCAGGGTAAGAGGCTGTTTGAAAAGTGTTTCACTGTGACTTTAGGTACTTATTGATCCCCCCTAACCCCCCGATAAATTGGGGGGAACCGGAATCAAAGTCCCCCAATTTATCGTGGAGCCAGTGCGATCTTCTCCCAAAGGGAGAGGCTAGCGCCTTTCCTTCTCTGCCAGAGGCTACGCCAACGGAACGCTCCGCGAACGCGGAGCGTCTCGTAGAGAAGGGGGTTTCCACGCCACTTGCTTTAAGCCTCTTAACCCGTCCAACGCAGTGGCTCCCCATGAGCAACTGGCGTGGATTTAGGAGGATCAAAAACTTTTGATACCGACAAGATGACTTTTAAAACATCCTCTAATGTCTACCTATGAATAGCGTAAAACTCCATTATTATTGTATATTCCCTTAATCAGAATTGATGTTGAGTTGTATGTGCCATTAATTCTGCGACAACTTGCCGTTAAAGTAGCTCCAGCAACACTAATGTTCCGACAAGAGTTTTGATAACTACTAGCGGATCTGGGATTACCACTATAAAGCAAAATTCCATTACCATTGAATATTCCCCGAATCAGGATTGATGTTGAGTTATATGTGCCATTAATTTTGCGGCAACTTGCCGTTAAGGTAGCTCCAGTAACACGAATATTCCGACAGGAAGCTGGATAACTACTAGGATCGGTGGGTGCTGCAAAAGCAGCATTAATAGGAATTGTAGCTATGATTGCACCACAAGCCGCAAGAGTCATTAAACGTGGTGAACGACTTAGCTTTGCGAAATAAGACATGAGTATTTTCCTTTGAAAAATTAAGTTTTATTGCCCTTATTTTACATAAAAAAGGACAACATAAATACTACCAGTTCCTGTCTTCAATAGGTAATTATAAAAATTTATAACTATATCATTGCCAGTACAACGTTCGCGTAGCGTCTCGTAGAGAAGCAATCACAAAGACTTTGACGGGTTTACATTTTGTTACAGGGTGAGCTTACAGGTTTGCTGATGCTTGAAGTAAGATATCCTAGCGATCTTTTATATCTCTGAAGAGACAAAAATAAGATGATGACTTTGAATCTTTTTCAAAGCCTTGCTTTATCAGCAAAATCTAATTCATCGGCTAACTCTTTTAATATTTGGCTTCTGCCTTGCAGTACTAGTCACCTTGAAATTGTAAGAATATATTTAGTTAGCTTATATCTAATAAAGCAAATTCAAAATATTGGTTTAAAGCAATTGTACTAATTTTGCTGCAAACTAAAAATATAGTAAACACCAATTTTGAAATCTGGAGAATCGCAATATGAGTTTAATGGATGGTATATTACTGACGCTGCTAAATACTGTTGCTTGCCTAGCGCTGCCTAAATTGCTAGCAATTATGTCCGCAAAACGCCAAAATACTACAATATCAGCATCTGCTGCAACCTCAGAAGTTTCCAACTCTGAAATCCCCAGCTTTTCTTAATATAAGCTGACTATCTACAGATATCGCCTTGATGAGGAGAAAATTTAGTTATTGGTGCAAGGCGATGTCTCAAGGTAATATTCAAAAATCAGAGTTTGATTATTTATTATTTGTTCTTGCTGTAGTTGTTTTCGGTCTAACAATAATAAAAAATGCGAGCAAAGTAAAAGCTAACATTTGCCAAGTCACCAAATTCCAGCCACCAAAATGCCAGCATAATAGACCAATGCTAGTACCTATAGAACCGCCGATAAAATAGGTAGTCATGTAAACTGTGTTGATGCGACTATTCGATTGAGCATCAAGAGTGTATATTGTTGCAACATTAGTAACTTGGGTTGCCTGTACACCTATATCTAGTAACAATACAGCAACTGCGATCGCTATCGCAGAATTAGAAGCAATTTTAGCAATTACTAAACTTGCAATCACCATTGATACAGCAAAAGTCAAGGAACGTTGCGAGTTACCTTGATCGGCTAGTTTACCAAAAACTGGTGCCATCAATGCACCTGCGATCGCCACAAAGCCATACATCCCAATTGTGTCAGATTGAAAATTAAAAGGCGCTCCGCTTAAATGGAAAGTCAATGTTGTCCAAAATGAGCAAAATACACCAAACAATAACCCGCCAATTAAAGAAGTTTCTCTTAATAACGAAAAGCGTTTTAATTGGTGAAGTGTTGAGCTTAATAATTCCAAATAATAACCATTAAATTCATTTTCCACACTAGGCAAATATATATTTAGTAAAACAATAACAATTAAAATCATTACTGCCGAAAATCCATATACATAACGCCAACTCAACCATTCAGCAATATATCCACTAAAAACCCTTGCTCCTAAAACTCCAATTAATATACCAGTAAAAATATTACCTACGGTTTGGCCTGTAGTTACTCTATCTATACTTGCTGCTAAAGGAAGAATAATCTGAGCGGAGACTGTCGCAATCCCAATTGCTACGCTCAATATCCAAACTTCGATGATGTTTTGTGAAAACGTCATGAATATCAGCAAACAGAACAAACATATCAGTAAGGAAAGAATTAATTTTCTCTTATTGATTTTATCGCCCAAGGGGATTAAAAAGAAAAGCCCAAAACCGTAACCAACTTGTGTAAGCACAGATATGCTACCCGCTTCGCCTTCACTGATTCGAAAAGATGATGCAATATCTTTGAGGATTGGCTGATTATAATAGACGTTAGCAACACAGACACCAGATGCGATCGCCATAATCAGTACCTGGACTTTAGTTAATGTATTACTTGAGATTTGTTTTTCCATTAAACCTAAAATTTATACAGGAAAAAACTGGTTTACAGTACAGCTAAAACCAGGCAATAGGGGAGAAATTATATTATCACTACTAAATAGGGTTTCTACCAACTTAAGTTGACTTTGTTCGCGCCGATAGACCTCTAGTTTACGCGATCGCCAATCAGCAATCCAATATTCTTTTACTCCTCTGGAAGAATAAAGTTTAAGTTTAGCTTCCTTATCCCGTCTTTCATCTGACTTGTCCAGAGACAAGACTTCTACTATTAAATCTGGTGCGCCAGTTAAATGTCCCTCTTCATCCAACATTAGGGCCAAGGTTTCTTTAGTAGCCCAAACTACATCAGGAATCACATTATCTGATTCTGAAAACAAAACGCCGGGGTTGATTACAGCTTCTCCTAAACCAGTAGATTCTGACCAAATGTTAAGATGTTGGAAAATTCTGCCACAAGTTTGCTGATGTTTAAAGTGAGGTGCCCTAGTCACAAATAATTCTCCATCAACTATCTCGTAGCGCGTCCCTTCATTTTCTGCGAAGAGTTCCACATCGTGAATTGTCCAGCGTATTCCTGCTGTTAGCATCTGACTCATCGGCTAACTCCTTATAATCTTGCTCTTGTATTTTAATCATAAAAGGATGTTTTAAAATTCAGAAACTATACTATAAAGGGCTATTTTTTTCTAGACGGAAACCGCCCAGAAAGGCTTAGACATCGATATATTTGAGATTAGAAAAAACTTGGAGGTTAAATCATGCCTTGGGAAATAACTGCTGAGGAGTTGTTGGCTCGGTATGCTGATGGAGAGCGCGATTTTCGAGGGATTGAGTTGATCCAATCCGAGGGTGTTCCCCTCGACAGTTCGATTGACCTTGAAGGGGCTATTTTGAGAGATATCAACTTGCGTGGAGCCTATTTGAGACAAGCCGATTTGTGTCGAGCCGATTTGACTGGAGCCGATTTGTTTGGTGTTTCCTTGGAAGGCGCTTGGTTGAAACGTGCTATTGTCAGGGATGCTAATTTGTATTCCGCCAACTTGAGTTGGTGTGATTTGACTGAAGCTGATTTGGGAGGAACCAATTTGGCTCAGATGAATGCTAGTAGTGCTGTCTTCTGTGGAGCAAACATCAGTAGTTTTGAGTTCGCTATTCTGATTAAAACTAACTTCAGAGATGCTTACATTGCTCCAAACATTATTTGGAGTTATGGGAATTTTGTTTACCAGACTACTATGCCCGATGGCACTATCAAAGGCGGCCCATTTTTCGGAGAGTTTTAGTTCATCTCCAATTACAGCCATGAGGGGTGCATTCGCAACAAAATAAGAGGATATTTGTAAAGTTTCAATTAATACTAGCCCTGGCGATTAGAAATCGCGGCTATACAGACAAAACCCACCTCCGTGGGTTTGAAGCCCTTGATTTTCTCTTAGTCCACGGAGGTGGACTTTGCTTGTGTAGCCGCGAATTCTATTCGCCCTTTGAAAACACCTTCTAAAATTTAATTATCACTTACGATTTTCGCGCCGCCACTTACCCCGTACTAAGCGAATTTCATCAAAAGTGTAGCTTTCACCGAGTTGTTCTCGAATTGGCGTTAAAGAAATATCACCAAGCACTTCTAAAACTTGCCAAATTTTTTGTTGATGTTCAATAGGTACTAACTGATTTATGTCTACAGGCTGATTTTTCTCAATTAAATCTGCCAAATGGCGAATAATTGTTGTGGGGCGAATGTTACGTTTTTTAGCAATTTCAACAACACTCAAACCTTGTTTATGTAGTTGTAATGTGAATATTTCTGTGTCAGAAGGTAAGCCAACAGAGGGTGTAAAATTAACTTGTGGCGGATCTACCAAACCTTTTTCTTGGCGGTAGGCGCGAATTTCTGCGAGGAACTTATCGCCATATTGGGAAAGTTTGTGACTACCTACGCCCGAAAGTTTACCAAATTCAGTTAGTGTTGTAGGTTGTACTTGTGCCATCAATTTCAGGGTAGAATCCTGAAAGACAACGTAAGGTGGAACAGACTGTTCATCAGCAAGTTGTTTACGCAGCGATCGCAACCTCTGCATTAATATCTCTGCTTCAACAGCCTTCTCACTCCCTTCTTCCCAAGTAACCTTCTGTGCTACGGGAACAACAAGGGAAACTGTACGCTGTCGCCGCATCACTTCCCAACTGAGGGGGTTAAGTTTCAAAACTGAGTAACCATCGCTAGTCTGTTCTAGCAACCCTTGATGTAAAAGCGATCGCCCCAACATTCGCCATTCATCTAAACTCTTATCTTTGCCAATACCGTAGGTAGAAAGTTTATCATGTTCGTACTGGATAATTTTGTCTTTTTTTGCCCCCCGCAACACATCAATAATGTGCAGCATCCCAAATCTTTCTTTACAACGCGCCACACAAGATAAGAACTTCATGGCTTCAATTGTCCAGTCTTGCATTGGTTTGGGATAACGGCAATTATCGCAGTTACCGCAATTACCTGGAAAACGTTCGCCAAAATAACCTAACTGAATTGTCCGCCGACAAACAGTACCTTCAGCATAGTCAATTACCTGACGTAGTTGTTGTTTAGCAATCAACTGTTCTTGGGGGTCAGTTTTTTGGTTAATACTCCATTCAATGGTTTTAATATCACCAAAGCTGAAAAAAAGTGTACAACGTGAGGGTTCGCTATCCCTTCCCGCCCTACCTGATTCTTGATAATAACTTTCCAAATTCCGCGGTAAATCAAAGTGAATTACTAACCGTACATCTGGTTTATTAATTCCCATACCAAAGGCAATTGTTGCCACCATAACGCGCACATCATCTCGAATAAATCGAGTTTGATTGCTGCTGCGTTCTTCATCACTTAATCCGGCATGATAAGACAAGGCGGCAATTTTATCATTTTGCAATTTAAAGGTGAGTTCATCAACTTTTTTTCGCGTCAAGCAATAAATAATTGCTGAACCTTCATTTTCTCGAATAAGTTCTAATAATTCAGCATACGCAGACTTGGTTTTAGAACGAACTTCGTAGTAAAGATTTTGGCGGTTAAAGCTAGCAATGTGGATACTGGGTTGCTTTAGCCCTAGTTGTTGGATAATATCAGCACGGACGCGATCGGTTGCTGTGGCGGTGAGGGCGAGGGTAGGAACATCAGGATAGCGTTTCCGCAGAGATTTCATCTGACGGTATTCTGGGCGAAAGTCGTGTCCCCACTCAGAGACGCAGTGTGCTTCATCAATAGCAAAAGCCGCAATCCCAATTTTTTCCTTGACTAAATCGAGAAACGGGAGAAATCTTTCACTCAACAGACGTTCTGGGGCGACGTAAAGTAATCTCACTTTACCACTGAGAATGGCTTCTTCCCGCGATCGCACCTTATAGGGATTCAGACTACTATTCAGAAATGTGGCAGCAATGTTATTATTTCGCAATCCTTCCACTTGGTCTTGCATCAAAGCGATTAATGGCGACACCACCACCGTTAAACCTTTTTTGATCAATGCAGGTAATTGAAAGCACAGAGATTTTCCCCCACCCGTAGGCATCACAACCAATAAATCTCGATTTTGCAGCGCATCTTCGATAATTTGCCGTTGTCCGGGACGGAATCTGTCGTAACCGAAGTGATATTTCAGCGCTTGTTCGAGATTGGGGTACTGAAGCATAGCGATCGCTTTTTCGGGGGCTGTTTGCGTGAGTAGTTATTGAAGATATCAGGATTTTAACTCACATCATCCGTAGCTTTGGGAAGGACTGCGTTTCTGTTGTGCGTCACCGAATAGCCCGCCGCAGGCATCGCACGCTCATCAACCTACAATACATGAGCGTCACCGAATAGCCCGTCGTAGACATCGCTTTTCTTTTTAGACAGTCGCTAAAAAATCGGCAATCTTACTTGTATTGAGCTAATAAACATCGTCATGAGTACCAATGTCTAGCAAAAGAACAACTTCTTCCTCACTATCGTCATCGGTTTTCAGTGAGAAAACAATGCGACAATCAAATCCACAAGAGCATGAAAACAGCCCTGATAGCTTTCCCTCTAGCTTGTGAGTGCCCAAGTTAGCTGCAAATATATCATTCTCCATAGCAGCAATAGTTTCTTCTATTCTGGACTGCAAGTCAGCATTACGACGAGCAAATTTTCGGAAACTTCTTTTAAATTTGCTCGTGATAACCAACTTATACATCGGCTGCACTTGGGTTATTGAGATATTCCCGTAATTCTTGAATTGCTTCACTAGCAGTCTGGACTTTGAGCCTACCTGCTTGGAATTCAGCAATGGAAGCTGCTGCATCTGAGGCAATTTCATCTCGCCGACTTTCAATAATTCGGTTTTTGAGAATTTGTACCAGTATTTCTTGTTGCTCTAAAGTAAGCTCCATTGCGGCATCTAAAACTTTATCTAGGTTACTCAATTGCTTCATCCTCTTAATTATTTGCGTTGATAACAGACTCGTAAGATATAAACTTATAAGTCTTACCCTCATTGCTTTTTTAGCTTCGTCAAACTCATGTTAACTTATCGCACTAACTCAATTATCATACATGAGCGTCACCGATAGCCCGTCGTAGACATCGCTTTTCTTTTGAAATAGTTGCGAGAAAATTAGTGATCACACTATTGCCCTGGCGTTCGTCTCAATCAATGCTAAAATTAACACAAATTTATAACTTTAGGGATGCATGTAATCAGTAAAGTGAAATTGCGGAAATTCTGGGTTCAACACGCTGATTCTGAAGATGCTCTCAATGACTGGTACAAGTTTGCATCGACTGCGAACTGGTCTAATTTAGTAGATGTTCAGAAAAGATATCCAAAGGCAGAAGCCGTTGGTAAATTTACAGTGTTTAACATCAAAGGTAATAACTATCGTTTGATAGTAGACATTAGATATTCCAGCCAGACAATTTTTATTAAATACGTTCTTACACATCCTGAATACGATAAAGAAAGGTGGAAAGATGACCCCTATTTCTAGTCAACAAACCTACACTGACTTACTAATTCAGTATCAGCCTAAGCCAATTAAAACAGAACAGGAGTATAACAAAGCCTTAACAGCAGTAGAGGGGATGATGTCTGGCGAGTTGACAGAGGCAGAAACTGCACTTTTTGAGTTGTTGGTTCTTCTCATTGAGAATTACGAAGAACGTCATTATTCGATGGGTGAATCAAAACCTGTGGCTACTTTAGAATCCCTCATGCATGAGTTTGATGTGGAGCCAACTTCTTTAGTGGGAGTTTTTGGCACTGTTGAGATTGTTAGAGAAGTGCTTAATGGTCAACGTAAAGTTAGCCAATCTCAAGCTGAGTCCCTAGCTAAGTTTTTTAATGACCATTATTCTGGGCTTTCTGTAACGGCTCTTGATTTTTAAATTTTTAAGACTGTCGCTACAATATCAGGCGATCGCACTGCTTTAACCAACATAATTTAAAAGCCTTTATCATGGAATCATGCTGAAGTAAAAGTAGGTAGATAGCAAACAACTTGAAAACATTATGGACAACAACAATAAACAAATTTACAATTACACAGTTCTTCTGGAAAAAGAATCAGATGGAGGTTATCACGCTTTTTCTCCAATCCTAAAAGGTTGTCATTCTCAAGGAGATTCTTTTGAAGAGACCATCGAGAATATTACAGAAGCTATTGAATTATATGTTGAAAGTTTAAGGGCTGATAATCAGTCAATTCCTAGAGAAGATTTAATTGTTAAGTCATTAAGCATCTTGGTATGAGTAATTTTCCCTGTGTCAAAGCTAAAGAATTTATCAAAGTCATCGAAAATTTAGGTTTTTATCTTGACCGTCAAAAGGGGAGTCATGCTATTTACCGATAGTCATGGACAAAGGGTTGTTGTTGCTATTCATGCTGGAAAAGACCTTAAATAAGGGACTCTAATGGGCATGATTCAGGATATTGGTATTAACAAGGAAACTTTCTTTGAGTTATTGGAAAAATAAATTAGGTGTAATATCAATACATTTTTTGTAAAAGCGACACTACGGCCGCTTCTGCGTTCGTAAAAAATGGATAAATAGGGATTCAAAGACATTACTTCTTCAGTGCCAGAGTCAAGCCATCTGCGATCGCAATTAAACTCAGACTAACTCGCTGGTCTTGATGCAGCTTTTGATTAAAGGCACGAATTCTTTTAGTTCTATTATCTTGCACTTCGGGGTCGGCAACCTTCCCTGACCAGAGAACATTATCGATCGCAATCAGTCCCCCCGATCGCACTAATTGCAGCGATCGCTCATAATAGCCATCATAGTTGCTCTTATCTGCATCGATGAAGGCAAAATCAAAAGTTTCCGCTTCTCCTGTTGCCAGTAGTTGATCCAAAGTCTCCAAAGCAGGGGCAATGTGCAGTTGAATTTTATCCGCCACTCCTGCTTGCTGCCAATAGCGCCGAGCGATCATGGTAAATTCCTCACTAATATCACAGGCTACCAGCTTACCGTCCCTCGGCAACACCAACGCCACCACCAGGGAACTATAACCTGTAAATACCCCAATTTCCAAAGTTTTTTTAGCTCCCAACAACTGTACCAGTAACGCTAAAAATTGCCCCTGTTCGGGAGCAATCTGCATTCTCCCGATTGGATGCTGGGCTGTTTCCTGTCTCAGTTGGGTCAAAATTTCCGGTTCTCGGAGAGAGATTGACAGTAAATAGTCATAGAGGTTTTGTTCGAGTCCTAGTGTTTGAGTTGTCATAATATGCGTTCCTATTTTGCCTAAACCCTATACACTAATTCTCTCCACTCCCTTGGGCAAGTCCCACGGGAGAAATACGTCAACGTCTGTAAATCTCTCAAAAGCAACATATAGATATATTCATGAACCTATCTAACCAGATTTGCTGGAGTAAACAAGATTTATTGATAGTTAGCGATCGCCAACTCAACACTACACTTAGTACTTACAGCACTTTTCATGTATTTAAACCACATTAACGCTACCTGTGTCCGTCTGCCCTACATACTGTCCATGGACAGGTATTGATTATTGGCGATTTACTTTAGAATCTTGACCCGCAAAGAGACTGAAGTTGAACTTCCGGCAAGTTCCGATTCTTTTCCCGACAAACTAACACATCAGTTAACCGTCCTTCAGCATAGAACCGATGAGCTATCCAACCCAAGGGAAGACCAGCCAATAGTCCAACAATTAACCCAATTATCAAGCTAGAAACAAGATTCTTTCTAGTGATAGTATTCTGCCGCTCTACTCTTGCTGACATAATTCCCCTCCAAATGAATAAAATGCCTTTATTACAATTATCGCGTCTCCCTAAATTTTTTAATATACTCCACTAACTCTCTGGTACTGGAGTTTAGACTAAAAGCGATATGAGAGAACGCAAACCAAATGGAATTAGAGGTTAAAAATATTATCTTGTCAGCCTCAAAGCATCCGCGACCTTGAACAATTATTGTGTAGTATGCTTGCCGATAAAATAATACAATAATGATAATCAGCAAGAAAAAAGGGGTGTCTGATTGAATACAGTCCCCTTTTTGGTAGAAGGTGAGAAAAGAACTACCATTACTAAACCCATATATTCTAGGGGCACAGCAATGCTGTGCCCCTACGAGAAATCTATATGTATCAGGGTTTGTGTGAAATGGTATGACTCCTGAATTCTGTTTGATAAAGCTAAATTTACCAGCAAAATATTCAATCCACTGCCTAATATTGACAGTTTAAATAAATTCAACCTATCGTCTGGAATAACACTTGGCTGTTGTGTAACAACTTCATCGCTGAACTTTGATCACCCAGAGGTTTTTCTAATGTCTATCGATCTATTTAGGCGCAAAAAAACTCATTTTGTTTTGTGGCGTCCCGGTGCTTCAGAACTAGCTCCCACTCTCTACATTGGCAACACTGCTCCCGAAAGCCCAGACAGATTAGCTCAATTCAGAGAAATTCCGCTTCGTCAATCAACAGAATTTCCAGAATTGTGGGAAGTTTCGGCTCAAGAATCTCGTCTAACTGAAGGACAGGTCTACTTTTACTGGTTTAAAGTCCGCAACTCAGACCCTTACGACTCTGCCAATGCTAACCAAATTCTTTACTGCACAGATCCAACAGCGACGACTGTGGATCGACGCTTACTTGCACCAACGCCGTTAGAATCGGGAGGCGTTACTAGCTTCGATCCGGCAAGCGTCGTGCTTTATCAAAATGGGACGCTGATTCCCTGTGATCCCGAAGGGCAAACTGTAAATTGGGAAGGCGATGCTCCTTTAGAGACGCTACCAACCAATAATCAACTGGTGATTTACGAATTACCAACCCGATGGACAAAGATTAACTCAAATGGATTGATTGAAGAAGGAACGGGTACATTTCGTGACGTACTGGCACTGTTAATACCAGAAGCGATCGCTCCGACTTTTCCCATACTCAGCGCCTTAAATGACCGCGCTCATCTTGTGGAACTGGGAATCAACGCCTTAGAACTTCTGCCACCTGAAGACAGTGATGATAATCTCAATTGGGGCTATGGTACAGCAAATTATTTTGCAGCAGATTTTGACTTAGGACGCCCAGATAGCCAGTCAGCACCTACTGCTTCGACTGATTTAGCTAATCTGATCAAAGTCTGCCATCAGCAAGGCTTGCGCTTTTTTGTGGATCTGGTGATGGCATTCTCGCGGAATAATCCTTACCATAACGTTAATTTTTTGGAATTTTACATCAAATGGGCCAGTGGCGATCCAGAACAAGGATCAAGAGATGGCTTTGGTGGGGATTTATTTAAGTACAACTATTGGGTAGAGGGCTATAACCCGATTACTGGGCAAAAGTCATGGCTTGTCCCAGCCCGTGAATATTTAAAAGCCCATATTGCTCACTGGTTGGAATACTATCGGGTTGATGGTCTGCGGTTGGATAGTGTCAACAATATTGCCAACTATGACTTTTTGCAGGAATTCAAGGATTTTGCCCGCAGCCTTTGGGACAAAAGAGGCGGAACTGCGTCTGGCTTCCTCGTAGTTGGCGAAGAGTTGAGTGTACCCCTATCTCTCATCCAACAAAATCGTCTGGATGGACTTTGGAATGAAAAGTTTAAGCAAATTATCCGACAGGTGATTTTAGGTAAAAATGCCTGGGACGAACCCAGCTTTGAATGGAGTATCCGCAAACTAATTGATTGCCGAAACTTAGGTTTTACAGATGGTTCTCAGGCGGTAAACTATATCACTTCTCATGATGTTGGCGGTTATGGTAACGAGCGTTTTTTCACCTACCTTGCTAGTAATGGAATTGATCATACTGAACCGCGTATTAAGTTAGCATTTGTCTCCCTGCTTACCTCTGTAGGAATTCCGATGATCCTTGCCGGAGATGAATTTGCCGATCAGCAGGATTTGCCACCAACAGATGATCATAAGCAGATTGACCCTGTTAACTACAGCCGTGTGAAAGATGATTGGCGGCAACGCATTTTCCAATACGTTGCCAGGTTGGTTCGTTTGCGTAAAACTTCTGATGCTTTAGCTGTGAATGATACTCAATTTATTCATGTTGACTTTAATGATGGTAAACGAGTTCTAGTCTGGCAGCGTGGTAATAAAGCCGATCAATTAGTAATTGTAGTAGCGAATTTCTCTGACTACGGCACTCCTGTTGGTTCTGAGTACAGAGTCCCAAATTGGCCTGCAACCCCAGTTGGCAAGCAGTGGAAGGAAATTACTCAAGAGCGGATAGTTCCATCTGAATGGGTAGGCAGAGAAGGTATCTTCCCTTGGGAAGCAAAAGTGTACGCTCTAGTTTAATCTTGATGGCGCTGAGTGAAAGATAATGTTAGGTCAAATTTGGTACTTCAACCTGAGCTATTTCTATCGCCAGGGTAAAATACCACAAAATTAGGATGCTTATTCTGAAACTCAGCAGCTATATCGATGATTATGCGTACAGACGACTATAAAAGCGATGTGGTTTGTAATTGTTATGCAATAAACCAGCACACAGACATTATATATGTAGAGATATTGCATACCAAGCCTTTGCTTGAGTTACTTGCCTAAACCCTTCTAGAATAAAAACTATTGTAGGGAAATTTTATTACTAAACTTGCTTTTATTCTGGGAGGTATCATGAGCCGTCCAATAATTCTTGGTATTGTAGGCGACAGCGCTGCTGGGAAAACAACACTAACGCGAGGAATCGCTCAGGTACTCGGCCCAGAAAATGTTACGCTCATTTGCACAGATGATTATCACCGTTACGATCGCCAACAACGTGCAGATATTGGCATCACTGCCCTGCACCCGGACTGCAACCACTTAGATATTATGCAGCAACATCTGTCGCTGCTACGCACAGGACAGCCAATTCTCAAACCAGTTTACAGCCATAAAACCGGCACATTCGAGCCACCACAATATATCAAGCCGAATAAATTCGTAATTATTGAGGGATTACTCGGTTATTCTACTCGTGCCGCCCGTGACTGTTACGATGTTAAAGTTTACCTTGCACCCCCGGAAACACTACGCACTAAGTGGAAAGTCAGGCGAGACACGCAAAAGCGCGGCTACACTGCTGAACAGGTGCTAGCCGAATTAGAAAAGCGTGAACCAGATTCAGCACAATTTATTCGTCCGCAACGACAATGGTCTGATATAGTCATTAGTTTCTATCCACCCACTGAGGAAGCTGATGAAACCAATGGACATTTAAATGTGCGTTTGGTACTACGTCCGACAATTCCCCATCCAGATTTTACCCAGATTATCAGCCCTGGCTATGGTAATTCCTCTTCAGCGATCCGCCTGGGGCTAGACAGGGATATGAGTAAGCCCGTGGATGTCTTAGAAGTTGATGGCCATGCAACCTTAGAACAGGTGAATAAGCTAGAGCATATTATTTGTTCTGATATGCCCCATTTACGAAGTATTTGCGATCGCGAAAGTAATCCAGAACTGGGCAAAATTGCTGGTACAACTGGAGAAACACTGCAAAGTTACCCCTTGGCTTTGACTCAGTTAATAATTACCTACCATATGTTGAAAGCAACGCAAATGTACCAATAACTGGGATAGGGAGTGGGGAGTAGGGAGTTAGGAAAATTTAGCTTTTCCCTCAGCGATTTCTTGTTTAGCACGCTGTGCAGCAGCTATAAGCTTTTGTTGCGTTCTCTGGAAAGATTCGTTCCACTGAGTTTCATCTTGTAAGTCATTAATGTATTCTCGAAGATGCTCTGCAACTCTATCCTGTACCTCAACAGATAAAGACTCCATCATCTTCACTACAGTAGCGATCGCTGCGGATGACATGGTGTGCTGCTCTCATATAAAATTCTTTTATTAAAGCTAGCACTAATTGCAGCTTAGTTGAACTTTGGCGTGAGAATTAGGCGATGCCTAGTGCGGTAAACTACGCACTTTGCTAACGGCTAAATGGGTGAATAATGTTAGGACTTACGCATTGACAAGAAATACCAAATATGAATCAAGGTTAAAAACCATATCTTTCGTAAGGGCACAGCA
>NZ_JABXKP010000079.1 GCF_017114985.1 Nostoc sp. JL33 | reverse complement strand
TGGCATTGCAAGTCGATGCATTGGCATTGCAAGTTGATGCATTGGCATTGCAAGTTGATGCATTGGCATTGCAAGTTGATGCATTGGCATTGCAGAGCAAAATGTGGCGCAGCTTTAGAAGACTTGTGTGTACACTGTAGCCTTGAAGGAGAAAGGAATGGAAGCGAGGTCTGCGTGTGGTTTATTCATTTGAAAACTGCATAAAGACAATTGGCAAAATCCACACCTGAAAGTATCCGGTTTTGCTCACTAGCTCTGAAGCTAGCTTGTTAACTTAGAGAAGTACTCAATTGCAAGCTCAATCTTTACTCACAACAATAATCAATCATCAACAATTCTAAAAACTATTGTGTTTAAGGTTTGCAGAAAAGTTTAATGCAAAGAAAAAACTGGCTTTTAAGAACGGGGCTTGCGCTCCTAATTTTTATCATGGTTGTAGCGGCAAAATTTATGGATAAAACTCATTCCATCTCAGAACTCTACGTATTTGGAGACAGTCTTTCAGATACAGGGATGGTATTCCGGGCGACAGGAGGAATGTACCCACCTAACGGGGCTTACTTTCAGGGGCGTTACTCGAATGGTCGGGTTTGGATTGAGTATCTTGCCGAAAGCCTCCATCTCTCCTCCAAGCAAACTCACAATTTTGCTTACGGAGGAGCAACTACTGGCAGTGTTGGCAACAACTATGTACCTAGCTTGCTAAATCAAGTGCAGACGTTTACGCAGGCACATCAACATCTGAATTCAGATGCTTTGTATGTGCTGTGGGCAGGGGCAAATGATTATTTGCAAGGGGTAAGCAGTGCAACTATTCCTGTTAAAAATGTGACGACGGCAATCAACTCTTTAACTGATGTGGGTGCTAAAAAGATTCTGGTAGCAAATTTACCAGATTTAGGACAGTTACCTGCCACTAGAAACAGTAAGAATTCTGTGAGCCTCACTGCATTAGCACAAGCACATAATCAAGGCTTGAGGCGATCGCTTAAGATCATAACTCAACAGCATTCCGATCTTGAGATTGTACTATTAGATGCTAACGCCCTGTATCGAGATGCGATTGCAAATCCGGCAGCCTTTAAATTTACCAATGTCACCAGTCCATGTTTATCTGGCGATCGCGCCTGCGGGAACCCAGACCAGTTTTTGTTCTGGGATGGCATTCATCCGACGGCTGCGGCTCATCGGATCATCGGGGAAACTGCTTTTTCAACAATTCAAGAGGCAGGGATGATTAATCCTGATTTAATGTTGGTTCCCTAAGTTACTTGATCAGTTTTTGCAAGGATAAAATTCTTTCTGTCAAAAATGTTTTAGATTACAGCTATTTTCAAGTAGACATAGGCGTGAAAAAGAATGTAGAGACGTAGCACTGCTACGTCTCTACAAGGGTTCTGGGTAACGCATATTTAATTTCACGCCTATGTCTGGTAAATAGACGACGCGGTAGGGGCGCATAGCTAGCTGTGCGCCCCTACAACATATGTGGTTCAAATACATGAAAACTGCTGTAAAATACGGTAAGCCTGACGAATTACCGTTGATTAATCTAGGACAACGCTCAAATAATATATTACACGGCTTATATAATTGAAAACTAAAATAACTGCTTATGTCTGAACAATATCGTTTTGAAACCCTGCAAGTTCATGCTGGACAAGAGCCGGCACCTGGAACTAATGCTCGTGCTGTACCAATTTACCAAACGACTTCCTACGTTTTTGACGACGCCGATCACGGAGCGCGGTTATTTGCTCTCCAGGAATTTGGCAACATTTACACCCGGATCATGAACCCGACAACGGATGTATTTGAAAAGCGAATTGCTGCTTTAGAAGGGGGTGTAGCAGCATTAGCAACCGCTAGTGGGCAGGCGGCGCAATTTTTGGCAATCACTACCATTGCTCAAGCTGGGGATAATATTGTTTCCACTAGTTTTTTGTATGGGGGAACATATAATCAATTTAAAGTCTCTTTTCCACGTTTAGGTATTAATGTCAAGTTCGTTGAGGGAGATGATCCAGAAAGTTTCCGTCAGGCGATCGACGATCGCACCAAAGCGTTATACGTTGAAACCATTGGCAATCCCCAATTTAACATTCCCGACTTTGCCGCTTTAGCTCACATTGCCCACGAAAACGGCATTCCTTTAATTGTGGATAATACCTTTGGTGCTGGTGGGTATTTAGCTCGACCCATTGAACATGGTGCAGACATTGTAGTAGAATCTGCAACTAAATGGATTGGTGGACATGGTACTTCCATTGGTGGTGTAATTGTCGATTCAGGTAAATTTGACTGGGGTAACGGCAAATTTCCCCTATTTACCGAGCCAGCACCCGGTTATCATGGGCTGAATTTCCAAGAAGTGTTTGGCCCTAGTGGTTCCTTTGGGAACATTGCCTTTATTATCCGCGCCAGAGTCGAAGGGTTACGAGATTTTGGCCCGTCCTTGAGTCCCTTTAACGCCTTTCTTTTACTGCAAGGATTAGAGACTCTTTCCTTACGTGTAGATCGGCATGTGAGCAATGCCCTAGAATTGGCTCGGTGGTTAGAGCAACAAGAGCAAGTATTATGGGTTAATTATCCCGGACTTCCCAATCACCCATATCATGAACGAGCGAAGAAATATCTCCGGCATGGCTTTGGGGGAGTTTTAAACTTTGGCATCAAAGGTGGGTTGGCGGCAGGTAAAGCTTTTATTAATCATGTAAAATTGGCGAGTCATTTAGCAAATGTTGGTGATGCTAAAACCCTCGTTATTCATCCCGCTTCTACAACCCATCAACAGTTAAGTGATGACGAACAGATTTCAGCAGGTGTGACACCCGATTTAGTGCGCGTATCAGTGGGAATTGAACATATCGACGATATCAAAGAGGATTTCCAGCAGGCATTTCGGCAAGTTAGGAGTTAATAAATGGGGAATGGGGAATGGGGCATGGAGCATTAGACATCTCCGAGAATGTAGAGACGTAGCAATGCTACGTCTCTACAAGGGTTCTAGATAACGCATATTTAATTTCACGCCTATGTCTATTGGTTATTAATTCTTCTCCTCCACTCCTAACTCCTAACTCCTAACTCCCAACTCCCCACTCCCCACTCCCCACTCCCCACTCCCTATGATCTACTCAGACTTCATCTCACCGCAAACCCAGTTTTACCAGATGACAGTGCCATTTCAACTGGAAGGGGGCGAAACATTAACTGGGGTTCAGGTTGCTTATCGCACCTGGGGACAGTTAAATGCCCAAGGCGATAATGGGGTACTAATTTGTCATGCTTTAACTGGTTCGGCTGACGCTGATGATTGGTGGGAACCTTTGTTTGGTTCAGAGAAAGCCTTCAATCCAGAACGCGATTTTATTGTATGCAGCAACATCTTGGGAAGTTGTTACGGCACAACGGGACTAACTACTATCAACCCCATAACGGGAAAGCCTTATGGCGTATTCTTCCCTGAGATTACAATCCGAGATATGGTTCACTTGCAAGCTCTACTACTAGAATACCTGGGTGTTCAATCTCTGCGGTTAGTAATTGGCGGTTCACTAGGTGGGATGCAAGTACTGGAGTGGGCATTATTATATCCAGAAAAGGTGAAAGCGATTGCACCCATTGCTGTTTCTGGAAGGCATTCAGCTTGGTGTATTGGATTAAGTGAAACCCAAAGACAGGCAATTTATGCCGATCCAAACTGGAAAGCAGGGAACTACACCCTCGATGCGCCGCCAAATCAAGGATTAGCAGTGGCGCGGATGATGGCGATGTCTACTTACCGTTCTTGGGATAGTTTTACAACCCGCTTTGGGCGGCAGTATGATGCATCTGAGCAGTTTGCTATAGCCAGTTACTTACAGCACCAGGGTCAAAAGCTAACAGAACGATTTGATGCCAACACTTACATTACCCTCACCCACGTAATGGATCGCCATGATGTTGCACGCGATCGCACAGTTCCTAATTTATCAGGTTATGAATCTGTTCTGCAAAGCATCCAGCAACCGACTTTAGTTGTCGCCATTGATTCTGATATTCTCTATCCTCCAGTAGAACAACAAGAATTGGCAAATTTAATCCCTAATGCTCAACTGGCTTGGCTGAAATCAACCCACGGACATGATGCATTTTTAATTGACATGGCTGCATTGAATGAAATACTAATCTCTTTTGTGCAAAGTTTAGATTTAAATACGTAAACATAATTAATTACACAATGTCATTGCGAGCGGAGCGAAGCAATCCCAGCCCTTGCGATTGCTTCGCTTTGCTCGCAATGACTGTAAATATTTTTGTTTATCTACTTACCAGCTTTCTAGCTCGATGGATTGAGAAAAAAGCTCGGTGTTTCAAGTTCTGAGCATGAAGTTCCAAGATAAAAGCTTGGTGTTTCAAGTTCTGAGCATGAAGTTCCAAGATAAAAGCTTGGTGTTTCGAGTTCTGAGCATGAAGTTCCGAGATAAAAGCTTGGTGTTTCGAGTTCTGAGCATGAAGTTTCGAGATAAAAGCTAGACCTTCCGAGTTCTGAGATGGAATAATGAGGCTTAGAGGTAGAATGATAAAGTTGAAAAAGCGATGTCTACGACGGGCTACGCCGAAGCACTTGAAATCAGGAGTGCGATCGCATCTTTAGGCATTGGGTTTATTTTTACTGTTCTTTGCGTCACTAATATAAATGATTACCAAACAGTAAATAGCTAAAGGAGTTAGTGCGATCGCTACAGGCGGGTAAATCGTGTAGAAAGTAGCCACAACTTCAGCAACACCCAATACTGTCAGAATAAATTCGGCTTGTTTACGTTTCATCAGAATTGCTTTTAAATGGTTGACAATTCCATGAAACAATGCTCAATCACAAGTTCAGTCCCAAGCTGTCTGAAGTTATTACCGAGTTATTTCCTAGTTATTCCCAACTTAGGGCGGTTAGAAACCGCAGCTACACAGGCAAAACCCACCTCCGTGGGTTTCAAACCCTATATTTTTCATTAGTCCGCCTCCGCGGACTTCTCTGCGAGACGCTACGCGAACGTTTGTGTAGCCACGAATTCCATTCGCCCTGGCTTTATTTCCTTGAAAAACGCTGTAATACCTACCCAGATTGTTAGACTTTAAATAAATGTATTGTCCTAAGCCATGCCGAGAGGAACTAAGGTTCGCAAAGACTGTATTCAAAAAGTCAAGCAAGCACTCAAGCGCAATCGTTTCTCACGACAGCAAGAGTTAGCTGACGAGTTAAAAGTTCATTTAAACACAGTCAACTCCTTTCTAAACGGTAGAAATATTGACCATTTGAATTTTTTAGAAATCTGTAATAAATTATCACTCAATGTGCAAGAAATAGCTGATTTCAGCGAGACTGATGTGGAAGTGGTGCAGGAACAGCAAAAGGCTGATTCGACAGTAGAGACTCAATCTCTTACCGAAATTGATTTGGGCGGGCAAGATGCCCACCCCACAAGAGAAAGAAGGGTTGTACTTAATCAAGCTATCCCAGAAGTACCTGTTTGGATGGGGCGAGATGAACTTGTTGAAGAGTTGCAGACAAAATTACTGCAACCAGAAAATCCGCTTAAGGTATTGGCACTCATTGGACAAGGGGGTATTGGCAAAACCAGTTTAGCCGTAAAACTTTTAGAAGCACTGGGCATTAATTGTGGAAGATCCGCCCAAACTCCTGTTGAAAAAGGGGCAAATTTAGAAGAGTGTGCTTATGAGTGCGTAATGTATTTCAAAGCGCAGGAGGGGACAAGTTTTGATGATGTGGCAGGATTTCTATTAATTAATGGTTTGGGTATTCAAACAGCAGACACGTTGAAAACTGCTGATGAAAAGATAGCCAAAATTATTGAAGGGTTAGCGCAAATACGCACTCTTGTAGTGCTGGATAACCTAGAAAGTATTTTACAGCCTGCCAACCATCCGCAAGCAGGACGGGCGATTTCAGCAGACTGGGGTAAACTGCTAAATGCTTTAGTCTATCAGCAGCATCAATCACAAACCCTATTAACTAGCCGAGAAGTGCCAGCAGATTTAGCTGATATTCGCTATGAAGGTGCGGAACCAGATTCAGAATTGGTGTATATCGAGAGAATTTCTGGAGTGGCGACAGTCGCGGGAGTTGAGATTTTGCGACAGCGCCAACTGAAAGATAGTGTAGCAGATTTGCAGTGGATATCTGAGCGCGTTGAGGGACACGTATTTTTGTTAACCCAACTGGCGGCTATTGGTAAGGGTAAGCGTGGGTATCTGCGGAACCATTCAGAGTTGGTGACGAAAAAGGCTGAACTTATTCTCACAGAACAACTGGCAAGGCAAAGTGAAGCAGCGCGAGATTTACTCCGCAGCATGTGTGTGTTGCGAGTGGGGATAGATATTCGAGGTTTAACTTTCTTGCGGTTATATACAGATGATCGGGAGAAGGATAGCCGTTTTGAAATTGCAGCAGAATTAGAAGAACCTCCTGAATTAACAGAGGAAGAAATTAGTGAAACGCAAGCAATTTTAGAGCGATTAGTCGATAGCAGTTTGGTGCAGAGTCGCTATGATGAACAGCAATGTGAGCTATTTTATGACTTGCATCGGGTGATTGTGGAGTTTCTACAAGGGGAATATCAAGACGAACTGCCCAATCTGCTCAAGAGTATCTATAAGTTTTACTGCTCTGGTAAAAATGTTGAAAATCCTAAAACTTTAGAAGATTTGCGCCCAGTGCTGGAGGCTCAATATTTTGCTTTTCAGTTGGGCAATTACAGCGAAGCATCTGATTTGGTAACGGAAACTCTGGGAGAATATCTGAGATGGTGGGGACACTGGAGTTTATTAAAAGACTTATGTGAACAAGTTTTGCCACGGATAGATAAGGAGAAACGCTGCATCTGCTTGCAATGCATTGGAATAATTCATCGTGATTTAGGCAATTGGGATGAAGCAGCAAAATGTTTTCAGAATGCTTTAGCCATTGCACAAAAGCAAGAAAGTAAAAGGGCTATTGCAAATTGCAATGGATTGTTGGGAGATATAGAGCGCAATCGCGGCAACTGGGATGCAGCCGAAACCCTGTATCGCCAAGCTTTGGAAGTGATAACAGAATTAGGCGATCGCTCTGGAATGGCTTCTAGTTGGGGAGTGTTGGGAGATATAGAGCGCAATCGCGGCAACTGGGATGCTGCCGAAACCCTGTATCAGCAATGTTTAGAAGTTGAGACAGAATTAGGCGATCGCTCTGGTATGGCGAATAGTTGGAGAGCGTTGGGATATATTGAGCAATGTCGCGGCAACTGGGATGCAGCCGAAACCCTGTATCGGCAATCTTTGACAGTGAGAACAGAATTAGGCGATCGCTCTGGAATGGCTTCTAGTTGGGGAGTGTTGGGAGATATAGAGCGCAATCGCGGCAACTGGGATGCTGCCGAAACCCTGTATCAGCAATGTTTAGAAGTTGAGACAGAATTAGGCGATCGCTCTGGTATGGCGAATAGTTGGAGAGCGTTGGGATATATTGAGCAATGTCGCGGCAACTGGGATGCAGCCGAAACCCTGTATCGGCAATCTTTGACAGTGAGAACAGAATTAGGCGATCGCTCTGGAATGGCTTCTATTTGGGGACAGTGGGGATATATTGAGCAATGTCGCGGCAACTGGGATGCAGCCGAAACCCTGTATCGCCAAGCTTTGGAAGTGATGACAGAATTAGGCGATCGCTCTGGTATGGCGACTAGTTGGGGAGTGTTGGGAGATATTGAGCGCCTTCGCGGCAACTGGGATGCTGCCGAAACCCTTTATGGGCAAGCTTTGGAAGTGATGACAGAATTAGGCGATCGCTCTGGTATGGCTAGTGGTTGGGAAGGGCTGGGAAATATTGAGTACCTTCGCGGCAAATGGGATGCAGCCGAAACCCTGTATCAGCAAGCTTTAGAAGTGATGACAGAATTAGGCGATCGCTCTGGAATGGCTACTAGTTGGGGACTGTTGGGAGAGATAGAGCGCCTTCGCGGCAACTGGGATGCTGCCGAAACCCTGTATCGGCAATGTTTAGAAGTGATGACAGAATTAGTCGATCGCTCTGGTATGGCTTATTCTTATAGTTGTTTAGGAGAAAATGAATGCGATCGCGGTAATCTTGAAGCAGCAGAACAGTTTTCTAAACAAGCTTTGGAATTAGCAGAAGAATTAGGGATGACTCACCTAGTGGCAGAGGTTAACTACGATTTAGCACGGCTAGAGCGTAAGCGCAGCAATACAGAACTTGCCCAACAGCATTACAACACAACGCATCAAATCTTTCAGCAATTGGGTGCGGCGAAGGATTTGGAGAAAATCAAGCGAGAGTGGGAGCAAGATGAAAGATATTTTGCGTAAGTTCTATAATTACGAATTACGAATTACGAATTACGAATTATCCAAATAGGAAACTTTACCAAATCCGCCTCCTCCAGGAGTTTCTATCACAAAAACATCCCCAGGTTTCATCTCTACTGTTGCTGTGCTGTCTAAATTCTCTTCAATTCCATTCTGACGTTGTATCCAGTTGCGTCCGACAATCCCGGCTTCCCCGCCATTTAATCCAAACGGAGGGACAACCCGATGTCCAGAGAGAATATTAGCTGTCATGGGTTCTAGAAAACGGATGCGGCGGACAACTCCATTACCACCGGAATATTGCCCTTTACCACCGCTATCGTGACGAAGACTAAAGCTTTCTAAAAGTACAGGATAACGAGTTTCTAAAACTTCTGGATCGGTCAAACGGGAGTTAGTCATGTGAGAATGAACACCATCAGTTCCATCAAAATCAATTCCTGCTCCAGAGCCGCCGCAGATAGTTTCATAATATTGATATTGCTCATTACCAAAAGTAAAATTATTCATCGTTCCTTGAGAAGCAGCCATGATACCCAAAGCGCCATATAAAGCATCAACAATCGTTTGAGAAGTTTCTACATTACCCGCTACTACTGCTGCTGGATAAGTTGGATTCAGCATACAGCCGCTCGGTATAATAATTTCTAGAGGGTTAAGACACCCGGCATTAAGTGGAATATTATCATCAACTAAAGTCCGAAAGACATATAAAACTGCTGCTTGAGTTACAGCTTTAGGAGCATTAAAATTACTATTTAGTTGCCGAGAAGTTCCAGTAAAATCAATGGTAGCACTACGACTTTCTTGGAAAATCGTAACTTTTACTTGAATTATTGCCCCATTATCCATTTCATAAATAAATGAGCCATCCTTGAGAAGATTGATAGCCTTTCTCACTGACTCCTCTGCATTAGCTTGCACAAATTTCATGTAAGCTTGAACAGTATCAAGCCCGTATTGAGAAACCATTTTACGAAGTTCTTGTACTCCGCGTTCATTTGCGGCAATTTGTGCTTTAAAATCAGCGATATTTTGGTCAGGGTTACGAGCAGGATAAGTATGACTTGAGAGGTGTTGTCTGACTGCGGGTTCTCGAAAATTGCCCTCTTCCACCAAGAGGAAATTATCAAAAATAATTCCTTCCTCTTCTACTGTCCTACTGTGGGGAGGCATTGAGCCGGGAGTAATTCCACCGATATCTGCTTGGTGTCCACGAGAAGCAACGTAGAAAATAACTTGTTTTTTCTCTCCGTCAAAAACAGGGGTAATTGCAGTTACGTCAGGAAGATGTGTTCCCCCATTATAAGGATTATTAGATAGATACACATTCCCTGGTTTTAGGGTGTCGCGTTTTTCATTAATTAAGCTGCGGACACTTTCGCTCATTGAGCCTAAATGTACAGGAATGTGGGGAGCATTAGCAACTAATAATCCAGAAGAGTCAAAAATAGCGCAGGAGAAATCCAGCCTTTCTTTGATATTCACCGATGCTGCCGTATTTTGAAGAACAATTCCCATTTGTTCTGCAATAAATTGATAGAGGTTTTTGAAGATTTCTAAGCGGATGGGATCGGGTTGAGATGTTGTGTACATTTTTGACTCCTTTTTATAAAAAACACAAACATTAATACTTATAAAGTAAGATACTCATCATTCAAATCACTAATAAACATATATCCAGGAGAATGAGTAATTGCTAGTTCAGGTTTTGCTTGCATAATTGCAGTTTGAGTAGTGACTCCGCAAGCCCAAAAAACGGGAATTTCGCCATCACGAACTGTGACAGCATCACCATAATCAGGTTTTTCTAAATTTTTAATTCCTATCACTTCTGGATTGCCAATATGCACAGGAGAACCATGTGCTTTATAATATCGACTCGTTACTTCTACAGCACGAACAACGTTATTAGCTGGAAGTGGACGCATCGAAACTACTAAGGGACTGGAAAACATTCGAGTCGGGATACATTCAATATTTGTCTTGTACATTGGAACGTTTTTTTGCTCTTCTACGTGCCTAACTGGTAGTCTAGAGTTGAGCATGGCATTTTCAAAGGAAAAGGAACAACCAATTAAAAAGGCTACTAAATCTGTTTTCAAAAATGATTTTATATTGGTTGTTTCTTCAATTAATTCACCGTGTCTAAAAATTCTGTAGCGAGGTAAGTCTGTTCTAATATCGGCACCTGGAGCGATTATTTTAGGTTCATATTCTCCAACTTCTGTGACATCAAGTATTGGACAAGCTTTTGAATTTCGTTGACAAAAGAGTAAAAATTCAAATGCTAAAGAATATGGCAATACAACTAAGTTCGCTTGAACAAACCCTAGTGCAAGCCCAGAAGTAGGTGTATCTAATTTTCCGTCTCGACAAAGCTGGCGTATTTCGGAAGGAAGAGAAGAAAAGTTTAACATTGAAAATCTCCTAATAATTTTCAGAAAGTAAGTACGTTTGGTTAATGAAATTAAACTTCAAAGCTTTATGCAAGACGTTGCAAAATTAAATGATTACTTTCAGTTAATCTTGCTTGCCAGTTAAGTTCCACTACAATTGTGCTAATTTTTTCGACAACGATCGCAGGCCCATTAATACTATCTTCTGGTTGTAAATCTTCCCGCCGATAAACAGGCGTATCATGCCATCTGTCAGCAGTAAACATCTTTACTATCTCAACGGCTTCGGGGGCTTCAACTAGAGAACGTGTACGAGTAATTAAAGGTTCTTCGGGTGTCTCTATTTTCTGAATTACTTCTACTGAGGCTGATTCGACAATTAAAGTTTTATCTAATTGGATGAAACCATAGCGAGATTTATGTTCATCCTCAAATCCTTGCCGCATCAATACCACATCATCGGCAAAGTTAACGGTCAATGTAGAGTTAGTTCCTTGATATTTTAAGTTGACTTTTTGGACTATTTCTGGTTGAGCATTCGCTTCATTTATTTCACTTATAGCTTGAGTTTCTAAATATTCCATTAACTGGTGTAATTTAGGAATTAATGCTTGGGTTAAAGGCTGTTCTACTCCTCCTTCTCTAATCGCCCTGACATCAGCTAATCCCATTCCATAAGCAGAGAGAACACCAGCATAAGGATGTAGAAATATCTTTTTCATTCCCAAGGTATCGGCAATTAAACAAGCAACTTGCCCGCCTGCGCCACCAAAACAACAAAGCACATATTGGCTGACATCATAACCCCGTTGCAGACTGATTTTTTTAATTGCGTTCGCCATATTTTCGACTGCGATCGCAATAAATCCAGCCGCTACTTGTTCGGGAGTAGAATGATTTAATGTAGCGGCTTGAATATCTTGGGCTAATTGTGTAAATTGCTGAATGACAGTATCTTTATCTAAAGGTAAATTCCCATCGATTCCAAAAACTGAGGGAAAATATTGCGGGTGGATTTTGCCTAACATCACATTGGCATCAGTAACCGCTAATGGCCCCCCACGTCGGTAACAAGCAGGCCCAGGATTTGAACCAGCAGATTTAGGGCCGACACGATAACTAGAACTATCAAACAAGAGAATTGAACCGCCTCCAGCCGCAATCGTATTAATTGCTAATACGGGAACTCGCATCCGCGCCCCAGCAATTTCCGAATCTAGTTGTCGTTCATACTCTCCTTTAAAGTGGGCGACATCTGTACTTGTTCCCCCCATATCAAAGGTAATAACTAACTCAAAACCTGCTCTTTTACTACTTTGAACCGCACCGACAATACCACCAGCCGGGCCACTCAAAATACTATCTTTGCCTTGAAATTGTTGGGCTGTAACTAAACCTCCATCAGATTTCATAAACATTAATTTAACTCCGGGTAACTGACTCGCTACTTGGTTGACATAGCGACGTAGAATCGGAGTCAAATAAGCATCTACTACTGTTGTATCTCCTCGGCTGACTAATTTCATTAACTGACTAACTTGATGAGATACAGATATTTGTGTAAAGCCGATTTTTAAAGCGAGTTTGGCTATTTGTTGTTCGTGTTCAGGATAGCGATGGCTGTGCATAAAAACAATCGCACAACTCCGAATTCCTGTGTTATAAACTGCTTGTAAGTCATTTTTGACCTGTTGAATATTTATTGGAATTAATTCATTGCCATGAGCATCATAACGTTCATCAATTTCAATCACCTGC
Organism: Nostoc sp. JL33; assembly: GCF_017114985.1. Taxonomy (GTDB): domain Bacteria; phylum Cyanobacteriota; class Cyanobacteriia; order Cyanobacteriales; family Nostocaceae; genus Nostoc. Next base: position 15,727 of record NZ_JABXKP010000079.1, on the reverse strand, counting down.
TCATAAAGCATGGTTGGTAAAATGATCTGACGGGCAAAGATATTAGGACGGTTTTGGTAGCCAATTCGCAGCGCATCTTTAAACCCTTTGGTGATCAGAAGAATAACCCTGTCTCCTTTCCTTTCTAACAGCGCATTTGTTGCTACTGTTGTCCCCATTTTTACTACTTCTATGGCTTCAGTAGAAATGGGTTCGTTGCTGGAAATACCCATGATATCCCGAATTCCTTGGATGGCTGCATCTTGGTATTGTTCGGGATTTTCTGAAAGTAGTTTATAGACTATAATCCATTGCTGATTAGGCAGAGTCACAATTAAAAAACGTTCTGGATGTTTTGAGAGTCTGTCTATAATTGCTTGATTATTAGTAACAGCAACAATATCTGTGAATGTACCACCGCGATCGGCAAAAACTTTTAACATTATTCTGTTTCCTCAACTCTATACAGGTAGCATAACAATGGGTTATGAAGTCTTTCTACTTCAGGTGTGAAATATTTTTCTACAGATGTGGAATCTTAGATATAGTCAATTAACTGTGAAACATAAATCTTAAATTGTCCATTGCCATTTAGAATGTTGTGCATTCCATTTTACAGCTACTATTTCTGCTGGGGGATTGATGCGATCGCCATTTTTTTCAAATTGGATAATTCCTGTAACTCCTTTCACTTGTTTTTTGTCTTCTTTGAAATATTTATTCATGTATATCAGTAAAGATTGACTATCTGAAATGTCAAATTGCTCTAAAATTCTCAGAATTATTAACGCTGAGTCGAAAGCTGTTGCACTACGCCATGTCAAGTTTTCTTCTCCCCATAATTGAGTACCTAGTTGACAAAACTTTTGCCCTAGTTTATTTTCACTATTGCACCCATTTGTTTCGCTGTGCCAATGCCAAGGAACACAAGCTATAATTTGACACTCATTTTGATTTACCAAATTATACTGACTTTGCTCATGAATCCAATGTAAAACATTCTCATGGTAAAAAGTTGCTGAACCAGCTATTAGACAGTTATTAATTTTTAATCTACTAATCAGCCCAGCATTATCGAGGGAATTAGGTTCAATTCCTCCATCAGGAATTATGATAATAATATCAACCTCATTCTGTTTAATATCTGCTAAATAAGCTTGAATATGATAATATTTTTCGCTAATATAACTACATTCTTTTAGAAAAATAAACTGTTCCTTATATTGCTCTAAACATTTTTTAATAGTATTTCTGTATGAAGTGCTATAACTACTATTTTTATTATAGATAATAGCTACTTTTTTATGATCTTTACCGGATAATCCTTCTGTCAAGTAATGAGCTAACTGTGTGGCATTTATGCTATCTTGAGTAGTCAGTCTAAAAAAGGATAGGCTTTCACCCCCAGATAAATGAGAAAGTTCATTAGAGGTACTGCTAGAGTTTACTAAAATTAGTCCATTTTGAGAATATAACTGTAGTGCCTTCTTAGTCATTTCACTTGAATAGTGACCGATGATAGAAATCAGGTTTAATTGTGGCGCTAAATTGGCTAAATTCTCTGCTGTTTGGCTATATGGTGCATATAAATTATTAGGATCATTGACAATTAAAATTTTGAAGGCTATTTGACTATCTGTATTATTTAGAGTAAAAAAATTATCGGGTTTTATCTCATCTAAATTTATCTCTTTTCCTAGTGAAATTTTCTCAAAGCTTTGAAGATTTACTTGGAGTTGAATTTGAGCAATACCTCGTAAAATTTCAGATGCAACATGACCTTGATTATGATAAAATGGCACAACTACAGCCAAAGTATAAATCTTAATTTGTTTTTCTTGTAAAAGAGATTGCTTATATTCAATTAAACAGTTATTAATATAAATTAAAATTTCTGGATTCCCTGTACCATAAATTTCTATTTCTTTTTTCCAAGCCCAAATAAAGCACTTTAATGCTTGATAATAAAGTCCTTGCTGATAAAATTTATTCCCTTGTATCTGTAACTCCACAATATCTTGATTTGGGGGAGAAAGAAAAATTTGTCTGCCAAAACTACCTTGAAAGTTATCATTATTTAATTGAGGAGCAGTCTGCAATTTATATCCGTTATTAGGATGAAGTAATAAATTAAGCAGCTTAACCCACTTACCAGCTATCTGTTCTTGGTCAATTTGCATCAGTTCTGCTATTCTGGGATAAATATTATTACTGAGCCTATCTCTAATTTGTTGGTCAGATAAATTGAATATTTTAGCTATATGTTGTCGAGAGTGTCCCAATAGAGATTGACAAATGATTTCCTTGTCAAGTTCACTGATTTGCCTTCTATTTGAAGCTGTCTCTAATTTATGAAAGAAAAGGTCAATATTAATATTTAGCTGTTCTATAACCTGTTGACAGTTTTGACACACCATAATTATCTCTCATCCTTTTTTCAAAATGATAGTCTAATTCCTAACTTAGGTGATCCTATGGGTGTCGAACTAATTTCTATTGATGTTGACAATTAGATAGCTTGCTGGTTTAGCGGAATTACAATTGCAAATTCTGTACCTTGTCCAGGAGCAGAAATACATTGTAATGTTCCCTGATGTTTTTGAGTGATAATCTGGTAACTAATAGATAAACCTAATCCAGTACCTTTACCAACTGGTTTAGTAGTAAAGAATGGTTCAAATAAGTGTTTTTGTACCTTTTCTGGAATGCCTGTACCATTATCGGCAATGCGAATAACTACCTGATTTTCGCTAGTGAGTTTAGTATGAATGCGTATCTGGGGAGTAGGAAGCGCTTTTTCCCCTACTCCCCACTCACCATTCTCCACTGCCTCTTCTAAAGCCTCGATCGCATTTGCCAGAAGATTCATAAATACCTGATTCAGTTGTCCAGCATAACATTCTACTAATGGCAGATCGCCGTATTCTTTGATGACTTCAATTGGTAGATTGTTAGATTTGGGCTTGAGGCGATGTTCCAAAATCATCAACGTACTCTCGATCCCCTCGTGGATATTCACAGCTTTCATCTCTGCTTCATCTAAGCGGGAAAAGTTTCGTAGAGATAGAACGATTTCTGTGATTCTTTCAGCACCAACTGTCATAGAAGTTAGCAAGTTTGGCAAGTCTGCTATCAGGAAATTTAAGTCTATGGCTTCTGTTTTTTCTTGAATTTTAGTTACTGGATTAGGATAGTTTTGCTGATATAATTGCAACAAACTAAGTAAATCTTGGATATATTGATTGGCAAAAGTGATATTGCCATAGATAAAGTTAACTGGGTTGTTGATTTCGTGCGCTACACCTGCTACCAACTGCCCTAAGCTGGACATTTTTTCACTTTGCACCAGTTGAGAAGCTAGGTGCTTTGCCTCTTGGCGCAATTGTGCTTCTGAGTGTCGCAATATCTCTTCTGCTTGTTTGCGCTGGGTAATGTCGTGGAGAATAACGACATACTCCTGAAAATCTTGATGGGGTCGGTCTGAAATGGAAACTTCCAGGATTTTGTTTTTCCCATTGCGGAGTAAAGTTTGTTCGCTGCGTTTTGCCCACTGGTCTGGATAGTAGACTAATGCGGGTAGCCATTTGCTGAGGTGTCCCCGCAACTCAGAGGGATTGACACCAAAGAAAGATTCAGTGGCTGGGTTAGCCTGTCGGATAATGCCTCGATCATCCACGACTAAAATACCATCCTGGGCAACAGTAAACAGGTGTTCGGCGGCTTCTCGTGCTTCTGCGATCGCCACCACTTGAGGTAAACTTGTCCAACAGGCGATCGCTACTCCCACAAATGCCACCGTCATCAGTAGCACCACAAATAGATTTTCGCCTCCCGTACTCGCAACTTTATTAAATTTGATACCAAATAACCAGCCAACTCCCACTGCGCTGCACAGTAAAAATATCAGGATACTCACCTGGAGAACTACTGAGTCTTTGATAATTACCACAGGGCGCGATTTATATCGCCGCATCCACCAATTGGGATGGAATGGAGGGAAGTTCACACGGCGAACCACCGCATCAATTCCCATAACACCAATGGGAAATAATAGCCCAATTAGCAAGTTGAGCCAACCCCAGGCAAATCCACCCACCACTAGCACCACAGCTTCTAACAGCAAAATGCCCAGAGATATACCAGGGAACAAAACTTCCGGGCGATCGCGCCGCAGCCAAAGCCCTAAATGGAATAACATAAAGGAGACAAACCAACCGATGTTACCAACAGCCACGATTCGCGCTACATCTCCCCAAATCAGATAGATGAAGCACAACATCAGTGTCAATGTCAATGCTGGGACAAATACACCCCGGCGTGATACAACGGAAAATACTGATGAGATGTGGTTATCTAAGGCCAGTTGATACAAAATTCGAGGGCAATTAGAAACAACCGTTGCCGAACCTAAAAGACAAGCAGCTACTAGCAAAAAGGAAACACTTACAGCAGCTGATTTTCCCCAAAAGGGCTGGGAAGCCGCCACAAGATTCATAAAAGCATTGTCTTTGAGGTTTGGATCTGTTGCTAACCGCATCATTACCCAAGATCCCCCCAAAAAGATCGGTGGCATCATCCAAGCCGCAACATCTAGAAAGCCTAGCGTCTGCGTGGGGTGGCGGCTATCAGCGACAAAAGAAGAAGCCGTTTCACAACTGTAGGTTGCATAGGTGACGAAAAAGAACCACTTTGCCCAATCTACAAAGCTCAAAGATGACCAATTGCTAGGAAAAAACCCAGGACTATCACTAGAGAACGCTAACCAGCCAAGACCCTGTACACAGAAGGTAATTAGCAATCCAAAGGCTGGAATTACAAAAAACAAATGTAAAATACTCAAGGCGCGAGTCCCACTAAACGCCACGATAAACGGCAATAGTGTAAAGCCAATATCCAGAAATATGTCTGGACAGGCAATACCCAGCCCCTCCATATTCACCTTAATTAAATCTCTGAGTACGATCGTATTAACTGCTAAGTAAGAAACCCAGTTGAGGAGGTATCCAATTGCTGCATAGCGAGCTAGTCCGGGGTAGTTTTGCAGCAGCTTGGTAGCATAGTTAGGTGTTCCTCCAGCCACGTTCATAAAATGCATACCCAAGCGTTTTACCTGATAGTTGAGCAGCATTCCCAAAATCACCGCAGGTATCCAAACAAAAATAGCTTGGGAACCCAGAGCAGCATGAATTGCTGGAACTAATGCTGTCCAGGAAATATGAGCTGTCAAACCAAAGCCCCAACTTTCAACAGCACTCAGGCTTCTAGTCAAGCGGGGGTAAGAAGATTGGCCCAAAGTGGCATCAGCAGGATAGGACATGATTGGCAGTGCTGGGTGGGATACTGTAATTAAGCTTATTAGTTAGAGTTCCCATCTCCTAAATGTTCTGAACACAGAGTAGGGGCGCACAGCTATGCGCTCCTGCAAATGTACAAATAATTTGGGATAATTTATTTTTTTGGAAGTCCCTTATATCCAAAAGTTATTTTTAAAGCAGTAAACATCAAAAAGCATGAGTGGCAAATTAATTGTATTTGAAGGGGTAGAAGGCTGTGGTAAAACCAGCCAAATGCAGCTTTGTTCTGAGTGGCTGGAAAGTCTGGGTGTTTCTGTGGTTGTTACTCGTGAACCAGGAGGAACAGAGTTAGGCTTACATCTTCGGCGCTTGTTATTGGAGAAGGCAGAGGATAAACCAGTTGCAGAAGTGACAGAACTTTTGTTGTATGCTGCTGACCGATCGCAACACGTTGAACAAGAACTCAAACCAAATCTCGCAGCCGGGAAATATATTTTATGCGATCGCTACACCGACTCTACCATTGCCTACCAAGGATATGGTCGGGATATTAACATGAGTTTAATCAATCAGCTTAACTATATTGCCACTGGTGGCTTAGAGAGTGATCTAACTATTTGGTTAGATGTCGATGTCGAGGTGGGACTGGCCCGCAAACTAGACAGCAAAGTAGGACTAGACCGGATTGAACAGGAGACAATCGCTTTTCATCGGCGCGTTCAACAAGGATACGCACATTTAGCAATATCCCATCCTTCACGAATTGTTCGCGTAGATGGCAGTTTGAGTAAAGAAGCTGTACAACAGGTAATTCAAGGAATTTTGTGCGATCGGCTGCACTTGGCGAGGTAGGGCAAAAATAAACCTAAAAGTTTTTAATGAGAGTTTGGGCAAACTAGATATGGAGAAAGGTCTAGTTAATACAAGGCAGTAGTAAGAAATAATGGATTGTAATCGTCTGGATTATATCAAAAGTGTCAGTGATAAAGGTGATGAGACACAGTGGGCGTATTCTGCTGAATCTATCGGATCTAAATTTCAGTTGAACTTTAAAACAGGTAAAGGAGTAGAATCTCACGCCCGTAAATTACCAAAAGGCTCTTTTATCATCCTTTCTCAAGTACCGCATGAGTGCAAAGACAAAACCACAGGAGAGCAAAAAAAAATACCAGATGGGTGCAAAAAGAGATACCTGACACACATAGTTGAACTGGTTCATGAGGGAAGTGAGGATGAACCTCGATGGGGAGAAGAACCGTGGGGGATTTTTCGAGAGGTTAAGGTTCATTGGATTGCTGATTTGAGCAATTGGCAGAGTATTCCTGTTGATAAAGAGGTAATGCGAGCCGAATGGGGTTGCTATAACACTTGCGCTAAATCGTTGTCTAGTCACAACTTAATGAAGGAGTGGTGTACTATCGATAAATTAAGAGAGCGCTTAATAGAAAAATTGAATTTGGAAGTCATCCAATAATTTGGAACCCTCAGAACCCAGTACGGTGAACTGAGAACCTAAGGGACTTCCAAGAAATAAATTATCCATCTTGTGGGATGGGTGTCCGCACTACTTTTTTTAAACCAGCTGCAATACGGTTCAGTTAACTAAAAATCTCAATTTTTAGAAAAGTTGTTGGAGTTTAGTGCAACAACTTTTTACTACTTCCCTTTTTTCTCATCCAGTGCTTTTTGAATAGCTTCTCTGCAAAACTCAGGAGGGTCGTCTTGTTGCTGCACTTCCTCTTTCATTGTCTTAGTAATACGTAAATTTAATCTTTCGGTTAATGGTTCTTCTCTGTCTGTAGTGAACGGTTTTAGATTCTCTGGCTTGCCCTTGTTCTTGGTCATTTGTATAGAAATATAAATAATAATATTCTCCACATGCCTACCAGTGGAAAATATTTAATTGGTGGATGTTCACCCTGGTAAAGTTTGCATCCACCGATACCACTTTTACAAATGGGTAATTCTATTTTATGTTCACAAGGTCAGAACTCGAAATCAAAACCACTGCCCAGTTGAGAGACTTGTGTAGGCGTTACGGACTAAAGCCCACTGGGAATGGAGGGTACAAGACTAGTTGGATTGTTACCTTGATGGCATTTCCACAGATAGCACTCTCTCAATTAAGGCAAGCAAGAGGGTTAAAATCACCCGGCTTCAGTGTTATTCAATTCCTCGAAGGGGTCGTAGATGAGATGAACTCCCCCACTGATGAACAAGCAGCCCTGATTAAGCTAACAATGGAGGGCAAGGCTATGAGCTACCCTGACCGATACGACCAAGAAAGTTTACTGAACTTGCACAAAGCTAAGATGCACCTTGAAATGGCGATCGGACTGCTAATTCAGTAAATCAATTTACGAGCCGAACGCACCTAGTCCCCGGCAACATAAAGCTGGGGACTTTTTTATATTCCATATACCTAAAGGGACTGCCGTAGGCATCACCGAAATAAAAATTAATTTTGTTAGGGTTTGATTACCAGATTATTTGGTAATTACTAAATAAGTTGGTATTATCTTCAGTAGATTACACAGATAGACTTATCCATTTTGAAAGACGCAAATCTAACAAGAGGTTTGCGGCTAGCTTTGGCGTAAAGATTCATTATATTATCCGCTCCTGCTTCTCCTCTGAAACCAAAATATTTCTGATGTAGAGGCTAAGGTTGTCAGTCTCAAGACTATCAGCAAGAACTTCTGGAGACATTTGTAAATCTATTTCCGATCGCTTGTTTTTAGTCTAAACTCCAGTTAAAACTCCATCACTCAAAACGTCAAAACCTCAAAGCGATGTCTGACGAAAAGCGGCTGTGCGTCTACGCGACAGAATTTTAAATTGTTGAGAGTGATGGGAAAATAACAATAAAGCGATCGCCTTTATCCCAATGTCAATACTTTTGCTGAAAAATCTGCCACTAGTCGTTTTGTCTGTAACCAACGCACACCCAAAAGAATGTCTTGGAGTTCATCTCCACCCAGAACTTCTATGGTGAACTCTTCTCCATCTAAAAATATAGCTCCCTGATACAAGTTAAACTGTGCTTCTCCCCGCGCCGTTCGCATATCTTCTCTCTGACTTTCCCGTAACCATCCCAGCGAGAGAGCATCTTGGTTATCAATTGCTAGAGTGCCAGTAAATCCTGTATCTAGTAACGCCTGTACTGGGATAATATCACCATCAGCAGCTATCAAACCAATTTCAAAAATTAACTCGCCTTTACTGTTAAACTCTCCGAAAATCATATTTTGCCGCAGGCTCCAGTCTCATTGATTCGCATCATGAGACGCAAAGTATCACCAAATTTATCACGAGCCTTTTGTCTAGCAACATCCTCATTTGGATCTATAAAATAGTCTCCACTCTCAGGCTCAATGACTATAAACCAGTCGTAGTGTTCTTTGATTAACTCTGGTTGAACTCTGTCAAATACTACTCGACAACGCTGATAAAATACCTCATCTTCAGCTTTGCGTCGGGCTTTTTCTTCTGGTGATAGTTGACGTTCTGGAAATACTCTTCCTCGACGTGGTGTGTGATTAGAAGATAATTGTGTCATTTTGTTTACTATCTACTAAATAGTAGGGGTTTACTTTTTATATATTGATTATATCTGAAGCGATCGCCAGAAATAAGTTATCAATATTCTTTCAGATCAAGCTATCTTTTTGAAACCTCATATTCATCAATCCAAAGGTCAAAAAAAAAGCGATCGCTGCTTTCAAATAAAGAACGATCGCTTTTTTTCAAATTACAAAATACAGCTTAAGCAGCAACAGGTTCCAACAATTTAATATCAGAGAAGATAAATTCTTGAATAGAAACTTGTCCTGCTGTCTCGGTGCGAATCTCCCGACGATTTAAGATGAAATAGTCACCAACTTTTTCATATTCATCGATAAATTCGCTTCTACCGCCCTTTTGTTCCCCAGTCTTGGGGTCATGGTACACAGAGTCATAGCTGTGGGACAGGTAGCCTTCTCCGGTGTCGTGACTGCTGAAGGTGTCAATTGTCACATAAGTACCGTGGATTAAACGGTGAACATGGCATACTTCATTATTGCGGACTTTGTATTTATCGCCCTCAGCCTTACCACCCATTAAAAGCTCAACCGCACCAGTTTCGTCAGTTTTACCATAGCTAAACGTATTGGCGCTGTGGGTGTCTTCAAAGCTGCGGCGGATGCGGTGAATTGCAATCTCCCAGGCTTGACCATGAATTGCTTGCTTTGCTGGCTCGTCATCTACATCCAAAACTTCCGCTTTCAGATTGGCATTGATGCGAACTTTGCCTGTAAACACCTTATCATCATGCTTAAAGGTAATATTTGCGGTATAACCGGGGAAATTTTTGTCCCAAGTGTAGCGGTTCTCATAAGCAGCCCGGAAAAGTTCCTGAGCAGAGAGTTGTGTAACTGTCATGTGCTTCTCCTAGTCGCTACTGTAATTAGCGTTTTAGTTTCCTTGGTATTAGCATAGAAGTAATTGTTGAGGCTTGGATAGTCCCCAACTGGGTACACTTATGGTTAATTCTCTCCACGCCGTATTTCATGCGATCGCCAATGTCCAAAATGAGCAAGAATTAAGACTAGCTCTCACAGACAAAATTGGCGAACATTTTGGCGTGCAAAATTGGGGTATTTATTTCCTAGATGAGCAGCCAACCTCTGAGATTGATGTTCAGGGTATTCCGGCAGTATGCTTAGAAAGCAATCCAGTCGGGCGTTACGTGGTTGAGCGTCATGCTCCCGCCCATGAGCAGTTATTATTATCACCAGGAGACTGGAAGCATTTTTGCTCACGTTCCGATCACGAACACGTAATGACTGGGCCAATTGTTTGCGATGGTCGTCTTGTAGGAACGTTTAACTTAGCCCGCGACAAGGGAAATCCTGCTTTTAATGGCAACGATTTAGCTGACCTAAGTGCCTTATGCATTCATTTGTCAGCAAAAATGGCGACCCTACGGACGAAACCAAAAACATCCAATTCCCTTTTAGTATGCCCTCTAACAGCGCGTGAGTTAGAAATTGCCGAGTTGGTAGCGCAGGGGTTAACGAACGCGGAAATTGGGGAAAAACTTTGGATTACGCAAAATTCCGTCAAACAAGCTTTGAAGAGAATGTTTCGTAAGTTGAAGGTTTCGGCGCGTGCGGAAATGGTGGCAAAGCTGCAAGATATACAAGTTTCTTGAAATACTCACCCCTCATGCTGGACGGTGAGTATTTCAATATCACCTATAAATAGAATGGCACGTTTTACTAAGAGCGATCGCGCATCTAACAACGAGCCTGCTACCACACTTTTGGCATAGCCTTTACCCCGCAGCGCTGGTGGTGTCCATACTCCACCAATTTGTACAATATCAGGCAGGCTGGCATTAAAGGCAGAGTAAGAAACTGGGGTATCTCCTGCTACCAAAACCCAATGCATAGCGATCGCTAATCTTTCACTCTATGACTAGTAAACGCTTTTATCACATTGGCTTTGGACAAGATGATTTAGGTTCATCGCCTCCCAGCATTGCCCTATTATCTGGCGATCCAGAGCGATCGCGTCTAATTGCTCAAACTTATTTACAAGATGTGCGCTTGTTGTCAGAAAATCGCGGACTCAATAGCTATGTAGGATATTTACCTAATGGTCGCACCATCTTATCAGCTACTAGTGGTATGGGTGCGCCTTCATTAAGTATTGTTGTCAATGAGTTAGTACAAGTAGGAACCAGGCAAATTATTCGCATTGGAACTTGTGGTTCCATTCAACCTTATATACCAGTCGGTAGCGTTGTTATTAGCAGTGCAGCATTGTGTCGCCAAGGTGCAGCAAATGACATTGCGCCTGTGGAGTATCCAGCCGCAGCCGATCCTTTTCTCACAGTCGCTTTAGTTAAAGCAGCACGAGAATTAGAGGTTGAACATTACACAGGAATTACGGCATCAGTTGATACTTTTTACGAAGGACAAGAACGCACTGATTCAGCGAATCCAAATTTAATGCGATCGCTGCATGGTATTACAGAAGAATATCGCCGCTTGAATATCTTGAATTATGAGATGGAATGCGGCACACTCTTCAAAATGGCAGGAGTGTATAATTTTGCTGCTGCTGCTGTTTGCGGTGTAGTAGCTGGGCGTACTGATGGTGAAAATATCATTTTAGAACAAAGAGATATTGCTGTTAAAAATGCGATCGCAACTGCTGTACATGCAGCAGAAACCCTTGAATAATAACAAATTTATCTTCTCTAACTTCTTTGTCTGCCAGATTTAATATGCTCTAAGTAGTTTTATCATGTCTTTACCTAATCTTTAATTTATCAATCAGTAATTATAGATAAAATGTATTGAGTTAAATGCAATTTAATCTTCTGTAGGCACTTAAATAAACAGGAAATTAAAAAAATAAATAAATAACTTAAAATTCCAAAAAGTGTATGATGAACATAGACAATAATTGTGACACAAACAACGCCAATTATTTTAGGTTTTTTTGTAATCAAGGCTTAAAACAAATTAGCTTTCTATCTTAAAAAAATGGATTGATAGCACAAATTATTGCAGCGATTATGATAAGTTAAGCTATTAAAAAAACTCAGTGAAATTGGAGAAAAATATAAGATGAAGAATGCTTGGAGGCGTTGGATTACGACCGTTAATCTAGCTGCAATCGGACTAATGCCGACGCTGATATTTTTAGCATTCTCTCATCAGGCAACAGCTGACGATCCAGGAGCATGTTACATGATAACCTCCTCTGGTAAAACCGTTGGATTGGGAAGACTTTGTGGCAATAGTAATATAGCCGTACCTTCAGACAGCAGAGTTTTTCGAGTCTCAATCAAACGCCGCTTTGGTGGAACTCCTGTGATCGATGTCACCTTCAACGACAAGAAAACCTTTGAAATGATTGTAGATACAGGTTCCAGTGAAACTATTATCACCCAAGATATGGCGAATACACTTGAACTCCAGGCTACAGGGACAATGCAAGCCCAAATTGCCGATGGTAGTCAAGTAGAATTCCCAACCAGTAAGGTAAAATCTATTGCAGCAGGTGGAGTTACAGCCAATAATCTTCAGGTAGCGATCGCACCAAAAGCAAGCATCGGCTTACTGGGTCACAATTTCTTTGGCAGCTATGATATTAAAATTCTGGAAAAAGAGGTGGAATTTCATCACCGCTAATGTTCGCGGCTAAAAACGTAGTATCCTACGTTTTGGTATCTAAAAATAAGTCCAAAATCATCAGGAGAAATCCCATAGGATTACAAGGAATAGCGGAGTGATTGTCAACTCATGACTAAGCTAATTGAATACGAAGAAGCCAGCGACGAAGTACGTGCAGTATATGACGACATCCGCGCTACACGGCAGAATGACTATATCAATAACTTTTGGAAAGCTATAGCCAATCATCTCCCTACCTTGCAACGAACTTGGCAAGCGGTGAAAGAAGTGATGACTGGCCCTGGTGAGATTGATCCACTGATGCGCGAACTAATTTACATCGCCGTGAGTGCGACGAATGGCTGTGAGTATTGCATTGCCTCGCACACAGCAGGGGCGCGTGCCAAGGGTATGAATGATACCATGTTTGGGGAACTAATGGCGATCGCAGCCACTGCCAACATGACTAATCGCCTCGCCAACGGCTATCAAATTCCAGTGGACGAGAAATTTAAGACGTAGGAGTGTAGCCTTGTCCATCCCTGCTTAAGATAATTAGCAGAATTATTGACTATGCCCAAAGTTCAGATTAACGGGATTGATTTGTTTTACGACATTAAGGGAACCGGTGAGCCTTTGCTATTAATAGCTGGCTTCCTTTGTGATCATGCCTATTGGTCGCTGATTATGCCATCGTTGATTTCGCAGTATCAAGTCATTCGCTTAGACAACCGAGGTATGGGGCGAAGTTCTGCTCCCGAAAACCCCTATAGTCTGAAGCAGATGGCTAGTGATGTTGCAGGATTGCTCGATCACATCGGAATTAATAAGGTGCATTTAGCAGGTCATTCAATGGGTGGTCAGATAGCCCAAGAGCTAGTGTTAACATATCCTGAAAAGGTACAAAGTCTGATGCTACTTTCATCGTTGGCAAAAGGTGATGGATTATTCAATAGCATCATTGAGACTTGGGGCGAACTCTGCGGTAATGTAGACCTGAAACTTTATGAAAAAGTCGTATTACCTTGGATATTTACAGATACGTTCTACTCGATTCCTGGGATGATCGAAGGTCTGATCGAGTTTGCAATCAGATATCCTTTCCCACCTGCGACTCATTCACTCTATCATCATAGCCAAGCCATGCTTGACTTTGACACAACAGACCGCCTTCAACAAATTTATTGTCCTACCCTAGTTCTAGTTGGTAAACAAGACATTCTTACCCCGCTAAAGTTTTCTCAGCAACTTGCTCAAGGCATTCCCAACGCTGAACTTTTAGTCCTCAACGGTGGGGGTCATGGCTTCTTAATTGAATCGCCGGATGCTGTAGTTTCAGCCATGCTTAACTTCTTGGGGAAGTTGAACGCTCCCTACAAATCGTCACGACAACAAAAAAATTTAAGGACAGGGAATGGCGATCGCTTTGTTAGCGAGACTTAAACATTTTTGAGGAATAAACAAGCTCAAACCCATGCAGGGTAAGGGAAATACACCAAATGCTCAAAAATGGCTCAAACCCAGATATATCAATAAACCAAGCAAAACGATGTCAAAGTCTCTCTGTATATAGGTTTGAGGCTTTTTTCTTGGTGTTTTTTGTCTAAGTCCCATTAGTTAATTCCTCAAAGAGAGGGATGTTGCAAAAATTATCTTGACTACTTGTGTCGTAGTTAATCAACTTATACAATTCAACCATTAATAAAACTCTTGTATATACTCGATTTCAAACATCTGGTTGTTATACTTCTTACAAGAAGACCAATTAAAAACATCTGCAAAGCTTTTTGAGAACAGGCTGTACAGTAACCAAATAAATCTAGTACAGTTCGGCGTAAATAAACCACCCATTTGAAATGTCTAAAACCCTTACGCAATGGTAATTACGAATTACGTTAGCGACGCGCAAAGCGAGTTCGCGTACCCTTATACCAATTTAATATGAAGCTGCATAGAAAAGAGCTTCTAGGATAAAGTTATAAGAAGAGATAGATATTACCTGCTCAAGTGTAAGTTGGTCGAATATTTCTTGGATGCGATCGCGTAAAGTTTGTAAAGAAGAGAAAAGTTGATTTTTGAGTGGTTTCTTGAGGAGCTGCCAAAGCCTTTCAATGGGATTGAGTTCAGGGGCTGAAGCTGGTTGAAACAGAGGAATAATATTTTCTGGCCAACGAATTGCGGAACTTGTATGAGCAGGTGCTTGGTCAACCTGTAAAATAGCATAGTCACCACCTAATTGTTGAGATAGCCAGTCCAAAAACTGTTGAAAACACTCGCCATTCAATTTTGGATACTCATAAAAGAAGTGGTCTCCAGTCAATGGTTCAATTGCACCATAAATCCAAAAATTTTCCCGTGGCCATTTCACCTCAACAGTAGGCTTGACTCCAGAGGCAGTAATCACTTTTCCTGTGAGAGTTTTCAGTCCCACCCTCGTTTCATCCTGGCACAGGTAGCGAACAGACTTGCCGGGTGCTAGATGTTCTTCTAGACAATTAAGAATGATTCCGAGTTTTTTTTAAATTCAGATACCAATTTTTCGTCTTGTTTCTGGCTTTGAGGACGAGGTACTTTTAGCTTTGCTCTTAATCGATATCGAACCCAAGCATAAACCGTTGCATACTCGATATTTAATCCATGTTCAAGTTTCAACCACTCAACGATTGCACCATAGCTACTAAAGCCTTTTCCTGTTGTTAACTCTTCTTTGAGTGCTGCGATCGCTGCGTCATGAATTTTCCGTTCTGCTCCTGGAGCTTTTTTGATTGACAATAATTCATATAGCCCACCTGATCTATACTTTTGCAGCCACCTTGTCACAGTTGAGGTATCTTTCGCCAAGCGTTTTCCAATTTATTGCTGCTCTTTAACCTGTCCGCTTTTTATCCACCACAGCATAATAAGTTTTTCTTTCTGGTTTCCCAAGTTAGCTGTTTGTAGACGTTTTTTAAGTTCTTCTTCGCTCTCTGCGATTTCAATCTTAAAAGGGCGGCTCATGGTTATTTTAATTTATCGAGTTTGTTTTCTCCATTATATGCAGCTTCATATAAAACTGGTATTACAGGGATCTTGCTAGCAAGAGCGTCTCCTAGAGAGCGTCATTACGAATTACGAATTACCCAAAGCGGTACTAGGCTTGAAAGTGAACATTTATATCAAACAACACTAATGTCGCATACGTTGATTAATTTAACATTGCCAATAGTCATTCAAGAAATTGAGAATGTCTAAGAGGGTGTTTATAAAATAATTCTTAAGCAGGTGAGCTACTATGATTACGAGCTA
>NZ_JABXKP010000083.1 GCF_017114985.1 Nostoc sp. JL33 | reverse complement strand
TACATTTTGGCAGTTTTTGACCCCTCTTTTTTCAATCTTGGTGAGAAATCCGGGTTTTGTGTTTCGAGTCTTGAGATGAGTTATTTTTGGTTTCGCGCAATAGCAATATTTGTTAAACATTTTTGTATTTCAAATATATTCCCTCAACCATATGTATAACTTCCTTCTTATGTTCTTCCAGCCAATCTAATGCAGTATCAATCTGGTGATATACAGAAAGCCCCTTTAATACCTGTGCCATTAAAACCACTAAAATATCATTTTTACTCAAACGTCGCTGCACAGACTTAAACCTCTCAACCTGGTTAACAGCATTTACATAAGCATCTTCTAAAATATTTGTCAGATTATTATCTAATTTTACCTTCTCCCTTTTCTTACAAACCACAATTACATCAATATCAATAGGTTCTCTTGCCTGACTTTTTGATGTAGCCACAGACATTTCTGATTTAATAGGGTGCGTTGCCACAATAGCAAAACCAGCTTTAACTAAAGCACTTAAAATCGCACTCCATCCATCTGTTCTAGAATGATGATATGTAAATATCATTAAACCATCTGTTTTCAAAACACGGTGACATTCAACAAATACTCTTTGCAAACGATGAGCAAAAATTAAATAATCACTTGATTGCACTTCATGAAGATGACGAGTTGTATCTTTATCACTCAGATGATTTGTAATTAAGTAACATTGCCATACATAAAAAAAATCGGCTAATTCTGAATAGTGAACATTATCAAAAAATGGCGGATCTGTTATAACTGCATCAATACTTTCCGTTGGTATATCCGTTTCTCCTGAATCTCCAACGGAAAGATAAACAGGACGCAAATCATTTAACTCTTGAAAAGAATTTGCTATTTCATAACCAATTGGATTAGATATACCATAAACCTTTTGTGATTGCCATTTATTATTAACCTGAACTGCTTTCACCTCAAAAGGTTTTTCACAGTAATCTATTGCTTTAATTATTCTACTTGCAAATAATGTGGAAAACGACCCAGAACTTTTAGGTGTACCCCAAATATTAGCTTCAATTGGTGTCCGTTCTGGCTTCAAAATATGATTAGAAAATATTGGACGAACTGCGCCTGTTCCTTCTCCCTTAAATGAAGAAAATATATTATTAAATTCTAGAACACCAGAAAATAGGCAAATAAATAAATCTCTGATATTTATATCCTCAATTTTCTTAATTCTTTCAGCTAAAATACCCAAGCATAATAACTGACGTTCATTAAACATTTCATGCCAATAGTGGTAAGAATAATTTAAAATTTGATTAGTATTATTACCAGGTCGTATGGAAACCACAGGATAAAAATTATCTCTCTGACTCAATTCTCTAACGGTTACTTTATAGAGATCAATATCATATTGTTTAACAGTTAAATATTGCTTGACACCATTTTTTAATAAAACCAATTTAGCATACATTCTATGAGATGGTGGTTTACGAATATTTTGAATAATTTTATTAATTTGAAAAGAATGTCCACAACACTTGCAACTTGCCATTTTACCTTTGACAGTCGCAACTTGAGGGTTAAATACTGTGCTACATTGCTGACAAGTAACAGAAGTATCTTTATAATGTATAGAATTTATATCCCCACAATTGGGACAAACAGCCTTGGCTTCTGGAAACTTATTAGGGTAAGCGTGTTTAGAAAAAATATATGAAGAAAACAAATCTACTTGTTGATGACATTCAGGACATGGTAAGTATTTCACCCAAAAATAATAAAGAACTGTTACAGTTTCTCCATTACTTAAAACAGTAGTATAATATTTTTGCATTTGAGAATATATATCTTGTTTAATCTCATTAAATGTTGATTGAATACGTCCTTTATCTTTCTGAGATAAGGCATTTTTGACAAGAAAATAAGCAACAGGATTAATATCTCTACCAATAGCTGTTGCACCAAGTTTAACCGCTTCACCAACTGTAACTCCACTCCCCATAAAAGGGTCAAAAATTCTACTTCCTTTCAAGTTTAATTGTTTGTAAAAATCATCAACAATACTGCAATCTTGAGAAGAAAAAGTACCCATAATAATGGCGCGGAATACAGTTCCTAGTCTTCTTGCCCACCATTTATGAACATAATAAATAGGTCGATGTACTTCTTTACGCCAACTTTCTATCTCAGCAATAATACTCAAATATTCAAAGGGAAAATTAGGCGACTCTATGGCTTTTTTAAGAATTAATTTTTCTGCTGTTAAATCAACATGATCAAAATCAATAGTACACATAATTATTGTATATTAATTTACATATAATTGCTCTGAATAAATTAAGTACTTTTCTCTTCCTCCTCAGCTTCATTCAATACTTCTTGCTGTTCACTTTGCGATTTGAGACTAACTTTTTGACCTAGTGCATTAATACTTTGTAAAATAGCAGGACGATAAGCTATAAAATCATGAACTTGTCCTATAGATGGGTTAGGCAGAAGTTGAGGTCGTATGATATTAGTTTGCATATCAAATGAATAGCCTACAACCATTTGTGAAACCTCCATTCTGCTAAATTCGCCAACAGAAACAAGTCTATTATCTACAAGATAATCTCTCGGTAATATTAGTGTTATTTGTGATTCAACACCATTAAGTAATCCAAATGGCGTAGGTGCTACATACATTTTTCTGTCTCTAATTAAAATATCACCATAACTACCAAACCCCCTAAAACTCTTATTTTTATGGACATAATTATGATCAGCGTTCAGAAAATCACCATGACAAATAACTAAATCGTGAACTGGGTATGTTTTTGAGCTTACATTTTTAGGATATCGACCAAAAACATAAAAGATAGTTATCCCATTGTGATAGCCGCGTGGTACTTGACTGTTGCTATCATAATCCTTATATCGTCCTGGATATTCCAACCCTTTAATTTCATATCCTTCAGGATTTTGAATCATCCTAAAATCAGGATATGTATTTCTTCCTGGTTGTTCAAAATTAAAGGTAAGAGTAGATTGTAGATTTGTTAACCTAGCACCAAACCAATCTTGAAAGTGGTACTCTTTATCTCTCTGATTTTGACGGCTTACTAAAATACCATTTAAAATAGCCTGATGGCATTCAAAAAAAATATCAATGTAAAGCATGGTAAAGACAGCTAACTTGTTGACGAATAGATTTAGGGATAGATGACACTGGTATTACTTTACTAATTGCTCAAAATATGGAATAAAATAGCCTTTCCATTCTAAAAGTGCTGCTGCTAAATCTGGAATAGTTATTGCTATAACTTAAAACTCTCAACTTGATATACTAGAAATATTCCTACATACACATCTCATGTTAACCGTAACAATTGATGAAATCCAGCAAAACCTAATTAGCTATCTTCACCAAGTAGCCGCAGGAGAAACTATTATTATCATGCAAGCAGGTAAACCTATTGCAGAAATTAAACCAGTTTCAGCCACCTCTCAACAAATTAGACCTTATGGCTTATGTACTGGGGAGTTCATTGTTCCAGATGATTTTCATAGTCCCTTAACTGAAGAAATATTAAATAGTTTTGAGGGTAAATGAAACTATTATTAGATACCCATATTTTCTTATGGTTTATTAGTGGTGATCAAAAATTACCAATTCATTTACAAAATAGCATTCGTGATTTAAATAACGGCGTATATTTAAGTTGCGTTTCAGTTTGGGAAGCAACTGTTAAATATCAATTAGGGAAATTACCATTACCAGAATCACCTGAAATGTATCTTCCTAAACAGCGTCAGCAGCATCTAATCAGTAGTCTCAACCTAGATGAAGAAAGTATTGCTCAACTCTTGAATTTACCATTATTACATCGTGATCCTTTTGATAGAATGTTGATTTGTCAATCTTTACATAATTTAACAGTTGTAACTGTAGAGTCGGCAATTAGTTCTTACTCGGTCAGTGTTTTATATTAGGGTAATAATTGTTCAAAATTTAGAAGAGAATAGCGTTCACATTTTAAAATTGCATAAGCATAGGCTTTTTTCAGCATTAAATAATCAGCGCTCACTCTCAGCGATGCCTGCGGCGGGCTACGCCTACGCAACAATAATCTATCTGATTGACTTACTTGATTTTTCTCTAAAAGGCGATCGCTCTGACTCAGTTTTCCAATTATGATGGACTCAAAGGCTTAAGTTTCAACCTCAGAAGCTCAAAAGCACCTTCCTAGCACTCTGGTAAAAAATACTTAAACTATTAAGATTAGAAGCATCTACCTACTAAATACTCACTAATCTTTCCCAACCATGCCTCTGTCACGCATAGTAACGCTGATTGTTGGTCTGATCGTCATTTTGGGGCTAGCCCTATGGCTAATTGATTCCCTATCGCGCCTCTATTGGCAATTGTCCTATTCGCCGTTGCTAGGCAATTTGCTGTTGTTGCTGCTGATTATCCTCATTGCAGCGTTGGTTGCGGCTTTTGTCTATTATGTATTGGTGATTCAATCTGGAGAAAAGCGATCGCGCCGCAACCCGAAGCGAGTGACTGCGGCACAAATTCCTGCTGGCAAATCTGACGCTGCTTCTACAACTCTCCAGGCTGTGCGCCAACAGGTAGGGCAAATTCAAGATGAAGTAGCACGTCAGGCTTTATTAAGTAAATCGCGGGAGATTGAAGCGAACTTAGCACGGCGTGAAATTCAAGTAGTGGTATTTGGTACGGGGAGTGCTGGCAAAACTTCCCTAGTTAATGCGATTATGGGACGCATGGTAGGTCAAGTGGATGCACCGATGGGTACAACCCAAGTTGGGGAAACCTATTGTCTGCGGTTGAAGGGATTAGAACGCAAGATTTTAATTACAGATACGCCGGGGATTTTAGAAGCAGGGGTGGCGGGGACGGAACGGGAACAAATGGCGCGAGAACTGGCGACAGAAGCAGATTTACTGTTGTTTGTGGTGGATAATGACTTACGACGCTCAGAATATGAACCACTGCGGGGATTAGCAGAAATTGGTAAGCGATCGCTTTTGGTGCTTAACAAAACCGATTTATATACAGATGAAGATAAAGAAGCCATCCTTGCGAGATTGCGTCAACGGGTACGGGGATTTATTGCTACTAATGATGTGGTGGCGATCGCTGCTAATCCCCAATCTGCACAACTAGAAACTGGCGAAACCTTTCAGCCGGAACCGGATATTATCCCTTTGCTGCGACGCACGGCTACTGTTTTACGGGCTGAAGGTGAAGATTTGGTGGCGGATAATATTCTTTTGCAATCTCTGCGATTGGGAGACGAGGCGCGAAAACTCATCGATGGCCAGCGTCGCCGTCAAGCTGACAAAATCGTAGAACGGTTTCAGTGGATTGGTGCTGGTGTAGTATCAGTCACACCTATACCAGTTGTAGATTTATTGGCGACAGCTGCTGTTAATGCTCAAATGGTTGTGGAAATTGGCAGAGTGTACGGCTGTGAATTGAATATGGAACGGGGACGAGAGTTAGCCCTTTCTTTAGCGAAAACGATCGCCAGTTTAGGCATTGTCAAGGGAGCGATTCAATTATTATCTACAGCTTTGCAACTCAATGTTGCCACCTTTATTATTGGTAGAGCAATTCAAGGTGTGACAGCAGCTTATTTAACGCGAATTGCTGGTAAAAGTTTTATTGAATATTTTCGTCACGATCAAGATTGGGGTGATGGTGGGATGACGGAAGTTGTGCAGCGACAGTTTCAAATTAATCGCAGAGATGAATTTATTAAGGCTTTTATTCAAGAAGCGATCGCGCGGGTAGTGAAACCGTTAACAGATAAATCTGAAGCGATCGAGGAACAAGAAAGCAGAGAAGAATCTCAATAACTCTAAACTTTTTTTACAAAACAAATTAGTGTCAAAAATGCTCTTGCAAAAAAGCAAGAGCATTGAAATTTTTATCTGAAAAAATACTTTGTTGGATAGGCATCAAATTCAATTAGCCTATACAGCTTGGAACGCTTTTCTTTTGCGCTTTAGCCACAAAGCCGTAATAGCAGCAAGCACCGCTCCGCCAAGAGTGCCAGGTTCTGGAACAGTGGCTAGATCGCCATCAACCACAAGTCTAGCAGAAGAATTAACACTAGCTGCAAATAGATACTGGTCGCCAGTTCCAAAATTACCCAGAAGCGCAGCTCCAATTGAGAAAAATTTTCCACTTCTGGCGTTAATATCTGCAATAGCGTCCGAGTTGAGAACAAAACTTAGGATTTCCTTTTGTTGGATTTCGTAGTTATTGGGAGAGGTGGTGACGTTAAAAGTACCGTAATTTTTACCACTTCCCAAATCGTTATAAATATTGATATCGAGAATATTAACGTTTTGACTAAGTACATCAGCAGATGTTGAAACATCAAAAAAACCTAAAGTCTTTGTTGGGTTTCCTGAACCATTAAATCGTTGAACTTGCAAAGTTGCTGTGGAGACTCTAGTTAGAGGGCTAAGATCGAATGTAAAAAAGCTATGAAAACCGTTATCACTGTAATTTCCCGTTATATAGTTGTCGTTATCGTAACTGTTTTTTAAGCCCGTACTCCACCAACCTTGATTTGAACTACTCAAACTAACAGTTGCTGCTTGCGCTACGTTTAGCGTTCCTAATCCGAATCCAACAATAGCAGCCGTAATTGCCACTTTGTAACAGTTTTTCATGGAATATACCTCTAAGTTTGAAACTGTTTAGGCGAAATTCACAAAAATTTTTCCTATGCAATCACTGATTTTCAGAGGACACGGTTGCTCCACAATCAGAGTAACTAAGCGTAGTGAAAAATTCAATATTGAACTAAGGTTTTATAGCACTGTAACTTATGTATTAAATCTAATAATGTTGTTCATAGCATGATAGTACGAGAAATACTATCGTAAGTAAAACTGTGTAAACTTTATATAAACTTTACACAGTTTTTATGAATTCTCCATTTTTCCCTTCAAATTACGTCTGAACTCTTACAAAAAGACAAAAAATAGCTTTGAAGTTTGAGATTTTTTATTACTTATATAGAAATATATCGTTATATTAATATTTAATAATTTTAATAATTTTTGATAAACTATCTTACTATTTTTTACGCCAAAATACTAAAAAAATTAAATTTGTATTCAAAGTATCAAAATTCTGGTTATTTATTTTTAAAGCTTTCCGGAAACTGGAGGAAATGCCAGTAAATCTTGATAAAAGGACTTACTGAGTAACCAGGGCATGACCTACCACATAATCGGTAAATTACTACAAGGGCGTTACCAAATTGTCGAAAGCCTTAGTGCAGGGGTGTTTGGACAAACATATATTGCTGTAGATGTAGATTATCCACAGAACCCCAAATGCGTTGTTAAGCAGATTAAAGTTAGCAGTTCCGAATCCGGCTACTTGGAGATGCTGAGGTTACTGTTTCAAACTGAAACCCAAACCCTGAAGCTTCTGGGAAGCCATCACCAAATTCCTGAATTCATCGCCTGCTTTGAAGAAAACGAGCAATTTTATTTAGTGCAAGAGTGTATTGAAGGACATGCGCTGACTGCGGAATTGCCCATCAATCAACAGTGCGGGTGTCTGTGGAGTGAAAGCGAAGTTGTAGAATTTCTGATAGATGTCTTAGGTATTCTAGAATTTGTTCATTCTCAAGGCGTTATCCATTGCGATATCAAACCGGAAAACTTGATCAGACGTAATAGCGATTGCAAGTTAATTCTGATTGACTTTGGCTCAATCGAGTCTATCAATTTTGGCATAGGTGCGGAATTGCCCATTTATAGAATTCCCGTGACTTCATTGGGGTATATACCGCCAGAGCAATTTATTGGACAAACACAGCCCAACAGTGATATTTATGCTTTGGGTATGATTGCCATTCAGGCTTTAACAGGGTTAGAACCATTACAATTAAAAGCTGATCCTTATACTAATGAAATTTTTTGGCGTTCTCAAAACACGCCAGTTAACGATTATCTAGCTGCTGTTCTCAGCCAAATGATCCGCTACGATTACCAAAACCGCTTTCAGTCTGCGGGTGAGGTACTGCGGGTACTCAAACAAATAATATGGGAAACTCAGCCACCAGAAATATTAGAAGCAGATTCTCAATTTTTGCTAGAGGCGGCGATTGAAAATGATAATTCTCAGAATCCGACATCTGGGAAATTCTCGCCATTATTAACAGGGATGAAAGTAGGACTCGCGGCTAATTCTTTGGTGATGGGATTTGGTGTATATTCTTTAGTTAATAGTTCACCTGCATACTCAGAAACAGATACTTTATATAAAGCAACCGAAGAATATCAAGCAGGAGATTTGCAAGAAGCGATCGCACTCGCTAAATCAATTCCCTCCCACAGTAATGTTTATCCAGAAGCGCAAGCTACAATCGAAGAATGGCAACAGCAATGGCAAGTAGCTGCACAGCAATATCAAATAGCTGAAACAGCTTTTCATCAGAGCAGATGGTCAGATGTTCTTCATGCTGCTTCTCAAGTTCCAAATATTTTATATTGGCAATCTAAAACAGATAAACTAGTTCAGCAAGCATCCGTCAACATTGAAGCACAGACGGAAGATTTATTAGCCAAAGCTTACGAAAGTGCGAGGGAAAAAGATTTTTCTACTGCATTACAATATCTGCGTCAAATTCCTCAAGAAAGTCATGCTGGTACTTTAGTTCAAGAAAAGTTGGCTGAGTACAATCGAAAGCGGCAGATTAGAGCAGCCTACTTTTTACAAAAAGCCTATAAACAAGCATCTATTGGTGATTTTGATCGGGCTGTAAAACTTCTCCGAAATATTCCCAACGATACTTTAGTTTATGCTCAAGCTCAGGTTAAATTAAATGAGTATACTCAAAAACAACGCCTGCTGGCTGACAATCAAAAAGTAGCTTCTACAAACAGAACAAATTCATTCGTTCCTAAAAAGTCAGTCACTAGGGTTGAATATCTTCAGGGAGCAAATTACCTGCAAGAAGTGAATATTCGGTAGTTACAGCAATGTTTAAATGCGTGGAATACAGTTGTCTCGTTCCCAGTCTCCGACTGGGAATGCATATTGGAGGCTCCGCCTCAAGACTTGCGGCAGAGCCGCAATGAGGAGCATTTCCAGCCAGAGGCTAGAAACGAGATTTTAAAGGAGTTTGATCTGAAGTTGACACTAATGAATATATTGTGCCCTCATTACGAACCCAGCAGAGTTATATTGACAGAATACTAGGGTCTGGTCTGCGGTGGATTAGTAGGATTAGGAACTGGGATAATTGGCACGATTATAGGCTGTGGTTTTTGGCCTTGCAGTTGAATTTGGGCTTGATTGCGAGCATCTATTGCTTGTTGATAATTAGGCTTGTATTTTATTGCTTGATTGTAAGATGCGATCGCATCCTGATAGCGTTTCAAATTTAATAGGGCGTTACCTCTGCTATACCAGCTTTCGGAATGATCTGGTTTATAACGAACTGCCTTATTATAAGACGCGATCGCATCTTCGTATTGCTGCAAGATGTATTGTGAATTCCCCATATTATACCATAGTTGATAGTCATTTGCCTTAATTTTTGCGGCTTTATTATAATATTTTATTGCTTCTACATAACGTTGGTTTTGATGCAGCGACCAGCCCAAATTATACCATGCTTTATAGTTACCAGGATTGTATTTAATTACTTGATTAAAAGATTCAATTGCTTCGGGATAACGTTGTAAATTCAGCAGGACATTACCTCGCGACAACCAAGCTTGATAATAATTTGGCTGGTATTGCACTGCTTTATCATAAGCTGTGAATGCATCTTTGTAGCGTTGCAAATTGACTAGAGCATTCCCAAAATTATACCAAGCTTGCTCATAGTCTGGTTTTAAATCAACAACTTTTTGGTAGGCTGCGATCGCTTCTTCATATCGCTTAGAATTCTGCAAAGCTAATCCTTTTTTATACCAAGCTTCGTAATTATCTGGTTTGAGTTCAATCGCTTTTTCATAAGATTTAATTGCTTGGTCATATTGATTTAAATTACTGAAAGCTTCACCTTTAGCGTTCCAAACTTCTGAGTTGTCATTCTTTAATTCTAAGGCTTTGTCAAAAGAGGCGATCGCTTCTCGATATCGCTGTAAATTTCCTAATACAAAGCCTCGTCCAATCCAAGCTTCTAAATAATCTGGCTGAATTTGAATTGCTTTGTCATATGCCGCTAATGCGTCTTTATATTTTTTTAATTTATCCAGCGTTTTGCCTTGCCCATTCCAGCCTTGAGAATAATCTGGTCTAATATTAACTGCTTTTTCATATACTTCTAGCGCGTCTTGATAGCGTTGCAAATCAAAAAGCGTATTTCCTTGTTTTGATAATTCTATGGCGTTATTAGAATTAATGTTATTCAAAACCAATATTGATGCTACTCCGCTAATACCAATTAAAAATATCGTTAGTAAAATTTTACCCAATATACCTTTTTTAGGTTGAGGTTTGTTTATATTTTTTGGTGGAGAAATAGGAGTTAACGCTATTGTTTGTGCGGGTGGTTGTGTTAACTCTTTCAGCGCTTGTAATGCCACCGTTGCCGAAGGGTAGCGTTGCCGAAAGTCGTAGCACACCATTTTATCTAAGAATTTAGCGAATTCTGGCGTTACCGTGGCTTGATTATGCCAGATAATTTCATTAGTATCAGCATCTTTTACTATTTCCTCTGGGGATAATCCAGTCAGAGCTTGAATAGCAATTATTCCCACAGCATAGATATCACTACTTAATTTTGGCGTACCATGAGCTTGTTCACCAGGAATATATCCAGGCGTACCGATAGCAACAGTACCTTGTGTTTGACCTTGGGGAGTAATAACTTGAGTAGCGATTTGTTTAACTGCACCAAAATCAATTAAAATTAATTTGCCATCTGGTTTGCGTCTGAGGATATTTCGAGGATTGACATCACGATGAATTACATTCTGTTGATGGACAAATTCCAAGATTGTCAAAAGTTCTTGTAAAAGTGAAATTACTTGGTCTTGACTTAGGGTTTTACCTGGTGTTAATTCTTGACTCAGGTCGTGACCTTCAATCAATTCCTGTACGAGATAGAATTCGGCATTCTCCTCAAAATAAGCTAAAAGTTGGGGAATGCGATCGTGAGTTCCTAATTTATACAGAACTTGTGCTTCTGTATCAAATAAACGCCTAGCTGTCTCCAAAGTTACTGGATCACTTGCCTGGGGTTTGAGTTTCTTAACCACACATGGAGGTGAACCGGGTAATTGGGTATCACAAGCCACAAAAGTTTCACCAAAACCCCCACCTCCCAAGTTACTAATAATTTGGTATCTTCCTACAAGTGTGTTTCCCAGCATCTCGTTTGCCTACTTAAGTGCGATGCGATCTGATTTCAATCTTGCCACACGTTAAGGGAGAATGAGGGAGTGGGGAATGGGGAGTGGGGAGTTGGGAGAGACGCGATTAATCGCGTCTGTACGGAGTGGGGAGCAAATAAGAAACCCCTTATATAGCCTTGCTTCGTGTTTCCTAATTATGAATTACAAATTATGAATTATGAATTAGTATGATTCCTATTAGTGATAATATTCGTTGTCGGAGTAAGCCAATTATTAATTATTGGCTGATTGGCATTAATGTTACCGTATTTTTATGGGAACTTCAACTAGAATTTAGTGATGGATTGGGCTATTTTGTCAATAGTTGGGGTGTGATACCAGCCCAGATTAGTGGGGCAATTACAAATGCACTCTTCTTCAACAACTCTGCTGCATGGATAATTGTAATTTGGCGAACATTTTCGCTATTTGTGGGAATATTTCTACATGGCAGTTTTAGTCAAATATTGGGAAACCTGCTATTTTTGTGGGTTTTTGGGAAGACTGTAGAAAATATTCTCGGACATAGACGCTATCTCGGATTTTATCTGGCTGCTGGCGCGATCGCATCTTTTGTACAAATTCTGGCTGAACCGAGTTTGACAGTACCATTGATTGGGGGCAATGGCGCGATCGCAGCTATTTTAGGAGCATATGTTATGAAGTTTCCTAAAGCTAAAATTGATACAATTTTGCCGCTAATAATCGTGTATATTCCCATCCAACTCCCAGCCTTTTTCTATATATTTTGGTGGTTTGTGCAGCAATTATTTTATGGTATTGGCAGTTTAAATATTCCCCCCTTTGGCGTAAATCAATCGGGTGTTGTCTTCTGGGGGCAGGTTGTGGGATTATTGATTGGTGCAGGTTTTGTACGATTGAAGAGATAAACAAAAGTTGTATTTTAAAATTTTTACTTTTCAATTTTGAATTGTTTATGTGCCTTTTGAGGGATTACATTTTTAGCTGAAAAATCCATAGTTAAACTAGCGGATGCCTACTCTTCAAGTTGGTGTTATTAAGTATAAGCGGTGTACAGCAAGATGCCAAATGTTGATATTAACTTTCAACTCACTGATGAATTAGCAGTTATGCGGCAACGTGTAGCTGAGTTAGAGCAATCAGAGATATCTTATCAACAAAGGCAAGCAGCGCTTGAGGAGCAATTAGCAGAACTAGAAAAAAAACTGGCAATAGCAGCACAAAATCCCCAGATTCAAGTTGTCGAGCATGACATTGAATGTCATCTTGAACAGGGGACATCCACAGCCTTAAATCTGCCAACAGATGCGGCAGCAATTTTAGAGCAACTCCAACAAGGAATTACACAGCGACAGCAAGTAGAAGCCTCCCTGAGAGAGAGTGAAGAACGGCTGAGGCTAACTCTAGAGGTTTCCCATATGGGCTTGTGGGATTGGAATATTCTTAGCAATAAAGTCGTCTGGTCTGAAAATTACGAAGTGCTTTTTGGTGTGCTTCCAGGTAGTTTTGATAGCCCTTATGAGGCATTTCAAAAGTGCGTTCATCCTGAAGACAGGCAATCTGTAATGCAACTTCTCGCCCAGGCTTTAAGACAAAAAACTGACTACAACGATGAATTTCGCATAGTTCGATTAGACCAAAGTGTTCATTGGATTTCTGCCAAGGGAAAATTTATCTACAACGATCAGGGGCAAGCGGTGCGAATGATCGGAGTTTGTATGGAAACTACTGTCTGCAAGCAGGCAGAAGAAAGTACTCGCAAACTCACCAGCCAAGTGCAAGAACAGGCAAATATTTTAAATGCTATCCTCACCGCATCAGTGGATCACATTTATATCTTTAATTCCGCAGGTTGCTATCAGTATGTCAGTCGTGATGGAGCTACTTTACTAGGCTTGAAGCCCCAGGATATTATCGGAAAAACTTTGCAAGAAGTGGGTTTCCCCGCAGACCTTGTAGAGCAGGTAGAGAATCAACGACAAGCTGTGATGAAAACTGGGCAGCCAATCAAGGATGAGTGTAAATATATTACCGCCGATGGGGTGCATAATTATGAATACATCCTCACACCATTACGGAATTGCAACCAAACTATTGACGGCGTAATTACTGTTTGTCGCGATATTACCGAACATAAACGGGCAGAAAAGACATTACGTGAAAGTGAAGCGCGATTTCGGCGTTTGTTTGAATCTAACCTAATCGGCGTCGCTTTTTGGAATCTGGATGGTTTGATTATTGATGCTAATGATGCTTTTCTTCAACTAGCTGGCTACACTCGTGATGAATTTGCCACCTTAGATAGATTTAATTGGAAAGAACTTACTCCTGTCGAGTATCAACATTTAGACGATCGCGCCCTCTTGGAGGTGCAAACCACTGGAGTTTCCAGAATTTATGAGAAAGAGTACATCCACCGCAACGGTAAGCGAGTACCAATTGTTTTAGGGATAGCCTTACTGAATGATTCCCAAGACAAAGGTGTTGCTTTTGTACTGGATATTACCGAGCGCAAATTGGTAGAGAAAGAATGCGCTTATTTACTCCAACGAGAACAGACAGCACGCCAACAAGCAGAAATCGCCAACAAAATCAAAGATGAATTTTTGGCGGTTCTCTCCCATGAACTGCGAACCCCACTCAACCCCATCCTGGGATGGTCAAAAATGCTGCGGACTCGCAAATTTGATCAAAAAACTACTAACCACGCCTTGGAAACCATTGAACGCAACGCCAAGTTACAAACCCAGCTAATTGAAGATTTGTTGGATGTGTCTCGCATTCTCCAAGGAAAATTAAACTTGAATATCTGTCCAGTGAACTTAGTAATGGTAGTTGAAGCCGCACTAGAGACAGTAAAACTAGCAGCACAAGCCAAGTCAATTCAAATTCAGACCATATTTGATCCGACTTTGGGACAAGTGATGGGCGACTCAAATCGACTTCAACAAGTTTTGTGGAATCTACTTTCCAATGCAGTAAAATTTACACCAGCAGGAGGACGGGTAGAAATTCGACTTATGGAAGTTGGTAAGCAAGCTCAAATTCAGGTCAGCGATACAGGTAAGGGAATTCTGCCAGACTTTTTGCCTTATGTGTTCGATTACTTTCGCCAAGCTGATGGCACAACTACGCGGATATTTGGTGGATTAGGTTTAGGATTAGCGATCGTGCGTAAGGTTGTAGAGATGCATGGGGGAAATGTCCAAGCCGAAAGTCCTGGAGAAGGATTGGGTGCAACTTTTACTGTTGAGTTACCGCTTTTGGTCAGAAGTGAACATATTCGGGGTGAAGAGAAGGAGCCTTTAGATTGTCACCCGGAATCCTCGCTGCTTTCGCACACTAAAATTTTGGTGGTGGACGATGAACCGGATATCCGCGACTTAATTAGCTTTATTTTGCAAGACTACGGTCTAGAAGTAACCGCCGTAGCATCCGCACAGGAAGCATTACAAGCACTATCTGAGTCGATACCAGATGTTTTAATTAGCGATATTGGAATGCCCAAGACAGACGGTTATATGCTGATACGTGAAGTGCGATCGCGATCGCCCCAACAAGGAGGACAAGTACCAGCGATCGCTCTGACGGCTTATGCAGGGGAAATGAATCAGCAGCAAGCACTAGCAGCAGGATTTCAAATGCATATTTCCAAACCAGTAGATCCAGATGTATTGCTGAAGGCGATCGCTGATTTGATTAAGCCAAGCTAATCTAAATTATCCAATATATATAGGATGTCGAACATGGCGATCGCATTCTGCCAGTTGCGTAATATCAGGTTCGATTAAACACTTATTATATCTGTAGGTTGGGTTTCACTGCCGGTACCAACCTACATTCATAGATTTTATTACAAGTAATCACCCTAACTTCATATAATCCCTGGACTTGAAAAGAAGATAGGCGATCGCTACATGGGGAAAACCCTGTGTTCTCTGCACTACCTCACTGTATCAAGGATATTATTTGTATATTCTTATACTTTTTTCCTGACAATACAGGGGCTTTTATCCACAAAGAAGCATTTATTTTATTATTCGTAAGTATTTTAGATATGGCATCTGTATAAAATATCTATCTTTAGATATAATTTGTTAAAAATGCCCCGTTACCTAGTACACTTCGCATGGTGGATTGACTTAAATCTCTTTACATATGTTATGATTTGTATTAGTCTAATGTTATGATTTGTATTGTGTTCTAAGTTACTGGCCAGTAAATTATTTGCTAGTTTAAGCTAAAATAGCTTAATTTAGAACTAAAAAGCCAATTCAAGCAAACTTAGAAACTTTTTAACAGACACCCATTCCTTAGTAAAGGTTAAAGTTTTGTTACTAGTAACTCAGATATATTTAAATTATAAATTTTTAGGAGTTACTGAGGTGGTATGCTGAATACTGAGCAGTAACTTTACTGAATAAAAGAGGAATTATACTGTCATTCTCAATAGAATGTAGCGAGTTTAGCGATATAAGGTTTGATAGGAATGTTAAAAAACAGCGAACTAAGGATTAATCAGGGTTCTAATCTCAAATTAAAGCTTGGAGATAAACATACGAGTATTTCTCCAGGACAGAAGTTTTGCGAAAACGAAGAATCGGAAAGCTACTAAAATTAAGCAGAGTGGAATAAATCTGAATTAAGATGAATTTTCCTCTCATTAAAGTCAACAATCCCGAAAAAATAGTGCAAGCGTTATGGCAAGATATTGCTAGTAGGATTAGTTGACTAGCTTAGAGGTTATCCTGAATGATAGGTTAACCCACATACAGAATTTACTCAAATGAATGGTGTTGTTTAATAACATTGGCAGTCAATAATAAAAGTAAGCTTTTTTTATTGAAAGCTTATTTTGTGGCGACTTTAATCTCAAAGGATAAAGAGCATTATTTCCTGCTGACATACATGAGGGTAAATCGGAGTTATTACCGAAATCTCACTGTTTTTTAGTTGCAAAAAAGGTCAATAGACATGAATAAAGTTCAAGCATCGTTTGAAGCTACGGAAACTGCGTTTAACGTCCAAGGTTACGAAAAAATCGATTTTAGTCTCGTCTATGTGAACGGTGCATTTGATATTAAAAACAGAGAAATAGCAGATAGCTATGCGAAATTTGGTCGCTGTCTGACTGTGATTGATGCCAATGTCCATGAACTTTATGGCGATCAAATCAAGTCATATTTTAGACACTATGACATTGAACTCACAGTATTTCCGATCATCATTACAGAGACAGCTAAAACTCTTGCAACGTTTGAAAAAATTATTGACGCTTTTTCGGACTTTGGCTTAGTTCGTAAGGAACCAGTCTTAGTCGTCGGTGGTGGTCTAATTACTGATGTGGCTGGGTTTGCTTGCGCTTCTTACCGTCGCAAGAGTAACTACATTCGCATTCCTACCACGTTGATTGGTTTAATCGATGCAGGTGTAGCGATTAAGGTCGCAGTTAATCATCGTAAGGAAAAAAATCGCTTGGGAGCATATCATGCACCTTTAAAAGTGATCCTAGATTTCTCATTTTTGAAAACCTTGCCAACGGCTCAAGTTCGTAATGGGATGGCAGAGTTGGTGAAAATTGCGGTAGTTTCTAACTCTGAAGTCTTTGAACTGCTATACGAATATGGCGAAGAACTGCTTTCCACTCACTTTGGACATGTGAATGCTACACCGGAAATTAAAGAGATTGCCCATAAAGTCAACTATGAGGCAATCAAAACCATGTTGGAGTTAGAAACTCCTAACTTGCATGAAATAGACCTCGATCGCGTCATTGCTTACGGTCACACTTGGAGTCCTACCCTAGAATTAGCACCTCAGATACCCCTATATCATGGTCACGCGGTCAATATAGATATGGCTTTGTCTGCAACGATCGCAGCACAACGGGGCTATATTCCAACAGAGGAGCGCGATCGCATCCTAGACTTGATGAGTCGTATCGGTTTATCACTCGATCATCCTCTATTGGATGGGGATTTGCTCTGGTATGCCACCCAGTCTATAAGCTTGACACGAGATGGTAAACAACGCGCAGCTATGCCTCGTCCGATTGGTGAGTGCTTCTTTGCCAATGATTTGACTCGTGAAGAACTTGATGCTGCCTTAGCTGAACACAAACGTCTTTGTGCTAAATACCCTCGTCGTGGGGAAGGGATTGACGCCTACGTTGAAAGTCAAGAAGCCAAGCTTTTGGGGGTCTAAAAACATGACCAGTGTTTTAGGACGAGAAACTGCTAGGCCGATAACGCCACATAGCATCTTAGTAGCCCAGCTACAGCAAACCCTCAAATTAGCACAAGAGAGTAACATTCCCGTAGAGATATTAGATTCTCTGCGCCAGGGAGTTGAATTAGCAGCCGGTTTAGATCCCTACTTGGATGATTACACCACCCCGGAATCGAGCGCATTAACAGCATTGGCGCAAAAAACTAGCATTGAAGACTGGAGCAAACGCTTCAGCGATGGTGAAACAGTGCGCCAGCTAGAACAGGAGATGCTCTCAGGACATCTTGAAGGACAGACATTGAAAATGTTTGTTCACATGACTAAGGCAAAGCGGATTCTAGAAGTGGGAATGTTCACAGGGTATTCAGCCTTGGCAATGGCAGAAGCATTACCAAGTGATGGGCAACTTATAGGTTGCGAAGTAGATCCCTATGTCGCTGAATTTGCTTTTCGTTGCTTTCGTGAATCTCCCCACGGCGAAAAAATCGTTGTGGAAGTAGCACCTGCCCTAGAGACACTCCATAAGCTGGCTGCGAGAAAAGAAATATTTGATTTTATCTTCATCGATGCGGATAAAAAAGAGTATGTAGAGTACTTCCAGACCATCTTGGATAGTAACTTACTGACACTTGACGGGTTAATCTGCGTGGATAATACTTTGTTGCAGGGACAAGTTTATCTACCACCAGAACAACGCACCGCCAACGGTGAAGCGATCGCTCAGTTCAACCGTGTTGTCGCCGCCGATCCTCGTGTAGAGCAAGTTCTCTTACCCATACGAGATGGTGTGACTTTGATTAGACGCGTTGTCTAATCGAGAGATAGTCATTAGTCATTAGTCATTAGTCCTTAGTCATTGGTACTAATGACTAATGACTTCGATTTCCCCACGGCGATGAAAACATTGCTTTGCTCGTTTTCATCGCCGTGGGATGAGTTAATTTCTTTATCTGTGCTTCAGTTTAAGCTGAAAAACATCTAAATTGCATAACCCAATTAAACCTAACTCTTGTGGGGTGGGCATCTTGCCCGCCCTAATTATGCAAGTTATCTGTGCCTGAGTTTATCTGTCCCCAAGTCTTTTAAAATCAAAGAGCCTCAAGAAGTTATCAATTTCGATTTTAATCAAGAAACCCGCAAATATATTCTAAAAAGTATTTCTTACGACTCCGTTCGCCGTTTAAATTTAACCATAACATTAATTAGGAAAATTAATCATGCCAATACTTCGTATCCTTCATTTAGTTGGGTCTCCATACAATGATTTTTACTGTGAGTTGTCACGCAATTACGCCCAAAGCTGTCTGGTAGCTACGGCAAATCCATCGCTCTATGACTTTCTGATTGCATACATCACACCTGATCGCCAATGGCGATTTCCTTCCTCTCTCAGTCCTGAAGATATTGTTGTCGCCAAACCGATGACTCTATTAGATGCCATAGAGTTTATAACAGCGCAAAACATTGACCTGATGTTGCCACAAATGTTTTGTATCCCTGGAATGACTCACTACCGGGCACTATTCGACCTGCTTAAGATCCCTTACATAGGCAATACTCCCGATGTCATGGCAATAACGGCTCACAAAGCCAGAACCAAAGCAATTGTCGCAGCAGCAGGGGTGAAAGTGCCTTTTGGAGAACTGCTCCGCCAAGGAGATGTGCCGACAATTACACCTCCAGTAGTGATCAAACCCGCAAATGCTGACAACTCTTTAGGAGTGTCCTTAGTTAAAGAGGCTAGTGAATATGACGCTGCCTTGAAGAAAGCATTTCAATTTGATTCGGAGGTGATCGTAGAAACATTCATTGAAGCCGGTCGAGAAGTCAGATGCGGCGCCATTGTCAAAGATGGGGAGCTAATCGGTTTACCCCTTGAAGAGTATCAGATAGACCCCCAAGTAAGACCGATCCGCAGCTATACTGACAAATTCAAAATACCAATCGAGGGCGACTTGGATTCAACTGCTAAAAATTATGTCCCAGGTTGGATTGTAGATATTAATGACCCGATCACCCAAAAGGTTCAGCAAGAAGTTAAGAAGTGTCATTTGGCTTTGGGCTGTCGCCATTATAGTTTATTTGACTTCCGGATCGACCCACAGGGACAACCTTGGTTCTTAGAAGCCGGGTTATTTTGTATTTTTGACCAGAAAGCGGTGATTGCCTGTACGGCGAACGCAATAGGAATTCCTTTAGATGAGTTATTTATGACGGCAATCAATGAAGCGTTGGGGATGATATGATGTCCGGCAAATCACCAGCCACAGGTTCCACTATCATGTGACAATTACAACTATGAGAAAGCAGATTTTTGCAGTGTTCCAAAACTTGGGCACTCTTGCATTACTAGCGATCGCATTTCCCTTTAACTGCACCGTCGTACTTGCATCGCTGCTGTGGAATTTTTTCAGCCGCCCGAATGCTAATCTTGTGGTTTTGAACGAGAATCCTAAAAATATCTTGATCGGTGGTGGTAGAATGACCAAAACCCTTCAGCTGGCGCGATCATTTCACGCTGCTGGGCATCGAGTCATTTTATTTGATCTCGATAAATACTGGTTCAGTGGTTATCGATTTTCCAACGCTGTGGATGGCTTTTACACAGTTCCTGACTCGCAAGAAGATTTAGAAGCATATACTCAAGCCGTGCGTGCGATCGCCAAAAAAGAAAACATCGACTTTTTTGTTCCAGTAGGCATTTTCGCTGCCAGCTACTTTGACTGCGATCGCAAACCAGTGTTATCAGGCTATTGTGAGAATTTCCACTTCGATGCTGATACAATGAAGATGCTGGATAACAAGTTTACCTTTGCTGAAATTGCACGCTCACTCTCGCTATCTGTCCCGAAAACCTTCCTAATTACAGATTCCGAACAAGTTCTTAAATTTGACTTTTCCAACGAAAAGCGCAAGTACATTCTTAAAAGTATTGTCTATGACTCTGTTTTACGCTTAGATTTGACTAAGCTACCAATGGATTCTCCTGAAAAAATGGCGCTTTATGTCAAAAGTAAGCCAATTAGTGAAGATAACCCTTGGATATTGCAAGAGTTTATTCCCGGAATAGAATATTGTACTCACGATACAGTGAGAAATGGTGAATTAACGGTACATTGCTGCTGTGAATCATCTGCTTTTCAAGTCAATTACGAAAACTTTGAACACCCACAAATTAAGGAGTGGGTGAGTCATTTTGTCAAAGAACTACAACTGACTGGACAACTCTGTTTTGACTTCATTCAGGCAGAAGATGGGACGATTTATGCGATCGAGTGCAACGCTCGCGCTCACTCTGCAATTACAATGTATTACAACCATCCTGGTTTAGCGGATGCCTATCTTAGTAAAGAGCCTCCGGCTGAACCTCTGCAACCCCTGAGTGATAGTAAGCCTACTTATTGGCTTTATCACGAACTTTGGAGACTTAATGAAATTAGATCGTTAAAGCAGTTACAAAAATGGTTTAAAAATATTTGGCGAGGAAAAGATGCAATATTTGAAGTTAACGACCCACTACCGTTCTTAATGGTACATCATTGGCACATTCCTTTGCTATTACTCGATAGTTTGCGCTCCTTACGAAGTTGGGTGAGGATTGATTTCAACATCGGCAAACTCATACAGTTTGGAGAAGACGTAAAATATAAAACCTCTACCTCTGCAACTCCTAAGTGATAGTAAGCCTACTACCGCAAGGCGGAAGTCAAAAATCAAAAGTCAAAAGTCAAAAGTATTATGAAATAGGCTTTTTAGGGATTTTAAATGGTTGCCCTATTTCCGCCGTAGCATACTAGTTATTGGCTTGAATACTAATAGGGACTTAATAAAATTAGCTCGTTAAAGCAGTTGCAATTGTTTGAAAATATTTGACGAGGAAAGGATACAATCTTTGATGTCACAATTATAACTATGAAAAAGCATATTTTTGTAGTGTTCCAAAACTTGGGCACTCTTGTATTACTAACGATCGCATTTCCCTTAAACTGCATCGTCGTCTTAACTTCGCTACTCTGGAGCTTTCTTAAGCAACCATTCAGTAAGCCAATTGTTGTTAACCCGAATTCCAAAAATATCTTAATTGCTGGCGCTAGAATGACTAAAACCCTTCAGCTAGCGCGTTCATTTCATGCTGCTGGGCATCGTGTGATTATAATTGATATTGAGAAATACTGGTTAAGTGGTAATAAATATTCCAACTCTGTTGCCGGCTTTTATACCGTTCCCGATCCCAGCAAAGACTTAGAAGGCTACATTCAAACCCTACACGCGATCGCCAAAACAGAAAAGATCGACTTTTTTATCCCGGTAGCGATTTTTTCCGTCATCCACTACGATCAAGGCAAGCCACCATTACCAGACTTTTGTGAATTTTTCCACTTCGATGCTGATGTCACGAAGATCCTGGATGACAAGTTTGCCTTTTCCGAAACAGCGCGATCGTTCGGTTTATCTGTCCCCAAATCCTTCAAAATTACCGATCCCGAACAAGTCCTCAACTTCGACTTTTCTCAGGAGAAGCGCAAATACATTCTTAAAAGCATCCCCTACGATCAAGTGCGTCGCTTGAATCTCACCAAGCTACCTTGCGATACACGATCACAAACAGCAGAATTTGTCAAGAGTCTGCCCATCAGTGAGGAGAACCCCTGGATTATGCAGGAATTCATCCCTGGAAAGGAATACTGCACTCACACTACCGCGCGAGATGGAGAGTCAAGAATGTACTGCTGCTGTGAGTCATCCGCCTTTCAAGTCAACTACGAAAACGTTGATCAGCTAGAAATTATGCAATGGGCGAGTCATTTCACCAAAGAACTGGGAAAAACCGGGCAACTTTCCTTTGACTTCATCGAAGCAGAAGACGGAACTGTTTACGCGATCGAGTGTAACCCCCGGACTCACTCCGCCATTACTATGTTTTACAATCATCCAGGAGTAGCGGATGCCTATCTTGGTAAAGAGCCTCTGGCTGAATCTTTGCAGCCTCTTGCTGATAGTAAGCCAACCTATTGGCTGTACCACGAAGTTTGGCGGCTGAATGAGATTAGATCGTTTAAGCAACTGCAAACCTGGGTAAGAAATATCAGGCGGGGGAAAGAAGCAATTTTTGAGGTGAGTGATCCCTTACCCTTCCTGATGGTACATCACTGGCAGATTCCCTTACTCATTCTCGACAATTTAAGAAGACTCAAAGGTTGGATAAGAATAGATTTTAATATGGGCGAGCTTATAGAGTGATGTACAGTGACTTTTTATTTGTCGCTGTGCCAAATTAATGTCATCGAGGCTATGAAGCTTCAACTCTCGCTTCGTTAACCCCAGAAGCAGCACAGGGAACTTATAGGCTATATCAACACGAATTGTTGCCCTACTAAAGTGAATAAAGCTTGGTTTGATGACACGAATTTGTCTCAACGCCATTTAATTTGTCGCTGTACATCTTGATTCAGTAACGCCCTAATTTTTCATAAAATTATGCCACACTGGCAGCACGAGACAACCAAGCTTGGCGAAAATGTGCCGCTATTGGCAGAATTTTGAGAAAATCCTCTACAAATTCTAATTTCCATACCAGGGGTACAGTAGGCGATATCTTAGGCGCTGATACTGCATAATTTAGAATTGCTTCCATCAATGCGGCTGATTCAATTAGCGGTTCTGGATGCAGCCAAGAGGGAAAAATCCGAGCTTCAAAAGTAAATTTGTCAGGAATCTGATGAATTAAGTTTTTGAGGTTAAAGTCACAGTATTTTGTTAACTGCAATTTGGCAAGGACTATTTGGACATCAGACCAAGACATCTCACAAAAATCAGTTTCATTAATTAGTGTCAATAACTCTTCATCCCAAGCCCCCAAACGCCTGCAATGAGGGTTAGTTCCCACCAATTTTTTCAAAATTTCCCCGTATGTCCACAAAATATTAACTAAATTGGTGAAGACTCTTGGTGAACATAAGTTGACAGCATCGAAATGGAAGTGGGTCGCACCTTCACAGGGAATTTTGAAACCCAATGAGCGAGCCTTGTTGAGCACAAGCTCCAAACGCTGGAAATGATTGCTATCAATCGGTGGCGTAATTAGTTCACAGGGGCGTTCTCGTTCCCCTGGTAAGAGTGCAGCGATCGCAATCGGATTACCTGTATGATCGGCAACACGCATCATCCCACCAGGCCCTATTTCCACTTGAGTCGCAAATAAATCGGCAATTGGTTTAAGTACTTCCCCAGAAGCTGCTTTCGGGTCAGCTTGACAGATCACCAGTTGTAAAAGTCTGGTATCATCACTCACAATTCGATACCATTCTGGCTGCGGTTTTTGAGTTTTGTCTAAGTCGTCTTGGAGGGTGAGATCATCTACACAGCGAACAATTAAATTCCCTTCGCTATCAATAACCTCAAACCCTAAGGTGAGATTATGAAACAAGGGAGTTCCCGGAACATGACTTGGTTCAGATTGAGGATAAAAGATGCGATGGACAAAGCCATCATGTTCTTGAGCGATCGCCTCTGCTAAATCCTGTCTGCTAAGTCCTCGCGGTGCCATTAGCTCAATCTCAAAACCAATTTTCCAATTCAACTCGGACATCACTGTTTAATGATTGCTAAAAGCTAGTCTAAACTTACTATTTTGAGGTACGAGCATATTGCAATGCTTCCTCGATAATCTCGTCATTTCCCAAAATTAGGTTACGTTCAATCCTTAGTTTGGCATCCCAAGGTGACGGATCACCCCAAAATTTAGCTAGTAATACGGCATCATCGTATTTATATTTCGACTCATTATATAGAGAGTTTGGGGTTGTTCCTACTGACTGGAGAGCTTTCACTCTAGCATCTAAAAGAAACTGTTCTAGGATGGCAACATCCTTTCTCCCCCAAAGAATTTTTCTGCCAATTCTAGCTTTAGCATCTTCTAGCGACTGTCCCCAATAATTAGCTAAAACTCGTGCATCCCAATAGTCATATTGGCTTCTAAAAAAAGCTTGGAGTTCTTTACTTGTATCTGTCGGTTTTGGTGCTTTTGTAAAGTTTGCCTCTTTTTCAGCAATATCGGTGATTGATTGATAATTCTCATTAATCTGTTGTGCAACTGCTGCATTTAGAGAAGTGCTTACAGAAGCAAATAAGCTTAATAATAATAAGAAAATCTCTAACTTATATTTCATCTTGAATTTCTCCTACATTGATATATTTAATAATTTTTTGCAATGCCAATGACTTTGTAATCTTTTATTGCATCGACGCTGACTTTCAGTTGTTTATGGGAGCAACGCTCTAACAGTGAGGTGCTAAAAATTAGAGGTAGAAATCACCTGTTTAATAGTGCGTAGGCATCGCAGTGAAATAACTGTTTTTATTGAGAATTTAGCTATATAACTGAGGATTAAACCCCGATCTCACTTTTTCGCGTTGCTCCCGTTATTTATTTATACAATTTCAGGGTGGCGTTTTTCTGAAAATTGCAGAAAAAACTGATGACTTGAGTAAATTTCAAATCACTTGTGTACAGTGACTTTTTATTTGTCACTGTACCAAATTAATCTCATCGAGGGTATGAAGCTTGAACTCTCGCTTCGTTAACCCCAGAAGCAGCACAAGGAACTTATAGGCTATATCAACACGAATTTTTGCCCTACTAAAGTGAATAAAGCTTGGTTTGATGACACGAATTTGTCTCAACGCTATTTAATTTGTCACTGTACAAGTGATCCCTGGAATGACTGACTACCGCGCCCTATTCCACCTGGTTAAGATCCCTTGTATCACAGTTCGGGTGATTACTGGTATTGATAGTCACTATCCCCCTCTGCGGTGGGGACTATCAACTCAGTGTATTCCCAAATATCCCTCTAGGTGCATCAGCACATTGCTGCGAGATATCCATAAGCGATCGCAGTTTCGCACATTCTCAGCGCTTCTAGAATTTATCCTCAAATTCAGCAATGCCGGATAAGTAGATTAGACTTCAGGTGAACCAAGTTTGACAGTACGATAAATATAGACAGGATGTAGTTTGAATTCTATCTACCGGTTGGATGGAAATGACTGAGCAACGTGATTCTGACTCACCGTTAACTGATTCTCAACAATTGAGTGAACCGACTGATATAACCAAGTCGGTCAATAATTCCTGGACAAATCGCCTTGGTGGTGTCTGGAACAAAGCAACAACACGTCTAACGCAAGTCCTACCCGTAGAACAACTGGCACAGATGGTTGTTGAATGGTTTAGTGTGAGCGAGACTCAGGTTGCAGAGATTTTGGAGAAAATCCGAGCCGAACTGCCAACCACAGAAGCGCTGCTAATTGGTAAACCCCAAGCCGGAAAAAGTTCTATTGTGCGGGGATTGACGGGAGTTTCTGCCGAAATTGTCGGTCAGGGATTTCGTCCCCACACGCAACACACCCAGCGCTATGCCTATCCTTCTAATGACCTGCCGTTACTGATTTTTACTGATACGGTGGGATTAGGTGATGTTAAAAAAGATACTAATGCAATTATTCAGGAGTTAGTTGGCGATTTACAACAGGAAACTGATTCCGCGAGAATCCTGCTGCTGACGGTTAAAATCAATGACTTTGCAACTGACACGCTTCGACAAATTGCTCAACAGTTGCGCCAGCAATATCCAAACATTCCCTGTCTGCTGGTAGTTACCTGCTTGCACGAAGTTTATCCTCCCGATACCGTCGATCATCCCGCCTATCCGCCAGACTATCAGGAAGTCAACCGCGCATTTGCGGCAATGCAACAAGCTTTCGTCGGAATAACTAACCACTCTGTACTAATTGACTTTACCTTAGAAGAAGATGGCTACACTCCGGTATTTTATGGCTTAGAAGCACTGCGAGATTCCTTGGCAGAACTACTCCCACAAGCAGAAGCCCAGGCGATTTATCAGCTATTGGATCAACAAGAAGCTGGCAACCAAATTAGCAACCTTTACCGAGATGCTGCACGCCGTTATATTTTGCCATTTGCGATTATGTCTGCCACCCTGGCGGCTGTACCTTTGCCATTTGCCACAATGCCCGTACTAACTGCCTTGCAAGTATCAATGGTGGGTCTGTTGGGTAAATTATATGGGCAGACAATTACTCCATCTCAGGCGGGAGGCGTTGTGAGTGCGATCGCAGGTGGTTTTTTAGCACAGGCAATTGCACGAGAGTTAATTAAATTTATACCAGGTTTTGGCAGTGCGATCGCAGCCTCTTGGGCAGCCGCCTATACTTGGGCACTAGGGGAAGGAGCCTGCGTTTACTTTGGTGATTTAATGGGAGGTAAGAAACCCGATCCCCAGAAAATTCAGTTGGTGATGCAAGAAGCGTTTCAGGCGGCGCAAGAACGGTTTAAGGGAATCAAACATTAACCGATCAAGAAATTCCTTTCTCAAAGCAAACACTCACTGGATTTCCCACATAGCGTCCAAAGTTCAAATACCTTGATAACCCGCAGATTCATATAATCGAATCGCCGAGCAACACAAAATTATTCAGGAGATCAATATGGCTTTCAGTAGTTACAAAACCATCGCTGAAGTCATCAAAGAATTTCAGGTTATCTATACAGAAGCTAATTTCATCGGCGAAGCTGAGTTTAATGTCTCTGACTACTTTCGAGAAGATTTAGAATTTACGATGCGAGAAGGAGCCGTTGACTGTTCTGAGTTTGCTATATGTGAAAACTTGATATTCCCAGTATTAAAACAAGTTTGGAAATTATATAGTAGCAAGTTGATTTTGTGGAGTCATTATTCTCGAAATTATGACGAAAAGCTATCAGGATTTCCTGAATATATTTTGGCTAAACGTTCTCCTTTAGGCAAAGTTGTCTTTGACAAGCCATACTTTATTTTAGTAGAAGCAAAACAGGATAATTTTGAAACGGGTTGGGCACAGTGTTTAGCAGAAATGATTGCTGCTCAAAAACTGAAGGGCGAATTGTCAATAATGATCTTCGGTATTGTTTCTAATGGAGTCACATGGCAATTTGGCAAGTTAGAAGCAGAAGTTTTTACGAGAAACATCACATATTACAGCATTCAAGAGCTACATAAATTATTCCCTGCTGTAACTTATGTATTTAAACAGTGTGAATTGCAGCTAAATAATTTGGTAGCTGCTTAATACTCCAAATTATTATAGTGAAAAAAATAAATGTAGAGACGTAGCACTGCTACGTCTCTACAAAGGTTCTGGATAACGCATATTTAATTTCACGCCTATGTCTAATAGCTATAAGATGCAGAAATTTACATCTGCGATCGCTATAGTTATCCAGATGAGTAATCTGTCATCAGCCTAACCAATAAATTTCTGCCAGCTAGCAGGCCCGACAATGCCATCAGCACCTAAACCATTTTGCTTTTGAAAGTTCTTAATTGCAACCTCTGTTTGCGGCCCGTAGACGCCATCAGGCTCAATACCTACACGCTCTTGCAAGTATCTCACAACTGCACCACCAGCATGGTTTGGTCTGATAATTCGTTTTGCCAAAATTAGATTTATGGCATTCCATGTAGCATCATCAGCAATTCCAGTCGGCTGAACCCCGACAATAGTCTGAAATTTTTCTACGGCAGATTTGGTGTTACCCCCGGTGAAGCCATCTTCCACTAATGCCTTACCATTTTTATCGGTTATTTTGAGTCGATTTAAGGATTTTTGTAGTCTTTGAATAGTGGTATCTACATTCTCCTCTTCATCCGGTACGGGTTTAATAGGAACACTTGGCACTTTACCAGTTAAGCCTTTGACGATCGCATTAGCCATTGCTTCTGGATTATAAAGATTCATATCTTTTTGCGAATCGAGAAAACAACTTTCTACCAGAATCGCCGGCATATCTGTATTTTTCAGAACATACAAGTGGGAACCACTCTTAACGCCGCGATTAAAAAATCCTAATTTGACGATTTCATCTAGTACAGGTTTAGCGATTTTTCTTCCCGTATCGCTAGTCGCATATACTTCTGTGCCGTTAGCTTGTCCGTTAAAGCAGTTAAAATGAATCGAGACGTAAATATCTACTTTACTCCCATTAGCTGTAGAACACCTTTTTGAAAGTGATTCAGTTACTGTACGAGCACTACTTGGTCTACATACTACGACTTCGTTTCCCAAAGCTCTTAACTTGGCTATAACTCTATTACCTACATCTAGAGTTAAATTATCCTCAAATTTAATCCCGTTGGCTCCTGTATCTGGTGGACAATTGTGCCCGCTATCAATTCCAAATTTCATGATTTCATCCTTGGCTTACTTATTTTTAAACTAGTTCCAATCTATTTCAATTATAGAGACAAAGCTTTGTTAATAATTTTGTTTAAGTACTTGTAGGCAATGTCCGCATT
Source organism: Nostoc sp. JL33 (assembly GCF_017114985.1). Classification (GTDB taxonomy): domain Bacteria; phylum Cyanobacteriota; class Cyanobacteriia; order Cyanobacteriales; family Nostocaceae; genus Nostoc. The sequence continues at coordinate 58,229 of NZ_JABXKP010000083.1, read as the reverse complement.
ATTTTAAGCATTACTACGCTGGTAAACAAAATAAGTTTTTGTGTGAACCTGATCAGCAAATTCTATTTGATAAAACCTCCTAATTCAAATCTATATTTCACCCAAACCACAACCATTATAATTTATCAAAATCGGGAATAATCGGTTAATTTTTGCAATAAATTGAAATGCAGCAATTGCCTCCATTATTCAAATAATAACGCTGACAAATGTACCTAGTACCGCAAGGCGGAAGTTTGCCTACCTTTAACAAGTTGCTCAAGCAATTGTCTGGTTAATTGAGATGGTAGCTGGATTTACGCCCTACCTCAAGCAATTACTGACCGGAATCTGTGGGTAGATATTTAACAATCAGCCTGTGAGCCAGTTTAAAATTTAAGTAAAGAAATATTTCGTAGCTTACAGGCATGAAACGCATCGTCTTGGTTGCTGGGTTTGAATCGTTCAACGCTGACTTGTATAGAAAAGCAGCTTTTTTGGCTAACTCTCGCTGTCCTGAGTTGGATATTCGGGTATTTAGCGATCGCGATATTACCACCAAACGCACCGAGGTAGAAGCAGCACTTCATGAGGCGGATGTATTCTTCGGTAGCCTACTATTTGATTATGACCAGGTTGTGTGGTTGCGCGATCGCATTGCCCAAATTCCCATTCGCCTAGTCTTTGAGTCAGCCTTGGAATTGATGAGTTTAACCAAGTTGGGTGACTTTGCCATTGGCGACAACCCCAAAGGAATGCCCAAACCAGTTAAATTCATCCTGGACAAATTTAGCAACGGACGAGAAGAAGACAAACTCGCTGGTTACATCAGCTTCTTAAAAATTGGCCCCAAGCTACTGAAATACGTGCCAGTGCAAAAAGTCCAAGACTTACGCAACTGGTTAATTATCTATGGTTACTGGAATGCTGGCGGCCAAGAAAACGTCGCTTCATTATTCTGGACACTAGCAGAAAAATATTTAAATTTAAAAGTCGGCGACATTCCCCCACTAATCGAAACCCCCAACATCGGATTACTCCACCCCGACTATCAAGGGTTTTTTGAATCGCCCCGTGAGTATCTGGAATGGTATAAAACCTATTGTAGAGACGCGATTCATCGCGTCTCCCCTAATCGCGACTCCCCAGTTGTTGGAATTCTCCTCTACCGAAAACACGTCATCACCAAACAACCCTACATTCCCCAACTAATTCGCAGTTTTGAATCAGCCGGGTTAACTCCTTTGCCGATTTTCATCAACGGCGTAGAAGGACATGTGGCGGTACGAGATTTGATGACAACCGACTATGAAATTCAGCAACGACAACTAGGTAATATAGAGACTCCCTCACTTTCTAGTGAAGCAGTAAAAGTGGATGCGATCGTTTCGACAATTGGCTTTCCTCTAGTGGGTGGCCCGGCTGGTTCAATGGAAGCTGGGCGTCAGGTGGAAGTTGCAAAGCGCATCCTCACTGCGAAAAATGTACCTTATATTGTTGCTGCACCATTATTAATTCAAGATATTTCCTCGTGGACGCGCCAAGGTGTCGGCGGCTTGCAAAGTGTGGTGTTGTACGCGTTACCAGAATTAGATGGTGCTATTGATACCGTTCCCCTTGGTGGTTTAGTGGGCGAAAATATTTATCTGGTTCCCGAACGGGTGCAGCGATTAATTGGGAGGGTGAAAACTTGGGTGGCTTTGCGGCAAAAACCTGCTTCGGAACGCAAGATTGCGATCATTTTATATGGGTTTCCTCCCGGTTATGGTGCTGTGGGCACAGCTGCATTATTAAATGTGCCGCGTAGTCTCCTGAAGTTTCTCCACGCACTCAAAGAACAAGGTTATACCGTGGGAGATTTACCAGAAGATGGGGAAGAATTGATTCGCTGGGTGAAAGAAGCAGATGAAGCTAATTCTCTTGTGGGGCAGTCGTCTCGCCTGCCCCTAGATAATGGCGGGCAAGATGCCCAACGCCACTTGCTTCAAGTCGGGGAACCCGCCCAACGCAGTGGCTCCCCCACAAGTACTGTAAATGTCCGTACTCTAGAAAAATGGCTGGGATATCTACAAACTTCCCGGATTGAAAAACAATGGAAATCTCTCACGGGAACTGGAATTAAAACCTATGGCGACGAATTCCAGATTGGCGGTGTGCAATTAGGGAATGTCTGGATAGGTGTACAACCACCTTTGGGTATACAAGGCGACCCGATGCGCTTAATGTTTGAACGGGATTTAACGCCCCATCCACAATATGCTGCTTATTATAAATGGCTGCAAAATGAGTTTGAAGCTGATGCTTTAGTTCATTTTGGAATGCATGGGACGGTGGAATGGTTGCCTGGTTCTCCGTTGGGTAATACGGGTTATTCTTGGTCGGATATTCTGTTAGGAAATTTGCCTAATCTATATATATATGCGGCGAATAATCCGTCTGAGTCGATGTTGGCGAAACGTCGCGGTTATGGTGTGTTGATTTCTCATAATGTACCGCCTTATGGGCGGGCAGGTTTGTATAAGGAATTGGTGGCGTTGCGTGATTTGATTTCGGAGTATCGGGAAGATCCACAAAAGAATTATGTTTTGAAGGAAGGGATTTGTAAAAAAATTGTGGACTCTGGGTTGGATGCAGATTGTCCGTTTGAGGATGCGAAGAGGTTGGGGATTGCGTTTACTCCTGAAAATGTGCGAATGTTTAGCGGTCATGCTTTTGATGATTATTTGGTGGAGTTGTATGGATATTTGCAGGTTTTAGAGAATCGGTTGTTTTCTTCGGGGTTGCATACTTTGGGGGAAGCACCGAATGAGGAGGAGTTGGCGGCGTATTTGGAGGCTTATTTTGGGGGGGAAGAAAACGAACCGCAGAGGCGCGGAGAACACAGAGAGGAGAGAGTAGAGGAGGAAAGGGTAATAAGGGATTTGTTGATGCAATCTACGGATGAGTTAACGAATTTGTTAAGGGGGTTGAATGGGGAATATATTCCGCCTGCGCCTGGGGGGGATTTGTTAAGGGATGGGGCTGGTGTTTTGCCGACTGGGAGAAATATTCATGCTTTAGATCCTTATCGGATGCCTTCACCTGCTGCTTATGAACGGGGACGAGAAATTGGTCAAAAAATTATCGCGCAGCATTTGGATGAACATGGGAAATATCCAGAAACGGTGGCGGTGATGTTATGGGGATTGGATGCGATTAAAACTAAGGGTGAATCTTTGGGGATTCTTTTGGAGTTGGTGGGGGCTGAACCTGTTAAGGAAGGAACTGGTAGAGTTGTTCGTTATGAGTTGAAGCCGTTGGCGGAGGTTGGACATCCCCGCATTGATGTGTTGGGTAATTTATCTGGGATTTTCCGGGATAGTTTTGTAAATATCATCGAATTATTAGATGATTTATTTCAACGGGCGGCTGATGCTGATGAACCGGATGATCAAAATTTTATTAGAAGACACGCTTTAGCTTTGAAAGCCCAAGGTGTGGAAAATGCATCGGCGAGATTGTTTTCTAATCCGGCGGGTGATTTTGGTTCTTTGGTGAATGATAGTGTAGTGGATGGTAACTGGGAATCTGGCGAGGAGTTAGGCAATACTTGGCAAAGTCGCAATGTATTCAGCTACGGGAGAGAAGATAAAGGTCAAGCTAGACCGGAAGTGTTAAATACGTTGTTAAAAACTAGCGATCGCATTGTTCAAGAAATCGATTCTGTAGAATATGGTTTAACTGATATTCAAGAATATTACGCCAATACTGGCGGTTTGAAAAGGGCAGCAGAAAAACAAGGCGGTAAGAAGGTTACAACCAGCTTTGTAGAAAGTTTCTCGAAGGATACTACACCCCGCAATTTAGATGATTTGCTGCGAATGGAGTATCGCACTAAGTTGCTAAATCCCAAATGGGCGCAAGCAATGGCGAATCAAGGTTCTGGTGGTGCTTTTGAAATTTCCCAACGGATGACGGCGTTGATTGGTTGGGGTGGTACTGCCGATTTTACCGATGATTGGGTTTACGATCAAGCCGCAGACACTTATGCGTTAGATGCAGAGATGGCGGATAAATTACGCAAAGCAAATCCTGAAGCTTTTCGCAATATTTTAGGCAGAATGTTAGAAGCGCATGGACGCGGTTTCTGGGAAGCTGATGGTGATAAGTTAGATAAATTGCGCCAGTTGTATGAGTTAACGGATGAAGAGTTGGAGGGTGTCACAGTTTAGAAAGTAGATGCGTTAAAACTTCAAATTAAGACACTAACGATTAATAAAAATTATGGAAAATTCTTTTACTGCTGTATACCAAAAGTTAGATGACTGGTATATCGGCTACGTTCAAGAGTTACCTGGTGCAAATGTCGAAGAGAGAACTCTGGAAGAAGCTAGAGAAAGCCTACGGGAAGCGATAGAGTTAATTTTAATATCAAATCGGGAACTCGCAGAGCAACAAATTTCCGGTAAAGATGTCGTCCGTGAACAGATTACTGTCAAATCATAGTGAAAAGACGTGAATTGATTCGCCATTTGGAAAAGAACGGCTGTTTGTTTCTTCGAGAGGGTGGAAGGCATACGATTTATTAGAGAACTCCAAATAAAAAATACTCAACTACTTCTTGTGGGGTGGGCGTCTCGCCCGCCCATAGCCAAGGGCGGACAAGATGTCCACCCCACAAGATTGGATAATTTATTTGTTGGAAGTCCCTTACAATCCATCAAACAACAGAACCTCGGCAGTTCCAAGACATACTGAGATTGTTGAGATTCTAGCTATCAAGATTTGCAAAGATTTGGAGATTTCCCCACCCTAGTGTTGTAAATGAAGCGTAAAGCCTTCTCTTGTCCTTCCGTTCGGGACGCTGCGCGAACAAAAACGCACTCGCGTTCGAGAGGCTTCTTTTTCAGAGACGCTAACGCGTAGCTTGCTTCTCCGTAGGAGTACGCCTTCGGCATAGCTTCTCTACGAGAGGCTGCGCCAACGCTTAAGGCGGTAACGTCTCGTAAGAGAAAAAGCGTAGCTTTGGGGTTCTTATTTTTGATTTATGCAAGAGGTATAATCTTCAGACAACAAGCAAAAGCGATGTCTACGATGGGCTACGCCTACGCTCTTACGCTTGAGGCTGTGAAAATTTAAACCTTTGCAGCTAATATTACTTCATATATAAGAAAGGCTTAAGTTTTTCTTGCAAATGTATAAGGCGTTGCTCCAAACGCTTAATACTTTGCAACAAATGTTCTTCCATGTATAAGAAAGGCTTAAGTCTTTCTTGCAAATATATAAGCAGTTGCCGCAATTGTTTAATGCTTTGCAACAAATGCTCTTCCATGTATAAGAAAGGCTTAAATCATTGCAGCAATTGTTGTAATGAACTTATGAATCTATTTATGACCGGGAATAAAATATAGTCTAAGTGAAATTAACTAAACTTTGAGAAATGTAATTGCAACCGATTTGCTAGATTTTCCCATGACAATCAGAAATTTTTTGGTATAAAACAGTACTAACAAACTAGTACCAAAGATGCATTATGGCACGTCGTAAAAGAAATTCCAGCATTTTAGAACGAGCCGATCGCCGGATTGAAAGTTTACAATCTATCAGCGTACAACTTGACTTTGGCCAAGGATTGACTATACAAGCTTACACCGTGACAATTAACAATCTCCGGTCTAAGCTTGCTGCCTATAACACTGCATTATCTACCATTGACAAACTCACAGATGAGGTGAATAACGCCGAAAAGGCTGTAATAACGATGTCAGAAAAAATGTTACTAGGAGTTGGCAGCCGTTACGGTAAAACCAGCCCAGAATACGAGATGGCGGGTGGTGCTAGACGAGGTAATACTAAGAAGAAGCAAAGCGTAGTAGGCAATTCCAAACTCACCAATTCTTTAGTAGCTGATTCTGTTAAGCTTTCTTCTACAAATGGATCTATGAATGGGGTGTCGGGTGCGATCATCAGTTGAGTAAAATCCAATAGGGTTTAGTGTCAACTTAAGTAAGTCGGTGAGAATAAATCAAACTAGATTAAGTAATGTAAAAAATCTTGAGATTAGTTCGTAGTGAGGACTTTAGTCCTCAAATGATGGCTGAAGCCCTCACTACAAACCTTGAATTATTCACACCGCTCTACTTAAGCTAAAACACTCAATTTACCGTGATTTGAGATCCCCCAACCCCCTTAAAAAGCGGGCACAAGTCAAATTACCCCCCTTAATCCCCCCGATATATTGGGGGGAAACAAGAAATCCAGTTCCCTCCCCTTGTAAGGGACTTTTAAATAAAAAAATACTCAACTACTTCTTGTGGGGTGGGCGACACGAGAGCCCTAAGCCACTCTCAAAAGAGCATGAAAATTTGGATTTCCCAATTAGGCGCGGATAGTATTAGGGAAATATCGCTAACTCGGTTTCCGGATCAAAAAAGTGAATTTTCTCTGGAGTTAGCGATAACCATAGTTCCTCACCAACTTGTACAAATCGGTCTGGTGGTATTCGCACTTGTAGGTAATTGGCTGTAGTGGCTCTTTGAGATCCCGGTTGGGCAATTTTAACAGCGAGAAAGGAATCGTTGCCAAGATTCTCTACCAAATCTACTTGCACTGGTAGATTTTTGGTCGCAGGCATACTCAAGTTAAAGTGTTCTGGGCGAATGCCTAAAATTAGAGTTTTTCGATCATATTTTTGTAGGGCTTTTCCCCAAACTTCGGGGAGGGTGAAACGAAACTGGGAATGGATAATCAACTGCGGGGCATGAAATTCTACAGGAATAAAATTCATCGGTGGTGAACCAATGAACTCTGCGACAAAAAGATTGGCAGGGCGGTTATAAAGTTCTAGGGGAGAAGCAACTTGCTGAATTTTACCCTCAGACATAATCGCAATGCGATCGCCCATTGTCATCGCTTCTGTTTGATCGTGGGTAACGTAAATTGTCGTTGTCCCCAATTGGCGCTGCAATTTGACAATTTGGGCGCGGGTTTCCGCTCGCAGTTTGGCATCTAAGTTAGAAAGCGGTTCATCCATTAAAAACACTTGGGGGTCACGCGCGATCGCTCTTCCCAATGCAACCCGTTGTCTTTGTCCCCCAGATAGCTGTTTAGGTAAGCGATTCAGCAATGTTTCGATTTGCAACAGTTGGGCAACACTACGTACCTGCTGATCCACCGCCCGTTCTTTGTCAGAAATATAGCGCAGTCCTTTAGGTAACTTTCTTGTCGCCCCCACGAAGAGATTTTCTGTCCAATTGGGGAGTGGGGAGTGGGGAGTGGGGAGTGGGGAATGCTGATTTTCCCTATTCTCTGATTGTCTGCGGCGTAACCCAAAGGCGATGTTGTCATACACCGTCATGTGGGGATAGAGGGCGTAATTTTGAAACACCATTGCGATGTCGCGTTCTTTGGGTGGTAGGTCATTGATCAAGCGATCGCCTATCCAGATATTACCGCCAGTCATCACTTCCAAACCGGCAATTAACCGCAGCAGGGTACTTTTACCACAACCAGAAGGGCCTACCAGCACCATAAATTCGCCATCTGCGATCGTCAGGTTAATCCGCCGCAAAACATTGACACTTCCCGCACGCTCTGGCGCTGCATCAGTTTTCTCGCCAGACTTGAGTGGGAGTTCGGTTTGTGAGGGAACACTTTCCCCTTTACGCGAGGAAAAACTTTTATAAACGTTTTCTAAAATAACTTGGGACACAACTATTAATTATTGTCATTGGGGATTGGGCATTGGGGAGCCAGGCGGTAAGAGCGGGTTTCCCACGCCAGCCCGCACAACGGGGGGAAAATACGCAAGCGGCTGGCTCGACTTGAGGCGACTGGCGTCATTGGATTTGGACTAATGACCAATGACAGTTTAGCGCCAATCATAATACACGTTCTCTGTAAATACGAAAAGTTAAAAAAACAGCTCGCATCATAAAAAGCAAACTATCCTGAAATTTAGGGCTATTAGGAGGTGTTGTTATGACTACCGATGTACCTAAAAATCTTTCCCAAGACCCAATTATTAACCCTGTTCATGACATTGTAGACGTACAAACCACAGATTGTTGCATTGTGGGTGGGGGGCCGGCAGGAGCAGTATTGGCGCTGTTATTAGCGCGTCAAGGCATTTCTGTGATGCTGCTGGAAGCGCACAAAGATTTTGATCGCGATTTTCGTGGAGATACGATTCATCCATCGGTGATGGAAATTATGGAGGAATTGGGACTTAGTGCAGCTTTGCTAGAACTCCCCCATACAAAGATGCGCCAAATTAGGTTTAAAACTCCTAAAGATACTGTCACATTGGCAGATTTTAGTCATCTGAAAACCCACTACCCCTACATTACGATGCTTCCCCAGGTAAAATTCCTGGAGTTCATCACCCAAGAAGCACAAAAATATCCTAGTTTCCATCTGGTGATGGGTGCGAATGTACAGGAATTAATTACGGAAAATGGGGTGATTCAAGGTGTTCGCTATCGAGGAGGCGGTGGCTGGCATGAAATCCGGGCAATAGTGACAGTGGGTGCAGATGGTCGCCACTCACGTTTACGCCATCTGGGTGAGTTTGAATCAATCGAAACCTCGCCGCCAATGGATGTCCTCTGGTTCCGCTTACCGCGTCAGCCAGAAGACCCTGAAGGGGGAATGGGGCGCTTTGGCAAAGGTAAAATCATTGCCATGCTTGACCGTGGTGATGAGTGGCAAGTTGCATATATCATCCCCAAGGGAGGCTATCAACAAGTGCGGGCTGAGGGTTTGGAGGAATTAAAAAAATCTTTTGTCGAAGTAGTGCCAGAATTCCAGCAACGCATCCAAAATTTAGATGATTGGTCACAAATAGCCTTTCTCTCAGTCGAGTCCAGCCGCGTCAAACGCTGGTATCGTCCAGGACTGTTACTCATTGGTGACGCAGCCCATATAATGTCCCCTGTTGGTGGAGTTGGCATTAATTACGCGATTCAAGATGCTGTCATCGCAGCGAATCTACTCAGCAAACCGCTCAAAAACGGACAAGTACAACTTAGCGACCTAGCAAAAGTACAGCGTCAACGCGAATTGCCCACACGCATCATTCAGGCGTTTCAAACTTTTATCCAAAAGCGGGTATTGGCCACGGTTCTCACCTCAAATCTCACCTTTGTACCACCTGCGTTTTTGCGCTTACCCATTTTGCGCGACCTTCCAGCCAGGTTGATCGCCTTGGGTGTTTTTCCAGTTCACATCAAGTCTTAATTTTTGCCAAGAATTTTTTCTATTTGATGAATCGGTGGTACAATTATACTATTCAATGCAGAATTTAATGCTCATTTAGTCAAGCGAGGGTGGCGAGCGGCATACTCAATGCTGTTCAAAGCGATCGCTTGGCTTTTATGCTAGAAATGACTAAAAACCTAGAGCGGATGTAGAAAATTTGTTCAAACATTATTAAAAAATGCAAAAGATTAAACCTATCTAGATATTAATTGGCACTACATAGAAAAACCTTCTCTTTTTGAATCAGTACTTTTTGCAGTCAGGAGTAATTTTAATGAACAGCTGCGTTTTGATGGCGGAAATTATTAACGAACCGCAACTCCGCTATACAGCCGATAATCTGGGAGTCACGGAAATGCTGGTGCAGTTTCCCAATTCCCAGAAACCAGAAGATCCGCCAGCCACCTTAAAAGTTGTCGGCTGGGGGAATTTAGCGACAGAAATTCAGCAAAACTACCACCAAGGCGATCGCGTCATCTTGGTAGGACGTTTAACTATGAATACTGTTGAGCGTCAAGAAGGTTTTAAAGAAAAACGCGCTGAATTGACGGTGCAACAAATTCAACCTGTTGGAGGTAGTTTTAATACTGATCCATTGCCCTCAGCAACCGTAACTCCATCATTCACTGAAACGTCTCCTCGACAACCATCTTCAGCATCCCGTCCTCCACAGAAAGACGTTCCCAGTTACGATTCACCACGTCCAGCACCTACCCCAGCGACAAATCCTGTTGGTGTTACTCCCCAAGCGACAACTTACGAACCCGTACCCCAAGCCACAAATTATGAGCGAACCACTTATCCAGCAGTGAAAGCGGAAGAACCAGATCCAGATGATATTCCGTTCTAAAGTTGGTAGTTGAGCGTGTATTCAATCGCAAAAAACATTACGATTAGACAATTTCTACAAGTAGCCATCCTTTAGGATGTGCTATTTTTTTGTCTGCGTTGACGCTTTACGTTTTTTCCTGAGACATCGCTTAGTTTAGCTATCGGAGTGAGTTAGGGATAGAGAAAGTTATACCAATTCTGTCTATCAAGAGAGGTGCTGAAAGATTTATTGATCAGGAAACGCCATAACAAAATTTTCACAAGTTATGTTTATCTTTATCTCGCTTTAGACAAATTCAGTCCTATTAACAAACCAATTTTCAACTCTTAAATTATTAAAAAACTCGAAATCAGAACATTATTAGTTACCAATATTAGATTATTACAGTAAGCAATACTCGCAATTTGACTATCTACAAAAGCAGGAGTTTTGCCAATCTTGGATAATCTAGCCCTTTCTTGGGCGTGCCATTGTGCCGCATTTAAATCGTAATCAAGGACTGGTAAATTTAATATCGATTCATGAATATAATTCCAAAGTGACTCTCGCCGCTTAGATTCTGGCAATCGCAAACAGCCATGTAAAAGTTCATGAACAACAACTTCTGATTTATGAATATCTAGCTTGTGCAAAACATTAGCATTAGGAATAGGACGTGCTGGCTCTGAGAGAATATTGGTATCAAGTAAGTATTTCAAGCTCATAAATCAATTTCTCTTCCCACACTGCGATCGCGTAAGTCAGCGAAATCATCATCAGTAAAGATAATCCCCTCGCTTTGGATTACGCTCATTCCAGGGCAATATCCACAATTATGTTGGTGTCAAGCAAGACTTTCACTGATTATGTTTATCCTTTAAATATTCCCATTTGGCTTGAAAGGAACTAATGCTATTAGTTTTCCAGCCGTTCTAAGGCAGCAAGGATACCTTTAGTAAAACTGTTAGCAAGCGCTGACGCAGCAGCAGGATCTTGCTGTATCTTTTCAATGTAGTTGCGATCGCTCCCATTAGCTAGATCACCTACAAAAATTACAACTGCTGGTAAATTCACATCTCGGCAAAACCTCAAGCCACGAGTAGACGTATAGGAATCAGGAAGGGCACTGATGGAGAACGATGGATTGTCTTCATGAAGAACAGTTTGCAAGGATTCTGCTAATTTCTTAGCACGGTCATTGCCAGCGTTGTAGTAGAGTTTGATGCTAAAATTTTTGGAGCTAGAAGTATCTGAACGATTGACCAGCAGTTCAATTGCTAGTTCACCCTGCTGTTCAGGATTGCGTTGCTGGTTAACATCCTTTATCGCCAGCTTGAGAGCTTCGGAGTACGATATCTCAGGATTTCCTAGTATGGAGACAAGGTGTACCCCTGGATCACGACGTTTCGTTTCCTCAAAAATTGACTGTCGCAGATGCTTCATCGCCTCCTGTTCTAGCTCTGCATCATCTCCTAAAAATGAACGTCTTCGTCCGGCTAGGATAAATACTTGAGGCTGTGTGCGTGGGGCAGTGCGATCAATGTACTTCTCCCAAAAATCTTGCAACTTTGGATCGCTAGAGGTTTGTTTCTTCAGGTCTGCTAAAATGCTATCGATCCGAATGCCTAGATAGCCTTTGATCTTCTTATCTTTGCTTTTTTCATCTAAGAGTGCCGCTTGATGAATACCAACTACCTGCCAATCTGTATTAAATAACGGACTACCAGAGGAGCCAGGCTCCGCATCAGTGTCATACTCAAGAAAATTCTCGTACACATTTACCAGGCGATTATTAAACACAACGACTTCTTTGGGTCGCCCCCCAGGATGCTCAATCATGTGGATTGGATCACCGTCAATAAATTTTTTGCTCTGGATGAGAGTTACAAAATCAGGTTCAATGGCTGCTTTGAGGTTGGAGTCAGTAGCTAACATATCTATGTTTATACGTGGAGCAACTTCTTCTTCTAAGATTTTTGCTAGATTAACTTTCCCAAATTTTACAATCGCCGACTTACCATCTACTGGCTTCAGTTTCAGCAACACGTAATCTAGGTCTGTGTTGGATGACTTGATCAAAAAATCATCAAACTTATACTTGTCTAATCGAGCTAATAGCTCTGGATTGCTTTCCTGACGATGGGGATCGGCTTCGTAGTTAAACACCGCACTAAATTCAGAGAGGAACTTTTTTTGCTCCTTACCATCGCAATTGGTTAGCAGATCCTCAACAACATGGCGATTCGTTAGCAGGTAGTCGCCGCCTACAAGAAATCCAGAGGCGTAAGGCAAATCCACCGTTGGAGCCTTAGTCTTAAATTTGTCTTGATCAGTGATCGGGTCAAAGCTGTACCATTTCAGTAGTATTGATCGCAGTATTGGGTCTTTGTCAGCTGCTTCGATCAATTTGTCTAAGTCTTTGGGTTCGCTAATTCGACGGACTAGACAACAGACACTTTTACCTGCCTCTAGCCCTGTCCTAAAAAAACTCAAAGGTAACAAATCGTTCTCATTTAAGACTGGGGTCAGAGGCGTACTGGTCTTCTGATATCGTCGGTGTAATCGCTTATTGATGAACTTTGCTAGGTCAGACCCTGACACGTGGGTTAACTCTATATTTTTTTCTTGAGCCTCGATACTTTCTAGCTCTTTGGAAATATTGCCGAGTTCAGGCGATATTCTATTCAGTAAAATCCTTGCCATAAAAAAATTTCAATGGTAATTTATGCTAATTATAGTACGTGTCATTACTTAATTAACAGTAGCTATTATTTTACTTGAATGAATCAGGCATCACTACCAACTAGCGTGCCTCGCTTGATTGATCTCCGAGGAAAGCGCATTTCTCAAGAGATGCTGAGTCAACTGGACTTCAGCCAATGTTTGCTGGGACTTTCGGCGATGAGTCGAATTGGGATATTTTCCTTAAGCTTACTACTGAGCCTCTTATGTGCCGTGGTAGCAGCCAACGCTGGAGCTAAGTTAGCGCTCGACCTGGTATTCGATTACCAGGGGTGGCGGTATCTGACGATCGCAATTGTGGCAATCATCCTAGCTACATTTGTTTACTGGGTGCGTACCCAATGGTTGCAGAGTATTTTAGTGGCATTGGTTGGGTGCTGGCTGGTTTTGCCAATTTTAGCGCTGGGGCTTCGACTGATGGGGCTAGAGAACTTTGTGGTCGTTAGCGCTTTATTCGGCACTTTATTGACAGCGACTTCTCTGTTGAGTGTAGTTGGTTTAAGCTTGGCGAGTTCACTGCTGGCTATGGGCTTTCAAAGACAATTCCGCTGGTTACATGGATTTTTGCTAGCTAGCTTCATGCTGTTTTGTGGTGCAGTCGGACTGGTGCGGGCTGCAAGCGGTGCTATGGACAATAAGTATTTGCAGGAAATACGGCCAACTCAAAAGATCATAGGTTTCATAACGGAGTTAGTGGGATGGTTAGGTAGTAGTGTTTTGGCTGTAGTGATCGCCTTAGTAATACTGCAATTTTTCCAAGACAACCCTCGTTTGCAGGGACAACCCGATGCAATTCTGGGACTGGGAAAGGCGATCGCTAACTTGGGAGGCACTTCTTTCCGTGAGCTAGACTTGAGCCACCTCAACTTTTCAAGAATATCCTTAGCAAACATTGACCTACGGGCCAAGAAACTCTACAGGACTCGTTTTACTGGTACAACTGATTGGGACGCCGCAACGGTGGATGATTCCTACTTAGATTTGCATCAGCCCAAAGTGCAAGCCTTACTAAAAGGAGAACCCAAAACCAAAAACTTTTTTCGCGCCAACCTGCGGGGAGCTTATCTGCAAGAGGCGGACTACTTGCAGGATTTCGACTTCACAGAGGCAATTTTGGATGGGGCAGACTTCCGGGGAGCTAACCTCCGTCATGCTAGGTTTGTGCGGACGCTGGTTACTGATGTAGACTTTTCCCAAGCAGATTTAACTGGTTGCTGTCTGAAAGATTGGAGCTTTAATCGCCAGACCTGTTTTCAGGGGATAATTTGTGACTATATCTACTGTGACTTTGAAGATGGTAAGGCTACCCAACGTTATCCTATAGAACGGAACTTTTTGCCAGGGGAGTTTGAGGCGATCGTTCGCAAAATAGAAACTTCCTATGAGCTGGTGTTTGAGCAGGAGATTGACCCCATATCCCTGAGTTTTGTGTTTGAGAAATTCCGCTTGGAGGATGAGAGTCTAGGGTTAGAGTTACAGGGTTTAGAGCAACGCGGCGATCTTTGGATTGTCAAAGTTGGTCATCGGGAAGGGGTTTCTCGTCAACAAGTGGTTGAGCGGGTAAATGAAACTTACGAAGACTTGCGTAAAGTGTATCAGTTAGCTTTCGACGCTAAGGATGGTGAGATTGCCAGGCTAAATAGTTACTTCCAGGTTTTAATGGATATGTCGCAAAAATTAGCTGAACGCACAGGTAGTTCTGCTGAAAGTGTGATTGTTCAGGGACAAGGCCATCGAATCTACCTTACAAATCAACTTGGAGAGATTATGGAACATCAGAACATTAATGCAGGTGGTAATGTGGATGCCTCCACAGGTGCAAAAATTACGGTGGGAGGCGACATTACAGGTTCAACCATTAATTTGGGTGAAATTAGCGGTAGCGTGTCTAACGTTCTCAATCAGTTGCCTAGTTCTCCAGATCCTACTCAACCTGGAATTAAAGAACTACTGATCCAACTTCAGCAAGCGGTTAATGAAGATACCGACTTAGCTCCCGAAGATAAAGCAGATTTATTAGAGCATGTCAAAGCTTTGGCTGAAGCAGAACAAACACCTGACCAGGAGAAAAAGAAAGGATTGGTGCGAAAGGCTAGAATAAACTTTGATGGAATATTGAAGAGTTTGCCAAGCACTGCGAATATTATTGAGGCGTGCAGTAAGCTATTGCCGCTGATTGTAAAAGCGTTGGGACTTCCTGCGTAGCGTTTTGCGTCATAACAATAAATCTAATCAGCAACGCCAGATTTTTGCAAAAATCAAATAGGAGTCTTATAGTGCGATGTCTACGATGGTAACAGAGCTTTGTCGAAGTGCGGGCTACGCCTATGCAACATTTTTGTAAAGATACCATGAGCCGATCGCAGTTTGCAGAGATCACAGGCAGTAATACATCGCAAATGCATGTATATTGTGGAAGTATGCGATGTCAGAAAAACTGCCAAAGAGTGTAAAAACCAAATTTACCGACACATACATCAAAACTATTGTTAAAATCAAATAATTTTAAGTTAGAATTTCTACCCAACTCCTATGAGAGAAACTGTCCTAGAGGTTCGCAATCTCCAAGTTGAATTTCCCGGTGATGGCAATACTGTCAGAGCTTTGGATGGTATTTCTTTTGCGCTGCATCGAGGTGAAACTCTAGGAATAGTAGGAGAATCGGGGAGTGGTAAATCAGTGACAGCCCTAGCTGTGATGGGTTTGTTACAAAGTCCCGGTATAGTTACTGGCGGTGAAATCTGGTTTCGTCCGCAGGAGAATGCCAACGCCATCGATTTGGTAAAATTGCCTCCTGAGCAAATGCAGTTACACCGGGGTGGCGACATTGCGATGATTTTTCAAGAACCGATGAGTTCGCTTAATCCGGTTTATAACATCGGGTTTCAGCTAACAGAAGCGATTATGCGGCATCAAAATGTCTCAGCAACCCAAGCAAAACAAATTGCGATCGCAGGTCTGCAAGAGGTAAAACTTCTACCTAGCGATCAGGAGATAGAGCAGCAGTATATCGAAAGTTGGCATCAAACCAACAGCAATTCATTGAAACCAGAACGATCAAAGTTGGCACAGATGGTTAAAGAACACAAAGAAGCCATGCTGGAACGCTACCCTCATCAACTTTCTGGGGGTCAGTTGCAACGGGTGATGATTGCAATGGCAATTTCTTGCAACCCATTAATCTTAATTGCCGATGAACCAACCACAGCTTTAGATGTGACGGTGCAAGCGACTATTTTGGACTTGTTGCGAGAATTGCAGCAAAGCCGTGATATGGCAATGATTTTCATCACGCACGACTTGGGGCTAATTTCAGAAATTGCTGACGAAGTAGCGGTGATGTATAAAGGTAAAGTTGTCGAATCTGGTACTTCTGGGCAAATTTTCAGCAGTCCCCAGCATCCATATACTAAAGGTTTGATCGCCTGTCGCCCCTCACTTGACCGTCGCCCCCAAAAATTACTCACCGTTTCTGACTACATGAGTGCAGAAGAGACAGCAACGGGAGAAGTAGTAATTCAGGCGAAAGAACCCGCACAACCTACAGAAGTCACCACCGAAGAGATTGCTGCAAGATTGGCAAACTTCAATCAATTGGAACCCCTGCTGCAAATCCGCAACCTGAAAGTTGGTTTTCCAGTGCGCGGGGTGTTTGGTGGTACAAAACGCTACAATATGGCAGTTAATGGCGTTTCCTTTGATGTCAAACCAGGAGAAACACTAGGTTTGGTGGGAGAATCTGGTTGCGGTAAAACCACCCTTGGCAGAACCTTGCTGCGATTAATTGAACCGATGAGTGGTCAGATTATCTTTGAGAAACAAGATATTACTAGCCTCAAAGGAGAACCATTGCAAAAACTGCGGCGGGAAATGCAAATAGTCTTCCAAAACCCTTTCAGTTCCCTAGATCCCCGGATGAAGGTTGGGGATGCGGTGATGGAACCATTGTTAATTCACTCCGTTGGTAAGACCAAGCAACAACGACGCCAACGGGTAGTCGAACTCTTAGAACGGGTGGGGTTGAGTGCAGATGCAATTAGCCGCTATCCCCATCAGTTTTCTGGTGGTCAACGTCAACGGATTTGTATAGCCCGTTCTTTGGCGTTAAATCCTAAGTTTATCATCTGCGATGAATCAGTTTCAGCGCTGGATGTTTCAGTACAGGCGCAGGTATTAAATCTTCTCAAAGAGTTACAGTCAGATTTTCAGCTTACCTATATTTTTATTTCTCACGATTTGAGTGTAGTGAAATTTATGAGCGATCGCATTTTAGTCATGAATCGCGGTCAAATTGTTGAAGAAGGGACAGCCGAAAGCATTTACCTGGAACCCAAAGAGGAATATACGCAAAAATTAATTGCTGCGATTCCTACTGGTAGTGCTGAACGTGTGCGAAGTCGGCATCTGAAGGCTTTATAGAAAGGGCGGTTAGAAACCGCGTCTACACAGACAAAACCCACCTCCGTGGGTTATAAAATTCTTTTTAACAAATATTTGTGCAAACAAAGTTAATTACATCTGCAAGTCCAGACTGAGTTTTCAAATTAGTAAAAATAAAAGGTTTATCGCCGCGCATTTTTTTAGCATCTCGTTCCATCACACTTAAATCTGCACCAACGTATGGTGCTAAGTCAGTTTTGTTAATCACCAACAAATCAGATTTAGTAATACCAGGGCCACCTTTGCGGGGAATTTTATCACCAGCCGCAACATCGATAACGTAAATCGTTAAATCTACCAATTCGGGACTAAAAGTAGCAGCTAAATTATCGCCGCCACTTTCCAAAAATACCAAATCCAAATCGATAAAACGTTCCTCTAACTGTTCAATTGCCGCCAAATTCATTGAAGCATCTTCGCGGATGGCAGTATGAGGACAACCACCAGTCTCTACACCCAAAATGCGATCGCTTGCCAACGCCTGAGAACGCACTAAAAACTGAGCATCCTCCTGAGTATAAATATCATTCGTCACCACCGCAATCTGATACTGCTCACGCAATCCCTTGCACAAACCATCAACTAAAGCCGTCTTCCCCGAACCCACTGGCCCAGCTACCCCCACTCTAAATGCATTCATAACTCCTAACTCCTTGTACGCGATTAATCGCGTCTCTCCTAACTCCTTGTACAGACGCGATTAATCGCGTCTCTCCTAACTCCTAAATAACCTTGTATACTGCGTTTCATGCTGCATACTCGCCAGCGACAAACCCCAACTACAACAGGCGAGTTGATCATCCTCCAAGGCTAGAATTTCTAAGGCCGCAACGCTAAATAATGGTTGTAAATTTAGTAATAACTGCTGTCCTGTTGTTTGTCCAAGAGGAATAAGTTTCACACCGGCAGTAATCAAATTACTTGCCCAACTATGCAGATATCCGAGTAATCCGGCTTGGATACTGATTTGCCAATGGGCAACGGCAATACCAAAAGCGATCGCATAATTGCAAGGATTACCCACAGCATTGGCAATAGGTACAAGCTGCGGTTCTAGTTTACCAAGTAATTGGATCAGCGATCGCCCCATTTGCCAACTAGAAGCGCGTAACTCTTCTGTTTCTCTAGCAGCCGATAACCAGAGATTCCAACGGCATAGCGACTCTACATCACCCATTTTTGTAGCTTGCTGCGATCGTACCATCACCGCCGCCTCTAACCGAATTGCCCCGTAGAGCAACTCTGCTTTTAACCAATGTTTGAGATGTATCTGGTTAGCGATCGTACCATTTTCCACCAGCATTTCCAAACCTTCAGAATAACTATATGCTCCCACAGGCAAAGTAGGGCTAGCCAGCTGCAAAATACTCAAAAGATGGTTGTCAGTGAGCATGATACTGTTGTCCATAAGCTCCCAATTCTGGTTGAAACGGTAAAATTTCCTCTTTAACTTCTAACCCCAATTGTTCCAACATTGTGCGTAAAACCGAATCTGAAGACAAGCGTAAATAAGTCGGAGTAATTTCTACAGGTACATGGCGATTTCCCAGATGGTATGCTGCACGTAATAATAAAAGTGGTGTTTGGGCAAAGGCAGTCAGCACTAATTCTGGTTTGGCAGTAATTCTGATTAAACTGCTATAGGTTTGTTCTTGCAGAATATCGCCATCGTGTAAGACAGTTCCTCTGGGTAAATGTAAAAACACAACCTTACCATCTTCTACTTCAAAGCGATGACGACTGCGGGTGCGTTCTTCTGCTGTCAGCGCCAGAGTAAAAGTAACGGCGGCATCGCTATTAGGTGGTTTAAGTTGGGTAAATGTCAGCATACATTTCGCCTGATCTTCCGCTTTTGATTATGGTTCTAATTTAAATAGCATAGCTGCCTTGCCCGAAGCAAAGATAAAATTAAACAAAGGCAACGAACCAAACGGGGACAATCATGAACCAAGCCATTGAGGGAGTACGCTGGACAATTCACGATTTAGAAGTTCTACCCGAAAATGAGTGGACGCGCTATGAAATTATTAATGGAGAACTCTTTGTGACTCGCACTCCTCACCGCCGTCATCAACAAGTTTGTGGCAAAATATTCCGACAACTCGATGTTTGGTCAGATTCGAGTGGTTTAGGGGAAACAATTGTGAGTCCCGGAGTGATTTTTTCGCAATTAGATAGCGTGATACCGGATGTAGTTTGGGTAAGTCGAGAACGACTGGCGCAAATTGAAGATGAAGCGGGACATTTGATCGGCGCACCAGAGTTAGTTATAGAGGTTTTATCCCCTGGTAAACAAAATGAATTTCGAGACAAAGAAGCAAAGCTGAAACTTTATTCAGAGCGAGGTGTGCGTGAGTATTGGATTGTCGATCGCTTCAGTCAAAAAGTCAAAGTTTATCGGCGAGAAAAAGCACAATTGGTTTTAGTTGCTACTTTGTTAGGCGATGATGAAATAACATCGCCACTTTTACCCGGATTTTGTTGTTCTATTCGTTTGTTTTTTCCTGAATAATAGCAAATTCGAGAAGGTTTATGGAAACCTAACCACTAGATATAGATGCAAATATTGATTCCAAAATTTATGATGTGGTTAGCATAACTATTTATGCGGACATGATATTACTCATAATTTGGACAAAAAACGCCTAATTTTTTTAGCAGCCCCTTGAATAACATTATTTAAGCATTAATTTGAACAGATTTATGCAAACAAAAAAAGAGAGTATTGCTACTCTCCTAACGTAATATGAGGGAAAATTTTCAGCTTAGTGATTAAAACGGGCTTGACGTTCACGCAATTCACGAGCTTGACGTTCACGCAATTGACGAGCGCGTTGTTCACGAGCTTGACGTTCACGCAATTCACGAGTGCGTTGTTCACGAGCTTGACGTTCACGCAATTGGCGAGCGCGTTGTTCATAGACTTGACGTTCGCGTTGAACTTTATTGTTATTAAAACCTACAGTATCACGATTAAAACGATCATGCTCAGATCTAAATTCAGCAGCATTAGCATTTTGAGAAAGAGCAGCAATTGAAGCAGCTGCTAATAAGCCTCCAAGAAGAATAGATTTAAAGCGGTTCATATATCCTTTAATCTCCGTTGCATTGCTTGATTTGTATATTCTCAATTTAATCAGAATAATCAGGCATACACCTGTGCCAAAAGTCACCTTTAAATGGTTACTTTTGTCACTAATACTAGGATTTATATTTGATTTTTGAAATTGGATAAAGACCGAAAGCTTCCCTGGTATAGGTTATACCCCAGTATGCCTATTCAGCTAATAGGTAATGTAAACCAAAAAGTTGCCCCTGCATCCAATGCACTATTTACACCAATTTCGCCACCGTGAGCATGGATGATTTGCTTACACAAATACAAACCCAATCCCAAGCTTACAGAATTGCGGATACTTGCACCCCGAAAGTAAAGGTCAAAAAGCCGATCGCTTTGTTGTTGACTAATTCCCACGCCGTTGTCACTAACAGTACAATAAATTTTGTCATCCTTACGGGTAGCGTTGATTGTCAAGACCAATCCAGGGGGATTGTGTTTCAGAGCATTAACAATTAAGTTAGAAAAAACCCGCCATAGTTGCGTAGGATCAGCGTTCACTAATGGCAAATCTGCGGATACGAGATTTGTCAAGGTTGTTTGATTTTGTGTCAGCAATGGCTCTAAATCGGCGATCGCAGCTTCGACAACTGTCAGTAATTGTACGGCTTGACGTTGCAATACAACACCTTGCACCTCGCTGATATGAGCTTCCATCAAGGAATTGATTAAATTAAGTTGGCGATCGCTACTTTGAATCATCCGCTCTAAAATTGAGCGTGAAAGCGAAATATTTTCCTCTGGACGTGCAAGCAAATTTTTCAGCACCATTAAAGTACCTAGCACTGGGTTGCGTAAGTCATGGGAAACTGCATGGAAAAATACTCGTAGTTCTTCTTCAGTTTGTTTGCGCTGGGTAATATCTTCAATCAAACCTTCGTAGTAAAGCAGGTTTCCTTGTTCGTCACGGACTGCGTAGGCTTTTTCCGAAATCCAGACAATACTTCCGTCTCGGCGATAAATTTGGGACTCGAACTCGGAAATGCTGCCATACTTTTCCATCAGACGCACAAATTCTGCGCGGCGGTTTGGCTGAACGTACAATTGTTTAATATCAGTTAAATTTGTTGTCACCTCCTCCGCTAAGGAGTAGCCATAAATGCGTGCTAAAGCCGGATTTGCTGTAATGTAACGTCCATCGGGACTACTTTGAAAGATACCTTCAACGGCGTTTTCAAAAATCGTGCGATATTTAGCTTCTGCAACCTTGAGCTTTTGGTAGGCAGATTCCAGTTCTTGACGAGCGTAAAATTCAGAGCGTTGCAGGCGATCGTACAGATAAACACCGATATCACATATAGCACAAAACCAAAAAATGTATAAAATGAACGTTACATTATATATTTCTGGATGGTCGGGGATTGGTGTTTTTAGCCCAAGTGCCGTATTCACACCAAAATAGTAAATCAGCACACTCACTTGAGTCAGCAAGTGAAAAATCCAGCAGACAGGCATCAACACAGCTTGGCTCAAGAACAACAGCGACCAGCCGATGGTATCGGGTAGCGCAAAACCTGTGATGGTTGCAAACAACTGTGATGCTAGACTAATCGACCAAGAAGACCCTAAAAATAATAAATCTGGATGATAACGACCTAACTTAGTTTTATGTAAGGCAAGGCAGATTAGTATACTCAGCAACATTGCAATATTAATTACAAGGCGTTGAGTTCTAAGTACTTCTGGCAGTTGATGCAACTCTGCAAAAGGAAAAAACAAGCCGTAAATGTCTCGCAAAGTAAAAGACAACAGACAAATTAACGCCAGCCATAACCATAAACGCAATCTCTGCCACAAAAAACGGTTACGCCAATCTCTGTAAAGAGTAGTGGTTTCATCTGTTGTTGGTGCAGAAAAGCTTTGTTTGCACCACCTTTGCACTGTTGTAAATGGAGTAGCCATTAGCATCCGAGCAACTTTGCCCATACCTTGAGGGTGTTCCCTTACTCAACATTGCCATAAATAACACCCTCTCATTTTTTGGTGATTTATGGGCGATTTGTTGCCGATGTTGCTAAAGGTAATGTAAACCAGAAAGTTAACCCGCGCTTGCGGTTACTAATAACACCGATTTCGCCGCCGTGTGCTTTAATAACTTTCCGACAAAGATACATTTTTAAGCCAATGCCTGTGGAACAACAGTCTTGGGGATCACGGACATGCAGATCGAAAAGGCGATCGCACTCTAGTTTACTCATTACCACACCGTCATCTTGAATCTGAGTGCGAATCATTCCGCCCTCAACGCTGGCACTCAGAATAAAATTTAATCCTGGTGGATTATTTTGCAAGCTATGTGTTACTAAATGTGACAAAACTTTCTGCAATCGAGTTTCATCTGCCATTACTAACGGTAAATCTGCGGGAACCAAGTTCTTCAGAGCCGCTTGATTTTGTGTCAGTATGGGTTCCAACTGGGTGAATGTTACTCTCAGTAGGGTGCTAAAATCCACAGGTTCGCGTTTGATGTCAATACCCTGTTTTTCACAGGAATTAATTTCTAGCAATGAGTTAATCATCGTCAGTTGGCGATCATTGCCTTGAATCATCCGCTCGATGATTGAGCGAGGTACTGGAATTGGGGATTGGGCATTGGGAGGAGACAAGTGAGATTCTTCAATAATTCTTCCTTGTCCGCCTTGTCCACCTTGTCCGCCTTGTCCGCCTTGTCCGCCTTGTCCCCTTGTCCCCTTGTCCTTCCCCACTCCCTGATTGAACAAATTTTTTAACACCATCAAGTTACCCATCACCGAAGTTCGTAAATCATGGGCAACTGTGTGCAAAACTACATCTTTGACGCGATGCAATTTTTCAACTTCTTGCATTTTCTGCTGTAACTGTGCTGTCCGTTCTTGTACTTGCTGTTCTAAATTAGTGTTGAGTTCTGCTAGTTTTTGGCATATCTGGCTTTGCTGAATAGCGATCGCTACCTGTTCTGACATCTGCTGTAACAAATCAATTTCTATGGGCTGCCAATGACGCGAACCTGAGCATTGATTGGCAATTAACGCCCCAAATAATTCGTTGTTTAACATAATTGGTACAGCCAAAGTAGCTTTCGTTTGGAATTTTCGATAGTGTGCTTTGACTTTGGGAGATACTGATATTTTTGTTATATCTTCAATGACACGGACAAGATTATCTTTTAGTAAGTTTCTTAATTCTTGTAGATAAGCTTCATCATTAGTAGACCAACCTAAGACTGATGGATACTTGGGATCTACTGATTCGGCAAGAGTTCTGATTCCTAAAGTGGGATTATTTAAACTTATAAAAACTCGATCTGCTTGGAGAAATTGCCTGACTTCCGTCACGGTGGTTTGGAGGATTTGGTCTAAATTAAGGGAAGACCGAATTCGCACTAGGGTTTCTGCCAACAAGCGATCGCGTTCTCCACAAAGGCGTAATTGCGCTTCTACTTGTTTGCGTTCTGTAATGTCGTGATGGACTGCTAGGATGCTCTTGTTACCATCCAAATCAATGACTTCGGCTGAAACCAGCGTTGTAATTATCTCGCCAGACTTTTGCCGAAATTCAACTTCCAAGTTGCGAACAACTCCTGTGGCTTGCAACTCCTGTAACAAATTTAGGCGATCGCGATCGTCTACCCAAAGATTTAACTCAAAAGAAGTTTTACCAATCACCTGATCTCGCTCATAACCTGCCAGTTTCACAAAACTGTCGTTAACTTCAATAAAGCATCCTTCACCAAGCGTACTAATAGTAATTGAATCCGGGCTGCAACTAAAAGCTTTAGCAAATTTTTTGGCAAGATTTTGTAATTTAACTTCTGCTTGTTTGCGTTCTGTGATATCTCGCACAATTGCTAATACCTCATCTTCACCACTTACTACCAACCGCGCCTCATAATCTTTGACTCCCAAAGGCGTTGGTAGTTGATATTCGCAAGTTTGCAAAGTTCCAGAATCTAAAGTTTTAGCGATCGCTACTTGGCTAATCGCCGCAACATCACTGGGCAATAACTCCTGCAAATTTTTCCCAACTATTTCTTCTCTCGAAAGAGTAATATTTGCTCCTTCACTTTTCAAATCTAGATACTCGCCATCGCGGCTGATGCGAAACATCAAATCGGGAATAGCATCCAAAATTGCTTTATACCGCGCCTCACTCTCTTGCAATTTTTCTTCGGCTAGTTTTCGGTCTGTAATATCCACGACTAAGCCATTCCAAAGAAAATTGCCTTCTGCTTGTAATTCGGGTTGCGAAGTGCCTTGAATCCACTTAAGTTTGCCACTAGGCGTAATGATCCGACCTTCCCAATGCCAAGGTGTAAGCGTGGTTTTACAAACAGTAATAGATTCTCTAAAAGCTTTTATATCCTGTGGATGGATCAGTTTGTATAGCACCTGGAAGTCTGCCTGTAAAGCTTCTGGTTCTAATTCATACAAATATTGACAACCAGAACTGACATAAGGGACAAACACAGAACCATCCTGCCGTTGCAGAACTTGAAAAATCACCCCTGGTAAATTGACGGCAAGTTTTGAGAGCAGGTTAATAGCCTCTTGCTGGCAATTTGGTGTATACAGCCATTTTACAACGGTTTCATCCACTCTTTGACCCTTTGATAGACAAGCTATTGATGTACAATTAAAAGCCAGAATAATCAATTTAACAGTTTTGATTCTGTAGGCATAATTGCTAAGATAATCAAAACACTACCTTCTTTCAGAGTAGTTCCTGATGAGGCGATCGCATTCACCCAATCGGGTGAACCAGTTGTCAAAGAGCGAATCAGTTAAGGACTAAAGTCCTGACTACAAACTTATTTACCCAGGATAGTTGACTTGACAGACTACTAGAATAGATATATAGCTTCTCGCCAAACTGATAATATGAATACTACCACCGTCAGTTTACCTCCTACCCTCGAACTAAACATCGACCTGACTGACGAGCAATTTTTTCAGCTTTGTCAAAATAATCGAGACTTAAAGTTTGAGCGGACGGCTTCAGGGGAGTTAATTATTATGCCACCTACGGGGAGTAGCACTAGTGACCGGAATGCTGACTTAACTTATCAATTAAGAGATTGGAGTCGTCAAAATCAGCTAGGGAAATCCTTTGACTCTTCTGGTGGTTTCAAACTTCCCAATGGTGCAGAGCGTTCTCCAGATGCGTCGTGGGTGAAAATGGAACGCTGGAATGCTTTGAGCGAAGCAGAAAAAGAAAGATTTGCTCCTTTGTGTCCCGATTTTGTGGTGGAGTTAATGTCTCCTAGTGATTCCTTAGAAAAAACGCGAGCCAAAATGAGGGAATACATGGAGAATGGCGCAAGATTGGGCTGGTTAATTAATAGAAGGCAGCAGCAGGTAGAAATTTATCGTCCCAATCGAGAAGTTGAGATTTTACAAAGTCCTAAAACTCTATCGGGAGAAGATGTTTTGCCAGGATTTGTTTTAGATTTGGCGGAAATTTGGTGAGTAATTGCCTACTGTACAACGCTGGCATAATTATCATAAATTATTCTCAGAAATTAAGTGTGATGTCTACGACGGGCGTAGCTGCCGCAACGATAACATCACAGATAATATGGCTTTGATCGCAACAATCAGATAGAAAGTAGTTTCTCGATCCAGCTAATCTATTCTCATTAGACATAGGAGTGAAAAAGAATGTAGAGACGTAGCATTGCTACGTCTCTACAAGGGTTCTAGATAACGGATATTTAATTTCTGGAGATGTCTATTTAGAACATGAATAGATTTACTAACATGGAGAAATTAATAATAGGTTTTTGGGAGTGAATAGTTTCTGTATTATGGCGAGGCTCCGTCTTTTTTATCAAAAAAGTCAGGAGGACGTTCGGCGAAGGCTCAGTCAGGAGGAAAACCCACCATTTGCCGTACTAGCCAGTCTTTCATATTCAGGTTGTAAAACTGACATGATAGTCAGGGAATCATAACCATTTTCTGATTTTAGACATTCGCGTAGCTTTCTTTCGATAATAAAACCAGCACCCTTGTAGACAGCCTGAGCACGATGATTTTGTTCTTTAACATCCAGCCATAACCGATGTGCTTTGTATGTCTCAAATACCAATTTCTTAATCATTTCAACAGTGTCTTTGCCATAACCTTGCCCCTTTTGTGTGACGACAATGCGACGAAACTCAATACTCTGATTTAAATTAAGCAGTCCAGCCAAAATAACATAGCCAATTTTTGTTTCCGTTTGCACAATCAGATGAGCAATATCAGAATCAGCGATCGCTTGAAGATGCTGTTGATATGACCAAGGAATGATGTACTGTCGATTATCGTCATCATACTCGGCTTGCAGAACATAATCGAGATCAGCTTCTTGTGTTTTGCGTAGACTTAAACTGTGCATGATCTCACTCAACGACGTATTATCATCACTTTATTCGTTATTGTGAACACTTACGTTTATTTTAGGTGAACATTCACCAGCATCACGCTCATCTTTACGGATCTAGTTGTGATTGACAGTGGGGTGATAAAAGCAAATGAATTCCTTAATAAAAAATATATTGAAGGAGGCATCAATGCAATTACAACAAACACTAGTCTTAGAAGAAACCCTCTGGGAAGCAGTTCTCAATCGAGATCCCGCTTTTGAAGGCAAGCTTTTCTACGGTGTTCGCTCTACAGGCGTTTATTGCCGACCTATTTGCCCTAGTCGCAGACCAAATCGCCATCAAGTTTGTTTCTTCCAGTCAGCACAAGAGGCTGAAAGTGCAGGTTTTCGTCATTGTAAGCGGTGTCAGCCACAATCTGAAACAGTTCCAAATCCGGCCAAAGCGAAAGTTTTAGCAGCATGTCGATACATTGAAGCAGAAAGCGATCGCATCCCAACGCTGGCGGAATTATCCTCTCAGGTGGGAATGAGTCCCAGTTATCTGCAAAGAATATTTAAGCAAATAATTGGCGTATCCCCTTTTCAATATGCAGATGCGCTGCGTAGCCAACGATTAAAGCAGCGTCTCCAGTCAGGCGAGGAAATTGCTCATGCAGTTTACGACACGGGGTATGGTTCAAGTAGCCGCTTGTATGAGAAAGCACCGAAACAACTGGGAATGACACCAAAGACTTACCAACAAGCTGGAAAGAGAATCAGCATTGTCTATGCGATCGCTCCATGTCCACTAGGATATTTGCTTGTGGCAACAACAGAAAAGGGTATCTGCGCCGTTAAACTAGGTGATGAAGCAGACAAACTTGAACACATTTTCAACCAGGAATTTAACCAAGCTGACATCGTGCGTGATGACCACACACACAAAGAATGGATACAAGCAATCCTCAACTTTATTGCTGGAGATGAAACACATCTCGATTTACCACTTGATATACGCGGGACAGCATTTCAGAAACAGGTTTGGGAAGCATTACAGAAAATTCCCTATGGCCAAACGCGCACCTATGCCGATATCGCGCGTAATATTGCCAAACCCCAGGCAGTCCGCGCGGTGGGAAATGCTTGTGGAGCTAATCCGATCGCGCTGATTGTACCATGTCATCGTGTGCTACGAACTGATGGCAGTCTTGGTGGTTATCACTGGGGAATTGAGCGCAAACAAAAACTGCTTGTACAAGAATCAGAACGCACCGCGCGGGATTGATTAAAAAAATTCTTCCCCACTCCCCACTCCCCACTCCCTTTTTCAAAGATGACTCAAACACCTGAACTAGAATCGCTGACTGAAGAAAGTCTAACCCGTGGTTTGCTGGTACTTGCCAATCTTGACAGCGATTTGGCTCGGATTTTAGAGACACTGGGAACTCCACCTATGTGGCAAAGAGAACCGGGTTTTGCAACGCTGTTATGCATAATTCTGGAACAACAAGTTTCCGTAGCGGCTGCAAGGGCTGTATTTAACCGACTATGTGGGGTTGTTGTAACTCTCACGCCAGAAAGTTTTCTGACATTGGATGATGCTCAATTGAGAGGAATTGGATTCAGTCGGCAAAAGATTCTATACTGTCGTGGGTTAGCTCAGGCGATCGCAACTGGTCAGCTTGACCTAACCAAGCTGGAAAGAATGGACGAAACTGTTATCAGAACTGAGTTAAAGTGTCTCAAAGGTATAGGAGACTGGACAGTTGATATTTATTTGTTAATGGCGCTGCAACGTCCTGATATCTTTCCCAAAGGTGATTTAGCGATCGCGATCGCTTTCCAAAAACTCAAAAACTTGGCGACGCGTCCAACACCAATTCAACTGGAAGCAATGACACAGCACTGGCGACCCTGGCGGGCGATCGCTGCCAGACTTCTATGGCACTACTACTTGAGTAATGCCAATGCTAAGTCGGTTACAGTTTCCCAGTGAATACCCGCTCGGCTGGGCCTGTCATGTAAACTCTTTGGTCTACTTCTGACCATTCAATTTGCAAACAGCCACCAGGTAATTCGATAGTGGCGGCGCGATCGCATTTTCCAGTTAACACTCCAGCTACCAAGGAAGCACAAGCACCAGTCCCACAAGCTAATGTAATTCCAGCCCCGCGTTCCCATACCCGCATTTTCAAATAGTCACGGCGTACCACTTGCATAAATTCCGTATTTATGCGTTGGGGAAAAGCTGGGTGATGCTCAAATTTAGGGCCGATGGTTTCTAGCTCGATTGCTGCTACATCTTCCACAAAAGTGATGCAGTGGGGATTTCCCATACTTACACAGGTGACTGACCAAGTTTGCCCCGCCACCTCCAACGGCTGAGAAATTACTTTTTCTTCAGCAGGTGCAAGATTAGTGGGAATTTCGCCAGCGAGTAACCTGGGTAAACCCATGTCTACTTTAACTTGACCATCAGGTAAGAGTTGGGGAGTCATTACACCACCCAAAGTATGAATACGATATGAGTCTTTATTCCGGGATTCACCTTCTAAGTCTGCTAAAAAGCCAGCTAAACAGCGAATGCCATTGCCACACATTTCTGGTTCTGAACCATCGGAATTAAAAATCCGCATCGTGTAGTCAGTGCCGTTTTCTCCAGGTAGGGCAAAAATTACACCATCAGCACCGATACCAAAGTGGCGATCGCACAACTTGATGGCTTGCTCTGGTGTGACTACAGGCACTGATGAGGAGCGATTATCAATCAGAATAAAGTCGTTGCCTAGACCATGATACTTAGTAAATTCGATTGCCATTTCTTCAAGGATGAATTATCAAGGATTAGTTACTCTTTATTTTGCCTTGTAGGTTTATCTTTACTAAAAATGCTTACCGAATTTGACACCACTTTGCCTAGTATTAGACAAGTCCAAAACCTGATTAAACAAACAATGTCAGTGGAGTTCAAGCTGCTGACGGGTGATTTAATCACAGGAAAGGTTTTATGGCAAGATCCACACTGTATCTGTATTGCTGATGAAAACAGTCAGCAAACCACTGTTTGGAAACATGCGATCGCTTATATTAAACCCAAGAGTTAGTCAAAAGTCGGCGTTTGGAACGCCCCTTCCCACAGTGCTGGCTAAAATTTCGTAGATTGGAAAAACCTAGTAGTGGTAAAAATCCTTTTGATTACCACTACAAAAAATCCTTAACGTCACGAACCCAAAGCAGTGGCAGTTTTTTAGCCGAAGACTCTGGCTATTACCCACAACTGAGGCTGCATTTTTATCTCACATTGGGCAGAGCAACAGCTACAGTAGCAGCGAATAAAAAAGTTGAAATCTCCTGGCTGACCAGAACGGCATAGTCTTCATCGCTCTGCTTAATGCGAAAAGCTGGCGTAAGGCTGAAACTGATGCCTCAGAGTTTGCAGACTGGGGTTGGGGTAGTATCTCACAAGCTTGGTCAACGAACAGATAACGATTATTAGTATTAAAGGACTAAACACTGTGGATAAAAGCTTAAATTCACTATCTAAAATCTTTACAGAAAAACTCTATAGAATACCAGACTATCAAAGAGGCTATGCTTGGACAGAAAAACAATTAAAAGAGTTTTGGGGAGATTTAGAACAATTAGACAAAGGGAAAAATCACTATTTAGGTGTTTTAACTTTAGAGGAAGTTGATAAGTCTTTACAGAAAGAATGGAAAGATGACTTATGGATCATACAATCTAAAAATTATGAGCCATATTTTGTTGTCGATGGGCAGCAAAGGTTAACAACAGCTATAATTTTAATTCAAGCTATTATTGAATGTACAATTGAAAATGAAAAATTAAATTATACTACTATTTCTGAAATCAAAAAGAAATTCATATTTGATTCTAAAGATGAGGGTATATCTAGATCCTACATTTTCGGTTATGAAAAAGATAATCCAAGTTATGAATTTTTAAAAACACAAATTTTTGGTGAAAAATCAGACATGATTAGCCTTCATCAAAATACAGTTTATACCCATAATTTAGAAGATGCAAAAAACTTTTTTATAGAGAAAATAAAGCTGTTGAATTTTGAGCAAAAAGAAGAGGTTTACCGCAAACTAACTCAGCATTTGCTATTTAATATCTATACTATTTCAACTGATATAGATGTTTGCGTAACTTTTGAAACAATGAACAATAGAGGTAAGCCACTTTCCTATTTAGAATTATTAAAAAATAGATTAATATATTTATCTATCAAATTTAATGTCGATTTATATGAACAAGAAAAGTTAAGGAATAGTATTAATGAATCTTGGAAATCTATATATTATAATCTAGGGAGAAATAGGAATAATCCTCTGAATGACGATGATTTTTTATTCAACCATTATATTACTTATTTTGATGAAATAATAGCTGGAAGTAATAACGTTGAGAAATTCTCAATCAGCATTAGGACAATAAGAATTCATAAAGAATATTATTCAACATATTTATTAGAAAAAAAATTTACTAGTAAAAATATATTATTACATCAAGAATCTATAGAGAGTAATAGTACGAATAATAGCTTAACCTTAACGGAGGTTTATAATTATGTTCAAAGTTTAAAAATTTCTGTCGAGATTTGGTACAATATTTTCAACCCAAATGATAGTAAATTTTCAGAACCTGAAAAATTTTGGCTCAATAAATTAAATAGAATAAGAACCAAAGGTTCTATTTTATTAGACACAACTTTGATTATGGTTTTCTTTTCTAAGGAAAACGACCCAATCAAAAGAATTAACTTTTTAAAAAGCTTAGAAAGACTAAGTTTTTTGTTGTTGTTATCTAACGATTATTACTATACAATCACTATAATTCACCCTGTTACCTTTTTAAACTGGGCAACTGCTTTAAGTAAAAACACTCTAACAGTTGAAAAGTTAATAAAAGAGATAGAAGAAAAGCGCCAGAGCATTATTAATAATAAAGAATGGCTAGAAAAAATAAAAGCTGCCTTTAGAAATGAGGGATTTTATAAATGGCAGGGTATAAGGTATTTCCTTTATGAATATGAATTACATTTACAAAATCAATCAAAAACGAATAGGGATAAAATGAATTGGCATGAGTTTATTGAAAATAGAAATGAAAATGAAAATGAAAATGAATTTGATTATAAAACTATTGAACATATATATCCACAGAATCCAAGAAAGGAATGCTGGACTTCAAGATTTAGTAATTATAATCCTAGAGAAAAAAACATATTAAGGCATTCTTTAGGTAATCTATTACCTCTTTCACAACCTAAAAACTCGACTTTTCAAAATAAATGTTTTTCAGAAAAAGTCTCAGGTATTGATAGCATTATTGGGTATGAATATGGTTCTTATTCCGAAATAGAAGTTAGCAAATATAATGACTGGACTGCTAAAAAAATATTAGAAAGAGGGATAAAACTTTTGGATTTCATGGAGAAGAATTGGAATATAATTATAGGAGATAAAAAACAAAAGGCTGATTTTCTAAACTTAAATTTTGTAATTTCAAAGGAAAATATTAATCTCTAAAAAATATTTTACTGAAAGTTTCTCATGAATAAGGTCTTTGTGAAAGTACAGAGAGAGAATTGTGTCGATTGAGTGAGATGCAGGGCCGAGTGTTCTATAGTCCACTCTAGCTTAGAACTAAACACTAAGCTAGAATACAAATACAGAGTAAATTGATGCTGTGAGCCAATACCGCGCAAGCAAGATATGTGCGCGATTACACCTACCTAAAGATCACAACTAATGATTATTCTCGCCAATTATCCATAGGCAGAAACTCTTTGAGCGCTTCTGCCTCAGCAGCTTTCACTACTGGGATAGAAAGGGGTGCTGAACTTGCGATCGCAAATAATTCTTCTAGTTGACTCAGACCTGTCAAACTACCACATAACAATACTTGGTCGCCAACTCGTAAGTCCATGCCGCCATCAGGATAGCGAATAAACTTGCCATCTCGCCGGATTGCCTGTACTTGCACTCCATATTGGTTGCCGATATCTAAATCTGCAAGGGTCTTACCTAGTGTTGGCCCATTTGCATTAACTGTAACCCACTGACAAGCACTATTTTCTCCGGGAACAGCCGCCTGTCCTTTTGCGAATTCTGCCAAAGCCGCCAGTTCTTCATCTGCTCCCACTACCAGCAAGCGATCGCCTTGTGCCAATTTGGTTTGATTATTGGGATAATCGATTTCATCGCCGTTAGCGCGGCGAATTGCCATCAAACTCGCTCCTGTTAAGTAGCGCATATCTGATTCTTCTATGCTCATGCCAATTAGGGGCGAATCAGCTGGTAAAGGATACCAGCGCTGATTTAAATCGCGGGTTGCTTGGCGCAAATCACGAGCAACTTCAATAGCCGAACGCTCTGGCCGCAATTCTAAATAATGATCGTTGCGGATTTGCTGCATTTGGCGTTGGACGACATCTGGCGACAACAAGCCTAAGCTAGTTAATAAATGAGTTGCCATTTCTAAGCTGGCTTCAAACTCTGGTTGCACAACTTCTTTCGCTCCCAATTGATACAGCACCTCAATATTTTTATCCTGGGTAGCACGGACAACTAAATCTAATTCTGGGCGCAATTCCAAAGCGCGTTTCAAGCAAAGACGGGTACTCATGGGGTCAGGGAGTGCGATCGCCATTCCTTTGGCATGATTCACCCCGGCGGTTTCCAGAACATGTAAACTCACGCAATTGCCATAGACATAAGACACCCCAGCCTCACGCAACTGCTGAATTGTACTCTCTGATTGGTCGATTACTACCACAGGCAGGTGGTGTTGCAGCAATAACTTCACCAAATTTTTGCCGACTCGCCCATAACCGCAGACTACCACATGGTCTTTGAAGGGCAAATCTTCTGACACATCCCGCGCCTCTTGTTCTTCTAAATACGGTTTTAACCAAGGCATTGATTCGGCAAAGTTAAATAAAAATGGCACTAACCGCAGGACAAAGGGAGTAAGCATGAGAGTGACTGCGGTGGTTCCCAAAATTAATAAGTATATTTGTCGAGACACCAACCCCAAAGACTGCCCTTCACTGGCGAGAACAAAGGAAAATTCCCCAATTTGTGCTAGTCCCAAACCGGCGATTATCGCTGTTTTTAAAGGGTAGCGGAATAGCTTTACTAGGGGCGTGATAATCAAAAATTTACCTACGAAAACTATTGCCACCAACCCCAAAATCAATTCTAGGTTGTTCCACAAAAACACTGGGTCAATTAACATCCCAATGGCAGCAAAAAATAAAGCGGCAAAGATATCTCGCAGTGGTTCCACATAAGTCAGGGTTTGATCGGCGTACTCCACCTCAGAAATCATCAAACCTGCGACAAATGCCCCCATCTCAATTGACAGCCCCAAATGCTCTGTCAACAAAGCAATGCCCAAACATAGAGCTACAACACCTAATAAAAATAGTTCTTTGCTTTCGGTACCGGCTAACAGTCGCAACAAAGGCGGTATCAGCCAAATCCCCGCAGCTACTGCCCCAGCAGCAAATAAACCAATCAAAGCTAGGGCTGTTAGCACAGCGATGCCAATAGTTTCTGCTGGTTGGTTGAGGGCTGGTAAGACTGCTAACATCAGTCCTAGTGCTAAGTCTTGTACTACCAAAATCCCTAGCATGACTTGCCCGTGAGGGGTTTCGGTTTCGTTGCGCTCCATCAAGCACTTGAGGACAACGGCTGTGGAAGACAAGGACAAAATACACCCCAAAAACATCCCCTTAGCAGGTAACGCTCCCCAGGCTCCGGTTAACCCGCATACCACAACTGTGACCAAAATCGTCAAAGCAATCTGGAGTCCACCTCCGCCAAGAGCGATCGCTTTTACTTTCTTGAGTTCCGCAAAGGAAAATTCTACACCCAAGGCGAATAACAAAAAGGCGACACCGAACTGTGCCAGAGTCTCTACTTGGATAAGTTCTTTAATCAATCCCAGTCCGGCTGGGCCAATGATCATCCCGCCAATCAGATACCCCAGCAGCACGGGTTGTCGCAAAAGTGCCGCCAACAGTCCGCCACAGGCTGCTACGCCTAAAACTAAAACTAAATCAACAATTAGCCTAAAATCTTCTTGCACCAGTTTTAAAAGAACTCTTAAGACCTATTAATTCAGCATACAAAGTTTTATAATCTCAAGGCAATTGAGGGTTGAAATTTAAACGCATAGGCGCTTCTCTACGAGACGCTACGCGAACGCCTTCCCGCAGGGTAGGAGTGCAGAGGGAAGCGCAGAGGCATAAAGAGAATTTGCTACGAATTAATGAAATGCTGTACTTAGCGATCGCTCATACTAGATGGTAGACACCTTCGACTATAGGAGCCGTCTATCGTTTATATTGGTACAAAGATGGATAAGTTCTGGTATAATTTCGATATTTAAACCTTGTCCATTTTGAAACCTGTAGTTTTTCAGCAGAATGCTATGATTCGGTCGTAGCTGGAATTATAAGCTTTACCTAATCACAACAAAACTATGGTTTTCAAGGTAGACGCGGTTTCAGAAAAATTCTATATATTATGAAGTATGAGCTATGTTATTCAAGGTGATGCTTTTTTATTTGCAGGAGGCTATTCAGAAGCAGTTGATGCCTATGATAAAGCTATTCAAATCCGGCCCTCAAATTTTGAAGCTTGGATTGGAAAAGGCAAGGCTTTAAGACAATTAAAAAAATATGAAGAGGCTCTAGACATTTATAATAAAGCGATTGAGATTCGGTCTGACGATGCAAATGCCTGGAATGGTAAGGGTAATACTCTTAATGCGTTAGGACGATATCAAGAAGCCTTAGATTGTTATGAGAAATCGATCCAGATTGAGCCAAATTACTATGATCCCTGGGTTAATAGAATCTTTCCGCTCGATATGCTGGGGCGGTATGAGGAAGCTGAGGCTTCTATCAATAAAGCGATAGAACTTGCACCTGACAAGCCACAGGCTTACAAAAATAAAGCGTTTCATTCTGCGACACTAAAAAATGCAGATTTAGCAGTTGAAAATCTCCGAAAAGCTATAAGCTTAGACCCCTCAAGCGTAAGTAAAGATATGTTGTCCAGTCGTTTTTTAGACCCAATTCGAGATGATGAGAGGTTTAAACAATTAATTCAAGAGTATGCATAGTCAGGATGTTAAGGCTATTTGTTCGCGCACAGCTTGCTTTCAGATAAATCGTAACTCGTGCGTAAGTCCTATCATTATTAAAGTAAAACGGTATAACTCATGACTAGAAGTCACGAGTGTGCGGCTTGTAGAAATCAAAGGTGGATGAACGGAGCTAAAAGACTCATTAATAAGTATCAAAGGTGGATTCATCCAGTTCAAAAGACTCATTCATATCATGACCGCCTAATCACTTAGGAATAAGAATTAAATAAGATACAATTTATGTCCCTGGTTTACCTCACCCTCAATCCCTCTCCGATATATTGGAGAGGGAAGCTAGAGACAGGATGAAGTTTTGCATTTTATTTAATCCATGTTCCTTACAATATGTGATTGCGAGTGCAACGAAGTGTTCGCAATGACAACTAATTAGCCGGAGATGATATCATCCTTGCCCAATGCTCATTAAATCTTAGGCGAGCTAAGGGCACTCAGTAGCAGCAGTGACCACGGCACTTTAATGTCAGGTATGAGCCATGAGTACTTTCTCAGTACAGGTAACGCAGTCGGCAACACAAAACGCAAAGAACGTAGCGATGCAGGGCAATCGCCATTTTCATCTACAATTCCATATTGCTTGGCTAGTTCGGCAACAATCTGCACACGTCCTGTACGGCGCATGAGATTTGGCTCACTAGCAAGTGCAGCGATCGCCCGTCCGGTTAATAAGGGAGTTTCCCAGTTGTAGCGATCGCTCAGAAATGAGTTTTTTTGGTCAGTATCATTGGTTTGATTCATCTCAGAAGCAAAACGGGAAAAAAGCTCAGTACCAACAATACCTGGCCAAATTGACACAGAAGCGACATTATAGGGTTTGAGTTCAACAGCCATATCAGCTGCTAGGCGATCGCAAGCTGCTTTACCAACACCGTATGCTGTATTAAAAAGATAAGACATACTACCCCACGAAGAAATGGTGCAAATTAGTCCAGAGTTACGCTTGGTCATCATTCGGGCAGCAAAAACACTTGCAACATAGTGGCTACGAAGACCAACGTTGTTGCTAGCATCCCAAATACTAGGGTCACAATCCCAAAAGGGCTGCCCATAAGCGTCTTTTACTGCCTGAACTCCTGAGTAAGCATTATTTACCAGTAGATCCACTTGCCCATCTTGCTCATCTTGGATGCGCTCAAACAGTAAACGCACCTGCTGATCGTCGCTGTGGTCTACTTGGACGGGAATGCACACACCACCGACTTCTTCTACGGCTGATTGGGTTTCACTAAGACTCCCTGAAACCGCATCACTCGAAGAGTTGTTGAGGCTGCGGCCTGTAACGTATACAGTTGCACCAGCCTCACCCAAGCCAATAGCAATTCCTCTACCAATTCCCCGCGTAGCACCTGTTACCAATGCCACTCTACCCTCAAGGTGTTTCATAATCCCTTTTCTCTGCGGTTAACTGATATCTTGCACTAGTACAGCATGGCGTAAATAAACCTACTATTTCATTACAGCCAGAAAGCCCAAAATTAAAGCTTTTTGACTTTTGACTTTTGACTTTTGACTTCCGCCTTGCGGTACTAGTCCCAACAATCGCCTAGTAATGAATTACTCTTGCTTATAGCTAAAGTAGTTTAAAGACTACTAGTAAACGGTTTTAGTCCACTTGAGTGGACTTGGGCTATTAGCCTCAGACTTAAGTCTGAGGCGGGCTAGTTGGCTGATCGAGAATGGCGCAAGATATCAGTTAACGGTATAACCAAACGCGCAATAGTGAAAGCAGTTGCTCAGTATCTACGGGTTTGGTGATGTAATCTGATGCACCGGCTTCAATACACTTTTCGCGATCGCCTTGCATGGCTTTAGCGGTCAGTGCAATAATCGGCAAAGATTTAAATTGCTCGTTTTGGCGGATTAAGCGTGTTGTTTCGTAACCATCCATTTCTGGCATCATTACGTCCATCAAAACGACATCTATATCTGGTGTATTTTCCAACAGGGTAATCCCCTCGCTGCCGTTTTCAGCATATAAAACCTCTATTTGATAACGCTCCAGCATACTTGTCAGCGCAAAGATATTACGCACATCGTCGTCTACAATTAGCGCTTTCTTGCCAGCGAGTAAGCAGTCTATGGAGTGCAGTTGTTCAAGTATTTGTCGTTTGGGTGCTGGTAAATTTGCTTCGACTCGGTGTAAAAATAATGCTGTTTCATCGAGGAGACGTTCGGGCGATCGCACATCTTTAATGATGATTGTTTCGGCAATTCGTCTGAGTTCCGTTTCTTGAGTTTTGCTAATTTCTCTACCTGTGTAGACAATAATTGGTAAAGTTTTGCCGTGAGGTAAAATCTTTATCTGCTCGATCAGTTCAAACCCGGTCATGTCGGGTAGTCCTAAATCAAGAACCAGACAATCAAAATGCTGGGAGCGAATAGCTTCTAGTGCTTCTGTACCCGTGGCAACCGCAGTGGTAGCAACATCGCTGTTACCAATCAACTCGACAATACTAAGCCTTTGAGTGTCGTCGTCTTCGACTACCAACAAATTTTTCACCTGACGCTCAACAAAACCTTTAATTTTGGTCAACGCCTCGGATATTGTCTCGCTGGTTAAGGGCTTTTGCAGATATGCGATCGCTCCTAGTTGCAAACCGCGTTGTCTGCCTTCTTCAACTGTCATCAGATGTACAGGAATGTGACGCGTATTTGGGTCATGTTTGAGACGATCTAATACCGTCCAACCATCCATTTCCGGCAACCTGATATCTAGCAAAATGGCTGAAGGCTGGAATTGCTGCGCTAACATCAAACCTGTACTGCCGGTTTGGGCAGTGATTACCTTGAATCCGTGCTGTTGCGCCATATCTAGCAGGATACGCGCAAAATTAACGTCATCTTCGACAATTAGTAACACGCGATCGCCTATGCCGATAGTAGTGCGATCGTCATTTAAAAGCGGCGAGTGGGTAGAGACGCGATTAATCGCGTCTGTACTGAGATTAATCGCGTCTGTACTGATTGGGGAGTGGGGAGTGGGGAATAGTTTTGATGTAGACTCAGGACTCAGCACTCGTGACTGAGAACTCAATTGTGGGAAGTAGAATGTAAAGGTGCTACCTTGACCGGGTTGACTGATTAGTTTAATTTCGCCGCCAAAGAGACGGGCGATTTCACGGCTAATTGATAAGCCCAATCCGGTACCGCCGTATCTCCGACTAGTAGAGCCATCGGCTTGCTGAAATGCCTCGAAAATAACTTTCTGTTTGTCGGGCGCAATACCAATGCCTGTATCGCTGACTGAGAAGGCGATGACAATCTGGGCGCGATTTAAAGTTGCCTGGTCTTTGCTCCATCCCTGCTTCGCCACTGCAATCTGTAAGCGTACCTCCCCTTGCTCTGTAAATTTAAAAGCGTTGGAGAGGAGATTTTTCAACACCTGTTGTAAGCGTTTGACATCTGTATAGATGGTGTTTGGCAATTCGGGAGTCAATTCAATTGTGAAAGCAAGTCTTTTGCTCTGAGCGATTTGTCGGAAGGTGCGCTCAATCTGATCGCCCAAGTCTGCTAAGGGCATTTGGGTCATGTCAATGGACATCGTGCCAGATTCAATTTTAGCGAGATCCAGAATGTCATTGATTAACGCCAACAAATCATTACCTGCTGAGTAAATTGTTTGGCTGTATTCGACTTGCTTGGCCGTAAGGTTGCGATCAACGTTATCTGTTAACAACTTCGCCAAAATTAACAAGCTGTTTAGCGGTGTCCGCAGTTCATGGGACATGTTGGCGAGAAATTCTGACTTGTATTTTGAGGAGAGGGCGAGTTGTTCAGCCTTGTCTTCTAAAGAAAGTCTTGCTTGTTCAATTTCCCGATTTTTGCGCTCGACTTCTTTCTTCTGGATAGCCAACAACTCTGCTTTTTCTTCTAATTCGGCGTTGGTTTGTTGCAGTTCTTCTTGCTGTCCTCTGAGTAAATCTTCAGAGGTTTTGAGTGATTGCGCTTGTTGTTCTAAGCGCTTGTTGGTTTCCCGGAGTTCGCTTTGCTGGGTTTGTAATTCTTCGGCCAAAGATTGTGACTGCTTGAGTAATTCTTCAGTTCGCATGGATGCTGCGATCGTGTTGAGGACGATCGCTATACTTTCGGTAAGTTGGTCGAAGAATGTCAGATGAATTTCACTAAAGCGGCGGAAGGATGCTAATTCAATCACTGCTGTCACCTGTCCTTCAAAAAGTACAGGTAACACCACGGCATTAAGTGGAGACGCTTCTCCTAAACCAGAAGCAATTCTGACATAATCACTTGGCACTTCCGTTATCAGTATTCGCTCTTTTTCTAAAGCGCATTGTCCTACCAAACCTTCACCCAAATAGAAGCGGTTAGCCAAATGTCTGCGTTCGCGGTAAGCATAGCTACTAATTAGTTTCAAATACGGTATATTTTCCCCAGATTCCATCAGGAAAAATACGCCGTGTTGCGCTCCTACCAAGGGTGCTAGTTCTGAGAGAATTAGTTTAGATACGGTTTCTAAGTCTCGCTGACCTTGCAGCATTCGGGTAAACTTGGCGAGGTTAGTTTTCAACCAATCTTGTTCGGTGTTTTTCTGCGTTGTCTCGCGCAGATTTGCAATCATTTGGTTGATGTTGTCTTTGAGTATCGCAACTTCCCCTAATGCTTCGACGGCAATTGAACGAGTTAAATCGCCCTTAGTTACAGCTGTAGCAACTTCTGCGATCGCTCTTAATTGAGTTGTCAGTGTAGCAGCAAGTTCATTCACATTATCCGTCAAATCTTTCCAAGTTCCAGCCGCCCCAGGTACTCTTGCTTGTCCACCCAACTTCCCTTCAATTCCCACTTCTCGCGCCACTGTGGTTACTTGATTGGCAAATGTCGCTAGCGTATCAATCATTTCGTTGATTGTCTCTGCCAAAGTTTCAATTTCTCCCTTGGCATCTAGCATCAGTTTCCGTTTCAAGTCACCGTTAGCAACTGCGGTTACAACTCTGGCGATACCGCGCACTTGTGCCGTTAAGTTCCCCGCCATCGAGTTAACGTTATCTGTTAAATCCTTCCAAGTCCCCGCTACACCTTGGACTTGCGCTTGTCCGCCCAACTTCCCTTCAGTTCCCACTTCCCGCGCCACCCGCGTTACTTCACTTGCAAAGGAACTAAGTTGATCCACCATTGTGTTGGTGGTGTTCTTCAAGTCTAAAATTTCGCCTTTGGCATCAACGGTAATTTTCTTAGATAAGTCGCCATTCGCTACCGCTTTGGTAACTTCCGCGATGTTGCGAACTTGTCCGGTGAGGTTCCCCGCCATTGAGTTAACGTTGTCCGTCAAATCTTTCCAAGTTCCAGCAACTCCTCTGACGTAAGCTTGCACGCCCAATTTACCTTCCGTTCCCACCTCACGCGCAACCCTGGTAACTTCCGATGCAAAAGAATTTAGCTGATCCACCATTGTATTAATGGTGTTTTTAAGTTCCTGAATTTCACCTTTCACATCGACGGTAATTTTCTTGGATAAATCGCCGTTTGCGACAGCTGTCGTAACTTCGGCAATGTTTCGCACCTGCGCTGTTAAACTTCCCGCCATGAAGTTTACGCTGTCAGTTAAATCTTTCCAAGTCCCAGCTACACCTTTAACTTCTGCTTGTACGCCCAACTTCCCTTCAGTTCCCACCTCCCGCGCCACCCGCGTTACTTCACTTGCAAAGGAATTAAGTTGATCCACCATTGTATTAACGGTGTTCTTCAACTCTAAAATTTCACCTTTGACATCAACGGAGATTTTTTTAGATAAATCGCCATTAGCTACAGCTGTGGTGACGGCGGCAATGTTTCGCACCTGTGCCGTTAAACTTCCCGCCATGAAGTTTACGCTGTCAGTTAAATCTTTCCAAGTTCCAGCCACGCCGCGCACATCTGCTTGCACGCCCAGTTTACCCTCACTTCCCACCTCACGCGCAACCCTTGTGACTTCACTTGCAAAGGAGTTGAGTTGATCCACCATTATATTTATGGTATTCTTGAGTTCCAGAATTTCGCCTTTAACAGCAACAGTAATTTTCTTAGATAAATCACCATTGGCGATCGCAGTCGTAACTTCGGCAATGTTCCGCACCTGTGCCGTCAAGCTTCCCGCCATGAAGTTTACGCTGTCAGTTAAATCTTTCCAAGTACCCGCAACGTCTTTTACATCCGCTTGTACACCCAATTTACCTTCAGTTCCGACTTCACGCGCGACTCGCGTTACTTCCGATGCAAAGGAACTGAGTTGATCCACCATTGTGTTAATGGTGTTTTTCAACTCCAGAATTTCACCTTTAACATCGACGGTGATTTTCTTGGATAAGTCGCCTGTTGCAACGGCGGTAGTCACTTCGGCAATGTTTCGCACCTGTGCCGTCAAGCTTCCCGCCATAAAATTCACGCTGTCAGTTAAATCTTTCCAAGTGCCAGCCACGCCGCGCACTTCTGCTTGCACGCCCAGTTTACCTTCACTTCCCACCTCACGCGCAACCCTTGTGACTTCTGATGCAAAAGAATTGAGTTGATCCACCATTGTGTTAATGGTGTTTTTCAGTTCCAAAATTTCACCTTTGACATCGACGGTAATTTTCTTGGATAAATCGCCTGTTGCAACCGCGGTAGTTACTTCCGCAATATTCCGCACCTGTGCCGTTAAACTTCCCGCCATGAAGTTCACGCTATCAGTTAAATCTTTCCAAGTGCCAGCGACACCGCGCACATCCGCTTGCACACCCAGTTTACCTTCACTGCCCACTTCACGAGCAACTCTTGTTACTTCACTTGCAAAGGAACTGAGTTGATCCACCATTATATTGATGGTATTCTTGAGTTCGAGAATTTCACCTCTGACATCGACGGTGATTTTTTTAGATAGATCACCATTTGCGATCGCAGTGGCAACTTCGGCAATATTTCGCACCTGTCCGGTGAGATTACCCGCCATTAAGTTAACGTTGTCAGTTAAATCTTTCCAAGTACCCGCAACTCCGCGAACTTCTGCTTGTACGCCCAACTTCCCTTCAGTTCCCACCTCACGCGCAACTCGCGTCACTTCCGATGCAAATGAATTCAGTTGATCCACCATCGTGTTGATGGTATTTTTCAACTCCAGTATTTCGCCTTTCACATCCACAGTGATTTTCTTGGATAAGTCGCCATTTGCAACCGCCGTTGTCACTTCCGCAATATTTCGCACTTGTGCCGTCAAGCTTCCCGCCATGAAATTCACACTATCGGTAAGGTCTTTCCACGTACCCGCTACCCCGCGAACTTCTGCTTGACCGCCTAATTTTCCTTCAGCACCCACCTCACGCGCAACCCTTGTTACTTCCGATGCAAAAGAATTAAGTTGATCCACCATGATGTTGACGGTGTTTTTCAACTCTAAAATTTCGCCTTTGACATTAACAGTGATTTTCTTGGATAAGTCGCCATTCGCTACCGCCGTTGTCACTTCCGCAATGTTACGCACTTGGGCAGTCAAATTTCCTGCCATCAAATTAACGTTGTCAGTTAAATCTTTCCAAGTACCTGCTACACCCTTAACTTCGGCTTGTACGCCCAACTTCCCTTCAGTTCCCACCTCACGCGCAACTCGCGTTACTTCCGATGCAAAAGAATTCAGTTGATCCACCATCGTGTTGACGGTGTTTTTTAGTTCCAGAATTTCGCCTTTCACATTAACAGTGATTTTTTTGGATAAATCACCATTTGCGATCGCAGTGGCAACTTCGGCAATGTTGCGAACTTGTCCGGTGAGATTACCCGCCATCAAGTTAACGTTATCAGTCAAATCTTTCCAAGTGCCAGCGACACCTTGCACTTCGGCTTGAACACCTAATTTCCCTTCAGTTCCTACTTCACGCGCAACTCTTGTTACTTCCGATGCAAAAGAACCAAGCCGATCTACCATCGTGTTGACGATATTAGCAGTTTGGAGAAACTCACCTTGCAGAGGTCGTCCATC
Organism: Nostoc sp. JL33; assembly: GCF_017114985.1. Lineage (GTDB taxonomy): Bacteria > Cyanobacteriota > Cyanobacteriia > Cyanobacteriales > Nostocaceae > Nostoc. The sequence goes on along the minus strand of NZ_JABXKP010000083.1, from coordinate 14,435 downwards.
AATTTCTGTAGCGATCGTTTGCGATAAGTCACCATTAGCAACTGACCGAATTACACGAGTAGTTTCAGCTGTTGGTTGAACTAAATCTGTAATTAGAGTATTGACAGAAGTAACACAATCTAACCAAGAACCACGAACATCTCCGAGAGAGGCGCGATCGGCAATTTTGCCTTCTTTGCCGACAACGTTACCAATCCGTTGTAGTTCGGCCGCCATCCGCTCATTTTGATAAATAATATCATTGAGCGTATCAGCTATTTTCCCCGCCACACCAGTATGGTCTATGGGCATCCGAGCAGAGAAGTCACCCTGTTTTACAGCATTCAGCGTTCTTAGTAGCTGATTTAAATCTAGATTATCACTGTCTCTAGTTAACTGTTCGGTTGCCATAGCCGTATCCTTAATCTTAATCCTTGAACAATTTTTTGTATTTTTTGCACCCCGTACTTACTTAAAGTACTTTTAGCCAATGCATATCATAATAGAGAGCAGGGAATAGAAAGTCGATCAAACTAATTTTTATGGGTGCGAGTGTAAGCAGTTGATAAAGACTGCTAACTAAATGGTATTGCCGTCGATCTATCTGGCATCCCACTTAGCTAATGATAGCTAGTTGGACTATGTTATGCAGCATTAATTGTCGGCGATGTCTAACTTAGGCGAGTAAGCGATCGCACAGTAGAACATACGATGACAATTAACATTAACGTGAATTCGATTGCTCATATAATATTTACCCAATTTGCTCAATTAAAAAACCTCTAAGAGGATGAATGAACAAGTCTAATTTATTACTAGCCGGGCGACTAGAAGTCGCGGCTACACGAGACTTTACCCACCTCCGTGGGTTAAAAACCTTGATTTTTCATGCTTTCCACGGAGGTGGACGAGAGTTTCTGTAGTAGCGAATTATATTCGCCCAATACTTTTCAAACAACCTCTAAGAAGGTTTTACTACGCAAAACCGTCCCTCTCCGAGTCGGAGAGGGACAGACTTGAACTTTAGTTCAAGGCAGGGAGAGGTTCGTCGAACTCACGTTAACATCACATTTTATGATTTTTGGAATTTAAGGAAAGCAGCAAATCAAGAAATCCTAACTGATAACTGAGGTTTGCTAAAGTCAGAAATATCCGGCAACTCCAAGGATTGGCAAATGGTTAGAGAGTACTCAGCCCAGAGACATCTGCCTCCGCTTGAAAGTGGCGACCGCCTAACTCGCCCTGAATTTGAACGGCGTTATGCGGCTGCACCCCATATCAACAAAGCAGAACTGATTGAAGGAATCGTTTACGTGGCATCTCCCTTAAGACATGAGCAACATGGCAAACCCCACAGTCGAGTCATAACTTGGTTAGGAGTTTACCAATCACTGACTCCTGGCGTTGATTTAAGTGATGCCCCAACCGTCAGACTAGATTTAGACAATGAACCCCAACCAGATGCAGTGCTGTTTATTGAACCAGACGCAGGCGGACAAACCCGTTTGAGCAGCGACGGTTACATTGAAGGATCTCCCGAATTAATTGTTGAAATTGCAGCGAGTAGCGTGGCGATCGATACAGGGAGCAAAAAGCAGGTTTATCGCCGTAATGGGGTGTTGGAGTACGTAATCTGGCAATCTTACGAGAATAAAATTGACTGGTTTTGCCTAATTGATGGTGACTATCGATTGCTATCTCCTGGTGCAGATGGAATTATTCGCTCTCAGGTGTTTCCGGGTTTGTGGTTAGAGGTGGAGGCGCTGTTAAACAATCAGATGGTGCGAGTGTTGGAGGTGGTGCAAGCGGGTTTGAAGTCACCGGAACATAATGCGTTTGTGCAGCAATTGAAGAAATAGACAAGTCTGAAATAGTTTACCGAAAAATTGGGTCTAAAGCCCCGTGCTTCGTTTCCCGGCTTTTTATTAATTGATTTGGATAGCTTGCGGATAAGTTCTCGCAGCACATCTGTCTGATTTCAACATTCAAAGGAAAGCAGTATTGCTTGAGCAATTTTTTCTCATATGCACTAAAGAATGAAATGACCCTCTTTTACCCCCTTTTTAAGGGGGTCGCCACAGGCAGGGCGATCTTATCGGAACCGTATTGCGATCGCACTCTTGTATCTTACTAATTTGTAGAACCGCTAAAAGATAGTGCAGATGCTTCTACTAGATGCGGATGGTGGTGTTGCCAAAAACTCAAAATCTCTTCACCAACCTGTTGAGGATAGAAGTAGTGAAAAAAATGATATCCTTCTGGGCATTCCCAAAGTTTATCTTCTGGCTTGAACCAATTTAACCAGTCATGCAATACAGTTGAGTTGACTACCGGATCAGTCTTGCTACCACATACCATCATTGGCATAGAAACTCCACCCTTGGGTAAATAAACCAACTTAAATAAAGAGTGTGACGAGGGAGATTGTTCTAAATCTTTATCTAAGGCAGCTACTAACTTTTTAGTGGTATGAGGCGGTTGATTTCCAAAAAGACTGCGAACGTTACTTGCTAAAATTAGCTCACGGCTGATGCTAAAAAGTTGTCGTTGAAAGTAATAGTGAGCGTGCCAATTGTTTGCAGGTTGAGCTGCTACAGCCAGCAGGGTGAGCGATCGCACTTTTTGAGGAAATCGACGGGCAAAGGTTAAGGCGATCGCACCACCCATCCCATGACCTCCTAAATGCACGGGGCGATCGCGCCATTCTAAAAAATCATACAGCAACTCCACAGCTTGATCTATGGAACTGGCTTCATCTTTGGTTTGCTGGTATTCCCACTGGGCGATGCTTATATACCCAGATAAGTATTGAAGTAATGGTTTATCAAAACGCTTCAAAATAGGACTAGCATTTAACCACAGAACATCAAATGAATCAGACATAAATACCTATAACTTCTAAATTATCAATTTTGGCCAACTTAACCTTAAAAAGGCGGTTAGAAACCGCGTCTATACAGGCAAAACCCACCTCCGTGGGTTTCAAACACTCACTTGTTCATGATTTCCGCGCAGGCGGTTTACCCTTCTGCTGACGGAGACGCTACGCGAACGGGTTCTCCAAAGGAGTACGTTTGTATAGCCGCGAATTCTATTCGCCCTGGCTTGAAGTTGATTTTCTACAAACCAAATTCTGTCTTCAACTGAGCAACCCAAGTTTTAATTCGCTCGTCTGTTAAATCAGATTGACTACCTTCATCAAGTGCCAGCCCAACAAACTTGCCATTTTTCAAAGCTCTAGAATTCTCAAATTCATAACCCTCAGTTGACCAATAACCAACAGTTTTACCGCCTCGCTGGGAAATTTTTTCTTCCAAAATTCCCATTGCATCCTGGAAGTTATCGGCATAGCCATATTGGTCTCCATCACCAAAATAGGCGATTAGCTTACCATTAAAATCTATTTCATCCAGATCGGGGAAAAAGCCTTCCCAATCGCTCTGAAGTTGACCAATATCCCAAGTGGGAGAGCCAATAATCAGCAATTCATACTCATCAAAGGTGGTAGCATCCGCCTCGTAAATGGGATGTAATGTTACAACCTCACCACCAAACTCATCCTGAATTTTTTCAGCATCTGATTCAGTGTTGCCAGTTTGAGTACCGTAGAACAGACCGATTTTTTTCGACATATAGCGTTATCTCCTGAAAAGTTTGCAAATAGCTGAAATATTATCAATGACTTAATGAATATCTATATCAATAAGCCTGAAGATATCTTATCAGAGTTATTGCAAATTATTTTCATCTAGCTAAGGTAAAGTTTTGTGAACTACTTCAAGAAACAAATTGAAGAAAAGGCTAGACTTGTACAATAAACAGTACAGGTTCGCGCCAGATGAAAGTTATCTCTTTTAGCGAGGCGAGAAATAGCCTGAAGACAGTTTTAGATCGGGTGACGGAAGATGCGGACTATACGATCATCACCAGACGAGATGCGGATGATGCGGTGGTGATGTCGCTAGAGTTTTTCAATAGCTGATGGAGACTGTGCATTTACTGAAGTCTGCGACAAATGCCATCAGCATTCCATTCCAACTACGACCCTGTAATTGCTCCTACAAAATAGATTCGTAATTCGTAATTAAAGAATTCAATTACGAATTACGTTAGCGTTCACGAAGTGTCTCGTAGAGAAGCGGGGCGTAGCCCATTACGAATTACGAATTACACTTCGGCGGGTTGATATTCTTCTTGTCTTTCCACAAAAGTCTGGACACGGCTGCGGTAGTTTCTGATAGTCTCATCTACCCAATCGCGATCGTTGCTATTTGCATACAAATGCACTAGTGGTTCGCTGGCATCTGGTAAAACTAACAGCCAACTGTCATCATAGGGTTGACAAACTTTCACTCCATCGATGAGTTCTAGGTTTTGGGCTGGATGAGTTTCTACCAAGTAACGCATCAAAGCACCCTTGGCTGTCCACGGGCAGCGTACTGTATAAGTTTTGTGAATTACACGAGGCAATTCTGACCGAGCAGTAGCAAGCGATCGCTCCTGTATAGTCAACATTTCAATTATCTTAGCAATGCAGAACATAGAATCAAATCCCGGATGCAGTTGCGGGAAAATAAAACCAGTTTCTCCACTACCTCCCAATACCACATTTTGATTTGTCTGGCAAGCCTCCATTAAGGCTGTAGGATTGGCTTTAGTGCGAATCACTCTGCCATCATGGCGGCGGGCGACTTGTTCAATAGCACTGGAAGCATGAACTGGTACTACTACTGTTCCTCTGGGGTTAGCCGTTAATATCATGTCTACCATCAGTGCTGTTAACATTTCCCCACGAATTGGGAAGCCTGATTCATCAACTAAAATTAGCTGTTCTCCATTAGCCGATACTTGCACGCCAAAGTTAGCTTTCAATGCCTCCACTACATGACCTAACTGAGTCAGCAGTCCTTCGCGGTCAGTAATTGACATCGCCGTTTTATTGACACTGGCATTCAACACCACTGCATCAGCGCCAAATTTATCCAACATTTGGGGTAAAACTGCCCCCGATACCGCATAAACATAGTCAATCACCACTTTTGCGCGACTGTTGCGGAGTGTATGAACATGCAACAGTTTCTCAAAAGCAGTGCAGTAACGATCCATGACTTGGCTAGGATAAGATACATCGCCAATTTCATGAATTAGCGCCCGCCGCATATCCTCCTTAAAGTAAGCCCCTTCAATTTTCTTCTCCAGGGCTTTGGAGATATTAATGCCCTTAGCATCCATGAATTCAATCAGAATGTAATCGGGGCGATCGGGGTGTACCCGCACATGGATACCACCAGCTACCGACATTGTGGGTATAACCGTGCGGGCGATGGGGATAGCTGTAGCATCGAGGTTTTGAATATCAACACCTACTGACATCAAACCAGCAATGAGCGATCGCGTCACCATCCGAGAGACATTACGCTGGTCACGGGAAACCGTTACCTTAGAACCCGGTTTCAAGGTAGAACCGTAAGCAGATCCCAATTTCACGGCGAATTCTGGGGTGATGTCGATATTAGCTAATCCTTGCACACCACGTTGCCCAAATAAATTCCGTTGGGCGGTGTTTCCCCAAATCAAGTTAATGTTTAAAATTGCCCCTGACTCAATCTTTTTACTAGGCCAAACGCGCACACCTGGGCTAATTTGGGCTTCTTCTCCCACCGTGGAAAGCGAACCCACAACAGCAGCTTCTAATACTTGAGCGCGGCGGTCTACACGAGTGCCACGGGAAATTACACAGGCAGAAAGAGCTGCTTCGTCGCCAATGATTGCCCCATTCCAGACTATCGGGCGTTTGAGATTCGCATCAGCACCAATAGTCACATTATCCCCAATTACGGTTCCTGCCTCAATCTGTACTCTTGCCCCGATGCGGCAATTGTCACCAATCACTGCTGGGGCTTCAATCACAGCCGTCTGGTCGATGTAAGTATTTTGGCCTACCCATAACTCATGGGAAACTTCTTTGTAGGCACAATCTAGTTGCACTTTCCCAGCTAAAGCGTCATACTGAGCCTCGCGGTAGGCATCTAAGTGACCAACATCACACCAGTAACCTTGAGCAATGTAACCATACATTGGCTCATCTTTTGCTAGTAGTAAGGGGAATAAGTCTTTGGAAAAGTCGCATTCAGTGTTTGCTGGCAGATATTCCAAAACTTCTGGTTCGAGAATGTAAGTACCAGTGTTGACGGTATCGGAAAAAATTTCACTACTAGAGGGTTTTTCTAAAAATCGATTAATCCGTCCTTCTTTATCGCTAATCACTACCCCAAATTCAATCGGGTTGGGAACCCTGGTCAAAATCAAAGTAGCTTTTGACTTATTTTGTTTGTGAAATGCGATCGCTGCGGTGAGGTCAAAATCTGTGATGCTATCGCCACTAATGACTAAAAAGGTTTCATCAAGAAGTTCGGCAATGTTTTTCACACAGCCTGCTGTCCCCAAAGGCTGATCTTCTTCGACGGCATAGGTCATCTGGACACCAAAATCGCTGCCATCTTGAAAGTAGTCTCGCAAGACATCAGGTAAATAATGCAATGTCGCAATAACTTCTGTAATTTGATGTCGTTTGAGCAGATTGATAATATGTTCGGCAATTGGTCGATTTAGAATCGGCACCATCGGTTTAGGCAAATCGCAAGTTAACGGGCGAAGCCGCGTTCCCGAACCGCCTGCCATTAGTACTGCACGCATAAATCCTCCTTAGCTATTTACAGCCTTCGCTGCTTCAAGACCCATGAGATATGTTTTGGTTCTTCTTTCTCTAGTCTCCTATGGATATCGATATTTGAGGAACTTCTACAAGATGCATCTGCGGTTGACACTCCCCAACGTTCACGCAGGGAGATTCTGTAATCTATATGTAATCTACATTAGATATCTCCAGAAATTAAATATGCGTTACACAGAACCCTTGTAGAGACGTAGCAGTGCTACGTCTCTACAGTCCTAAATCAGTTAAAATACTCAAAATATCAGATATTCCCATCAAAAAATTTGTAAAATACGCTAGCAAAAAATCAGTTATTATTCATCTTTGAAAGGGTTGTAATGGTTTCTCTCAAAAAAAATTCAAAACTGGGAGTTTTTCTACCATGTATTTATTTTAGCTAAAATTCGAGAGTTTAAATCATGACTCAAGCCTTACGCAAACTAGTTACATTCGATGAGTTTGTTGCCGACTATCCCGAAAACTCACAGAAACGCTATGAATTACATGACGGAGTAATAGTCCAGATGCCACCACCCACTGGCGACCATGAAGAGATTCGGGGATTTTTAGTTGGAGAAATAGTTGCAGAATATAAACGTTTAAAACTGCCTTATTTTATCCCCAAAACGGCATTCATTAAACCTACCCAGAGCGAATCAGCTTATTCGCCAGATGTGCTGATATTAAATCAGCCCAATTTAGTGAATGAACCTCTGTGGAAAAAAGAATCTACTGTTAGCCAAGGAGCATCGATTCCGTTAGTCGTTGAGGTGGTGAGTACCAACTGGAGGGATGATTATTTAAAAAAAGCAGCTGATTATGAGGCAGTAGGTATCGTAGAATACTGGATTGTAGATTATGCAGCTTTGGGAGGCAGGCGGTTTATCGGCAATCCTAAACAACCAACTATCTCAATCTACTCTTTAGTTGAGGGTGAGTACCAAGTTAGTCAGTTTAGGAATAGCAGTCGCATTCAATCATCCATTTTACCAGAGTTGAATTTGACTGCTCAACAGATTTTTGAGTCGAGTAGTGTGTAGTGTTTATCAGAAAACTAACTCTGCTGACAATGATAAAGTTTATATTCGTAGCCGTTCACCCTTGGCAAAGATTGAGTATCAGAGATAACGCATGTGTTGACGCTTTCTGCTACAGGTGCGTGAAAGTTTACCAGCCACAAGTCAAAAGGTCGTGGTAATTTCTTTAAAGTATTTTCTAGAGCAATGGTGGAAGTATTCGGGTCTTTATTTTGATGGGCAAGGAGAAACAGAGGTTTTTGGGGTGAATTGGCAACTTTAAACTCCCTAGCTACCCCCATCATTTCCCCAGTGTGTACATAAGTTTTGTGGGTAGTGGCAATCAGTACTGGCACTGGGGATATTTGTTGAATTAGTTGCACAAACAGGTCAGGGCGATAATATTTTTGATAGCCGAGATTGCAGAATACTGTAACTGCACTCACAAATCCCATTAACCAAATTAACATCACGGCTTTTTTACCGTTTATTCCCCATCTACCGATGCTTTTTATCTCATTTTCTCTTCCGATCAATTCCTTGGGAGGTTGCCAACAAACTGCAAGACTTGCCCCTAGTAAAATAACGATCGCCGGAAAGTAAACAAAGTTATACCTAGCACCCCTGGTCAGATCGATTCCGAAAAAGTACGTAAAGATAAAGAATAAAGCGATCGCACTGATCACCACTCCAATAAACACCTGAATCATAATCCGGCTTTCTGGTTGCTGTAGTTGAATCTTGATCCCACGCAGCAAAATTGGTACTGCCCAAATAAAGAAAATCAGCATCACCAGTCCAGAAGGAATCACAACCAATACCTGTGAAGATTCAACTGGCAAGAGGGAAATCATTGCAATCAATGTTCCTAAAGCTTGAAAAATTGGGCTAAACCAATCTAGTCCGACGCGCGAACCTTGAATCCACTCGGTCAAATTACTCCGATTTCTATTCTCTAAAAAGATTGGTAGCCAAATTAAACCCGCTACAAAAGTACCTGTTGCAACGGCATAGATGCGCCGCCAGGCAGAAGAGAAGAAAAGAGAAAATTTGCTGCTAGTCTGCAATTGAAGCCAAGCCAGAAAAATCAAAACTATAGCTTCTGTGCAGAGGGTGAGGCTGAAAAAGTAATGAGTCGCAAGCCCCAAAGCATTAATTGCCACCCAGGAAACTGCTACCCAGATGGGTAAAGGTGTGCGGTTTTGAATATGACGTGTGGCAATTACTAAACAGGTGAGAGAAGCTGTTACCCATAAGGCTGCCAAACTGTAATGGCGTGCTTCTTGTGCTAAAAAGATGGCGTAGGGTGATACTGCGATCATCGCAGCAGCCAAGTGTCCCACTAATGGCGAACGAAACGCTACCCTACCTAATACGTAAGCAGATGGAATCGAGGCAGCACCGATTAAAGCTGGTAGCGATCGCGCCCCAAACAGCGATACTAATCCTCCTTCGCTCTTAAATAATTTCATCCACAGGTAAGCCAGCACAAAATACAGTGGTGGATGGGTATCTTGTGTAACTAAGTTATGAATCACATCGCCAATACTAGCTGCTGGGTTTGGTTGCAGTGGTTGCAATAAAATATCAGCTGCGATCGCTTGATCTAGGGGTACTGATAAAAAATTATTCCCCAAACTAAACACCAAGGTGGAAAACTCATCAGTCCAAGGAGGTTTTCCAGTCAAGTTAGCTAGGCGCAAGCTGATGCCGATGATCAACCACATCAAGTTCAGCAAGAGGTGAACCCAAAAAGGAGGGAGGCGAGTCTGCAAATTATCCCAATGCTTGTTTTGTGAGCCAGAGTTTGCATCTGCCAGAGGCAGGAAATGGGTAGCATAGGCAGGTAGCAACGAGATAATTTTTCTGTAAAAATAAAATGCACCTTGGAAAATAACTCTCATTGCCGATCCTCACAGGAATGGATTTGTAGATTTGACGTTTGAGATTTAAGTTCGTTCTAAAATCAAAATCTCAAATCCCTGGTTGTGATTATTTCACGTCGGTGACGCGCCAGCTGAGTTTCAAATTAATCCAGAAATTCCAGATGGTAGCAACTGCGATCGCAATAAAGTTGGCAATATAACGATTAGGAATGATGAAATTGTATACCAAATTTAATATCAGTACATTCAATAGGAGTCCACCAAGGCAAACGACGTTGAATTTCACAAACCGCTTCCGGCGTTGATGCCATTCTTGCTGTCTGGCACTGACATCAGCAAATGTCCAAGCGTCATTCCAGAAGAAATTATTTAAAATCGCAATCTCACCAGCAATAATTTTGCTGCGTGTGAGTGGCCAAGCCAAGGTAGTCGGATCACTGAGCAAGTAAAGCACTGTCATATCCACAAATACCCCGCTAAAGCCAACCAACCCAAAACGGAGAAATCTACCGATAGGGAAATTGACTTTTCTACTCAATCGTCCTATCCCCCCTGTAGAAAGCCGCAACCGTACTAAGTGATGAATGTAATCTATATATTGCTTCCATGTCACCTTACTCTCACCCTCTTTGCGTTCGCAGAACACATACCCAACTTCGGCAACTTGATCTACTTTTCCCCGCCCGATTACCTCTAGAAGAATTTTGTATCCGACTGGATTGAGTGTTGCATTGGCGATCGCACTCCGGCGCACCATAAAATAACCACTCATCGGATCGGAAACTCTGCCCAGTACCCCCGGTAAAATCACCAAGCCTAACAACTGAGCGCCACGAGACAAGAAACGCCTAACAAGACTCCAACTACTGACACCGCCTCCTTCGACATGACGACTCGCTACTGCCAAATCTGCTCCCTGCTCAACACTACGCAACAGTTGCATCAGCACCTCTGGTGGATGCTGCAAATCTCCATCAATCACCCCCAACATACTCCCCGTCGCTGCTTGCCACCCACGAATTACTGCTGAAGACAGCCCTCGTTCCTGTTGGCGTCGCATCACTCGCAACTGGGGGTATTCTGTCGTCAAGGATTGTGCTATTTCCCAAGTTCGATCTGGGCTATCATCGTCTACCACAATCAATTCATAGTTTCCGGGAATAGATTCATCCAGCAACTGACTCAATATACTGACCACATTCTGGATGTTGTCACGCTCTTTATAAGTAGGAATTACTAGAGAAAGATGGATATATTCACCACTTGTACCCACTGCGTTAGGCGGCAACTCTGAAATCTTGAGTGGCCCAGTTGGTACTGTTAACAGCGAGTTGGATGAGTTTATCTTCATAATTTCATATTACAGAACGAGGATGTGTAAAGGCTGGAGGAAATAGAGCCAAATATTTGCTGGCCTTATTGACTGAACCTGATTACTCAAAGCTTTATGAATACTTTTGTTACAGTTAGCTCTTCTGAAAACTTTAGTAATTCCCGCACCTCAATTCAAAATATTTTCCTAAATTTTATCTAAACTTTAAATTGAGCCACTTATTTTTATGGTAGTTACTGACGTTTACATATTTTTTTTATAAAAACAACTAATACTGTACCATTAAGTCAGCAAATATACAGTTTATCAAGACTATGTGACTTGGAACTATTAGTAGAGAAATAAATACAAAGTATTTAAGAGTGCTGTTAGCTTTCTTCGGGGCGGTTAGCCCGTGCTGTTAGCGGATAGCTAGGGTTTAGCCCGTGCTGGCTCTCCAACCCACTGCTTCTCCTGAATTCTGCTGTAATATTGGCTCGACTTTATCCATTTTAGGACTTACGCACACTCTACGATTCTTGGCGTTCTTCTCTAACGAGACGCTTTGCGTACAAAGAGCGTCCGACAAGCTACACGTAGTGTCTCCTTGGCGCAGCCTCTCGTAGAGAAGAGTTGGCGTCTTGGCGGTTCGATAAATTAAGCGTAGTTGGCGATTTTTGCGTAAGTCCTAGATTTTTACGCTTAGGCAAACACATAAGCTCAAACCTTTGTAGAATGGCAGTTTGACTTTTTGATCTTCATCGATAATTTATGACGTAGAAAAAGTATTTGCCAAAAAGCCAGGGTTTTTGCCGGATAAAGAAAACCGAGTTCTTAATTTTGGATAAAGTCGAGCTAAGGGGATCGGTAGAACCAAATGTCTTTAATGCAAGAATTTTGAATTGTTAATGCTATTGGGGTGTTAATGTCTGTTTTACATAAATATACCGTTATTGCTCCTGTGAGCCTGAGCATTGCTTTGTTGATTACTAGTTGCAACGAAAATAAAGTTTCCCAGTGCCAGCGACTGATTCGAGTTGTGAATACTGGAACTTCTTTGATTGATAAAAATAAAGGAACGCAAGTGATCACCAGCTTACAGCTATCTAAAGATTTGGAATTTGTGACTAAATCGATTGGGGAACTGAAGTTAACAGACCCCAAGCTGAAAGGATTTCAAAGCAATTTTGTGAAAATTTTTCAGAATCTCAGTCAAGCGATCGCTAAGGCAGGTAGGGCGCTTGGTGCAACTAAGACAGCAGAAGCCTCGGAATCTGGTAGAGAAAAAATCCAAAAGGCTAGAACCGAAATTGACTCAGCACTGACAATAGCTACAACTATTGGCAAGCAGTCGGATACGCTAATGAATCAAATGAATAAATATTGTAGCCAGCCAGAATAATCCAATTTGGGCATGGGGGATTGGGCAATTCAATGCAAGGATTTGGGATTGACGATAGCGCCACAAAGAGCGACGTAAAAGCGTCTTTGGGATTAAATTTCAATTCTTCAATTCTTCAATTTTTACTCTCCCACTCCCCAACCTTATTCAAGCTACTTGTTCACAAGATTCTGCCAAGAGATGTACAATACCCACCTTACCCAAACAAGCGATCGCCTCCGTAGTCGAGTGATACTGCGTTAGTTATTTAACATCGTTAGTTCTCAAGGGATAGCGCAATTATTTTACACTCTTGGCAAAAACTTTCGCCTGCTTCTGGAACTGTCGTAGAACAGAATTAAATCAATATAATAGCGAGGACAGGGGCAACATTCCCATAAAAAAAGTCCTCAAAAAGTTATTCAGCAGCGTTTTTATCGCCCAGACTTTCTTCCTGTGGTAGATTTTACCCTGATGATTTTCTGGCTATACTAGTGAATTAAGCTGATTGAGAAATTTCATCCCCCAGTATGAAAGACATAAAAACTTTAAATTTCAGACATATATCACTGTGCATTTCCTTTTAAGTGACACAAAAGCCTTGTCTGGTCTTGGAGTAAATAAATTTTCTTAGGGGGTAGAAAAATTTTATCAGTCAATCACTAAGGTTAACACTAATACTAAAGAGTGAATCTAGATCAATCAAACGTCTTTTGAGTTAGCACCTATGAAAGAAGAATTGATAGCCAGAGTTGTGCAGGTTTTGAGAATTAATATGAGTTGGATGACTTGGAATTTATTTCTGGCTTTTATACCTTTAGCTTTGAGTGTGTGGCTATTTCGCTTCCGGCGTGTTAGCTCTTGGCTTTGGTGGCTAGGATTCTTAGTTTTTTATGCTTTCTTACCGAATGCACCATATCTGTTGACTGATGTAATTCACCTGATAGACGATATCCGCACGATTCAATCGGTTTGGATGATTACTTTGGTACTCATTCCTGTGTATTTGTTAGTAATTTTCGGTGGGTTTGAAGCTTATGTAATCTCGTTAATTAATTGGGGTTACTACTTACATCGCATCGGCAAGAGCCAATGGATTTGGCGCTTTGAGTTGATTACACATTTTCTCTGTGCTGTTGGTGTCTATTGGGGGCGGTTTTTGCGTTTCAACAGTTGGGATTTTATTACTCAACCCGATGCCGTACTCACTAAAGGGGTAGAAGAAATTCTTGGGAAACAGCCCCTGGTGATTATTACTATCACCTTTGGGGTACTTGCAGGTTTGTACTGGATTATGAAACGAGTAACTTTAGGTCTTAGCCAACCAGATAGTAAAATAGGAATAAACTCAGGACGCGCAAAGTCTAACACGCCAAACATTTGATAAACCTGGCGATTTTGGCTTTTAAAGAAGGAGGTTTTAATTAGTAATTCCCCGAATGAATATTGCCTATCAAAAGAAAGATGCAACTAAACCCTGCTTGAGGTGAAATAAATTCAGAGGCAAACGGTTGGACTTCAACCGCCACCATCTGAGAATAACGTTTTATCAGATCATTGAATATCGATGATCTGGTCTGATGTATCTGGTCACCTTGATAGGAGGGATATAATATGCAATTAATCTCTAAAGAGGAAATAAAGACATTAATAGAACAGCCAAAAGGAAATTGTGTTTCAATTTATATGCCAACGCACCCAGCCGGGCCAGAAGTGCGACAAAACCCAATTCGCTTTAAAAATTTGGTCAGGGAAGCAGAGGCTCGTTTAATTGATGCGGGTTTGACACAGGAAGATGCGATCGCATTATTAGAAAAATCCCAGGAAATTGATACCCAAGAGTTTTGGGAGCAAATCGGACAAGGGCTGGCGATTTTTATTTCTGACAATATTTTTCGCTATTATCCCCTGCCAATTGATTTTCAAGAGTTGGTCGTGGTTACAGACCGATTTCACATCAAACCACTGCTACCAATTTGAAATGGTAATGGTCGCTTCTATATACTGGCTTTGAGCCAACAAGATGTCAGGTTCTTTGAAGGAACACGCTACAGCGTCAAAGAGGTAGAAGTAGAAAATCTCTCTAAAAGCCTAGTAGTTTGCCAAGGTAACTTTGCTAAGTAAAACCTCTAATTGGTAAAATAGC